>WESA01000005.1 GCA_009768935.1 Rectinema subterraneum
TCACCACCTTCTGACGCATTCTTCGGGCCTTCCGTCTCTTTCGACATCTGAAATTCTTTTGCAGCAGGGGCTTGGGCTGGAGACCGGCGTCCCACTAGCGAGCGCCGAAGATTTCTACCGCTGGGTGAATGGAGCCCAGGATGAAATTTCCGCACTGCCAGGCGAGAGATTTTTTTACAGCAACGAGAGTTACCGAATGCTCGGTCACATCATCCAGACGGTATCCGGCATGCCGTTCTATCAGTTCATCGCTGAAAATATCTTGAAGCCGCTCGGAATGGAACGCAGCACGTTTGTCCGCTCTGAGTATGAGCGCGACGCGGACAAAATGCGCCCCTACTGGGCAAAGCCGGATGGCACGATTGTGCCTGCGGAATTCCCGTATCCGGATATCGGGCTTATCCCGGATTTTTCTTTTATTGTCGCTGCTGGCGGGCTTATTTCCTCGGTCCGCGACATGATGAAATTCTTGAGCGCGAATATGCCGGGCCGCGCTGCCAAGCCCGGGCGCGCAGCGATTTCGGAAAACGTATCACTTACCGGGAACGCTGCGCCCCTTCTCAAGCCGGAGACGCTCGGCAGAATGCAGACAAAGTATATCGACCGCCCAGCCGGTTACTATGGCAGCAATGGCTATGGGTACGGCTGGACGATCACCGACAATTTCCTCGGGCACAAAATGGTCGCCCACGGTGGTTCCATAGAAGTGTCCACCGCCTACGCCGCCTTCCTTCCGGAAAAGCGCATGAGCGTCATGCTCGCCGCGAATTCCTCAGGAATGCCGCATGCGACCATCGCGGAGGGAATCCTGGCCGCCCTCCTTGGGCAAGACCCTTACGAAGCGATTCCAGTCTTCGACATCAAGAAGCGAATGAACCTTCTGGCCGGAACGTATGAAACATACCGCAGCGCTGTCAGCGTGCGGATTTTCGCCAAGGGCGGACTTCTTTACCTTGAACAGAAAAATCCGTTCATCGATTCGGTGGTGCCGCTTATCCCGGAAGACGATTATCTGCGAAATTTTCGATTCTATACACTAACAGAAGGGGTGCGCCTGCCGATAGAATTCCGGGTCGGCCCGAAGGGGATTGACCTCTATATCGAGCGCGATAGATACCACAAAGTCGGCTGAGAGCTGGCGCGCGAGATACAGCGCGTGCTCGGCGCGCATCATGCGCCGGGCGCTTGGCATCAGGCGGGCTTCCAACTGGCGCGTCTAATACAGCGGGCCTCCGTCGGCAATTTTCGCGCGCCTGGTGCAAGGGTGCCCGCCGGACGCCGCCTCTCCCTACGACCCAAGCGGGAAATGGCACATGACCACATGGCCAGGCTGCACTTCAACGACCTCGGGCTCCGCTGTCTTGCATATCTCCTTGGCCTGCGGGCAGCGAGGATGAAATCTGCAGCCCGAGGGCGAATGGATGGGGCTCGGGATTTCTCCATTCAGAATGTGCCCGCTCCAATGCTCGCTTGGAGTAGGAGGCGGCACCGAGTCTATGAGTAGGCTTGTATACGGATGCGCAGTTCTTTTGAAAATATCGTCTTTCGAGCCTGATTCCACGATCTGCCCCAGGTACATCACCGCCACATAATCAGCCATATAGTCAATGACCGCGAGATCGTGGGTTATCAGCATATAGGTCAGAGCAAAATCTTTTTTCAGGTCTTTCAGCATCTTGAGAATGATCGCTTGAACCGAAACATCCAGCGCCGACGTAGGTTCATCCAGAACAATGAATTCCGGCTTGAGCACCAAGGCCCGCGCAATGGCAATCCTCTGCCGCTGCCCACCTGAAAATTCATGCGGATAGCGATACATGTGCTCTTCCCTCAACCCCACCAGCGTGAGAATATCCCGCACACGCGTATCGATTTCCTGGGCGGAAAGCTGAAAATGAATTTGCAGGCCTTCACCGATCAGTTTCTTTACCACTTTTCTGGGGTGGAGAGAATTATAAGGGTCCTGCGAAATGATCTGCATTCTGCGCCGGAAAAGCCTAAGCTCCTGCGTGTTCAGCGAGAGTATGTCGGTATTGTCGAATAGGACTGATCCGCCCGTTGCTTCGATAAGGCGAAGCAGCACGCGGCCAAGCGTCGTCTTGCCCGAGCCGGATTCGCCCACCACGCCGAACACAGTATTTCTTTGAATCGAAAAGCTGCAATCATCAACCGCTTTCACGTACAGCGGCTTGGAATACAGATTTTTCCTCACAGCAAAAAATTTCTGCAGGTGACTTACTTGCAGCAACATATCATCGCTTGTACTTGATTGCATCGCAGTCTGTTCCTCTTACGCATCGTTCTGGTACAAAAAGCATGCGACATGATGCCTGTCTGCCGCCGGCTCTGTTTTGGCTGCCCGGAGCGTTGGTTCCAATGTGTCGCAATCGGGTTTGCGGTACGGGCATCGAGGATGAAAACGGCATCCGCTCGGCGGATCGATCAGATCCGGCACAATTCCGGGAATGCTCTGGAGCTCGTCGGTTCTGCCTATTTTCGGCACCGCGTTCAATAGCCCTTTTGTGTAGGGGTGCAAGGGATTTCTGAAAATCGACTGAACGGACCCATACTCGACGACATTGCCGGCATACATCACCGCGATAAAATCGCAGAACTGCGCCGCAACCCCCATCGCATGCGTGATAAGCAAAACCGCCGTTTGCGTCTCTCTTACCAGCTTATTCAGAAGATTCAGTATCTGCGCCTGAATCGTGACATCGAGGGCCGAAGTCGGTTCATCCGCAATCAGAAGCTTGGGCTTGGACGAAAGTGCCATGGCGATCATTACTCGCTGCGCCATGCCGCCGCTCAATTCATGCGGATACAGGTTCTCAGTCCGCTGCCAATCGAGCCCGACACGCCCAAGCATGTCCCGCATTATTTCGGAGAATGCTCTCTTGTCCGGAATTTGCCCCGCATCCGCCGAACGTCGCTGGCACTCGATATTCTCGACGATCTGCGCGCCGACTTTCATGACCGGATTGAGCGCGGCGACAGGTTCCTGAAAAATCATTGCGATATCTTTCCCGCGGATGCTGTTCAGGTCGTTCTCGGATAACTGCGCCAGGTTCCTACCCTCAAACCAAAGAGCACCGCTCGTTATTTCCCCGGGTTCCTCGATCAGGCGCATAACCGATAAAGCAGTCACCGACTTGCCGCAGCCTGTCTCGCCGACAACGCCCAAACGCTCCCCGTGATTCATCCAGAGCTCGACGCCATTGAGCGCTTTTACTTGCCCCGCATAGGTATTAAACACAACCCTCAGGCCGGAAATGTCAAGCAAATCTCCCCGCTGTTGCTCCATCACTATCTCCTGATCCTCGGGTCGAGAATGTCGCGTATGCCATCCCCGAGCAGATTGAAACCAAGCACGGTGACCGCAATTGCCATGCCCGGAAACGCGGTGATCCACCAATTGTTCATGAGGTAACTGCGCCCATCGCTGACGATCGCCCCCCATTCCGGCAAGGGTGGCTGTGCGCCCAAACCAAGAAAACCCAAGCTGGCCGCGGTGAGAATAATTGTCCCCATTCGCATGGTAAGCTGCACGATAATGGGCGAAATCGACATTGGCAGAACATGAAAAACCATAATTTTTATGTTGCTTGCCCCTACCGCCCGTATTGCTTCAATGTACGGCTGGGAACGAATCTTCATGGCCTCCGCGCGCGCAAGGCGGGCATACACCGTCCATTCCACAAGAGAAATCGCAATAATCGCATTCGTGAGCGTCGGCCGCAAAGCCGCCGCAAAGGCCATTGCCAGCACAAGTCTGGGAAACGCAAGGAATATGTCGGTGATGCGCATAAGAATTTCATCGATAATTCCGCCGAAATATCCGGCGACAATGCCGACAATCAGCCCGATGACAATGCTTATCACCGATATGATGACAATAATGCTCACTTCAATCCGCGTGCCCATGATGACGCGGCTAAGCACATCCCGCCCGAATTGGTCGAGACCAAAAGGATGGGCCGCGCTCGGCGCTTCCAGCTTGCGGGAAAGATCAGTCGCTATCGGGCTATACGGCGCAAGCAGAGGCGCAAACAGCGCAACCAGCAGAAACAGGCATATTATCACTGTTCCGACCAGCGCGAGCGGCGTTTTTTTCCATAGATAGACAGTATGGCGAACATCATCCAGCATTGGCTTTCTTTCGCGCAAGAACTCCCGAAAAGCCGACTGCCCGCTTATTTTTTTGTCCGAAGATGGTTTTCTCATAGTTTCATTGCTCCTCAAGCCCGCATCCTCGGGTCCAAAGCCGCATACAGAATGTCAACAACCAGGTTGACGACCGAGTAAATCAAAGCTATGAAAATGGTGCCTCCACTTATTGCCGGATAATCCAGCGTCAAAAGCGAATTGACAATATATCGCCCCAGCCCCGGCCAGCTGAAAATCGTCTCGGTGAGCACCGCGCCGCTCAAAAGTCCACCAAATTCAAGTCCGATAATGGTTACCACCGGAATAAGCGCATTTCGCAGAGCGTGCCGCAGAATAACGGTTTTTTTAGGAAGCCCTTTGGCCCGCGCCGTGCGGATATAGTTCTGGTGCAGTACATCGAGCATGCTTGCACGCATAATGCGCGCAATTGAAGCCGTACTGCTATAGCCAAGAATAAATGTCGGCAAGATAAGGTGTTTGATTGCATTAAAGAACACATTCCATTCCCCAGTGATGACTGAATCCAACAAAACGAGCCCGGTTACTCTCGTAGGGGAAAGAAACATGTCATATTGACCTCCGCTCGGGAGCCATCCCAAACGATAATAGAAAAACAAAATCAATATCAAACCAAGCCAGAATCCCGGCAATGATATTCCTAATATTGAAAAGACACGAGAAAAATGGTCGATAAACCGGTTCCGAAAAACCGCGGACAAAAGCCCCAACGTCGTCCCCAGCAAGACAGCAAAAATAATCGACGATATGGCGAGTTCGATTGTGGCCGGAAGATACTCCAGAATATCAGTGATGACCGAGCGGCTGCTCACCAGAGAATTGCCGAAATTGCCGCGCAGTACGCCCCCCAGATAATCGAGCAGTTGCATGAATATGGGCTTATCAAGGCCCAATTGATGTCGCATTGCGTCGACAGCCGCGGGCGGCGCATTACCCCCAAGAATGGCTCCTACCGGATCGGCAGGTATGATTCGGGTAACGACAAACACTATGATGAGCACGCCGAAAATGACTACGACCATCAGAATCAGGCGTTTCAGGATAAAGCTACTCAATTCCATCGATGCATTTTTCCTTGTTTGATCGAGTTTGTTCGATGCCCCACTGAACTAAAAATACGCAGTTGCTCCAGCCGCTTTTTGTCGACTGGAGCAACAAAGCCGTCATTTGTCTTTTATAGTAATGGGGGCTTGCCGAAGGCGGCAATGTATCAAAAGCTGCGGTTTTTCGAAAGCTACAATTTTCTGAAAGCCGCGGCCCGGCGCGATCCAATTACTTGCTGATCAGCGTAAAGTTGCAATGCACGTTGTAGCCTTCGAACGCTTTGTCGTAGCCCTTCACTTCCTTTCTTATGCCCCAGTACTCGATAGGCTGATACAGCATCGCAAAGGGGCCGTTGACCTGCCAGTACTGCACGAGATCGATGTACATTTGCGCGCGCTTCTTATCGTTGATTTCCTTGGCGGCAGCAGCGGTCATCGCCGCGGCCTTATCGTCGAGCCAGGCATTTCTCCACGCAAGTTGTTTTACGGTATAGTCGGCAAATGGTTTTGCAAGCGCATCGGCATCGGGATAATCGATTCCCCAGCCAGCCACAATCATTTGCAGGCCCTGGTTGCGATATTTGTCGTACATCTGGGCAGCTGGCATCACAACGATATTGCTCTTGATTCCGATATCGGCAAGATTGGACTGTACAACGACAGCCTCTGCGCGGCGGATGTCCGATTCGCTGGTGACGATTTCCACTTCAAAGCCATTGGGATATCCTGCATCAGCCAGAAGTTTCTTAGCCTTTTCTACATCGCGCTTGTACGGATTGCTCTCTTTGTAGCCAAAATATCCGATCGCAAGGAACTGCTGGTTTTTAATCGCAAAGCCTTCGCGCACTTTGTTGATGATTGCATCGTAATCGATGGCATATTTAACTGCCTGCCGCACCCTGTTGTCCTTAAAAGGACCCCAGCTGGCATTCATTGCCACATATTCCAGCGATTGCGCCGGCGTCGAAATGAGAGCAACATCTTCGCTCTTGTCTCTCAAAGAAGCGGCCTGCTCAACCGTGATCTGCCACGCAACATCGACATCGCCTTTCTTCAGTAACAAATAGCGATCTGAAGCTTCGGGGACGTCGCGCACGATAATTGTTTTGATTGGTGGCTCACCATTGAAGTAGTTCTTGTTCGCAGTCAGAACAATCTGTGTTTTGCGCTTCCATTCCTTCAGGACATAGGCGCCCGCGCCCGCACTGTGATCGGTCAGCCACGCCTGCCCCATGTCGCCACTTACCTCGTGCGCTCGCACTTCCTTTTCATTGAGAACACCACCGATATTTGCCGCAAGCACTGAAAGCACAATGTTCGAAGGGGCGCCATTCGTGACAATGGTGACGGTCGTATCGTTCACTGCTTTGATACTGTCCACGGTAAGTCCCAATGTATCTTTGAACAGCCACGCTGGAGATTTATTGATGGTGATGGCTCGCCGATACGAATATTCGACGTCCGAAGCTTTGACAGGATCGCCATTCGCAAACTTTGCCCCTTTCCGGAGGTAGAACGTCCATGTTTTGCCATCGCTGGATTGTTCCCATTTTTCTGCGAGATCCGGGACAGGCGTAAATGCCCCGTCCACCATTTTCAGCGTGACAAGATTTGCATAGATATTCTTGACATATACAGATGGTTCCACCTCGAAGCACACACCCGGATCAAATGACTTGAATATCTCGCTATTGCTTGCGACGACAAGCGTATCCTTGGGTATGTTCGCCGCCACTGCTACAGAGAGTGCTGCTAGAAATAGCAGCCCTGCAATTGCTTTTCTCTTTCTGTTCATAGATTGCCTCCTAGAGTCGTCCCACCGGCAACGCCGGCTATACGGAATATTTATTCTATTCTATTCGCGCCCAAAGTCAAGCTTGATTACAGCCTGGCAAGCTATGAATTGAAACAAAGTATCAATTCTGCAGCGGATTTGCCGCCATATTATCAAGACTCGATTAAAATTTCCTATTGGTAGAATAGAGAAAAGGGGAAATTTTATCGAGTCTTGACAACTATTTTTCTGGTTTTTTATAGCTTGGCGTGATAAAATTATTTGCTTTTAAAATTTTGACTGAGGTTCATGCAAATGAAAAAGAATCATCTTGTAAAGTTGTCATCTTTGGCGCTGCTGTTTGCCTTCTTCGCGCTGACAAGCTGTGCCACCGCACCCAAGCCCTCCTACCTCGATCCGATTCGCTGGTGGGATCAGGGCCAGCAAGACCCAATCAAAGAGCTTGCCATCGAGACGCCGGAACAGCTCGCAGCGCGCGTTCCGAAGAGGACTGACCCAAAGATTGTTCTGCTCATGTACCACAACATCGTCTTCGGGCGCACAGGCGGCGAGTACAATCGCGACCTCTACAATTTCGAGCACGACCTTGTGTTCCTCAGAAACCGCACGCAGATTATTGGCCTCGATGAACTGCCGGGCATTCAATCCGGCAAGAAAAAGCTCGACACCGACGCATCAATCATCACGTTCGATGACGGCGACCTTTCGATCTATGCAGTTGTTTTTCCTCTATTGAAACAATACGACATCAAGGCAACATTCTTTATCATCACTGATTTTGTGGGAACCACCGGCTATGTCAGCTGGGACCAGCTCAAGCAAATGTCGGATTATCGCAACGCAAAGGGCGAAAAGCTGTTCACTATCGGCTCGCACTCGCTCGATCACAAACGCTTCGACGAAATTCCAGCAGACCAAATCCCGAGGGAGCTTTCAGAATCGAAATTGGCGATAGAGAGCAAGATCGGTGCGCCTGTGAGGTATTTCGCACTTCCTTTCGGCGCCGGCGCGGGCCGCAAAGAGATCATCGAAACCGCAAAAAACCTGGGCTACTGGGGCATCCGCTCTTCGACGACTGGTGCCATGACACCAAGCACCATCGACATGTTCAATATTCCGGCCTTCTATATGACCAACGAGCGAGCCGATATCCTCGCGCAGCAAATTTACGCGAAGTTGTTGGGGCGATAAGCCCGCGCCCCTTCATGATGACGAATGGATTGCTCGACCCCATATTCCCCATCGAAGGCGCCAAGTGCATTGCGGAAGCCGCAGAGCGGGCATATGCCACCACAACATGTGATGGTTTAATCACGGCTAACAACAAGCATTATAAATACATACCGAATCTTGAATGCAGGCGGTTCGAGCCGGAACATAGTTGAAGCAAAAATACAGCCGGGACGGCGGCGCTCACACGTGATATGATTTCGCTCACCGCTCGCCCTGTGTCGCTTGCCTTCTCATCCCCTTTCAGCAAGAGGAACATACGCCAGCCTCGGCTGCACGCATTTATTTGCCGGGCGGATAATACGACCGCCGGCTACTATTTCCTCCATTCGGTGGGCGCACCAGCCTGCCACTCTGCTGATTGCGAAGAGCGGGGTAAATAGTTCTTCGGGGATGCCCAGCATTTGGTAGACAAAGCCCGAATAGAAATCCACATTTGTGCAAATCGGTTTGGTAGAGCCTTTTACTTGCTGAAAAACCGTGGGCACCAGATGTTCAATTGTTCTGTAGAGCTGGAACTCCTTTTCGAAACCCTTTTCTGCTGCCAGCTCTTCCGCCTTGCTGCGCAGCAGCGTGGCACGCGGATCTGAAAGTGTATAGACTGCATGTCCCTGCCCATAAATGAGGCCTGTGCGGTCATACGCCTCGCCTTTCAATAATCTAGCCAGGTAAGCCGCCACTTCTTCTTCGTCTGACCAGTCTTTGACAGAAGCTTTGATATTTTCCATCATACCCATGACTTTGATATTGGCGCCGCCATGTTTGTTCCCTTTTAGAGACCCTACGCCGGCGGCGATAGCTGAATAGGTGTCCGTGTCCGTTGAGGTAATGACGCGAACGGCAAAGGTAGAGTTGTTGCCGCCTCCATGTTCAGCATGGATGATAAGCGCGAGGTCCAATACTTCCGCCTCGAGGCGAGTGAATTTCTGGTCCGGTCGTATGAGGGAAAGAAGCGTTTCAGCAGTCGATCCATTGGCTGCAGGGGTATGAATGAAAAGGCTTTCCCGATCGTAATAATGTTTTTTGGCCATATAGGAATAAGCCACAATAGTAGGGAATCGGGCGATGAGCTCGAGGCATTGGCGCAGCACATTCCCTGGCGACAAGTCTTCCGGATTGGGATCGTAGGCATAACAGGCGAGCACCGAGCGAGCCAGTTTATTCATTATATTGGGGGAAGGAGCTTTCATGATGCTGTCTTCAGCAAAGTTATCGGGCAATGCCCGTTTTTCTCCGAGATACCTCGTAAACGCATCAAGCTCGCTTCTTGTAGGAAGATTCCCGAACATCAAAAGGTAGACAGCTTCTTCGTATCCATATCGATTTTCTTGCTGCGCGTGCTTCACCAGCATTTCGACATCGATACCGCGATAGTACAATTTTCCATCGACGGGCACGCGTTCGCCTTCATCCATGATATAGCCATGAACATCGCCAACCCGCGTAAGCCCAACGACAACGCCGGTACCATTGGCGTTCCTCAGCCCACGCTTGACATCGTAACGGGCGTACAGATCTTCTTCTATTTTGTTATTCTCAAAGATTTTGCTGAGATAATACTGCATATCCATAGGCCCCTCCATGTTTCAGTGCCTGGAAATGCAATGTAATTAAACATTTTTTGCATAATTATGCAATACCTCGCGGCTTGGATATTCCGTATTTTATATAAAATCTATATACTGCAGCCGGTTTGCAATTCTGTAAAGTGAAAATCGTTCGGTTTGCAGGAGGAATATATGGCGGGAATGAATCTGGTTCAGAAGCTCATCAAAAGTCATGCCGTGAATGTATCTTTAGCGGATGCAGAAAGAGGCGCTTCGCTGTCATCGGGCAAGGAAGTGCTGATCAAAATCGATCAGACGCTCACGCAGGATACGACTGGCACCATGGCCTATCTACAGTTCGAAGCCTTGGGTATCGACCATATAAAAACCGAACGATCGGTAAGCTATGTCGATCACAACACGCTCCAGGTCAGCTTCGAAAATGCGGATGACCATAACTACCTTCAGGATGTCTCTGCAAAATATGGAATTATTTTTTCGCGGCCGGGCAACGGGATTTGCCACCAGGTCCATCTGGAGCGCTTTGGCGTTCCGGGGAAAACGCTACTTGGATCCGACAGCCATACTCCCACGGCAGGAGCGCTCGGGATGCTGGCTATCGGAGCAGGCGGACTCGATGTCGCGCTAGCAATGGCCGGTTTTCCGTTTTCTTTTCCTTATCCGAAGATCGTGAGGGTTAATCTCAAAGGAAGGCTCGGGCCAATGGTAAGCGCAAAGGATATTGTTCTTGAAATTTTGCGCAGGCTCACGGTAAAAGGCGGTGTAGGCAAAATATTCGAATATTCCGGCGAAGGTGTGAAAACGCTCACCATTCCGCAGAGAGCGACTATTGCGAACATGGGGGCGGAGATGGGCGCTACCACCTCGGTCTTCCCGAGCGATGAGCAGACAAAACGTTTCCTCGAAGCGCAAGGCCGCGGACAGGATTTTATCCCGCTCTCTGCCGACCCGGATGCAGCATATGACGAGGAAATTGAAATTGACCTTTCGGTACTTGAGCCGCTCATTGCGCTCCCGCATATGCCTGACAAGGTAGTCCCGGTACGGAGCGTTGCCGGAACGCCTGTCGACCAGTGCTTTATCGGAAGCTGCACAAATTCTTCTTATTATGATCTGGCGATGAGCGCTAAAATTCTGAAGGGGCGCCATGTAGCAGAGAAAACCAGTCTGGTTATTGCACCAGGCTCGCGACAGACCCTGCTCATGATCAGCCGCGCAGGCATTCTGACTGACCTGATCGAGGCAGGAGCGCGCATCCTTGAATCCGCCTGCGGGCCGTGCATAGGAATAGGCCAGGCTCCGAGAACAGGCGGCATTTCATTGCGCACGTCCAATCGCAACTTTGAAGGCCGCTCAGGCACAAAAGATGCCTTCGTCTACCTTGTAAGCGCAGAAACTGCGGCAGCTTCCGCCATTATGGGCGTCATTACCGATCCGCGCGACCTGGGCAACATTGAACCCCCTGTTGTGCCCGAACGCTTTGCGGTGGACGATGCTATGATCATCTTCCCGAAGCCGGAAGGGCGTTCTCAGAGCATACGGCGTGGTCCCAATATACTACCTCTTCCCGAATTCAAGCCTATTCCCAACACAATCGAAGGCGAAGTGCTCCTTGTAATGGGCGACAACATTACGACAGACCATATTCTGCCTGCAGGCAGCAAGATCATGTCCCTTCGCTCGAATCTGCCTGCAATTTCGGAATACTGCTTCAGTGCAATCGATCCTTCCTTCCCCAAGAGGGCGCGCGCTGCCTCGGGCGGCATTCTGGTTGCTGGAGAGAATTATGGCCAAGGCTCAAGCAGGGAACACGCAGCTCTGTCCCCGCGCTATCTGGGAGTTGGTACAGTTATCGCAAAATCGTATGCCCGAATCCACCGGCAGAACCTTGTCAACGCCGGCATAGTGCCACTGATTTTTGAAACCCCTCAGGATGCTGAAAAAATCAGGCAGGGCAACAGGCTCGCTATTTTGAACCTTTTCGAGGGCTTGCAAAGCAACAGAATCGAAGTACAGAATCTGACGACGGGCGCCGTATTCATGACAAAGCACGGCCTTTCGGAGCGCCAGATCGAAATTCTGCGCGCAGGCGGTGCGCTCAATGCGGCACGCTGTGAGTTCGAAAAACACAAATATGCAAAATCTGAGACTTCAGACTGCAATTCAGATTAGCAGGAGGCCAACCATGAAAGCGTTTTCCAAGCTGACGGCGCCCACAGAGGGCAGCGCAATCGAGATTGACAAAGGCGGTTCGCTCAAGGTCCCGGATAATCCAATCATTCCTTTCATCGAAGGAGACGGCATCGGCAAGGATATAAGCCCTGTCATGCGCGCGGTCGTTGATGCGGCCGTGCAGAAGGCATATGGCGGCAAAAGAAAAATTCACTGGTTCGAAATTTACGCAGGTGAAAAAGCTCTTTCTGTCTATGGCGAAAATGAATGGCTTCCCACGGAAACCCTTGCAGCTATCCGCGAATACAAAGTAGCGATCAAAGGGCCCCTTGCAACCCCCGTGAGCGGTGGGATTCGCTCGATCAATGTGGCGCTGCGCAGGGAACTCGATTTGTATGCATGCGTCAGGCCTGTGCGCTACTTCCCGGGCGTGCCCTCGCCAATGAAACACCCCGAACGGCTCAATGTGGTCATATTCCGCGAAAATACCGAAGATGTGTATGCAGGCATAGAATGGCCAGCCGGCAGCCCCGAAGCTCGCGCCATCATCGAGACAATCAACGCAACACCACATGAAGGCAGAAAGATCGAGGATATCGCCGCAACCGCCATTGGCATAAAGCCTATAAGCGAAACAGGCTCGAAGCGTCTCATTCGCCGGGCAATCCGGTATGCTCTTGCAATGGGGCTCCCATCGGTCACCCTGGTTCACAAAGGCAATATCCAGAAATATACCGAGGGAGCCTTCCGTACATGGGGCTATGAACTCGCACAAAAAGAATTTTCCGAGCAGACCATCCAGGGGACAGAGGCAGCTCCCGCGCCCGGCAAAGTAGCCATCAAAGATGTCATCACTGATGCCATGTTCCAGGAACTGCTCCTAAGGCCCGAGGAATATTCAGTAATTGCAACGACAAACCTGAATGGAGATTATCTTTCGGACGCATGCGCCGCGCAGGTCGGCGGCCTCGGTATGGCCCCTGGAGCAAATATTGGGGATAATGCTGCTGTGTTCGAAGCGACCCATGGGACGGCGCCGAAATTGGCGGGGCAGAACAAGGCGAACCCCGGTTCGATTATCCTGAGCGCAGCGCTCATGCTTGAGCACCTGGGGTGGAAAGAGGCCGCTGACATGATTCAGAAAGGTATGGTGGGCGCAATTGCCAAAAAGCGCGTGACTTATGATCTGGCCAGCCAGATGGAAGAGGCGACAATGCTTTCTTGTTCTGAATTTGGGAAGGAAATTATAGCCAATATGGAATAGACGCAGCGCGCATTACAGAGATCCAAAGGCCGCACCGAAAAGCTCAAAACCATACACATAAGCTGGCATCCAGATACAATTGTTGCTACAATTTTTGTATGTGCAATTGTCATCAGTTCAAACGGCTGTATTTATTCCTGAGTATGTTGCTTTTCGCGGGGCTTATTGTAAGCTTCATCCCTGCCCAGGAAGCGAGCCCTGCTCCAGCAGCCAAACATGATTCGCTGCAAGCTCTTGGCTTCAACATTACAATAGAAGACCTTGTGCGGCTTCTGGATTTGCAGCGCTCGCTGTTTCTTGACCCTGCAGCCAAAGTGAATACTGACTGGCAAGACAAATTCGACGAGCTTGTTGTCCGGGAAATCCCTGCGACAGCAAATCGCTATGCCTATGCAGTCGATTCGGACCAAGGATTACAGTATGTCGTTATCCGGGGAACGCATAACCTGCGGAATGCCATTCTCGACCTGGAATACTGGAAAGACCGCAGCCCGATTTTGGGCATCAACCTGCACCATGGTTTTGAAAAAGCCGCTCTGGCGGTTTTTAACGATCTCGAGCCGCGCCTCAAACCGAAAATGCCAATCGTTGTTGCAGGGCACTCGCTCGGAGCCGCGGAAGCGATTATCGTAGGAATGCTTTTGACAAAAAATGGATACACAGTGGAGAAAATTCTGGCATCGGGGCCGCCGAAAGTCACCGACGACGAAGGATGGGAGCAATTCGAATCGCTGCCGGTCATTCGAGTTGTGTCGGCCTATGATCCTGTGCCTTTTTTGCCTCCGAAGTCCTTCTATCCCGAAAGCCCCTATACCCAGGCCGGCATGCTCTTGATGCTACTTGACGGCCCCTATGTGACAATCGCCGAACCAACATATTTTGACAACATGCCTGCCGCTTTCAAGGGAGTCCAAAAACTGGATGCTCATTTCGATGTCATCGATCATCGAATCTGGATCTATGCGGACCGCGCCAGAGAAAAACTTGCTGCCCTGGAATATGTGCCCTTTGCCGGCTGGGAGCAATATGCAAAGCCGCGCGGCGATGCAAAAGATGCGCCTAAAAAGTAGCCGGCACTATTCATTTCCTTAACAAGAAATTAGAATCGCGCCGAACCGCCTCGTGCAATACTGCTTTTTTGCACAGCCAGAATTCCCCGATTTATTAAAAAACTCTTATTTTTCTTTCATCCTCTTCTCATATGACCCCTATAGATTTATGTACATGACACGGAGACACCGTGCCAAATACAAATGACGAGGAGGTCATTATGAAAAAGGCGAAAATTGCGATTCTGGCCCTGATGGTCGGACTCATCGGGCTGTTGGGCGTTTCTGCCCAGTCAGCCAGTGCAACCCCGCCGGTTACTGCACCTGCGGCAGCAACATCAACGGCACCCGCTGCTCCTGCAGGTACTGCTCAGGCGGATCAGGAAGGACAGCATGAGTTCGAAGGTGAAGAGAACGACGGCGCAGAATCCCAGGAAGAGAGCGCTTCGGTCGAGAATGACGAAAAAGACGAGAAGAACAAGGAAACCGAAGCCGTGGCGGAGAGTTCCGAATCTCAATCGGCTGCAGATACTGACAATATCGAAGTCCAGGAGTAATTCGGAGATAGCCGATTCGGCAGCCTGATACTGCCGAATTCAGGGCGGCCAAACGCGATGAGCAAATGGCCGCCCTCTTTTTGCGTTTTCTGTCCGGGCTGGACACTGAAAGAACAATAATTTTATAGTATCAACAATTATGCGCATTCTTGTCGTTGAAGATGAAAAGAGTATTGTCGATTTCCTTTCGCAGGGCTTGAAAGAATCGGGCTATGCAGTTGATATTGCAAACGATGGGCAGACAGGCCTCGATTATGCGCTCGCCACCCAGTACGATGTCATTCTGCTCGATGTCATGCTCCCGAAATTGAATGGTTTTGCAGTGGTAAGGGAATTGCGGCGGGCGAGTATCAAAACTCCTGTCATCATGTTGACTGCCCGGAGTACGGTGGATGACAGGGTCCATGGCCTTGACGCCGGTGCAGATGATTACCTTGTAAAGCCTTTTGCGTTTGCGGAATTGCTTGCTAGAATCAGAGCACTTTTGCGAAGACCGAGCATCAGCACAGATACCGCCATTTCATTTGGAGATATCGAGCTCGATACCATCAAGCACGAATTCCGCCGCAGGGGAGAACGTATCGAACTGAGCGGACGCGAATTCAGTATCCTTGAGTATTTCATGCGCAACCCTGGCCAAGTGCTTACGCGAACTCAGATAGCGGAGCATATCTGGAATTTCGATGCCTATGCCGGATCCAACGTAGTTGATGTCTATATCGGCTATCTAAGAAAGAAAATCGATGAAGATCCCTCGCACAGCTACATTAAAACAATTCGGGGTGTCGGCTATCGCTTTTCTCCGGAAGGATAGCATATGTCAAAATTCCACAGGTCTTTTTCATTCAGATACAGACTCACCTTGTGGTATATTGCCGTTTTCAGCATTTCTCTGCTGGCATATCAGACATTCAGCTATTTCGAGCTCAAAGCAAACCTTATTTCTCAGATGGACGCTGGGCTCTTGTCTGCCATGGACCAGACCATCCAGAATCTGGATGTCGAAAACGGCAATTTAGCTCTCCAAAACGTCGAAAAAACGCCTATAAAGCCACTATCCGAGACGCAGACTGCCCTGAGAATTCGCATTCTCGATGCGGACGGCAATGTCATCTATTCTGCGAGCGGCTTCCCGGCCATCCCCATACATCAGAGCGCACTGCATGCTCTCGGAGACCACTCGAAGCCAATCTATCAAACGATACAATTGGGGACAGAGCACTACAGGGTGGTCACCGCAGTGCTCATTATTGCGGGCACTCAAACGAAAAATTTCCTGCAAATCGCCAATTCCTTGTCCAATATAGATAAAGAGCTATCGAGCTTTATCGTGCGATTTCTGGTCGGTTTGCCTTTCATACTGCTCATAGCCGCTGCAGGTGGGCTGTTTCTGGCCAATACCGCGCTGAAACCGATTGTCGAAATGAAGAATCTTGCTGAACATGTGCGGGAGGACAGGCTGTCCGACCGCCTTCATTACCAAGGGCCGAGCGATGAATTTGGAAGCCTCGCCGCTACCTTCGACTCGATGCTGGACAGGCTTGAGGCTTCGTTTGCGCGAGAAAAGCGTTTTTCCGCTGATGCAGCCCATGAACTGAAAACACCGCTTACCGCACTCAAAGGCAAGCTGGAAGTGGCGCTTTCGCGGCCACGAACTGCCAAAGAATACGAAGAAGCCTTGACCAACATGAAAGGGGATGTCGAGCGATTGATATCCCTGAGCGCAGATCTCTTATTGCTTTCAAGGATGGGGAATGTTGCTCTCTCATCCAGAGCCGAAAAAATCGATGTGGGCGAGCTTCTGGATTCCTGTGTCGACCAGATTATCACGGCCTTTCCGGACAAACATGTCACGGTAAAAAGGGATTACGAACATCATGTGGAAATTGAGGGCGTTCGCGATTATCTCGTGCGACTGTTTCTCAACATTCTGGACAATGCGGTCAAGTTCTCGAATACTGAGGTCATGCTCTCAATCTCAATAAAGCAGGTACAGGCGCGAAAGGCAGCCGTTATAGAGATCAGCGACAATGGACATGGAATCCCCAAGAGCGAAATTCCTTTTCTTTTTCAGCCTTTTTACAGGGTGGAAAGCGATCGATCCCGGCTTCACGGCGGCGCTGGTCTTGGCCTTGCAATAGCCCATGAAATAGCCGAAGCCCATGGCGGGCAGATCGAGATTTCGAGTGCGGTGGGTGAGGGGACGAGAGCCACAGTGGCGTTGCCTCTCAGTTTGAAACAATGATCGGTTCCAGATACGCCTTACAGAAGCTTTTTCTTTTTCGCCTCATATATCGCTCTGAGGCTGAGGCTGCTCCATGCTTGTAAAGGGGACCCTCTGCCAAATGGTGGAGAAAAGTACTCGACTGGTTCTGGCCATCCTTGCTCGAGCCCATATTCCCACCAACGTGTCAAGGCATATTGATAATCTGGATCGTTCCGCTCCACAAGAATCCAGGCCAAAAGTCCGTCCCAATATGGCCAATCTGCACCGTTGTGATACCGATAAGGGAATAAGGATTTACCTCTTCTTTTTGTACGCGCCGAATATCCAGGAAAAACCGACATGACTCCCCAATCGCCGAATGGCTGTGCTTGATTATTCCTTGTAAAGAGGAGTTGTTTCACCGCCTTGAGGATTTTTCTTGATTGTTCTTCTGTGGCCAAGCCGAAATGAATTGCGGTAATGGTTTCTATTGCCAAATGTGTTTCTGCATAGCCATCTGACTGCACAAATTCAGCAAAATAGCCTTTATCATCAAGCCAAAGGCGCTTGGCAGCGGCGCGGCGCAGTGCCTGCGCACGTGCAGCGAAAGCCCCATCGAGCCTTGAAGCTTTTGCGAGCGCCCCATAATAAAGTGCCACATCGTAGGTAACTGCCCCTTGTCTGAATACATTGTCTGCCCAATCCCGGTCGTGAAATGGTTTTACAGGAACTCCATCTGCGTCTTCCAAAGCCTTGTATCCGGAAAAGATAGTGCGGATTTTTTCCAGAATGGTTTGGCCAGTACCTTCATCCAAAATAGACCAGTCAGCAGTGAAATCAATATAGTCGAAAACCAGATTGACAAAAAATAGCGGTGAATCAAAGTGATCCGACCACCAATCGAGCGGCCGTACATGATCGCGAGCCAAAGCTGGGTCAGCTTTCTTGCGCTCTTCCCAATACCGCATACCTGCATCGGTAGGGAAAATCAGGCCTGATGGCGCTTCACCATTCTCATACACGCCTTTCTCGAGAAAAAGGATCTGCTGCCTCACGATGTCGGGCGTAAATGGCAGAAGCGCCAGGCATGTCCAGTACGAATCCCTGAAATAGCTTCGAGCAGGAATGGAGTAGCCTATGCCGGCCGCAATTCCCGCAAAATTCCCGGAATCGTCGCTTTTTACGCAGGAGAATGCCGCATGAAAGCAGTGGATTGCCTGAGTGGTACAGGAATGTTCCGAAAGCTTATGGTGCGCCAATTTCGACATGTACTGCTCGGCGGGGATAGAGCGAGCCACAAACGCGTTTGCTTCGGAAGGATTGTGTATATGCGACTTGAGCTTTTCAAGCGCCCTTTTGGTTTCTTGGGCCGAACCAATCACAAAAAAGGAAACGCGTAGTTTTTTGCCTTGAGAATCATGCACGCTATTTTCATAATATATATAGAGCTCTTCATGTATCGCCGACAGCCTCGCGCTCTCTCCAAAAATGAATGATGTATGTATCTGTTTGCCGCTTTCTGTTTGCCATAGATAATTCTTTGCAGGTACGAATGTTATGTTCTGATCCAACGGATCGCCACGGCTCTCCTGATACACAACAATAACCGGCTCATCCACCATCGCAGACAATCGCACGGTGCGTGTTTCGCTTTTCAGTTCCAGCACATTAGGAGAAACGCGATATTCAACAAAGCTCCTGCGCCCCACGGCGCGCTCTGCTGCTCTTACATACAATGAGCCTATTTTGCCCGCACCCCACAGCGCAATTTCCAGAGCGCCCCGATGATTGAAAAACCCCTGCAAACGGCTCCCCGAAAACGGAAGAAGAAAAGGAGCATCGCCCGCGAGCCACCCATTGCCGATATCGTGTAATCGACTCATAGCTTTTCAAGCAAACCCAGTGATGAGGTAAGCACGAGCGGTTCGGGGGTAAAAAAAGGCTCAGCATAGAGAGCGCCGATTGATGCGCCCCACAGTGCGTTGAAGGCCAATACATTTTTCACGATTTCGCTCTGTGAAGCGTGACACGAAAGCGCCTTCTGTTTTTCTTCCGCAAAAGCGCTGATATCGACAAGAAGTGCCGGCTTGTGCGCCCGCAATACATCTGTGGAAAATTGCAGCATTCGAGGCCTCTCGATGCGGTCTTCTCCATGGCGGCTTCTTCTGTTGGCAAGCGCCCAGGCTGCATCGACAATTTGCCAAACAAGCCGATGATCAGGGTGCCAATCGTCAGGCGAATGTGTCAAAATCAGACCGGGCCGCATTTCGACAAGGAGCTTTTCAATCAATTCTGCAGTTCTTTCGAATGGAATATGCAGATCCTCCATACCTAGAAAATGCAGCGCATCTATTTTAAGAACGAAGGCGGCATTTTCAGCTTCCCTTTTCCTCTGGCTGACATCGCCAGAAGCCCCGGCAGATCCATCGGATATGCAGACAATTCCCGTACGATAGCCTCTGTTCTTGGCTGCCAGAAGAAAGCCGCCTGCGCCGATTTCTGCATCATCGGGATGCGCGCCAATTACAAGGACGTCAATTCTCTCGATTGATGACGGCATCCAGCTACCCCTTCAGCCCTGTCATGCTTATTCCTTTTATGAAATATTTCTGAAAAATCAGAAAAATGATGAGCGTCGGGATAATCGAAAGTGTCGTCATTGCGAGAAGGTCTCCCCATCTAACTGCATATTGCCCGACAAAATTGGCAAGCGCGAGTGGGACCGTCCGTTTCTTGTCGTCATTGATCACGAGAAATGGCCAGAGGTAATCATTCCAGCGCCAGACAAAGCTGAATATTGTCAGTGTCGATATGGCTGGCACCGATAGCGGCACAATTAGCTTTGTAAAGATTTGATATTCATTTGCCCCATCGATCTTTGCCGCTTCTAAAAGCTCATCGGGGATACTGCGCATATGTTGCCGCAGAAGGAAAATACCTGTCGGCGTAGCCGCCGGCGGAATAATTATGCCGATAAATGTGTTGATAAGCCCATATCCCTTCAAGGTCAGAAACATCGGAATCATGATTATTTCGAGCGAAAACATCAATGTCGCCATCACACCAATAAAAAGAACATCCCTCCCGGGAAACTTGAATTTCGCAAAACCATAGCCCGCCATAGTGCTGATAATCACGGTTATAATTGTGCTCGTTATGGTCACGTAGGCGCTGTTGACGAAATACTGGGTAAAGTTGCCGAATTTCAAGCCACTTTTAAAATTGTCGAGCGTAAAATGTACAGGAAGTATCCTTGGAGGGTTGAGAAACAGCTCGCTCTCCCCCTTGAATGCGCTGATAACAACCCAGAGCATCGGGAAAAAGAAAATAACAGCTACAACAATCACAATCACATATTTCAAAAATCCGATGAGAACCTTTCTGCTTTTCATACGGATTCTTCCTTGCTGAGTTTGAATTGGGCAATAGACAATAGCAACATTACAAAGAAAAACACAACTGATTGCGCTGCGGCATAACCGACACTCAGTGGCTTTGAAAATGCTTCTTCATAGATATTCTGTACCAGGAACGCAGTCGCGCGCCCGGGTCCGCCCGAGGTGAGCACGGTAACGAGCTGGTACACTTTGAATGCATTGATGGTAGACAGCACCAGCACGAGCAGTGTCGTGGGCCTGAGTAAAGGCAGAGTGATCCCCGAAAACTGCTGCCATTTGTTTGCACCATCTATCCTGGCGGCTTCGTAGTAAGAATCAGGTATGGTATTGAGGCCACCAATAAAAATGACCATAAAAAATCCAGTCTGTGCCCATATGGAGACAACAATCACTGAAATAAACGCCCGCGCGTTGTCAATGAGCCAGGGTTGTTTATCTATATGAAAAAGGGTCAGAAAATAATTCAAAATGCCAGTGTCATACCCCAGAATCCAGCGCCACGCGATACCGATGATTATGGGGCTTATCATCGACGGCCAATACACCATTGCGCGTGCAATGCCGACCCCATGTATTTTCTCTTGCAAAAGCAAGGCCAGCGACAGTGATACAACCATAATGGACGGCACCGTGATCAGCGTAAACAGAATTGTCTTTCCGAAGGCTGTCAGAAACCGCGGATCCGACACAAGCTTCTGGTAATTGAAGAGCCCTACAAATCTTGAACGGAGCGCAGGAATGTCCTGCCGCACTATAATGCCACGGGTAAAAAGAGATTGCAAAAACCCTTCCATTGCCGGCACAACAATAAAAAGCAAGAAAATAAGTATTGCCGGCGCAATGAAAATATAGGGTGCTATCGGTATTTTTCTTTTGCTCATAGGCTCTCGCATGAAGCGAAGGAAGTAGCTTTGCGCCGCCTCCTTCGCCAAGCAATAAAATTATATTTTCTGAAAGGCTACTTTCCGTAGACTATGCGGAGAGAATCTTCGATCTGGGCATTGATGGCTGCAGCCGCCTGCTCAGCAGTCTTGGTTTTTGTCAGCACAGCGATGACATTCTCCTTTACCGTGTTCCAGACATAGCCCATAACCGGGTTCGCAATATCGGTGCTTGCGGGCAGCGGGCTGATAGCAAGCTCGTAGGCCAAATTGTTCAAAGCCGAAGAAGCCTGCGCATTGCCATAATTGATGGTGCCGGTATCGGTCCTCGACGCAATGGTCATAAGCGACTTGGCATAGTCACTGTTATTCTCTTTTGAAGTAAAGAACTTGATGAAGTCAGCTGCAATATCCGGATATTTGCTCGTGGAAAATGCTGAAACGAACTTGTATCCGAGAACGCTCGATCGTGTGGTCACGTAAGGGTTTGGCCCTGCAGTCCACTCGAAATTCTTGATATTATCGAGCATTGCCTTGACTTGCCAGCTGCCGCTCATCCAAGCAACCGCCTGCCCGCTGAAGAACATATCCCGCGGATTTTCCGAGCCGATCCAGATACTCTTCGGAATGTACCCCTTATCGAACATGTCAGCAAATCCGCGGAGCGCTTGAATTGCTGCAGGAGAGTTGAAATTGCTCTTGCGGCCGGTCGAATCGTAAAAAGAACCGCCATTCTCGAAAAGATAGGTAGACCAGCGATGCGGAGTGACATCCCATACCAGAGCATACAGCGCTCCAGTTTTCTTTTTCACATCAGAAATTGCCTGCAAGAACTCATTGTAGGTCCAGGCTTTTTCTTTGGATGGAATAGCGACACCAGCCTTGTCAAATAAGGTCTTGTTGAGAATAATGCCATTTGCGGTCACATCGAGAGGAGCTCCCAGAATTCTCCCCTCTCGATTGAGGGCAGCGGCGACGCCCGGGATAAATGGTTTCAAAAAGTCCTTGCCGTGATATTTCGAAAGGTCAAGGATAAAAGGCTCGATTTCCGGTCGAATATCTGTCAGCTTGACGATGTCCGGCGGATTATTGCCCGCGACGAGCTGAGTAAGCCGAGTGAACAAGTCATTGTAGGCAACAGTATTCACCTTGATTGTCACGCCGGGATGGGAAGTGGAATATTCCGCTGCCTTTTTGTTCAAAAACTCCAGCTCTGATGGATCGTCATAGAACCATAGAGCTGTCAGCTCTTTTTGCGCCTGACCAAACGCAAAAATTCCAACTACAAGCAAAAAAATGCTTGCCAACAGAAACCGTCGTTTCATAGTATGCCTCCCTATAGTAATGCCGAACTCCAAGAGTCCGGTAGTTTTACAATACGAACGCTCTCGGTTTGGCCCTTGCTGAATAACTTCATTGTGCATTCGCTGTTCGTGCTTGCGCCTGCCGGTGAATCATAAAATCCGTAGCCCGGCGGCAGGCTCAGCACCAATGTTCTTGGCTTTGGTGCATTGTGCGCCTGACTTTTCATGGTGATGGAAAGCTGCATGCTAGTGTCCCCAAGCTTGTGCTGGACAAATTCAAAGCAGTTATAGCTTCCATCCTGCATTTCGCTCAGACCATCGTCTTCGTACACATGGAAAACCTTTGATTGGGTCAACTCCGCCGGAATGGGGATAATAAGCACATGCACGCTGTCGCTATAGCCTTCGAGCGGCCCCGATTGCCTGCTCTCAAACGGGATGGCCGAGCCTGCCCGGAAGAAAAACAGAGGCTCTTGTTCTGGGTATTGCATCTGGACTGTGCTCCCGCCCCAGTACCAAGTCGCAAGGTCTGAAGAAAGCCACATAGTGCCTTGGGGAAAACGGCAGTCAATGGTATGTTCCCCGACTGATTGGGGCGGTACAACAAGCAGCGCATCGCCAACCAGATGATTGGCTGAATCGA
The DNA here is from genome assembly GCA_009768935.1 of Rectinema subterraneum. GTDB lineage: Bacteria > Spirochaetota > Spirochaetia > Treponematales > Rectinemataceae > Rectinema > Rectinema subterraneum. The sequence continues at coordinate 23,296 of WESA01000005.1, forward strand.
CATCGAGAGAATCGTCACTGAAAAACTCGAGCCACAAGGGGATTTCAAGAGGCACTGATTCCAGGACTGAACGAATGGCAGAAGAATATATGTAAGGAAGAAACTTGTAGCGCAGCCTGATGAGCCCACGAATCGCATCGAGAATCTCGGGGTACAGCCACGGTTCGGTTGGAATGCCGTCCGGATTCCAGGAATGCATTATAAAGCGAGGCTGAAAAACTGCACTCTGACACCATCTGAGAAGAAGATCCTTCCCCGGCCGAGGGCCATAGAATCCTCCGATATCGTGACCATAGAAAAAAAGACCGGAAAGCCCCAGATTGAAGCCCATTGGAATGTTCATAATCATGGACTTTTCGTCAGATACATTATCTCCTGTCCATGTTGAAGAAAATTTCTGTATCCCGGTAAAGCCAGACCGCGAAATAACCCATGGCCGCTTGCCTGAAAACACTTCCTGCGAGGCTTCGTAACTTGCTTTCGACATGAGAACAGGGAGGGTCTTCGTCATTTGGATTTCGTCATCTTCCAGCTCGAATTCATTGTTATCATTCCATATGCCTAGAATGCCCAATTCCAGAAATGCCTTTTTAATCTGTTCTTTCCACCAGTTGTAGGCTCTTTCATCGGAAAAATCGATGAGTGACGCATAGTTGCCCCAGTAGTATTCGACTGCTGCCTCTCCCAATGTATTTTTGATAAAATATCCTTTGGTCTTGAGCGCTTCATACCACGGATGGTCCAGCAAAAAACCTGGTTTGACATTACAGCAAAGTCGGTAACCCCGCTCTCTAATAGATTGAATGAATTCTTTGGGATTTGGGAATTTTGCTGTATTCCACAAAAAGGTATAGCGACGGCCATTTTCTGCTTTGATATAACCGGAAGAAAGATACATGCCTTCACAAGGAATTCCATATTCTTCAACTTTTTGGAAATATTCCAATATTTTTTGTTGTGCATCTTTTGGCTCGGCATATGACATCGATGAACCAAAAAAACCGAAGGCGAATTTTGGAGGCAGCGCCGGTGTGCCAACTAATGTCAGATAATGTGCGAGAATTTCTTTATAGGTATCACCGACAAACACAATATATGCGTAAGGGCCTTTTGCCATTGATACTGCAGTATAAAAATTGCTTTCAACAAGAAAATCGATTTCCTCGACCGCCTCAGACGGGAAATACACGCCGGCGATTGTCGAATGGCGCCTGCTCTCCTGAAAATAAAACGGAATCGAAATATAGAGGGGGTCGGAATATTCTGGTTCGTATCCCAACGCATCGCGGTTGAATATTTTGAAGCGCCGGTAGGCTTTATTGAGTTTCCCTGTCTTTTCTCCCAGACCAAAAAAGATATCGTCCGGTTCGGATCGAAAATTGAACTGAGCTGGCCATTCCTCGCCAATTCCCTGATGTTCTGCCTTCTGCGACTCGTATCGTATTCTGAGAGGAAATTTCGGAAGCACGGTGTCACTATTCCCTATTGTGCCGCCAAAGGCCAAGTTATTTTTCCAATAGACACTGACCACAGCGGTTTCTTTCAATACTTCAAGCCTCGCATCGTTCTGCACAAAGACAAATCTATCTTCCAGCTCTTTGATCGATTCGAAATTGCAGCAGTTTATCGTGGGGACATCAAATTCGCTTGCAAGATTTTGGTCAGCTTCAGAATTCAAATCTCGCGAAAACCCAATCTTGTATTCAATATGAAAAAAATTCAAAAACGGCGTAATGAAAAGCGCACCATTCTCGCCGTAGATTTCGGCCTTGCTGTTGCGAATAGAAAGCTTGGATAGATGCTTGATCTCAAGTTTCACACACGCTCCTTGCTTGGGTAATCAAAAGGTTTTGATGATTGAATTGTAGGATCGTTTTTCCCGCCTGTCAAGGCTAAAAATAAAATTCTTTCTGGAGCTTCAAAAAAGGAATTTCCGCCTGTAAATATGATATACATAGAACATCATTTTCATTTATTATTGGTATTCATCGTAAAGCGCCAGGATTGAATACAGGCCAGTATGGTAACGATAATCGATGTCGCAAAAGCTGCCGGCGTCTCACCCTCAACCGTAAGCCATGTGCTCAACGGCAAGCGTCCAATAAGCGATGCCACCAAGAAGCGGGTACACGATGCCATAGTAGCTCTTGGATACGAGCCAAATCCCAATGCCCAGGCATTGCGCTCGACATCGTCCGGCATTATCGCCTTTTATGCATCCGACATAACAGAAGTGTTCTCAACCTTGATCATTCAAGGAGCCGAGCGCATTTGCAGGGAAAATAATTACTATATGATTTTTGCAAGCGGGGTTGAATTCAATAACGATATTGCCGAGGCAATGCATTTTCTTAAAAGAAGACGAATTGATGGCCTTATTGTATCGTTTGGCATACGAAAAAGAATCGAAAACCGACTTCCCAAGGCGCTGGACTTCCCTGTGGTTTCCATTAATGCTCGAGTTTCGGACGATATTCCCTCAATTCAACCCGATGATTATTCCGGAGGAAGAGAGGCAGCACGCTATCTCCTGCAAAGAGGCGCAAAAAATCCAGCCATCATCGGCGGGCCAGAATCCCGACTGGCAAGTGAAGAACGCATACAAGGCTTTGTCGATGAAATGGCCGCACAATCAATTCCCTTTGATAGGGACAAAATGATTGTCTATGGCGACTTTTCCTTCGATTCCGGAAGAACATGCATGGCGACTCTTTTGCAGCGCGACCGCTCTATCGATGCGGTATTCTGTGCAAATGACTACATGGCTGCAGGCGCGATTACCGAAGCACAGAAACAGAATATAGCCATTCCTCAGCAACTGCGCATCGTCGGCTATGATAACCGCGAATTCGACTGGTTCTGGCCAATACCCATCACCACATTTTCTCTTCCTCTTGCAGAAATGGGAGAAAAAGGCGCTTCAACGTTGATACGCATGATCAAGGGTGAAAAACCGGAGCCTTTTCATGCGGTTATCCCGAGCAGTTTGGTAACAAGAGCATCGTCGTGAGGAAAATTGCATGAAATAAATAGCCGAGCAGAAGTTAATTGCTTTTTGCAGCTCATTTTACAGGAGGAACCGCAATGAAACTCGTTCTCATCGGCGCAGGGAGCGCCCAGTTCGGATTCGGCACGCTTGGCGATATTTTTTCGAGCAAGGTGCTCAAAGGATCGCATATCGCGCTTGTCGATATCAATGGAGAGTCGCTCAGCCGCGTGCAGGCTGCAGGCCAGGCCTTTATCGAAGCGAATGGGCTCGATTTTACCCTCTCAGCCCACACCGATAGACGCGAGGCGTTGAAAGGGGCGGATTTTGTCATCATCTCGATTGAAGTGGGTAATCGCTTTGAACTCTGGGACCAGGACTGGATGATCCCCCTTCAGTACGGCATTCCTCAGGTGTACGGAGAGAACGGCGGCGCCGGCGGGCTGTTCCATGCTTTGCGCATCACGCCTGCGATTCTCGACATCTGTGAAGACTGCGCAAGCCTCTGCCCCGACGCCTTCGTTTTCAATTTCTCGAACCCCATGACCGCCATCACCACCACGGTGCTTCGCAAGTTCCCGAACCTGCGTTTTATCGGGCTGTGCCACGAAATCGCCTCGCTCGAGCGATATCTGCCGCTCATGCTCGACGTGCCTTTTAGCGAACTCGAGCTGCGGGCGGCGGGCCTCAACCATTTCAGCGTCCTCGTCTCGGCTCGCTATCGCACAAGCGGCAAAGACGCTTATCCTGACATCCTCGCCAAGGCGCCTGCTTTCTTCGAAAAAGTGCTCGGCTATTCCGACATCCTCGAATATATCCAGACAACCGGCAACATCCCCCGAACCGAGGGCGAAACCGGACTGCCGGACATCGGGCGCACCGAATCGTCGCGAGCATGGTCCGACCGCGGACTTTTCCGCCACATTCTGGAGCGATTCCACCTTTTGCCCATCACTTCCGACAGCCATATCGGCGAGTATATCCAGTGGGCTCATGAAGTGGCCGATCATAAGGGCATCCTCGACTTTTACATGCTGTACCGCGCCTCGCTCAGCATGCTCAAACCGACCATCGAACTCAAAGTCAAAGAGCGCGTTGTGCCCATCATCGAGGGCATCCTCGGCGACACCGGCTACGAAGAGGCAGCCGTTAACATCATGAATACCGGCCTCATTCCGAGCCTTCCGGACTCGGTGGCTGTCGAAGTGCCCGCGCGTGTCTGGCGCAAGGGGCTCGAAGGCATTGCCTTCCCGGACTACCCGAAAGGGTTCGCCGCCCTGCTTCGGAATTACACCGGCGTTTACGACCTCACCGCCGAGGCTATTTTGCAGAAGAGCAAAGACCTCGCCATCCAAGCGCTCCTGGTGAATCCTGTAGTGACAGCCTGCGCGCGCGTGCCCGAGCTCGTGAACGTGATGATCGAGCGCCAGGCGCAGTGGCTGGGGTATTTAAAGTAGAAAGGCCCGCCATTTCTGAAAAGCCTGGGTTCGGCGGCCGGCAAAAGCGCAGTGACAATTTAAATTGGAACTATTTGGCAGCGCGCGGCGACATATATTCAGTTATCTTGGGCAATAGCGTAGCTTAATATTTGCAAAATTGCGCCCGAACACTTAGAATTCTTACAAAAGGAGAGCATATGGCCAAGAAAATGCCGCGCATCCAGCTTATACGAAGGATTTCGCTGGGAATATTCCTTGTTGCTGTCACTGTGCTGACAATTTTGCATCAGAAAGTGCAGAACATGCCTTCGATCGATGCGCTCGATCCATTTGGCGGCATTGAGACGCTTTTCAAGTATCTTGCCGGTGGAGAATTCATCAAAAAGATAGTGCCGGCCAACATTGTGCTTCTGGTTGGGATTGTCCTTTTGGGCGTGGTCCTGTCGCGATTTTTCTGCGGATGGATCTGTGCATTCGGCGCGCTGCAGGGCGTGTTCGGCTGGCTTGGCAAAAAGATTTTCAATCGGCGCTTTGTGGTGCCGCCCAAGGTCGATAGAGTCCTGCGTTGGGCGAAATATCCGATACTTGTTGCAATTGTCTATTTTACATGGAAAACGGGGACCTTGGTGATACGGCCGTATGATCCGCTCGCCGCATACGGGCATCTGTCTGCGGGATTGTCCGCGGTGTGGGCTGAATTTGCGGTCGGCTTTGTCATTCTGGTGCTTACCCTCGTTCTTTCCATGTTCTATGAGCGGGTTTTCTGCAAATATGTCTGTCCGCTTGGTGCGGTCACCGCGATCCTCAGCAGAATCCCTCTGTTCAGAATTAAGCGCGAAACGACCACTTGCATTTCGTGCGCAAGATGCGACAAAGCGTGCTCGATGAACATCGATGTTTCACATGCCGACACTATTTCGTCGCCAGAATGCATCGCCTGCATGGAATGCGTCTCTGTCTGCCCGACCAAAAAGAATTCGCTTGTAACGACCCTGGCCGGGAAAACAGTAGGTGTTGGGAAAATCGCGGCGCTTGGCCTGGCTATTTACCTTGGCACAATGGGCGTCGGCGCGCTTTTGGGGAAACTCGATTTTGTCGGCCCCACTTTGAGCCAGAAAGCCACGAGTGGCACACTGGCGATCGGGGATATCAAAGGCTCCTCGACGTGGGCAGAAGTAGCGACCGCATTTGGAATTGACTTCGAGCGGCTCTATCGCGAAGCCGGGGTCGATGCTTCGAAAGTCCCGCCCGAAACCAAGCTCAAAGATACGGGAGCGCTCATAGGAAAGACCTTCGAAGCCGACACTGCGCGATTTGCTGTCTCGAAAATAACTGGCATACCGTATGCCGGTGAAAATGCGGCGCCTGCGAGCCCTGCAGCGACGCCCTCGGGTGCTGCTCCTTCCAGCGCGGAGCCGACCAGCGCAGCTCCGAGTTCATCGGCCGCAGCTGCGCCAGCTTCCCCAACGCCTGCTGCTGCGCCTGCGGCTGTTTCCCCTGTTCCAGCGCCGACCTCTACTCCAGTAAATGCCGCTCAATCCAGCGCGCCCGCCGCCTCTACGACCCAACTCACCGTGCCCCCAGACTTTGCTTTGGAAGGCACAATGACCGTAAAGGATGTCGCCGCGGCACTCAAAACATCCGAAACAGCGGTGATCAAGAAGCTGCAGCTGCCGGCGGACTTCCCCACGGATAAGCCATTGCGGGACCTGAAAGACCAATACGGCTACACAATGACCGTGCTGAAGGAAAGGTTTGCAAAGTAGTAAGTAAAGGATACTGTATGCCAGAATCACTCAAACTTGTCCTCCATGTTGCTCAAGTCGACAAATGGGAAGGAGCAATCAGCAATGCTGCAAACTTCCTCAAGACTGCTGCTCCCGGCGAGCACTTGGAAATTCGTATAGTGGCCAATTCCGACGCTGTTTTAGCTTGCGCTCCATGCAGCCCGAAGCTTCTGGAACTGCTCGAAATGCTCACAAAACATGGTGTGGAAATATTCCTGTGCGAGAACTCTCTTAAAAAGCACGGAATTCCTGCCGATTCGCTTCCTCCCATTCTGAAAACTGTTCCAGCAGGAATTCGGACGCTGGTAGACCTTCAAAACGAAGGCTGGCGGTATGTTCGACCTTGAAAATCGCCCTATTATGCCTCTGCGCTTTGAATCAAAAATGCAGCCCCTTGACAACTGCAAGGCTACCCCCACATACTGACCATGCTACGGTTCGCAGCCTCTAAGGGGCGCGATCAAAAGGGAACCCGGTGAGAATCCGGGACTGCCCCGCAGCGGTATACGGGAACGAACGCTGTACGAATGCACTGGTGCTCCAAAGCGCTGGGAAGCAACAGCCAGTAGAAAAACGATCTTGCCGATCGAAACGCCCGCAAGTCCGAAGACCTGCCGAAGCCATCGTTGTTTGTACGCAACGATGTAGTACCTGGGAGCCTCGAGGGAAGGCATGGGGTCGGCATTCTACTGCTCTCCGAACGCCGCTTCTTCGTATCAATCCTTCTTTGCTCCCTTGTAACCCGAGGGGGGAATATGTTTAACGAAATCCATACCTCTGCAAAAAGCACAGTGCAAAAGCCGCAGTATGTCGTCAAGCGCTCAGGCGCCCTGGAAGAGTATGATGCCGCGAAAATCAAGTCAGCACTACAAAAGGCTTTTGCGGCAGTTGGTTTTCCTGTCTCGGCTCCAGAAACGCAAGAGAGAATCGACCGCATCACAAGCTTCGTAGAAGAACTGGTAACCCAGCTTCTAGCCAGCCGCCATCCCCATTCCATTCCCGCCATAGAAGAAATCCAGGACCTCGTGGAAACAGCTCTCATTGAGTCAAAGGAAGTATCTGTAGCCAAGGCGTATATTTTGTATCGGGCCCGCCATGAAGCCATCCGCGATACTAGAAAATTGCTTTTAGACATAGACGCCACAATGGACGGCTATCTCAATCAATCAGACTGGCGAGTAAATGAAAATGCAAATGTCAACTATTCGCTGGGCGGCCTCATCCTCCACAATTCAGGCACCATCACGGCACGTTACTGGCTGAAGAACATCTATTCTGAAGAAATCGCCGAAGCGCACCGCAACGCGGATTTTCACATCCATGACCTGTCCATGTTCTCGGGGTACTGTGCCGGCTGGTCTTTTCTTCAGCTGATCCAGGAAGGCCTTGGAGGAGTCCCCGACAAGATACGATCCAAGCCGGCTAGGCACCTCAGCACGCTGATGCAACAGGCGGTGAATTTTCTTGGCTGTATGCAGAATGAGTGGGCGGGGGCGCAGGCGTTCAGTTCATTCGACACGTACATAAGCCCCTTTGTAAAAGAAGACCATCTCTCGGACAAGGAAATCAAACAGTGCCTGCAAAGCTTTATTTTCGGCGTCAATACGCCAAGCCGTTGGGGGAGCCAGGCACCCTTCACCAATATCACTCTCGACTGGGTCGTCCCGGAGGACATGAAGAACATGCCTGCCGTAGTAGGTGGTACAATGATGGATTACACCTACGGGGACTGCCAGGAAGAAATGGACAGGGTCAACAGAGCCTTTATTGAACTGATGCTCGAAGGAGATGCCGATGGCAGAGGATTCCAGTACCCAATCCCGACTTACAATATAACAGCAAATTTCAACTGGGACTCTGACAATGCCCGCCTTCTTTTTGAAATGACAAGCCGCTATGGGACGCCGTATTTCCAGAATTTTGTCAATTCGGATCTAAAACCGCAGGATGTCCGCTCCATGTGCTGCCGGCTTCAGCTGGACAAACGCGAACTGCGCAAACGGGGTGGCGGCCTCTTTGGGTCCGATGAATTTACTGGCTCTATTGGGGTTGTTACTCTCAATCTTCCGCGCATCGGCTATCTGGCCAAGGATGAAGATGACTTTTTCAGGCGCCTTGGGAAATTGATGGACCTTGCAAAAGAGAGCCTCGTCACAAAACGCAAGGTGATAAGCCGCCTGCTGGATGCCGGCTTTTTCCCTTATACCAAACGATATCTGAAGCATCTGGACAATCATTTCAATACCATCGGCATCGTGGGAATGAACGAATGCCTTCTAAATTTCTTCAGCAAGGACGTGACATTGGCTACGGAACAGGGCCAGGCCTTTGCGCTCAAGACCCTGCAGTATATGCGAGACCGCCTGGTCGCGTATCAGGAAGCAACAGGGGAGCTCTTCAACCTGGAAGCGACACCTGCCGAGTCGACATCGTATCGCCTCGCTCGGCACGACAAGGAACGGTATCCCGATATCATTACCGCCGGTACTGCGGAGCCGTACTACACCAATTCGTCCCAGTTGCCAGTCATGTATACCAATGACATTTTTGATGCGCTCGACTTGCAGGAGGAATTGCAGAGAGCGTACACAGGCGGGACAGTTTTCCATGCTTTTCTGGGAGAAGCCATTGACGATTGGCGCACCTGCAGGGATCTGGTCAAAACCATAGCCTATTCGTACCGGATTCCGTACTTCACGATTTCCCCGACATATTCGATTTGCCCCACCCATGGATACCTGAATGGCGAGCATTTTTCGTGCCCGGTTTGTGGAGCCGAAACCGAAGTATATAGCCGCATTGTGGGCTACTACCGATCGGTCCGCAACTGGAATAAAGGGAAACGGGAAGAGTACAAAGAGAGAAAAATGTTTGCCCTCAAGGCTGATTGAGCCAAAGGCACAGCGTATGGCAGAGCTGATGGTCGGCCTCAGGAAGACAAGCCTCGTGGATTATCCGGGGAGAATAGCAGCGACGCTGTTCCTCCCGGGTTGCAATCTTCGATGCCCATGGTGCCATAACAGGGAGTTGGTGGAGCCTCAGGGCTTCGCCGCGGCGCAAAATCTCAATATCAATGAGGCCCATTTCCGAGCCGCCACGCAAAATTTCTCTGTTACGGGGGCCCAGTCGCCGGCTCAGGCACCCGAAAACGCTCCTGCCCTGATTCCCCTTTCACAAGCTCTGGACATCATACAAAAAAGAAAGAACGTGCTGGGTGGTATTGCCATCACTGGAGGGGAGCCAACCCTCAGGCCCGAACTGCCGGACATTGTAGCGGCAATTCATCGGTTGGGCCTGGATGTCAAGCTGGATACGAACGGAACCTTGCCGCTCAGCCTGGAAAAGCTGTTGCGGGAAGATGAAACGCGCCCGGACTATGTGGCCATGGATCTGAAGCTCGCTCCTGACAGATACCGCAAGCTCCTCCCCGGCGGCAGGCTTTCCGCTCACAAGCTTGCCGCCCACGAACCGCAAAAAATGAGCGATGAAGACTCGCATGCATCTCCCGGCCAAAACCTGCGCCGCTCAGTCGAACTCTTGCGACAGTATGGCATCCCCCATGAATTTCGCACACTCGCCCTGCCGGGCTCCTTCATTACCGAAAAAGATATTGAGGAATTGGCGGCGTTAGTTGATGAAAGCCCGTGGTATTTTGCCGGCTTTCGGGGTGGCAACTGCCTGGACCCGCAATGGGATCTGCTTAAAGAACCGGCCCCCAGCGAGGTTGAAGCATTAGTGCAGGTTGCCCGGGCACTGGGGAAGCATGCGATGGTGCGGGGGGTCTGACCCCCTTTTTTAAATTTTACTCCCCCGCCACCAGCTCAGCCATCTCGACAAGCTTGACGAACTCGGCGCGGTAGCCGTCTGGGTCGGCACCTTTCGCGGCGCGGGCGCGATCCATGGCGCTCTTCCAAGAGGATGAGCCTTTGTAGGGGCTGTCGCGCAGAAGCATGCCGAATTCGACGACAGCGCTTGCGAACCTGAAGTCGTCGTCGCAGGCGGCAAATTCTTTGTAGAGGGCCTGCTGGTCAAAACGCATCGAAATGAGCTTGCTCGCCTCCTGGCCGTCGCCGGGTGTTTTGTAGCGAAGTTTGAAGATGAGCACGTCGTTCGATGGCACGATGGTAATCTGCTGGAATGTGAGGTCGTTAAGTTGAGGGTCTAACCCCCTCTTAACAAGCTCATAGAACGCAGTAACGGCGTGGCCGGAGCCCATTTCGCCAGCATCCTTTGTGTCGTCGTTGAAGTCTTCGCGCGCCAGGAGGCGGTTCTCGTAGCCAATCAGGCGGTACTCGCTCACGATGGCCGGGTTGAACTCAATCTGGATTTTGACATCCTTGGCCACAGTAAAAATGTTGCCCCACAGCTCCTTGCCGAACACTTTCTTGCCTTCAAGCAGGTTGTCGATGTAAGCATAATTGCCATTTCCTTTGTCAGCAAGCGATTCCATGCGCGAGTCCTTGATGTTGCCTGTGCCGACGCCGATCACGGTGAGGTAGATGTTCTCTTTACGCTTGTCTTCAATCATGCGCTCGAGATCGCTCGTCGAGCTGACGCCAACATTGAAGTCGCCGTCAGTACAGAGAATGACGCGGTTGTTGCCGCCCTGGATGAAGTTGCGCTTTGCTACTTCGTATGCGAGCTTGATTCCCGCACCGCCCGCGGTGGAGCCGCCAGCTTCGAGCCTCTCGATGGCGCTCAAGATGGTCTCTTTTTTCGCCCCTGATGTCGCGTCGAGGACGAGCCCAGCTGTACCCGCATACGCGACAATGGAAACTTTGTCCTGGGGACGGAGCTTTTCTACCATTATTTTGAGGCTCTGCTTGAGAAGAGGCAATTTGTTGTCTTCATCCATTGAACCTGAGGTATCCATCAGGAACACGAGGTTGGACGGCGGCAGGTTCGCGGTCTCAATTTCCTTTGCCTTGATCGCGACGCGAAGGAGCCAGTGATCGGGGTCCCATGGAGCCGGCGCCATGGTCAAGGTCGCCGCAACCGGATGTTCTCCAGTCGGCGGCGCATAGCTGTAGGTGAAATAATTGATCATTTCCTCGATGCGCACCGCATCTTTCGGTGGAAGCTTGCGCGATTCCATAAGATAGCGGCGCACGTTCGCATAGCTCGCGGTATCGACATCGATCGAGAAGGTGGAAACGGGATTGCCCAGCGTATTGCGGAACGGATTGTCCACGATCCGCTGGTATTCTTCGGTATTGAATTCGGGTTGGGAACCTAGCGCGGCGGTTTGGCCATTGCTTCCGGGCAACCCTGTTTGCGCTACAAACGCAAGTGGGCCAGCTGAACTTTGCGGCAATGCCATAGAATACATCACGCCTTCTTTTGCCTGCGGAGAGGATGCGCTTGCCGAAGGAGGCAGGGAGGCTTGACCTATCGGCGCTGGCTGCGTAGAGCACGAGGCGGTGAACAGAATGAGAATTCCTGCCGCTAGATATAGAGTGCGCCTTGCTTTCCTATTTTGCGTTGATAAATATTTCATTTCAAGCCTCCGATATTTTCAGGAAACACATATGTTAAAACAATAATTATAAATATAACCCAAAAACGGAAGTTTTGCGTCCCGGGCGGCTACGAAACTGACCACTCTCGGCAAGGAATAGCGCATGGAATTCTTTGACAGGAAGCCAGCTGCATTCGATTTCGAACACCCCAAGGTTTCGCGAGGAATTGGCTTGCGAATCAAACTGGACGACGCCTCGAATGCCAACATGCGAGTGGATATCGCCTGGGCTGGTAGCAGCCCCCAATGCTACTTCAATTTCGGCGAGGCATTCTAGAGCTGGAAAATATACAGAACGGAGGCAATGCGAAAAAGCCCGGGAGATCAAGCAGGTCGTGGACAACATTGGCTTTTGGAGAAAAATCCTGGACAACTCCTGTTCCGCTGAGAACTGCCACAAAGGAAGCACCCGCAGCCACAGCCATTGCCTCATCGGCGGGCGTATCGCCTATTACCAGAACCTCGCTGGGGAAAACTCCGCAAAAGTCGGCAAAAGCGTACACGGAACAGGGATGTGGTTTCGGCTGTTCGATGGTATCAGATGCGGCAATAAACGTAAAATAGTCAAGAAATCCTGCCGCCGCCATATCCCGTTGGGCGTTCGCGAGCGAGTCCGAGGTAGCAAGTCCCTGGCATAAGCCCAAATCCTTAAAAAACCTAAGAGCCTCTTGCGCGCCTTGTGCCGGTATCGGCGTAATTGGGCTTTGCTCCAGAATTTCGGCGAGTTTTGACTTTGCCAAAGAAAAGAAGCTTTGCTTTTTCTCGGAAATGAAAGAATCCATTTCAAGAAATGCGGAATAGAATTCCCCAATAATGGCTTCGCTCGTTCCCGAAGCCAGTACGCCCTGGCCAGAAACCGTCCCATCTGGCTTGACTCCCAGCCGAAAAAGGACTCGTTGAATGTAATCTTGTTCTTTTACGGATGAAAATCCATACTCGGCCGCCATTGCTTCCGCCAACTTCCGCTCCACATCAATCCAGCTCCCAAAGGTGTCCAGGAGCGTGCCGTCTTTATCCCAAAGTACAGCTTTGCTGGTCAGCATATCTTTCAAACGTCCTTCCATTGTTGAACAAAAGTTTTCACTGCCTTTGCAGGGTCTGGAGCTCCCCATATCGCCGATATGACCGCGATGCCAGAAAAACCAAAGCGGCGTATGTCTTTTATCCGTTCAGGAGTTATGCCCCCAATTCCAATAAGGGGTACTCCTAACATTCTGATCAGTTCAATCTGCCGATGATGTACCATGATGGCGTCATTTTTGCTGATGGTGGGGAATAGCGCCCCGATTCCCAAATAATCGGCTCCATCGTGGAGGGCTTTTTCTGCCTGTTCCAAGGTCTGTGCCGATACGCCATATATTTTATCCGGCCTCCAAAGTTTTTTTGCAGCCCAGAGGGGCAGGTCCCCTTGTCCCAGGTGGATTCCATCCGCATCCAAGGCCATAGCCAGATCAAGGCGATCATTCACTATCATCGGCACCCCTTTTCTGGCAGTCAATTCACGAACCTTTTGGCCCAATTCAAACATCTCCCGATCGGCGAGCCCGGATTTTTCCCGAAACTGAACCCAGGTGACTCCGGAATCAATGGCAGTTTCCAGAATCGGGAAAAAATCAGCTTTGGGACAAAAGGATCGGTCGGTTATCAAGCATAGGGATGAATCAAAGCGTAACATAGGTGATCCTTTCTTTCCAAAGGAAGTCCGAGGGCGTCAGGAGGCTAATGGCATCAAATAGATTGATTCGGAATTGTCCGGTGCCCTGTCCTGGCTTTAAGGCTTTTTGAGCTTTTTCACCGGCCAGCTTCATGGCCATGATGCCCAAGATAGCAGCGAAAAGATGGGACGACATAACACTGCAGAAACAGCCAACCAAGGAAGAGGTCATACAGCCAGTGCCGGTTATTCGGCCGAGCATTGCGGTTCCTCCGCCAATTTTATACATCGATTTGCCATCGGTGACTGTATCTATAGCCCCTGTAGCGGCTACAATGGCTCCGCTTGACCGCGCAAGCGCTATTGCGGCCTGGTCCGCCTCGCTATCCAGGGAATCAACTCCCCGTTGGTTGGAAGCCTCCCCTGCCAGGAACTTGATCTCGGAAGCGTTGCCTTTAATGATAGTAGGTCGAACCTTCCTAAGGATTTCTTCAGCTGTATTCCGCCGAAATTGCGTTGCTCCTGCACCGACGGGATCAAAAATCACCGGTTTGCCCATTTCTCGAGCCCGGATCCCCGCCTCGATCATAGACAATATAGCGCTTGGGTGTAGCGTTCCCATGTTAATTACCAGAGCTCCTGCAAAGCCAACCATTTCGCTGGCTTCTTCCGGGCTATCAGCCATTACTGGGGAGCCTCCTAACGCAAGGGTAATATTCGCGCAATCGTTGATTGTCACCGCGTTGGTGATATGGTGAATGAGCGGCGAAGAAGATCTGAGGTTCTCTAGAACATCCGCGAGATTCATTGCTTCGAAATTGGTCTGGTTCATAATTGAGGCACCTCTCCATGATACAAGTTATAAAAATGATGGATAGGACCGATTCCATGGCCTATATTGAGGCCATGTTCGATACCCACTCTGACGTAATTCTTGGCACGTTCTATAGCCTCAAGGATCGTCAAGCCTCGAGCCAAATATGCCGTGATGGCACTCGAAAGAGAGCATCCGGTGCCATGGGTATGCTGACTGGTAAGGCGTTCCCCCTTGAAAACGTGCACACCTAGATTGGTTACCAGGACATCATCAGCATCGGTTTTCCGATGTCCCCCTTTTATAAGGACTGCTTTAGCCCCAAGCGATAGAATCTTCTTTCCCGCGCTTTCCAATTCAGCCATGGTCTGGGGGACAAAACCTGCAAGGGCTGCAGTCTCGGGGAGATTGGGGGTAATAAGATCGGCTAAAGGCACAATTTCGGACAAAAAAATGTCTTTTGCAGTGTCTTCCATGAGGGGGTATCCATTTTTAGCTTGCAAAACAGGATCAACCACAATCCATTTGGGGCGATACCAGCGTAATCGCTTTCCAATTACTTTCATCACCGCCAGGGTGCCAAGCATGCCAATTTTTACTGCATCCACCCTAATATCGCTGAATACTGCGTCAATCTGCGCGCCGACAAAATCCGCATCAACTTGGTGGAGAGCCTGGACCCCCTGAGTGTTTTGCGCGGTGAGGGCTGTGATGACCGACATCCCGAAGACTCCGCAGGCACTCATGGTTTTTAAATCAGCCTGAATCCCCGCCCCACCGCTGGTATCGCTTCCAGCGATAGAGAGTACATGCCGCATAGAACTAGATGACATCGACTTCCTCTCCGCGCATGATGGTATTGATATTCCGCATCGCACACATTTTCCCGCACATGGTGCAGGTGTCCTCTAGTTCCGGTTTCGATTCAGCCCTATATCGGCGGGCTTTCTCAGGGTCTACGGCCAATGCAAACATTTCTTTCCAGTCCAGGTTTTTCCGGGCCTGGCTCATGCTGTTATCCCACTCTCGCGCACCGTTTACCCCTTTTGCGATATCCGCTGCGTGTGCTGCGATTCGCGAAGCGATAATCCCTTCTTTCATATCCTCAAGGGTAGGAAGCCGGAGATGTTCCGCCGGAGTAACGTAGCAGAGAAAGGCCGCCCCGGCTGATGCGGCCACCGCTCCGCCTATAGCGGCGGTAATATGGTCATACCCTGGCGCTATATCGGTGACGAGCGGACCAAGAACATAGAAAGGGGCATCATCACAAAGGCGCTGTTCCAGCTTCATGTTGGCCGCAATCTCATCCAGGGCCATGTGCCCTGGGCCCTCAATAATTACCTGAACGTTTTGATCGTGCGCTCGCCGCGTCAGTTCGCCAAGCACAATGAGCTCTTCAATTTGTACCGCGTCACTCGCATCGGCGATTGATCCGGGCCGGCACGCGTCTCCCAGGCTGATTGTCACGTCATATTCACGACATATCGCAAGGAGTTCATCATAATGCTCGTAAAAAGGATTTTCCTTCCCCGTCATTTCCATCCACGAAAACAGAAGAGATCCACCGCGGGATACCATTCCGGTCAACCGTGGATTTTTCTTGAATCGTTCCGCGGTGGCGCGGTTCAGACCACAATGGATGGTCATAAAATCCACCCCGTCTTCCGCGTGCATCCGTACAGTTGCCAGCCATTCTTCTGCGGTGATTTCCCGAAGAGGCTTGTTGTAATAAACGACCGCATCGTAAATAGGCACGGTACCGATCATGACCGGGGATTCGTCGATAAGTCGTTTACGGAATGAATGGGTGTTCCCAAAGGAACTCAAATCCATCAGGGCATCTGCATTCAAAGCCAAGGCTGTACGGACTTTTTCCATCTCTGCTTCCTGGTCGGAGCAGTCCCGTGAAGTACCAAGGTTAACGTTAATTTTTGTCTTCAGGGTGCGGCCTATAGCGCGAGGTACCAGATTCTTGTGTCGCTTGTTTGCGGGGATGACCGCTTTGCCCTGCGCTACGAGGGCTCTAAGGACTTCTTCATCCAATTGCTCCCACGCGGCTGCCAAACGGAGTTGTTCCGTTATAAGCCCTTTTCGTGCGGCATCCATTTGTGTCGAGTACATATTTCCTCCTCTTTTTTCGCTTTTGAAGGATACCGGAGAGGAGGCGTGTTTGGTCTTTTCCACCAGGTAGGAGCTATGTGTAATTTATGCAAAAAAAGCGCTCCCCCACCGATGGAGAAGCGCTTGCATTAAATAGTAGTTATTCAATACGTGCATTGCTTCCCTACGACAGTATTAACTGACAGGTTCCAAGGGTCAGGTTTTAACCTTCTCAACCGTGAGGTTCCCCCGCAAGAACGAAAAAAATGTCTGCAAGATGCTTACCATATCCGGGCTCTTGTGTAAAGCCGGGTAAAGCCTGTACATCAGCTATTCGCTCAATTATTCGCTCAATGCGCGCATGAGGTTTGCCATCTCTATTGCGCTTAAGGCAGCATCATATCCTTTATTGCCCGCTTTTGTTCCGGCTCGTTCTATGGCTTGTTCTATGTTCTCCGTCGTAAGGACACCAAAGATAACAGGCTTTTCCGAACTCAAGGAGACTTGGGCTACCCCTTTTGATACTTCCGCGGCTACATAGTCAAAGTGCGGTGTCGATCCTCGAATTACCGCACCAAGGCAGATAACCACATCGATATCCGTTCGTTCGGCCAATTTTTTTGCGACCAGGGGGATTTCAAAAGCCCCTGGAACCCAGGCCATAATGATATTTGTGTCGTCTATGCCGTGCCTTTTTAGCCCGTCAAGCGCTCCCTCGAGCAATTTTGATACGATGAATTCGTTGAATCTTCCAGCAACAATTCCTATTCGGATATGTTGAGCAATGAGATTCCCTTCCATAATTTTCATTTGGCACTCCTGTTTAAAATCTGCAAGGTTTCGAGCTGATGATGCATCCGCTCTTGTTTTGTCCGCAAATAAAACTTGTTGTACGTGTTAGCCTGAATATGCAGGGGAATACGCTGAAATACCTTGATGCCATTTTGTTCCATGCTTTCAATTTTCTGCGGATTGTTGGTCATAAGTCGCACGCTCCGGACTCCAAGGTCTCTCAGTATCAAGGCTCCAATTCGGTAATCTCGCATGTCGGCCGGAAATCCGAGATGGATATTTGCATCAACCGTATCTATTCCTGTGTCTTGCAATGCATAGGCTTTTAATTTATTGATCAGTCCTATTCCCCTGCCTTCCTGTCGAAGATATACAAGAATTCCACGTCCTTGGCGGGAAATCAGCCGCATTGCTTCTTTATACTGTTCCCCGCAGTCGCATCGCAGGGAACCGAGCGCATCGCCGGTAAGGCATTCGGAATGCACGCGACAAAGGACCGGCTCATCTCCCGATATATCACCCAGAATCAGGGCGAGGTGCTCTTTTCCTGTTGCGTTTTCGGTATACCCCACAAGCTTGAAATTCCCGTATTCCGTCGGCAGAATAGTCTCGGTTTCCCTTGTGATACCGCCTTCCCGGTCTTTTCTGTACCTGACCAGATCGGCGACGCTGATCATGCAAAGGTTGTGCGTTTTCGCGAAATTTTCCAATGATTTTTGCCGAGCCATGGTGCCATCAGAATCAAGTATTTCGCAAATCACGCCTGCAATAGCGGTATTGGAAGAAGCTGGCATTTCGCTTCTGGCCAATTTGACCAGATCGAGTACGGCTTCTGTATGTCCTTGTCGTTCCAGAACTCCACCGGTACGTCCCGCGAGGGGGAAAATATGACCAGGCCTCCGAAAATCGGCCGGCCCACAGGATGTATCTATAAGTTTCTGTATGGTGTGTGCTCGCTCGAATGCTGAAATACCGGTAGCAGTTTCGATGTGATCCACGGAAACGGTAAAAGCTGTCCCGTGATTATCCTCATTGTGGTGAACCATAGGCTGCAGTTCAAGCTCTTCCAGCCTCCGTTGTTCCATGGGCACGCAGATAAGCCCACAGGCAAAATGAGCCATGAAATTAATTACCTCGGGGGTGGCAAATTGCGCGTCGATACATACATCCCCTTCGTTTTCCCTGTCCTCATGGTCTGTAATGATGACCATCTTTCCAGCCCGAAAGGCGCGTATCGCTTCTTCGACACTGTTCATAATTCCCCTCCAATAAACCCGGACAATCTCAATAATTCCTCAGTCAAAACAGGGCGCGGGTGTTC
This sequence comes from Rectinema subterraneum, assembly GCA_009768935.1. Lineage (GTDB taxonomy): Bacteria > Spirochaetota > Spirochaetia > Treponematales > Rectinemataceae > Rectinema > Rectinema subterraneum. Next base: position 41,707 of record WESA01000005.1, read on the forward strand.
AGCCTCATCAGGAATTTTGGACATGATCAATTTTTCGACATATCGGGCAATCAAATCGCATTCGATATTAAGGGTATCCCCGACTTTTTTTAGATATACATTTGTCTGCATCTGTGTATGAGGAATGAGCGAGACAGAAAAACTGGAATCAGAAACCCCACAGACAGTAAGGCTTATACCATCAAGGGCTATGGATCCCTTTACCGCAATATATTTCAGAAGCTCCGGACTGCAAGTGATTTCCAATATTGATGCGATGCCCTCTTTCAATATCGAACGAATTGTTCCGGCACCATCGACATGACCGCTGACCAAATGTCCCCCGAGTCGGGTGGCAAGGGTCAGAGCCCGTTCAAGGTTTACCGCATCTCCGCATTGAAGTTCGCCAAGGGTTGTTCGCTGAAGAGTTTCCGCCATTATATCCGATACAAAAACTGAGGAGGAAATTTCTGTCACCGTCAAGCAGACCCCGTTTACAGCGATGCTGTCCCCAAGACGAGTTCCTTGGCATACGGTGTGGGCTAGTATTGTAATTCTTGCGGAATGAGCCCCCCGGGTAATAGACCGGACATACCCGACTTCTTCAATTATGCCGGTGAACATACGGTCCCCTCGATCAAAATATCGGATCCGCAGGAACCGATACGAATGTTCTCAATTTTGCAGGCATCGGCAAGAGCAGAAAATCCTTCACCCGCGATTACAGTTCTGGCGCGTTGGCCACCTAATAAAACAGGAGTCATATAAAAGCGTACAGCATTCACAATACCCGCTTTTAGCGCAGAAAAAGCCAGGGTACCGCCGCCTTCCAGCAGGATACTATCAATTTCCATTTGCCCCAAAATGGTCATCAGTTTCTGAAGATCCACATGTCCTTCTGTTTGCCTGGTGTATATTAGATGTACGCCAGCATCTTTCAGTTTTTCCGCTTTCGCAGTATCGCTGTCTTCTGTGGTAGCTATAATTGTTTTAATCTTATGTGCGGTGGTAACGATGTTGGAATCCATTGGAATGCGAAGATGGCTGTCCGCAATGATCCGTATAGGGTTGCGCCCTTCAACCATGCGAACCGTAAGCGCAGGATCGTCGGAAAGTACCGTTTCAATGCCGCACATGATGGCCATGTATTCGCTGCGAAGCCGATGTACGTCTTTGCGCGATTCCTCACAGGAAATCCATCTCGATTCCCCGGAAGCGGTCGATATTTTTCCATCCAAAGATAATCCAGATTTCAGGAGTACAAAGGGCTTGCCAGTTGTAATGTATGTTATAAAAACACGATTTAGTTCCCGGCATTCTGCTTCAAGAATTCCAACTTCAACATCAATCCCTGCCTCTTTCAGAATCCTGATTCCCTTGCCTGCGACCAGAGGGTTGGGATCTTCCATTCCCACGACTACAGAACGAATTCCACTATTCAGTATCAATGATGTACAGGGCGGCGTCTTACCGAAATGACAACAGGGTTCCAGGGTAACATAGAGGGTTGTATTGGAAAAATCGGTATTTCCAGAAAGGATGGCGTTATCAATTGCCATGACTTCTGCATGGGGGCCTCCATAGAACGCATGGAACCCCCGTCCAATGATCTCACCATCTCGCACGAGCACAGCTCCCACAAGGGGATTGGGGTGTACCAATCCGGTACCCTTTCGGGCAAGATCGAGAGCTGATTGCATGAAGAATTCGTGCATAAAAAAACCCCGTAAACAATATTGTCTACAGGGCTATACACGTCCGAAAACGGACAAAGTGTTACCACACATGTATCTTCTTCCATCCAGACTATACTGTCGGCTTCGGAGTTTCACCGAATCATGCTATAAAAACGGCGTTTCCGTTTTCTTCGCTCGCGGGCTTTACCGCCGGTGGGGAATTGCACCCCGCCCTGAAGATCAATTTCGATATAAATATAGTGATTAAATATTCTCCTGTCAATGGAGCAGGGCTAGATTTTATGATGAGGCATTGCGCCTCATTATGCCCCTGCACCTTGTTCCAAATCGGGAATCCGCGACTCTGCAGTTATCGCGATTCCGCCGCGGGCCTTTTGTGCAACAGTCACCTTAACCCAGCGCGGCTTGCACACATCGAAAATATCCTGCGCTATCCTTGCGGAAAGGCTTTCGCAAAATGCTCCTTCCTCCCTGAACGACCACAAGTACAGCTTGAGGCTCTTGCTTTCGATACAGAATTTGTCCGGCTCGAACTCAATCCGAACCGTTTCCCAATCCGGCTGTCCCGTAACAGGACAGAGACTCGTCACCTCGTCGCAATCCAGAACGACTTTCTTCACATGCTCAGGGGTGGGGAAGGTTTCAAGTTTGCGCATCGGCTCCGAAACTTTTTTGCCGAGAATTTCGAATTTGTACTCTGCCATCATTTTGCTCCTAGTTTGAATGGATTGTACTCGACTCCATGATCGAAGGTATCAATCCCTTCAATCCGCTTGATATAGCCCACAACCTTATACGTAAAGGGCGTAAGCACGGCCTCGTACGCCACTTTGAAAAGGTATTGAGCCGCCATCATCTGCAGAAGCACAGACAAAGGCACATTCCCCGCAAAGCTTATGCTGATAAAGAGAACCGTATCGAAGCTTTGTCCGACCACCGTCGAGCCGATCGTTCTGACCCAGAGGAATTTGCCCTTCGTGAGCTTTTTCAATATCGAGAGCGAAATCGAATTCGCGAATTCGCCAGCCCAATATGCTATGAGCGATGCCAACACGATTCTTGGAGTCAACCCCAGCACCGTCGCATATGCGCTCTGGTCCTTAAAAAAGCCCGGATAAGGAAGAGCTACGGCTATCATGAAAATCATGGACATAAGCATGTTCGCCGCGAAGCCGATCCAGATAATGGACCGGGTTTTTTCATATCCATACACTTCGGTAAAAACATCACCAAGAATATAGGTGATCGGAAACAGAATGACCGCAGATGGCAAGACCATGCCGAATACGAGAATGAGTTTGCCGGCAATAATGTTGGAAATCAGCAGACAGGCCAGAAAAATTGAAAAAAGAACCAGAAACACGAACGAATACGACGCCTTATCCTTGTTCATGGGTAAGGACCTCCTGTTTTGTTCAGGCGGGAGCCGCGACCGCCATCAAAGTGGGATGAGTGTAATGCAGACACGACAAAGTATTCAATAGTACGAACCAGCTCTTGCAGCCTGACAATACAAGCTATAGCAAATACCCCGCCCCAACTTCGCGCCCGCCCCCGCCTCACGCCCCTTGATTCGCTCATTTTTACTCGATATAATAGTATTGACTTAGGGGAAAGAGGGTCTGACCCCGAGGTTTATGCTTTTTTTCTGATCCAAAGGAGCTTCCAATGGAAAAGAGAATCGGTGTCGTTGCCATCCTTATAGAAGGCCGCGACAATATTCCTGCCATCAACAGCATCCTCTCCAATCACAGCGACATTATCAACGGAAGAATGGGCCTGCCTTTCAAGGACAGGGGTGTCCAGATCATTTCGCTGATTGTCGAAGGAAATCCGGATCAGATTAACGCCCTTACCGGGCCGCTTGGGCGCCTTAAAGGCGTTCAGGTCAAATCCATCCTTACGCGTGCTATAGGAGACGATGCCGATGCTCACCGCGACACAAACTTTTCTTGATTATGCAAAGCTCGAGGAATTGTCTGGCCTTTCCGCGCCATCCTTTGCTCAAGTAGAGAAAATTCTTGCCAAAGCAAAGCGCCTAAAAGGCATCACCACCGAAGAGGCTGCGCTTTTGCTTGCTGTACAAGACCCGGCGCAGCTTTCCCTTCTTCTCGCCGCTGCCCATTACATAAAAGAAGAAATCTACGGCAAACGGCTTGTGCTCTTTGCGCCTCTGTATACCGGGAACTTTTGCACAAACGATTGCTTGTACTGTGGATTCAGGCGCTCGAACCACAGCCTCGAGCGCAAGCGCCTTACCATGGATGAAATTGCTCAGCAGACATCCGAACTCCTCAAGCAAGGCCATAAGCGGATTCTGATTATATCGGGCGAAGCGGGAAACCAGTCGCTCGAATATACCCTCGAAGCCATACAAACAAGCTACAGCGTACGGGAAGACACGGCCAGAGTCAGAAGAATCAATGTCGAAATCGCTCCTCTATCTGTCGAAGGCTTTCGGGCATTGAAAAAAGCAAATATTGGCACCTATGTCTGTTTCCAGGAAACCTACAACCCGGAATTGTACGCGATGTATCACCCTGACGGCCCAAAGGCGGATTACAGAAACCGCCTGTATGTCATGGACAGGGCGATGGAAGGAGGCATCGACGATGTAGGAATAGGTGCCTTGTTTGGCTTGGGCAATTACCGCTACGAAGTTCTCGCAATACTCGAACATGCCCATCATCTTGAAGCGGCATTTGGCTGTGGACCGCATACGGTCAGCGTGCCGAGAATCGAGCCAGCAAAGGGAGCACCTCTATCGTTCAATCCGCCTGCGCCTGTAAGCGATATTGATTTTAAGAAGCTCATCGCCGTTATCAGAATCAGCTTGCCCTATACGGGCATCATTCTCTCGACGCGCGAGAGTCCGGCATTGAGAAAGGAAATATTCGCGTATGGGGTAAGCCAGATTTCTGCCGGTTCAAAGACAGATCCGGGCGGGTACAGCGCCCACAAGGAAGACAATGGACAATTCTCCGTTGGGGACAACAGAACCCTTGAAGAAGTAATTTCCGATCTGATCGATGACGGCTATATTCCTTCATTTTGTACCGGATGCTACCGGCGTGGCCGGGTTGGCGCTGACTTCATGGACCTGGCAAAGCCAGGACTGATCAAAGAATTTTGTCTTCCGAATGGGCTTGTGTCCTTTGCCGAGTACCTGTACGACTATGCTTCTCCCCCGACACGGCAGAAGGGTCTTGCGCTCATAGAGGCTATGAAAACTACCGCTCCGGCCAAAGTCGCCCATGTGCTCGACAAAGCCCTTCTCGATACCGCATCAGGCGAGCGGGACATTTACCTATGAGCTCTCCTGCCTTTTTGCCGCAATTGACGGAACAGGAGGTCAGGGCGCTGGCTCAACTGCCCCTTGAAGACCTGACTCCTCGCGCACATGCTGTATCCCTGGAATATCACGGCACGAGCGTCTTTCTCCGGGGCCTTATCGAGGCAACCAACCACTGCGCCCAAAACTGCCTGTACTGCGGCATCAGAAGAAACAACGCAAAGGTCAGGCGCTACCGGCTTTCTAGGGAAGAAATACTGGCCATCGTAGAAAGGGGATTCGCGTTCGGTTTCAGAACCTTTGTCATTCAGGGCGGGGAAGACCCCTGCTACACAACTGAATTTCTTGCCTCATTGTGTGAGGAAATCAAGAATAGAACCGCGGGAAAAGCAGCAATAACCTTGAGTTTTGGCACAAAAAGCCTTGCGGCATATCGGAGCCTTGCCCGGGCCGGAGCCGATCGATACCTCATGCGTTTCGAAACAGCCGACCCTGTTCTGCACGAAAAGCTCAGAAACGGGAATAGCCTTGCATCGCGGCTCAAGGCGCTCGATTGTATCAGGGAAAGCGGTTTGCAGGTCGGTTCTGGCTTTATGGTCGGCCTGCCCGGAGAGACCGAAGAAACGCTTATCCAGAACATCATGCTCGCTGGCAAGATCAATATGGACATGGGCGGCGTCGGCCCCTTTATCCCCCATCCCGATACGCCCCTGCGCTGTGCGGTCCAAAAGCCCATCGAGCTCGCAATCAGGGCGACAGCATTACTGCGCCTCATGCTTCCCCATTGCCATATTCCTGCGACAACCGCCGCAGGAAGCCTTGATCCCCTGGGACGCGAGAAAATGCTCGCAGCAGGTGCGAATGTTCTCATGCCGAACATCACGACCGTCGAACACAAGAAAGACTACCAGCTCTACCCGGGAAAGATTTGCATCGATGAATCGGGCTTCCAGTGCGTGTCATGCCAGGCAATGCGGATTGCCTCTGTCGGGCTTTCCATTTCATGGGATCGAGGCGATGCGCTCAGGCTGAAGGAACGTAGCCATGTATGGTGAACAAACACGGCACGCCGTGGAAAACTTCGGACGGGGTCAGACCCCGCGAGACTTCATAGCGGCGCTCGCCGAGGTGAAAAAAGCCATTTTCACCGCCATTCAGGAGAGCGAGCACAGGTATGCTCCCGAGGTCTATGCAGCAATCTGCACGGCGATTGAAGAAATTCGCTGTGGCCTTCATGATGCTGCTTTCCCTTTGCCGCTTGCACAGGGAGGCGCGGGTACCAGCCTGCACATGAATTTCAACGAAGTGCTAGCCAGTCTTGTCCAAAGCCGGACGAATGTTCCGTTTCATTTTCTCGATGAAGGCGCGCGCTATCAGTCGACGAACGATGTCATCGCAACTGCGGTGATCATTGTTGCGTGCAGGCGCCTGCGAGAAATCGAAGCTGGCGTTATTGCTCTGCAAGAAGCGCTTGTAGCAAAGGAGCAGGCATGGCGCGGCATTGTGGTCACAGGAAGAACCGAATGGCAGGATGCACTGCCCATGAGCCTTGCGCAGGTAGCTGGCGCCTGGGCAGGAGCCGTCGAGCGCGACCGATGGCGACTCCATAAAATAAAAGAGCGCTTGCGCACTGTGCCGCTGGGCGGCACTGCGATTGGGACAGCATTTTTCGTTCCGCCAGAATACCTTTTCCTTGCGGAAAAACATCTTCGCGCCATAACGGGACTTCCGCTCTCGCGCTCGCAAAACCTACCCGACGCCATCGCAAACCAGGACCAGCTGGCGGAAGTCGCGTCTGGCTTTTCCCTTGTTGCCGGCACCATAATCAAGCTGTGCAACGACCTCTTTTTCTATACAAGTTCCGCAGTCAGGGAACTTGTGCACCCTAGTCTGCAGTGGGGTTCGACAATCATGCCCTTCAAGACAAACCCCGTGATGATCGAATATGCAAAAGGCCTTGCTATGCGTGCAAACGCGTATTGTTCGGCTGTCATGCAGTATGCACATGAAGGGAACCTCCAGCTGAATGCGTTTCTGCCATTTATCCTCGACGGGCTTTTGCATGCATCGGATGACCTTGGCGAAGCACTCCGGGCGCTGTCGGAAAAGCTTTTGCCGCGGCTCGAAGCAAGTGTTACGAAGATTGTGTATAACCTGCATTCATCCCTTGCCCTCCTGAATGCGCTGCGCGCCGTCGTTCCCTATGAAGCGCTCAAAACCTTTTACGAAAGCCATTGCAAAGAAGGCGCCTGCTTTCCCTTCGCTTCAATCGAAGAGCTTGTTCGCACCTTGAGCAAGGAAAGCGGCATAGCAGAAGAAATTCTATACAGCCAACTGGAGGCTTTTGCGCCGACAAAACCGGGGGCTATGAGCGCGCCTCCAGAGAAACCATGAGGAACCACCATGAACCCATCCAGCGAGAACCCGGCTCATGCCCGCGCCACCAACGAAAGCCCCCTGTCGGAATCCATCAGCATTGTAATCGCCGGCATCAGAAATGCGGGAAAGTCGAGCCTTTTGAACACGCTCTTTGAAAAGGAAGTCGCGATCGTATCTCCCGTTGCGGGCACAACGACCGATCCGGTGGTGCGAAAGATGGAACTTCCGGGTCTAGGCCCTGTCGCATTTATCGACACTGCCGGTATCGACGACGAGGGCGAGCTCGGCGCCATGCGTACACAAAAAACCAAGGCGCGCCTGGCTTCCTCTTCCATCGTAGTATTTGCCTCCCCTGCCCACCGCGCGCCGCAGCCTCAGGAAATCCGTTTTCTGGAACAGCTGAAATCGAGCAAAAAACCCTATATCAGCGTACTGACTCATGCAGACTGCGGATTTGACGCGGCCAAACTGCAATGGCTTTCAAAAGAGCAGTATATCGCCGTCGACAACCTGAAAGGCTACGGTGCCGCCGAGGTGCGGAAAGCGCTTTCCGCGCTCAAAGATATCGTGCATTTCGAGCCCAGCCCGCTTGAAGGGCTCGTGCAGGAAGGTGACACGATACTGCTTGTAGCTCCGGTGGACCTTGCCGCGCCTAAAGGCCGGCTCATCCAGCCGCAGGTCGAGACGATTCGCGACGGCCTGGACCGCGACTGCACCGTTATCATAGTCAAAGAACGTGAGCTTCTCGAAACCTATAACAGACTCATGGAAAAACCCCGCCTCGTCATCACCGACAGCCAGGCTTTTAGCAAGGTGGCTGCCGATATAGACCCGGACCAGCCTCTCACCAGCTTCTCGATCCTCTTCGCGCGCAAGAAAGGCGAACTCGATACATTCCTTCGCGGCATTTCCGCTCTGAATAATTTCCCCGCCGGCGGCCATGTGGCGGTGATGGAAGCATGTTCTCATCACCGGCAAGCTGACGATATCGCCACCGTCAAAATACCTCGCCTCTTTCAACAGCTCGTCCAGCCCAACGCCCGGTTCAGCGTCGCCCGCTCGCTCGAGGTAGTAAAAACTATGCCCTGCGATCTCATCATCCACTGTGCAAGCTGTATGCTCAACGAGACTGCGGTCCATGCCAGAATAGAAGCCATCGCTGGGCTCGGCATCCCTGTCACCAACTACGGCCTTTTCTTCGCCTGGGCGAATGGCCTTTTGCCCAGGGCGCTCGAACCTTTCCCGGAATATGAGATGGTGTACCGGCCGTTTTTTAGAAATGGCCACGCGACATAGATGTCAGGCGGCCGCGATTGTATTTTTTTGCATTTCTGCCTGCAAAATACTTCAAAAGCATCCAGAAGTGCCGTATAGTAGCCCTCAATATCCAGAAGCGCCCGAACGTCAGCAGCCAAATACTGACGAACTTGCGCGGAGCGGGAGGCGGAAATGCAAAAGACCTATGAAGAGATCAACGAAAAAATCGCCCGTGGCGAAGCGGTTGTGCTCACAGCCGAAGAAGTAGCCCGCATGGCGTCGGAGCTCTCCCCCGCAGAAATTGCGGCCAGGGTAGATGTTGTCACAACTGCGACATTTGGCGCGATGTGTTCATCAGGGTGCTTTATCAATTTCGGGCACCCTGAGCCAGGTCTGCGCATGGAATCAGTTTCTCTCAATGGTGTACCGATCTTTGGCGGGCTCGCAGCCGTCGATGCCTATATCGGAACAACTGAAGTCTCGCCAAGCAATCCCTGTTATGGCGGGGGACATTTGATCGAGGCTCTGGTGCGCGGAGAGCGTCTTGTGCTGGAAGCGCACGGCAAGGGTACCGACTGCTATCCGCGAAGGTCGGCTCGCACCATAATCGATAAAGACAACGTCAATGAAATCATCATGGTCAACCCGCGCAACGCATACCAGAACTATCCGGCGGCCACAAATTCGAGCAATCGCATCATGTACACCTACATGGGTACACTGCTGCCGCGTTTTGGCAATATCACCTACTCGACGTCGGGAGAGCTCTCGCCGCTGCTCAATGATCCGGAACTCAAAACAATCGGCATCGGGACGAGAGTGTTCCTGGCCGGCGCCCAGGGGTTTGTCAGCTGGAATGGCACCCAATTCAACACGGAAAAACCGAGGAACGAATTCGGACTTCCTGTGAGCAATGCTCGCACACTCATGCTCACCGCCAATGTCAAAAAAATGGATCCTGCCTTTATCAGGGCCGCATATTTCGAGCGCTATGGGGTGTCGCTCTTTTTGGGCGTGGGTATTCCCATTCCTGTGCTGGATGAAGATATCGCACGCAGTGTTTCGGTTTCAAACCAGCAGATTCAGACAACAATTTGCGATTATGCCGCCCCTGGGCATCCTGGCATCGCGAAGGTGAGCTATGCCGAACTGCGGTCGGGCTATGTAACGCTCGAAGGAAAGAAAATCAGGACCGCCCCTCTCTCGAGCCTGACCAAGGCACGGGAAATCGCGGAAATCCTCAAGAAGCAAGTAGCTTCAGGTCTCTTCCCTCTCGCGCCGCCTGTTCAGTCTCTGCCGGACCATGCAGTTGTGCGCGGGCTTCGGGTCGAAGGAGATGCGATATGAAAGAAAAATATATTCTCGAGTATACGGAACAAGTTGTCGAAGAGCCAATTATTTATAGCCTGGTAAAACATTTCGATGTGAAGGTGAATATTCTGCGCGCCGAGATTTCGCCGGGGCGCGAAGGAAGCATGCTGGTCGAAATCGAGTGCGAGCCGGATAGCCTGGCCAGGGCTGAGGCATTTCTGAACGAACATTCTGTGCGAATGATCCCTATCGCGGAAAGCCTTGGCTTTCAGCAAGAGGCATGCATCGATTGCGGAGCGTGTACAGCAGTGTGCTTTTCGGGATGCCTCACGATCGGGGAGCCTGACTGGAAACTGCACGTCGATCGCAGCAAGTGCATAGCCTGTGGGCTGTGCGTGCCTGCCTGTCCTCTTGGCCTTTTTACGCTCAAATTCGGAGACTGAAGGATGAGCAAGGGCGCGGGTAGGCCGCACCGCGGAGCTCCCGTCCGGGAGCGCTTCTACCGGGACACCATGGGTAAGCGCTTCCGGTCATGGACTATCCAGTATAAGGAAAGCGACCTCTGGATCGGTGTTTCTCCCGAGTCCTGGAGCCCAGGAATGGAGGGGACGGCAATAGCGGCACTCATGGATGCCCGGAAGCAAATTGAGGGGTATGGCAGATCCCGGAAGTCAGCTGCGAACTTTTTTGAAACCCTTGCACCAATGGACGACGACCTTTCGGCCCCGCCTGTGGTGCGGGCCATGCTCCAGGCGGGCCTGAAGGCTGGCGTCGGCCCGATGGCGGCCGTAGCCGGGGCAATAGCAGAACATGTCGGCAGAGCGCTCATTTCTGCCTTCGGCTGTAAGGAAATAATTGTCGAAAATGGCGGCGATCTCTGGCTCGCTTTCTCAAGCCCTCTTGAAATTGCAGTATTTGCGGGCAATTCGCCGCTCTCGGGTGTTCTTGGTATCGAGATACAGCCCGAGCTTTCGCCATGCGGGCTATGTACATCGAGCGGGACTGTCGGCCCATCATTAAGTTTTGGCTATGCTGACGCCGCGGTGATTCTCTGCCGCGATGCTGCAACCGCGGATGCCTGGGCGACAGCAGCCGGCAATATGGTACAAACAGCGGATGATATCGAGCCAGCACTCGCAAGCTTGCGCAAAGCCAGCGAAGTACTCGGCGCTCTTATCGTGGTCGGAGACAGGATGGGCATGCAGGGATGTTTTCGCTTGAAGCCTTTGCCGAAGGGTCATAATTGAGCGCACCGATAAGCCAGGCTTCGGCAACCTCGGGTGGCTCTCCTCGCCGGGCCGCGTAATCCTCGACCTGATCCCGCCCTATTTTCCCCACCGAAAAATAGCGGGCTGAAGGGCTTGCAAAGTACCAGCCGCACACGGCGGACGCGGGCCTCATCATAAACGATTCGGTGAGCGAAAGACCAATCCGCTGATTCACATCCAATAAGGAAAAAATGAGCGCCTTGTCCCTGTGATCAGGGCAGGTAGGGTAGCCCGGGGCGGGCCGGATTCCCTCGACTCCGGAACAGCCGAATCCCCAATAGGCGTCCCGGACGAGCATGTAGAGGCGCTCCGAAGCCGCTTCGGCCAGGCGATCAGCCAGGCTCGCTATCAAAAGCGCACGGTAGTCGTCGGCCTTTGCATCCAGCGCAATCTTGCTCTCTTCAAGATTGCCCCCAGCATTTACTGCGAAGGCTCCAATCCAGTCAGGTTTGCCGCTTTCCGCTGCCTGCAGAAAGTCCGCGAGGCACAGATAGCCGCCTTCCGGCTTGAAACGCTGCTGACGCAGGCATGGAAGCCTGGCCCGAAGACTAGTTCTGTCTTCTCCTGCGTAAATAAGGATATCGTCCTGCGCGCGAGCAGCGGGAAATATTCCGAAAACGCTCTTTACCTCAAGAAGGCCACTCCGGGCAGCACGTTCGAGGAGTTCCATAGCATCTCGATAGAACCGGCGCGCCTCTTCGCCCTTCTGCGGATCCTGAAGAATGTCGGGATAGCGCCCTTTAAGGCCCCATGCCCTAAAGAAATGCGACCAATCGATCATGGGAACAAGGTCAGCTACTTTAAAAGCAAGCACAGCCGGACCAGGCTCGTGGGGACGTACGGGCGGCACAAGGTTGGAAGCACTCGCATTGCGCCGCGCCTCCTCAAGACTCACATAGCGCACAAGTTCCCGCCCTTCCTGATAACGAGTCCTCGTGTTCTCCTGTTCCATCCGTACCTGTTCCAGATAGGAATTGCGCCGTCCTTCCGAAAGAAGCTTGTCCATCACGCCGGGCGCCTGGGAGGCATCGCCCACGTGGATAACCGGACCAGAGTACTCAGGAGCTATCCTGAGTGCCGTATGGAGCGGGTTTGTCGTAGCGCCACCAACCAGCAGCGGTATGTGTAAGCCGCGTGCTTCCATCAGCGAAGCCACTCTTCCCATCTCTTCCAGCGAGGGCGAAATAAGGCCGGAAAGCCCGACTGCATCGACGCGGTATTCGATTGCCGCTTCTACAATACGTTCGGAAGACACCATCACCCCAAGATCGATCACCTCATAGCCGTTACAGGAAAGTATGAGAGAAACTATATTTTTGCCTATGTCGTGTACATCGCCCCTGACCGTAGCAAGCAGAATTTTCCCCCTGCTGGAAGGCTGTCCCGCCTGCTCAGCCTCGATGTATGGCTGAAGTATGTGCACCGCTTCCTTCATCACCCTCGCGCTTTTAACGACCTGCGGAAGAAAAAGCTTGCCCTCCCCAAAGAGCGAACCCACCTTGTTCATGCCTTCCATGAGCGGCCCTTCAATGATTTCAAGGGCACGGGCATACTGGCGTCGAAGCTCTTCGATATCATCTTTCAGTGTCTCGGACTTGCCGGATACAAGCGCATGAATAACCCGATCCTTCGGAGAGAGTTTTTCGCTCGCTTCGCCAGGCTGACCAGAAGCTGAGCCCGAAAGACCCGCTGCAACTTCGATCAGCCGTTCAGCAGCATCCGGCCTTCGGTTCAGCACCAGATCTTCGATCCTCTCCCTGATATCAGGCGGGATTTCATCGTATGGCACGAGCTGGGCAGGGTTGACAATGCCCATGTCCATGCCAGCTGCTCTCGCATGGTACAGAAAAACAGCATGCATCGCCGAGCGCAAAGCCTCATTGCCGCGGAAGGCAAACGAGAGATTGGACACCCCACCCGAGACAAGAGCCCCTGGCAGGTTGCGCTTTATCCACGCGACGGCGGCGATATAATCCACGGCGTGGTTCCGGTGCTCCTCGATACCAGTGCCAATCGCAAAAATATTCGGATCGAGAATAATGTCCTCGGCCGGTATGCCCGCTTGCTCGGTAAGCAATCGGTACGCGCGCTCGCAGATGCTGATTTTGCGTTCGTAGTCTTCAGCCTGACCATGCTCGTCCATCGCCATAACGAGAATGGCTGCACCAAGTCGCCGGATAGTCCGAGCCCGCCCCAGGAAAGTTTCCTCTCCATCTTTCAGGCTGATTGAATTGACAATGCCCTTGCCCTGAAGGTGTTTGAGGCCCTCCAGAAGCGTGTTCCAATTGGAAGAATCGAGCATGACCGGTACGCGCGCGATATCAGGCTCGGCTGCGACAAGATCGAGAAAGCGTGCCATGGTGTTGGCTGAATCGATGAGCGGGTCGTCCATGTTGATATCGATGATCTGGGCGCCAGCTTCGATCTGCGCCCGGGCGACTTCGAGTGCCTCGGTCAGTTTGCCTTCCCTTATAAGCCTTGCAAAGGCGCGGGAGCCTGCGACATTGGTTCGCTCACCGATGTTGACAAACAGCGTTTCGGGGCTTATATCGAGCGGCTCTAGGCCTGCAAGCACGCTGTGTTTCTGGTGGGAGCTCCAGCCGGAAGCAAAGGTCTTGGGGCGGAAAAAGCGCGGTCGAATTCCATCCAAAGCTTCCGCAATCGCTCTGATATGCTCCGGAGTCGTGCCGCAGCAACCGCCTATGATGTTCGCCCCATGCCGTTCATTCTTTTCGACGCCGCGCGCAAATTCGCGCAATACTCGTGCCATATTTTCGGGACTATCGTCGTATTCACCGAGTTCGTTGGGCATGCCGGCATTGGGGTGCAGACTCACTGCGCACTCCGCTTCTTCAGCAATCTCTTCAACAAAAGGAAGAAGGCTCTCCGCACCCATCGAGCAGTTGAAACCGATGGAAAAAGGCTCGGCATGTGCAATCGAGTGCCAAAACGCGCGCGCCGTCTGACCAGCGAGCAGGCGTCCCGAGGCATCCGCAATCGTACCGGAAATCATGAGGGGAAGTTCTTTGCCCAATTCCCGGAACACTGAATGTATGGCCCAGATCGCAGCCTTAGCATTCAAAGTATCGTACACTGTCTCGATCAGAAGCACGTCCGCCCCGCCTTCGATGAGTCCCAGCGCACATTCCCGGTACGCAGCAGCCATCTCGTCAAAGCTCACGGCTCTTTTGCCGGGGTCGGAAGCATCAGGAGCGATGCTGAGCGATTTTGCTGTCGGCCCAATAGAGCCTGCAACAAAACGAGGCTTCTTCGGATTGCTCGCCTGTGCTTCATCGCATGCCTGGCGCGCAAGGCTCGCTCCAGCCCTGGAAATCTCCCTCACCCATGGTTCCAGCTTGTAGTCCGCCTGGCTTATGGCAGTCGCATTGAAGGTATTGGTCTCGATAATGTCGGCTCCCGCCTCCAGGTAGGCCCGATGAATATCGCGAATGACATCGGGCCGAGTCAGGCAAAGGACATCATTGTCGCCTGCAAGATTCACTGGATGGTCCGCAAAGCGCTGCCCGCGGAAATCCGCTTCGGAAAGGCGCCTGCGCTGGATCATCGTTCCCATCGCGCCATCGAGAATCAGAATCCGCTCAAAAGCCAGACGCTCGAGCAACGCGTATTTTTCGCTTCTTTTCATTTTCCGATAACCCTCAGCGCCAAGTCGATGCGTCCAAAGGGAGCGGAAAGCTGGACGCCCTGGATACTCCCTTTCAGCGATTCGTACAATTCGCGCGCAATCGCCACTCCCTCCTCGCGCGCTGATTCGGCACTTGCGCAATGTTCCATACGCTGAATGACCTCATCCGGAATTTCGATGCCCGGTACTTCATTTTTCATAAAGAGAGCGTTTTTCAAGCTGGAAAGCGGCCAAATGCCCATAATGATGGAGATATGCAAGCCATTTCGTTCTATATAATCGAGAAATTCTTCCATGACTGCTCTGTCGAAAACCGGCTGGGTAATTGCCCACTCTGCGCCTGCGTCAATTTTCTTGCGGAACCGCTCCATTTCTGTTTCGAAGTTGGCGCGACCCGGATTGACGCCTACTCCGTGCGACAGACCGGTCGGCTTGCCTATCGGCTTGCCGGAAATGTCAAAGCCACCGTTCAGGCGGTAAATCATGCGCGTAAGGCCGATGGAGTCGATATCGAACACGCCAGTAGCATCGGGATAGTCTCCAAGCTTGGGCGGATCGCCAGTGATGCAGAGTATATTGCGCAAGCCAATCGCATGGGCGCCGAGAAGGTCTGCCTGCATGCTGATGAGATTGCGGTCGCGGCAGGTGTAGTGAAGAATGGTCTCAAGCCCCACCTGCTGTTCGATCATGATTGCGGTGACAAGCGTGCTGACGCGCGATGTCGCGCGCGGTCCATCAGGGATATTGATGGCGTCGATGCCTGCCTGCTTCGCGATTCGAGCCTTGTCGATAATGGTGTCGAGCGTGGTACCAGAAGGAGGAACCAGTTCGAGCGAATAGACCATCTGTCCCCGTGCCAGCTTCGCCGCAAGCTGCGACTTTTCGGCAAAGGGAATGCGTTCCACCTCAGCTTTGCCAGCCTCCGGCTTCGCTCCGCCTGACTTCGAGCCAATTGGGACAAAGGAGACAATCTTGCCCGCGCCGGAGATTTCCGAAGGCCCCCTGCCACCGGGCCCCCTGTCGCCAAGCCCCTTGCCAGCGCACTCTTCCCCAGCAAAATCGTGGTCTTTGCACATGGCGCGATACTGGCGCACCGTCCGCGCCATCGACCGGATATGGTCAGGCGTCGTGCCGCAGCAGCCTCCCACAAAGCGCACGCCTTCCTGCAAATAATATTTCGTATAGGTTGCAAAATATTCAGGCGTCGACATATACATCATTCGGCCTTCAATCTGACGCGGCATGCCCGCATTCGGCTCAATAAGCAAAGGAATATCACTGCGGTGCGAATGCATCCTCTTGGCTGCCCTCAGCATGGGCTGAGGCCCGACTGAGCAATTGAGCCCGATGACATCGGCGCCGGCCTCGATCAGGCGATCCATGGCCTCTTCAAGCGTCAGCCCGAAAAGCGGGTTGCCACTCATATCGATTGTCATGCTCGCGAAAACAGGGACAGAGGTTGCAATGCTGCGCGCTGCTCGCACTGCCTGTGCAGCCTCGGCTGCGTCTCCGAATGTTTCCAGAAGTATGAAGTCGACTCCGCCGCCTATCAGCGCTTCCATTTGTTCGCGGAATGCATCCAGCGCATCGTGCTCGGACAGCGCTCCGACAGGCTCGAGGCGCGGGCCCAGAGGCCCCACCGAACCCGCGACGTACAAACTGTCCTGGGCAACCTGGCGCGCAAGAGAAGCAGCCTGCTTGTTTATTTCCTGCACGTGGTCCTGCAGATTGTGCCTTGCAAGCTTATACCGGCCTGCACCCCAGCTGTTTGTCGTAAGGACCTCAGCCCCCGCATCCCGATAATCGCGGTGCACCGAAAGCACAAGCTCGGGAGCAGCAAGATTCGCTTCCTCAAAACAGCGATTGATGAAGACGCCCCGCTTGTACAGCTCTGTCCCCATAGCCCCATCGAAGAGCACCGGCCGTCCTTCTTTGATAACCTGCAGGATGGACTTCATAGTGCACAAAACTATTGCATAAATATTACTTTCTGGGAAGCAGAGCAGAGCTTTGCTCATGTTCCGTTGACACATTTTGATCACAGGCATATGATGATAATTGCATATCTTGATATCTTAATTTTGCTATAGTCTATATCAGCTCGAAAGAAGGCTTTCTTATGGCTGATCTCAAGCATGACGCATCGCGTGCGGCCGTTATTGCGGACCTTTTGAAGGCTCTTGCACATCCTGTGCGATTGCGGATTGTCGCGCTCCTCATCGAAAATGAAGCGACTGTAAGCGCGCTCGAGCAATTGCTCGGTGTCCCGCAGTCTGTCGTGTCTCAACAATTGAGAATTCTGCGCATGGCCGATCTTGTCCAATACCGCCGAGTCAAAGGCTTTGCCACATACAGCATCAAACAACCCCGCCTGGTCGACCTTATTCATTGTCTCGAAGGCTGCCGCACAGGCGACCTCTAGCCTCGTCACACCTATAACTCTCTCCCAAGCATTCATTTCCCAAAGGAGGAAGCATGGATATCGAAAAAGAACTTGCCGACATCAAAGCAAAGCTTGAAGCGATGCCCGGCAAGGAAAACAAGCTTTCGATGGTCATCTTCTCGGGTGATCTCGACAAGCAGATCGCTGCGCTCATTATCGCGACAGGAGCCGCGGCGATGGGCATGAAAGTCGTGCTGTTCTACACCTTCTGGGGCACCTCGGCGCTTCGCGATCCCGCAAAAAAGGTGAACGGCAAGAGCTTCATGGGCAAAATGTTTGGCTTTATGCTCCCAAAAGGCAGAAACAAGCTCAAACTGTCCCAGATGCACATGGCTGGCATGGGAACCGCAATGCTCAAGGATCTCATGAAAAAGAAGAACGTCGCCAGCCTCGACCAGCTCTTTGAGGCTGCAGGCATGCTGGGCGTGCAGATCAACATCTGCCAGATGTCCATGGATCTGATGGATCTCAAGCGCGAGGAAATGATCGACTATCCCCATCTCAATGTGTGCGGCGTAGCAACATTCCTGAACGATGCCAAAGAATCGGCGATTCAGCTTTTTATCTGATTTTGCAAATTTTATTTTAAGAGGAGAATAGTATGTCAGATTACACAGTCGCAAAAACACTCGATTGCAAAGGGCTTGCATGCCCGATGCCCATTGTCCGGCTGAGCCAGGAAATTGCCAAAATTAAGGTTGGCGAAGTCATTGAAATGTTCACTACCGACCCGGGTTCGCTCGCAGATGTCCCCTCCTGGGCGAAGTCGACCGGCAATGCAGTCCTGGAAAACAAACAGGAAAGCGGCGTCATTCACTTTTTTGTCAAACGCCAGAAATAAGGTCGTATCATGGATCCGCAAGCAGTCAGCGCCGCAAGCCAGGCTGTCGTGCATACAGGCTTCGCGCTCTTTTTGGACAAGCTGTACTACTTCATCATGGTACCGCTTGTGTATATCTCGGTCATCGTGATGATTGTCGGCATTGTTGCCAAGATTGTGTCGATCGTGCGCGCCCCAATTCCCGCCTTTTCGCTGAAGACATATCCTGCCAAAAAGCGCCCCTTCCTCGCGGCGCTCGGGGATACCTTCGGCATGCCCATGATCCGGAAAGAAAAACCGCTGTTCTGGTTTTTCCTCATGATGTTCCACATCGGAATTTTCTTCCTGTTTTTTGGGCATCTCGATCTGTTCCCTGGCGTGAACCTGATGCCACCTGAATCGCGCCACATGATCGGCGCGGGAGCTGTCGGCTTGTCTGTAACGATTCCGACCTTCTACTTCCTGTTCCGGAGGTTCAAGGGTCAGGAGCGCCACATCTCCGTCCCATCGGATTATCTTCTGCTTTTGCTTCTGCTGTTTATCTTCCTGCTGGGCGACATGATCAGCTGGGGAAATTCGTGGACCGCGAATGGATTCGTTATGACAAAGGCGGACTTCAAGAACTATTTCGGTATTCTGAAAAGCTTCTCCTTTGTCGATCCGCGCACGGTTCTGCATGGCTCGCATTATCACTTTGTGGTTCTGCACGTTTTTCTTGCTGAATTATTTATGATGATACTGCCATTTACCAAAATCGTGCACACCTTCTTCAGTCTGCCGCTGAATCTGCTGAGGAGGAGGTGAGCCATGGAAGCAGCAACACAAGAAGCACTGAAAAAGCTGTTCGAATCCAAGCTGAACAAGGCCATGCGTCTGTATCTCGACACCTGCGCCCATTGCGGACTCTGCGTCGAGGCTTGCCATGTCTACCAGGCGATGCCCGAAACGAAGTACACGCCCGTCGGCCGCGCCGAAGTAGTCCGCAAGCTCTTCAAGCGCTATTTCAAGATGCAAGGCAAAATAGCGCCCTGGCTCGGCGAAGTCATCGAACTCGATGACAAAAGCGTCAATATGGCGTACGAAGCTGCATTCTCCTGCACCGGCTGCCGGCGATGCGTCACCGTCTGTCCCTTCGGCATCGATACCCAGCAGGTCATGAATATTGCAAAGCTTCTGCTTATCGGAGCTGAGAAACAGCCACAGATTCTCGCCATGCTCTCGGACATGTCCATCGCCAAGGGCGAAACATGGAAGGAAACCGCCAACGACTACATCGCAGCCCTCAACAACCTTGCGCCCGAAGTCGAAGCACTCGCACCAACCCCGCCGGGACGCCCAGCCATTCCCATAGACGTTGAAAACGCCAATGTTCTGTATGTCGGGCTTTCAGGGAAGCATTCAATTGTGCCTGCCGCGGCGATTCTGAACGCGGCAAGCGAAAACTGGACCATCAGTCATTTCGAGGCGGTGAATTTCGCAGCGTGGCTCGGCGATGGAGAAAAGCAACGCCTTATCGCAAAACGAATCATCATGGAAGCCGAGCGCCTCAAAGTCAAGGAAGTCGCGGTCGTCGAGTGCGGCACGGCAACCAGAGTGCTGAAATTCATGACCGGCTCCCATCCCTTCAGGATTGTGTCGATCGTCGAGCTCATCGCCCGCTACATCGAGCAAGGGCGAATCAAAGTCAAGCCCGGCACAATTTCGGGAACACTTACCTACCACGACCCCTGCCAGCTCGGCAGAAATGGCGGTGTCATGGAAGAGCCGCGCTATATCATCGGCAAGCTGACGGACAAGTTCGTGGAACTCACGCCCAACAAGGAAGCCAACTGGTGCTGCGGTGGCGGGGGCGGGCTTATTTCGCTCGGCGAGCATGAATTCCGTATGAAGACCGGCAAGGTCAAGGTTGACCAGATGCGCGCTTCGAAAGCCGACACAATCTGTACAGCCTGCGAGAACTGTCATACCCAGTTGACCGAGCTGAACGAACATTATGGGCTGGGCATGAAGGTCGAGTCGCTCACCAATCTGGTCGCGCATGCGCTGACGGGATTCGGGGCCTAGCCAGGGCGCTTTTGCCGAGCCATTTGTCGATTAGCTGAACTGATTTTTACTTGCAGTATACCGGCGTGCTTCGGCTGCGCGCCCCTTATCACAGAAAAAACGGGCTGTTCAGGATTCCCCCTGGGCAGCTCGCTTCATTTGCAGCAATTCCAGCAGTCCGTCCTGCATAACAACCTCGGCCCTTCCGCTCTAGCGCCCACATTACTGCTGTCAATTGACTGACAATTTTATATTAAATTCTGTCACTAGACTGACAATATTTTACAAATTCGCAAGTGCTTAGCATGTGCGGTCTCCAATAGAATTGGACAAAAAAACGCCATCAAAGCGACTAACCTTGATGGCGCAAAAAATAATCCAAAGAGCGGAACCAGTTCGGTAACCTAATATGTAATTCAGATTTCCGCGTGCCGGCTTCCAGCCTCGTCCAACCTAATTTACATCGAGCCATCGAACTCTTTCATATCTATAAACGCGCCGTGCCAGCTGTGGTACCAGACCTGTCCGGTATAGCCATTTACTCCCAGCATTCCATAGGTTTTGCCGTCTTTCAGAACATGGATCGTATAGTAGCCATAGAAGCGATCTGCTCCATCTTCGACCTTAAGCCCTGTATTCTGGGCATCCAGAAATTTCTGAGCCAGATCATGAGCCTTGGCCTCGGAAATGGTCATCGAGTCAGTTTCGCTTTGAGCAATGAAATTGCCCCCCATCATCGAACCAGTCATGCGGCCATATTTCTGGTTCCACATCATGTTTGGACCCGGTTCCGGAGAAACTGCACCGGTATACTTGTTCAAAAGCAACTCGAAGGCCTTGTTTTTGCCTTCTTTTTCCGCGATTTCAACATAGAAATGATTCGAAAATTCCATTACTTCGGAAACTGTGAGATCGTCATAGCCCCATAACGACAGATATTTCTGCGCCTGATCCTTTGCTTGTTCGATACTCAAAGGCTTCGCGTCTCCAGGTGGTATGTAATCCCAATTTCCCATCATGCCAGACCCGCCATAGTAGTTGCCGCCCATCATGCCTTGCGCAAAGAGCGCACCAGCAACTATCAGAGCTATCAATAATGATACAACGCCAACTCGTTTCATAAAAACCTCCATGATTCATATGCATTCATCTTTTGAAAGCATACAGAAGCCATATGAAGGAAGTGTGAACGATTGGTGTATTTTGTTTGGTATTCCCTGCTGAACGAGGGAGAGATCGAAGAACAATTGAACAGTGTCAGAACGCATGCGATAATAGTTTAAAAGGGTGAATTGCGCTCTGGAGGATAAAGAAGATGAAACCGATCAAGGTGCGCGTGTGCGTCGGCACAAATTGCTGTTACGCCGGTAGTGAAACGCTCCTGGATATGCTCGAAAACGATGTCGATCTGAGCGCCTTTATCGAGGTAGAAGCCGTACCCTGCAAAAACAAAGCATGTGATGGCGGACGGAATTCACCAGTGGTGGAAATTGAAAACAAGGTCCTCTTGAACGCAACACCCGAAATAGTGATGGAAGAGATCGAGCGCCTGGCTACAGCCCGGATCATCGAGGAGACGCAACGTGCCTGAAGTATTCGAGAGGATGCGCGGTCTCTACACGCCTTGCACCGATATCAGGCGCAAGATATTCGTCGGTGTCACGAGGTTCGTCCTGGCAGGCAAAAAACCCGAAGACATCGACTACCTGCCTTTTGATATCATCGATATGGGTAAGCCTACCTACCGCTGTTGCTCTTACCGCGAGCTCTCCATAGTGAAACAACGTATCCGGCTCGCCTTTGGCCTCCCCCTTATTGAAGAGAGGGACAACACGCCCGTATCGGCAGGGATCGGAGAAGCCTTTACCGACAGAAAAGTCATTTCGGCTCCCTTGGTCAATGTGATACGCGCTGCGTGCGAAAAGTGCCCAGAGGATAAAGTCATCGTCACAGACATGTGCCAGTCTTGCATGGCCCATCCTTGCTCCATCGTGTGTCCCGTGAATGCGATTTCCTTCCCGAATGGAGGCAAAGCCTTTATCGACCAGAAAAAATGTGTCAAATGCATGAAGTGCGTCAAAGCCTGCCCCTACCAATCGATCACGCGCATGGTTAGGCCCTGCGCGGCAGCCTGTGGCGTTGATGCCATCCACTCAGATCCGGATGGGTACGCCACAATCGATCAGGACAAGTGCGTCAATTGCGGCTTATGCACGGTTTCCTGTCCTTTTGCCGCGATTTCCGATAAAACCGAGTTGGTCCAGATACTGCACCAACTCATGGGCCCGGAGGACCGCCGCCCTTACGCAATACTCGCACCTTCTTTCGTTGGACAATTCGGCCGCCTGGCTTCGCCTGGAGCAATCGTAGCAGGTTTACGCGCAGTGGGATTCAGGGGCGTACGAGAAGTAGCCCTGGGAGCGGATTGTGATACACTTCTTCTGGCGAAACGGCTGGCCGAAAAGTCCAGCCCGGACAATCCGCAACACAAAACTTTTCTTGGCACTTCGTGCTGTCCCTCATGGGTCAAGACCGCGCGCCGGCATTTCCCCGAATTCGCAGACAATATCGCTGAGAGCTTTACGCCCATGGTCGAGACGGCAAAGATCATCAAGGATCAGGATCCATCAGCCCGTGTAGTCTTTATAGGCCCCTGCATTGCCAAAAAAGCCGAGGCGCTTGAGCCTGAGATGCAGCCTTACGTTGACCATGTCCTCACCTTCGAGGAGCTGGCGGCCATTTTCGTCGCTAAGGATATAGATCTGGCAGAAATCACTCCAGTCGAATTCCCGGATGAAGCGAGCGCGCTTGGTCGAGGGTATGCCGTGGCCGGAGGAGTAGCCACAGCGATTGCTGAGACTGCCCGGCAGAAGTACGGCAAAGAGAATATTGCCGTCGCCAGGGCAGATACGCTTCGCAACTGCAGGGCCATGCTGGCTGACATCAAGTCAGGCAAAACATCGCCCGAACTGGTCGAGGGGATGGCCTGTCCGGGAGGCTGCGTAGGAGGTCCAGGTACACTGATTGGCCTTCTGTCAGCGCGCAATGAGGTGGGGAAGTTCGCAGGCTTGGCGCCGAAAAATCCAGCAACCCTGACAAAATAATCTGGCCGCTTGCACCTATGAATAGGTTGTGTTGATTCTATGAATATTTCGTGAACTGCGCCTCCTTCAGCAAATTTCTATATATATTCCATTATATTCCATGAAGCAAAGGAGCTAACTATGATGATATGGGGCTACGGTCCAGGAATTTTTGGGACGTTTGGATGGGGAGGAATCATAATGGGATTATCCATGATGGCCATCCCAATACTTGGCGGAGTATTTTTGTTTCGGTATTTTCAGGAACGGCGTGAAGAACCACCAGCCTGGAAATCAGCCTTAGAAGCACTTCGAAAGCGCTATGCCAGGGGAGAAATTACAGAAGAAGAATACCAGAAAATAAAATCGGATATCATTAAATCTGAATTTGAAAATTCCTTGCACTCGCATTGATGGCACAGACGATCTGCAGGGGTATACCCCCCTGCAGACAAATTATAATAAAACAGCGCATGCTCAAAAATCGTCGATCAGTTCCCAGCTCGACCCCTGCCGCTTGCCCGCCACATTGTCCGCGGTCAGATACCCCACCGCGCCGCTCTTGAGCAGCTCTATGGCTTTGTCGATTTCAGTAATTCGGAAAATGAACACCGCGTGGTTGTCACTCTTCTCGCCGAAACCGTAGACATACTCGATGTTGAGGCCATTGGCTTTGAGCACCTCGAGGATCTTCATGAAGCCACCGGGCCTGTCCTCAGCCTTGAGCGCAAAAACTTCGACTTCGTTGATAAAATATCCATGCTCCTTGAGAAGGCGCTTCGCTGTGTCAAACTTGTCGACAATGAGATGAACCGTGCTGAATTCCCGGCTTTCCGTCACAAACAGGCTCCGGATGTCGATATCGCCCTTGTGCAGCAGCTTTGCAAGCTCGAAGAGCTGCCCCGCAGTGTTTTCCAGGACGACGTTGATCTGCTTGATTTTCATGCCATCACCTCGAATCGCACGCGATATGAGTATATAGCAAAGTATATGTTGTTTGGAGAAAAGGGGGAAGGTGTTCTTTAAGGATTCTGCAGGGGCCCCATGCCGCAAAAAAGGCGCCAATCCAAAATGCATTCAATTTCCGCGCGATTTTCATATTCCATTCATATTTGTCGAGTACAATCATGGCATGAAGCTCGGCCTTCAGGGGAATTGATGTTTCCGCCAGCAATATGGGCACGACCGCAAAAAGAAAATTTTAGGTTGCACGGCGGACATCTGCATTACCAAGCGAATTATTTTTGCGGAAATTTCCGCAAAAAAATATAATTATATCGGAGGATAGAGTATGAAAGGTTTTCTTGTTTCATTATTGCTTGCAGTGACGGTCTTTGGGGCTTTCGCTCAGGACATCGAACTGCCCCGCCCCGCGGTTAAGAGCGGGGTCGATCTGCTTCAGGCTATCAAGGACAGAAGGGTTTCGAAAGCCTTCGTGAAACGGGAGGTACCGGCTTCTGAACTGTCGACGATCCTGTGGTCCGGTTTGGGCATGAGAGCTGCGGATGCGGTCTCCAGCGCGACCAAAGCCGGAAGGAACATATCTTTCTCCGGAGATAACGCCTACATCAATGTCTACGTGCTCACGGAGAAGGGGGCCTGGAAGTATATTCCGGACACCTACAAGCTGGACTTCATCGCGAAGGGGGATTTGCGCGCCACTGTTTCAAAGGCGTCCGTACCCGATGCTGCTATTATGTTCCTTTTCACGGTCGATAACGCGTTGATGCCTTCCTTCCTTAAAGGCAATCCTGGTATCTTCCAGCAAATGGCCAATGCCACTGCAGGTTTTGCCGCGCAGAACATGGCCCTTGTAGCGAACACCTATAAACTGGCTACAGTAGTCCAGTACACCCTCTCTCCGGCGGGAGCCGCGTCCGCATTAAGGCTCGGAAAGGACGAAGCCCCCCTCTTCATCATGCAAGCCGGCTATACTGAGTAAGCCCCATTTCCCTATCCGCGGCGGCCCATTTTCTGCTATACTTTAGGGCCTGATGAAGGACAGGATACACATCAGGAATACTGTCAAAGGCAATATTCTTGTACGTTATTCGCTTCTCATTGCGGCTGCCGTGGCTGTCACTACTATAGTGACAGGCGTAATCCTTGTATCGGTACTCGAAAATCACTATATCCGTCTGCATGCCAGTTTATACGCGGAATTATCTTCCACTGTGCGAGGTGAAAAAAACTCTTCTGAGGCTTTTATCGCAATTTTGAGTCGATTTCCGCATGTGCGCAGCACGGCTATCTGGACCGCCAGTGGGGCATCTGTCATGGCTCCCGAAACGGGCCCGCTCTCAGGAGTCGGCCCTCTCTCCCGAACCGCTGGGAAAAACGCGATGAATGGAGCATTGAAGGGGAAGCTTGGAATTGTCCCGGCGCCAAATGAAGGGTTGGTCATCCTGATTCCGATACTGACCCACGAGGGAGCGGTAGAAGGAATAGTCGGCCTATTGGAAGACGACACGGAGCTTCGCAAAGACATACAGTTTGTTCAGCTAACTGTTGCCGCGACGGTCATGTCAGTAGGTGTTCTCTTGTATGCCTTGCTGTTCGGAATATTCCTGAAAGCCAATCAAGAGCAGAAAAAAGCGGCGGATCGGCTCAGGAAGACCTTCGATGTCATCGTATTCGCCATGTCTTCTCTATCCGGTCTTCGAGACCAGGAGACGGGCGGTCATCTTGAACGGACTCAAGCCTATACAGAGGTGTTGTTGAATGGTCTGCGCCGATCTGCAAAATTCCGGAAAACCTTGGATAAGGATTACATCAAAGACATCATTACCAGCGCTCCGCTCCACGATATCGGAAAAGTGGGTATCGCAGATTCCATTCTGTTAAAAAAAGGAAAATTGGAGCCGGGTGAATTGGAATCCATGAGACAACATACCGTCCTCGGTGGCGACCTTCTCGCCAAAGCTGCGAATAAGCTTCCATTCCCCTCCTCGCTGACAGTTGCTGAATCCATTGCAAGGCATCACCATGAGCGTTGGGACGGTTCAGGCTATCCCGATGGACTGGCTGGCGAATCGATCCCTTTAGCTGCACGAGTCGTATCCCTTGCCGATGTATACGACGCGCTCCGGTCGACTAGACCATACAAAAAAGCCTACAGCCATGAAGACGCGGTACGCATCATCCGCGAAGGTCGGGGGACGCAGTTCGACCCCGACCTGGTGGATGTTTTCGCGAATGTTGAAAGCAGGTTCGCAGAAATCTTCGATACAATGAAGTTCGATTGAAAAGGGGCGTCCAGCAGCGTGCAATTCGCAGGCGGCCGGACGCCCCTTGGCCTGTTCTCCAAAGGGCCTGGGGCAAGCGGTACTTAGTCCAGCTTTACTCCCTTGATCCTCAACGCATTGCTCAAAACAGAAACAGAACTCAAAGCCATCGCCAGACCGGCGATAATCGGGTTTAAAAGCCCGAGCGCTGCGATGGGAAGTCCTAGAACATTATAAGCAAAAGCGAAAAACAGGTTTTCCTTGATGTTTCGCATGACGGCGACGCTTAAGGCTTTGGCGCGCGCGATGCCTGTGAGGTCTCCCTTTACGAGGGTGATGTCGGCGCTTTCCATGGCCACATCGGTTCCTGTGCCCATCGCGATGCCTACGTCCGCCTGTGCAAGCGCTGGAGCGTCGTTTATGCCGTCTCCGGCCATGGCCACGAATGCGCCCTTGGCCTGCATTTTCTTGACTGTCTCGAATTTGTCCTCGGGCAGGCATTCAGCCACGAAATCGTCCAGTCCGAGCGATTTTGCCACCGCGCCAGCTGTCGTTTTGTTGTCGCCTGTCAGCATTACGATGTGTACTCCGAGATGCTTCAGGCGTTTTACCGCATTGGGAGTGGATTCTTTGATCGGATCGGAAACACCAATGATACCTGCAATACGGTCTCCTTCGATCACGTACATGACCGTATGGCCTTCGGCTTGCAGATTGCGTTCGTAGTCGTCATTGCTTTCAGTTGCCGGCTCGCCTAACATTTCCCGCACCAGTTTTGCATTTCCCACTGCAGCGATCCGCCCATCCACGAGGGCCTTTGCGCCCTTTCCGGTGACCGAGGTAAAATCCGTGGTCGGCGAGAGAGCTAAGCCCTTCTTGTCAGCAGCGGAAACTATTGCGGCGGCGAGGGGATGCTCGCTGTTCCTGTCTACTGAAGCCGCGAGACGCAGCACTTCATCTTCTGAAAAATCGCTATAGCCTTTTACGACGGTGACGGCTGGCTTGCCCATGGTAAGGGTGCCCGTTTTGTCCACCAGCACCGTATCGACTTTCCGCATCTGTTCGATTGCTTTAGCGTTCTTTATGAGGATACCTGATTTTGCGCCTTTTCCCGTGCCCACCATGATGGATACAGGTGTTGCGAGTCCGAGCGCGCAGGGGCAGGCAATGATGAGCACCGCGATGGCGTTGACGATTCCATGATCCCATTTCGAGAATGCGAAACCCCAAATAAAGAGGGTCGCCAAGGAAATCAATATGACCACCTGGACGAAATAGGCCGCGACGGTGTCTGCCAGTCTCTGGATGGGAGCCTTTGAGCGTGAAGCTTCGTTGACCATCGCGACGATGCGCGCGAGGAGCGTGTCACCGCCGACTTTTTCAGCAACCATAATGAAGCTGCCGTTGGTGTTGATCGTTCCTCCGGTAACCTTATCGCCCTGACCTTTTTCGACGGGTACAGGCTCGCCCGTGATCATCGATTCGTCAACGACGCCACTGCCTTCGCGAAGGGAACCGTCAACGGGGATTTTTTCGCCGGGTTTCACGCGGATCAAATCGCCTACCACTACCTCGGCAAGGGGAATCTTCATCTCCTTGCCATTCCTGATCACGAGGGCTTCCGCAGGAACGAGGTTCAAAAGTTCCTTGATCGCGCTATTTGTCTTCGCGTGCGCGAGCAGTTCAAGCATCTGCCCAAGAATCGTGAGTGCGAGGATAATGACAGTAGCCTCGAAGTAGACGGGCACAAAACCGTCTGCGGTCTTGAGCGAGTCCGGAAAAATTCCCGGGGCCAGGGTGCTGACGACGCTGAAAAGCCAGGCCGCGCCGGTACCTAAAGCGATGAGCGTGAACATATTGAGATTTTTGGAAATGACGCTCTTTATTCCTTTTGCGTAGATGAAAGATGCAGACCAGAACACCACGGGCAAGGAGAGTACCAGCTGGATGAGGAGATTCGTTTTGCGGGAGAATAAGCTTCCGATAAATTCGCCGAGCCCGGGAATCAGTTCGCCTATCGAAAGGAAGAGCACAGGAAGGGCAAATAGCGCCGATAGAATAAATTTGCCCCTCATGGCCTTAAAAGCGGCCATTTCCTCGTCTTCCTCTTCGCCGCTCGGCGCACCGAAGGCTACGACCTTGACAAGATGCATCCCGCAGACAGGGCAGTCCCCGGGCTTCGGATAGGTCTTGTCTCCTTCGCATCGCATCGCGCAGATGTAGGCCTCGGCTTTTCCGGAAACGGCCAGCGGTACAGGCATGGCGAGATTTCTTTCCTGGAAGGTGCACTGGCAATTCGTCACACAGCGGCCGTCGCAGTTTTCCGTCCCGCAGATGCAGAGGTTCCTTGCATTGTGATGACTATGGTCATGGTGACTTTGATCATCAGAGTCGCCACCGTGCTTGTTGGTATGATCGTGATGCTCATGCCCGTGGCTGTCATGATGATGGTCATTACCTTGGCTGCTTGCCTCTTCGACTGGAACAAGCTTCATGCCGCACACCGGGCACTTGCCCGGCTTGTCATAGGTCTTGTTTCCCTCACATTTCATGAGACACGCGTATTTCATAAAAGCCTCCTGCTAATGATCCTGCCGCATAACAGAATACATCCATAGTATGGGCCGTTCCATATATGTTTTCATCGTGCTGTGAAAACCTGATGAATCGTATATGCACTTTTTGTGATTTCAGCCTGAAGACGGCTTGCCTGCATTGACCAGTCAAATTCTGCCTTTATATGCTAGACCACGAAAAATATTCTGGAGGTTCTATATGGGTGCAGCCCTTTTGATAACATTTCGAGAAACACTGGAAGCCGCTCTTGTAATTGGTATAACGCTTGCCTTTCTCGCAAAGGCGGATCTGAAACATCTCAAGCCAGCGGTATGGGTCGGGGCCGCTGTTGGCGCAGCTGCGAGCGCCATTGCTGCGTACCTTTTCATCGCGATTCTCGGTGGATTTGAAGGAAGGGCAGAACAGATCTTTGAAGGAATCGTTATGCTCGCCGGCGCAATTCTTCTTACAACCTTGATTCTGTGGCTAAACAAGAAAGACATGAAAGCAGCTATGGAATCAAGGGTTATGGCAACTGCGAGCGCTGGCAGCTTTTGGGGCATCGCGCTTCTTGCATTTGTCTCAGTTCTCAGGGAAGGAATCGAGACTGTTTTGTTCATCAGTTCCACGCTGAGAAGTTCCGGCCTTGCAGGATTCCTGGGTGCAGCTGCTGGAATTGTCCTTGCCATTGCACTTGGAGTGGCATTTTTCCGTTCAGGGGCTCGAATGCCTCTCAAGAACTTTTTCGCTGTGACAAACATTCTTCTCCTGCTTTTTGCGGCCGGCCTGGTTGGCCAGAGTGTTCACGAACTGAACGAGGCCGGTATTGTTCCCCCTTTTGTCGAACAGATCTGGAATCTCAACCCGCCCAGCAACGGGGAAGCGTATCCTGCGTTGCACGAAAAGGGTGCGATTGGCGGATTTCTGAAAGGTCTCTTCGGTTACAACGGTGATCCCTCGCTCACCGAAACTGCAGCATACCTCGCCTATCTCATATCGATCGGCACAATCCTTCTAAGGCGAAATAATAAACTCAAGAGCCACTACTCCCGTTGAAAACATAGCAAATGCACCATCAATTCACTGAGTGTTCATATTTTTCTGCTAGCATATGCCATTGATTCAAACAGAATGAGGTGAAATCGATGGGCATGAAAAGAGCGGTGTTGTTTGTGACTGACATGATCTGTTCCGCCTGCGAGACGCGGATAGCGAGGGCCGTGAAAGCCATCGATGGCGTGATCGCAGTGAGAGTAACGCTCAAGGGCGGCCGTGTTGACATCGAGTATGATGACGAAAAAACGACAAGCGAAGCAATAAAGGCCGCTATCGAAAATGCAGGGTATACAGTCGGGAAGAACAAGAACGCACCTACGATGATCGCTATAGGAATCGGTTTTATTCTCGTATCACTATATATAATCGCGAACGCATCAGGGCTGTTCAATGCTATTCCTGCAATTGACTCCTCACTCGGCTATGGTATGCTCTTCATAGTCGGCATTTTGACTTCTGTTCATTGTGTTGCCATGTGTGGCGGCATTGCCTTGTCGCAGAGCGTAGCACAGCTGGATGGTTGCCAAATGCGAGGAGACACTTCCCGCGTTCTGCTTGCAGATGAAAAATATAAAAATCTTATTCCGGGCCTTCTTTATAATTCAGGGCGCGTCGTCTCCTACACCATCGTGGGCGGCGCGGTAGGCGCACTCGGATCAGTATTCAGCTTTTCTCCTGTCGCAAAAGGAATTATTGCCGCTGCGGCCGGTTTCTTCATGATCTTTTTCGGACTCAAGATGCTCGGCATTCTGTCCGCTCTGCCGCGAATTCCCCGCGTGATACCAGCTCCCATCCAGAACGTTGCTAACCGCTTCTCATCCGCACTGAGGAACCGCGGACCCTTTGCAGTTGGGCTCCTTAACGGTCTCATGCCGTGCGGGCCGCTCCAGACCATGCAGCTGTATGCCCTTGGCACAGGCAGTATTTTAGCCGGCGCCCTATCCATGTTCATATTTTCAATCGGTACAGTGCCACTCATGCTTGTTTTCAGCCTCGCAGCGGCTTTCATTCCGAAAAAGTTTGTCCCCGTAATGGTCAAGGCAAGTGCCGTTCTAGTGATATTTTTGGGGCTGATCACCTTCAGCCGGGCAGCATCTCTCGCTGGAATTGCATTGTCGGGGTTCCCTCCGTTCGGGTCTGGGCTGGTGCAGCTCTCCAATGGCTTGCCTGAGGCGCAAACTGTCAGGCAGTCGGAAAATGGAACCAATGGAGGATTCATCAAAGCAAACCTCCAGGGCGGCGTGCAGACTGTGCTCACTGATTTTGGCTCCAGCGGGTATTACCTGCCTTTTGCGGTTCAGGCGGGAATTCCAGTCAAATGGACAATCAGGGTGACTGCAGATGGACTGAATGGTTGCAATAATCCAATTACCATTCCTTCCTACGGAATCAGGAAAACGCTTGAGCCAGGGGACAACCTTATTGAATTCACGCCGGAAAAAGAGGGTGTAATTGTGTACACGTGCTGGATGGGGATGGTATCCAGCCGCATTACAGTGGTAAAGGATCTTGCCCAGGCGAATTCTCTCCCGGGGAGCAAAGGATTGACGCCTTCCGACTTGCTCGCAAATGGCTTACAGCAAGGAAGCGGAGGCATATCGGGTTTGAGCGGATGCTGCACGGCGCAACCTCCTGTCAACCAGCCATGAATGCATAATAAAACCACTGAACTTTCACATTGCATTCACAGGACATAGGTATAATTCCCGTCAAAGACGATAAGACCATCAAAGAGGAATACGCATGATCAAAGTAGCACAAATGCAAATAAACGGCATGACATGCGCTGCATGCGCTCAGGCTTCGGAGCGCGCGGTGAAAAAGCTCCCCGGCGTAGAGGAAGCGGCTGTCAATTTTGCAACCGAAAAGCTTTTTATCAAATTCGATGACGGAAAACTGGGCATAGACGAAATCAAGGCGGCAGTAGCAAAAGCAGGGTATGAAGCAGTCGAACTCGCCGCTGAAAAAAAGCACACACAGAGCCATGCTGCTATAGATGAACATCAGGCCGCCAAGGAACGCGAAATTCGGATACTGTGGACCAAATTCATCGTTTCCGCTCTATTTTCCGCTCCCCTTCTCTATATCTCGATGGGTGCAATGCTGGGCTGGCCTTTGCCTGCAGTGATCGATCCTATGAATTATCCCCTGCGGTATGCGCTGATAGAAATCGCTCTGGTGATTCCTGTCATCGCAGCGGGACATCGTTTCTACAGCGTCGGCTTCAAAGCAATAGTGCATCGCAGTCCCAATATGGATTCTCTCATTGCAATGGGAACTTCGGCGGCGATTCTCTACAGCCTCTTCTCAGTATTGAATATCGCCAACGGCAATTTCAAAGCTGTCGAAAATCTTTATTTCGAAACAGCCGGCGTCATCATCACCCTCATCCTGCTCGGGAAATCTCTTGAAGCCGTCACGAAAGGAAGAACCTCGGAATCGATCAAAAAGCTCATGGGGCTTCAGCCAAAGACAGCGACCATCATCAGGAACGGCATCGAAGTTGAAATTCCAATCGATGAGGTTGAAGTAGGCGACATTATTCGAGTCAGGCCTGGTGAAAAGATACCTGTCGATGGCGTCATAGTGACCGGCCGCACAGCCATTGACGAATCCATGCTCACAGGCGAGAGCATGCCTGTCGAAAAAGAAGTTGGTGACAAGGTCATTGGCGCAAGCATCAACAAAAACGGATCGATTACGTTCCGTGCAACCAAGGTCGGTGCGGATACTGTCCTTTCGCACATTATCAAACTCGTCGAAGATGCGCAGAGCTCTAAAGCGCCCATTGCCAAGATGGCTGATATTGTTTCCGGCTATTTTGTCCCTGTTGTCTTTGCCATAGCAGTAATCGCCGCTGTTGTCTGGCTTTTGCTTGGCCACACACTGGTTTTCGCCCTTACCGTCTTCGTTGCAGTGCTCACCATTGCGTGCCCCTGTGCTCTTGGCCTTGCGACGCCCACTGCAATCATGGTCGGCACGGGCAAGGGTGCAGAGCATAGCGTTCTGATCAAATCCGGTATCGCCCTCGAAACGGCACACAAAATAGACACAATCATTTTCGACAAAACCGGAACAATTACAAAGGGCAAACCGGAGGTCACTGACATTTTGCCGGTCAAAGGCTTCAGCGAAGACGAAATCCTTGGTTTTGCAGCCTCAGCTGAAAAAGGATCTGAACATCCTCTTGGAGAAGCTATTGTCCACGCGGCTGAAGAAAAAGGTATTGCTCTCTATGAGGCGAGCGATTTTAACGCTGTTCCAGGTCAAGGAATAGAAGCGACTGTTTTGTACAAACATGTGCTTCTCGGAAACGCCAAACTGATGGCTGCGAACAATATTGAACTAGGTGAGGGAACCAGCGCAGCCGACCATCTCTCAGCTCAGGGCCGAACCCCGATGTTCATAGCTTTGGATGGAACATATGCCGGCCTTATAGCAGTTGCAGATGTCGTAAAGGAATCGAGTGCCCACGCTATTGCAGCTCTCCACAGCATGGGCATTCAGGTTGCCATGATAACCGGCGACTCTAAGAAAACGGCAGCGGCAATAGCCGCTCAGGTTGGCATCGATCGCGTTTTGGCGGAAGTTCTGCCTCAGGATAAGGCCCTCGAGGTCAAGAAACTTCAAGCGGAAGGGAGAAAGGTTGCCATGGTAGGCGATGGCATTAACGATGCCCCTGCACTTGCGCAGGCAGATATCGGTATTGCAATCGGCTCGGGCACCGATGTGGCAATGGAGAGCGCGGATATTGTCCTTATGCGCAGCGATCTTATGGATGTGCCGACTGCGATCAAGCTTTCCAAAAATGTCATCCGGAATATCAAGCAAAACCTGTTCTGGGCCTTTGGCTACAATGTCCTTGGAATCCCGGTTGCAGCAGGAGTGCTCTATGCATTCGGCGGCCCTCTCCTTAATCCTATCATCGCCGCTGCTGCGATGTCCCTCAGCTCGGTATCGGTGTTGACAAATTCGTTGCGACTGAAACGGTTCAAACCGTTTGAATGATAGTATGGAGGTAGTAGTATGAAAAAACTGCTTACAATCGAAGGAATGAGCTGCGGACATTGTGTCATGCATGTAAAGTCCGCGCTCGAAGAAGTACCCGGAGTAGCGAAAGCGGAAGTCGATCTGATCAAAAAAAGCGCAATGGTTGAAGGCGAGGACCTCAACGACATTGCGCTAAAGCATGCTGTTACAGAAGCAGGCTATCGTGTAAGCGCAATTTACGGCAGGCACTGATCCTGGCGATCGGCTTTTCGCGCAAGAAAATCAAGATTCGGGCATGTTTTCGCAGATGCGAGGCATGCCCGCTGTCGTTTGCGGAAAATTGGTTCTACCATTATATTTCGGTTATATACCCGTCCTTGCTTGTGGAGGTTCATTGTGTCGGCAAAGATTCTTGTCGCCGATGATGAAGAGAAAATTGCAAAAATGGTGGCAACTTACCTTGAGGCTTCCGGATTCCAGCCAATCCTCGCGTATGATGGATTGCAGGCTCTTCACGCTTTCAGGGAACACCTTCCTGATTGCATCATCCTTGACATCAATATGCCGGGACCAAACGGGCTCGATGTCGCTCGCGAAGTAAGGAAAACATCATCAGTTCCGATCATATTCCTCACAGCCCGAGCTGATGAACTTGACAGAATTGTCGGGCTGGAATTGGGTGCCGATGATTATATTTCCAAACCTTTCAGCCCGAGAGAACTGGTAGCCCGCGTCCGGGCCATTCTTAGGCGAACCATGCAATCCGGCAAGGATACCAGCCAGACAGAACTGCTTCGACACGGGCCTATAGAAATTGACTTGAAAAAGAGGCTGGTTCGAGTTTCCGGAGAAACCAAGGATCTCACGACCATACAGATCGACATTCTCAGCTTCCTCATGCGCGAACCAGGGAGAGTCTACAGCCGAATGGAAATTCTTGAAGCATGCATTGGTTCCGCATACGAAGGATACGAGAGAACTGTCGATGCTCATATAAAAAATATAAGAAAAGCTCTGGGCGATGACAGCGATAACCCTAAATTCATAGCTACGGTGAGAGGTGCTGGATACAAATTCATGGAGCAGCCAGAATGAAACTCAGGGTTCGCTTGTCGATGTACTTCCTGCTGGTAATCTGCGTTGTCGCAGGGAGCTCTCTGATTTTTATCCAGCATACGACCGAAAATCTCTTTCGTTCATTCATTTTTTCGGGCGATTCCGAAAAAGCCAAAATCTATGCGACGATTCTTGCAGATTACTATGCAGAGAACAAAGGATGGCAGGACCTTCAGTCTTTTTTATCAGAAATACCGCAAATTGCCTTCTCGGGAATCGACAGGCGCATTCATGGCGGGCAGGGCACACTCCGTATTTCCGGGTACCCCGAGAAAACCATCAGCGCGCTTCTCTCGGACCGGATCGCGGTAGCTGACAAAAATGGAGTCATTGTCGCGGATACTGCCGCCAAAATACTGCACACAGTTCATCCTGCCTCGCATCTCAAATATGGAATCCCGATTTTTGCGAACTCAGAGCATGTCGGGACTGTACTTGTCGGGTCAATGATCGATTCATCCATTACAGGAATCAATGAGCGTTTTTTGAGCTCGATAGTCACGTCTCTCATTTGGGGCGTATTGATTTCAGCAGGCCTTGCCCTATTTCTCGGCCTCATTTTTTCCGCCCAGGTGACGAAGCCCATTGTATCTCTTACCGGTGCTGTCCATCACGTTGCCGAGGGGGACTTGTCCATTGTTGTAAATGCGGAGGGCAATGACGAGATAGCGGATCTTGCAAAGTCATTCAATCGGATGATCGAAGAACTGAAACGACTGGAAAATGCAAGAAAACAAATTATTGCAGATTCAGCACACGAGCTCAGAACACCTGTTACCCTTATTCAAGGAACCATCGAGGGAATGATTGACGGAGTCTTCCCGATCGACATTCCGACGCTCAAGTCAGTTCATGAAGAGACTGTGAGGCTTTCTCGTCTCATTGACATGCTGCGGGAGCTGGAGATCATCGAATCCGGCAAACTTGTCCTTTCGCTGGAAACAATAAATGTCATGGATATCCTTCACAAAGCCGAAGCTCTTTTTGCTTCATCAGCCAAGGAGAAGGATATTGCCCTATCAGTTGATCCCCCCGACGCGCCGCCCCTTATAAAAGCGGATTATCTGCGCTTGAGCGAGGTTATCTATAACCTCATCTCGAACTCGATAAAGTACACTCCCTCGGGCGGAAGAGTGCGCCTGCGCACCAAAAATGACGAAAAGCGGGCTGTTACCCGCATCTACGTTGAAGATTCAGGGCCTGGAATCCCGGCTGAGGAACGAGAGCGCATTTTCGAGCGCTTTTACAGGATAGACAAGTCCCGTTCTCCAGATAGGGGAGGCCGGGGGCTTGGCCTCGCCATTGCGAGGGAAATAGTAAAAGCGCACGGCGGAAATATTGCTGTGACAGATTCCGAATTGGGCGGGGCGGCTTTCATTATTGAAATGAAAGCCGCCAGCTGAACCCTATAAGGTATATATTTGACAAATACCCTATGAGGTATTATCATTCTTTATGCCCTATAAGGGATACAAACATGTGATTCGATGCAGGAGCAGCGTATGACGTATCTCGTCACCACTACGCATCAGCTTGCCATGGCCCTCAAAATCGCACGGAAGACGCTCGGCCTGACGCAGGCGCAGGCGGGCGCTCTGGTAGGCCTTCTCCCTAAGACAATATCAGCTCTTGAAAATCGCCCCGAATCTTGTTCCGTCGACAGCCTGTTCAGACTCTTATCTGCATTGAATCTCGAGCTATCACTGTCTCCCAAGGCTTCATCTGAGCCTGAAAGTACTTCAATGCAAGCTCAGGAAGGATGGTGATTATGCCACGTTTATCGAAAAATCGTTCTCTTTGTATCTGGATGAATGGGCTATATGTAGGCAGATGGAGCATAAACAGACAGGGCAAGCATGAATTCCAATATGACGCATCGTGGCTTGATTCGCCGGAAGCCCGTCCTGTTTCTCTTTCTTTGCCACTCGCTCCTGCTGATTTTGTTTATTCGGGGAAAATTGTAGAGTCGTATTTTGAAAACCTCTTACCGGACAGTACCGAGATCAGGCAGAGAATCCGAGCTCGTTTTGGTGCTGCTTCCTTGTCAAGTTTTGACCTTTTGGCTGAAATTGGACGAGATTGCGTCGGCGCTCTCCAAATTCTTCCCGAATTCGAAGTTCCTGGAACATCGGAAGTCCTTGAAGCCCGTGAAGTCAATGAATCTGAAATCGAATCAATCCTCAATCGAATTACATCTAACGGACCAATGTTCCAGGCATTTGATGATGCTTTTCGAATATCTATAGCAGGAGCCCAGGAAAAGACTGCAATGCTGTTTCATGGGGGGCAATGGAAGGTCCCTCTTGGTTCGACACCGACAACACATATCCTCAAACTGCCGCTAGGGCGCATCGGCGCTGCCGGCATAGATATGAGTACATCAATCGAGAACGAATGGCTCTGTTCCCGGATTGTTTCTTCGCTTGGCCTTGCTACAGCAAAATGCGATATTGCCAGGTTTGGTGATGCCAAGGTCCTCGTCGTGGAACGATTTGATCGAAGATTCGCGCATGACGGCCAATGGGTACTGCGAATCCCTCAAGAAGATTTCTGTCAGGCCAATGGATACTCCTCCAGCCAGAAATATGAAGCTGATGGAGGGCCAGGCATTGTCAGCATTATGAAATTCCTTCTTGGATCTCAGAATCCACAGCGCGATCGCGAAGCTTTCTTCAAAGCACAAATAGTAAACTGGCTTCTTGCCGCCCCGGATGGTCATGCAAAAAATTACAGCGTTTTCATAGAACGACAGGGACGTTTCCACTTGACTCCGATGTACGATATTATGTCTGCATATCCTGTTATCGGACACGGCAAAAATCGCATTCCACCGGAACACCTCAAAATGGCCATGGCATTTGTCGGCAAGAATCGGCACTATGAATGGGACAAAATACGACTCAGCCACATTCGAGAAACGGCAAGACGCTGCGATTATGAAAGAGATGCAGAGGAGCTCATTCTTTCGCTTCTCTCGCGTGTTCCCGGCGCTCTTTCCGAGATTTCTTCCACGCTGCCCGAGAGGTTCCCCGAATCAGTAGCGGAGCCCATATTGAATGGCATGCTGAAAGCGGCACAGCGCCTTGCGCATGAAGTGTCATAGAGTATCGTATTCTTTCCTTAAAACGCAAAATTACACTGCGCTCTCGAAAATCATACTGTAATATCGGTCAATTTTCGCACCCAATTCCATGATGCCAAAATTCCGCGCCTCCCGGATCAGCTCCTTGCCTTTGAAATAGACAAGGACCGCGGGCACGGAGTAGACCGAGAGCTGGCCGCGGGCTTCGGGGATTGCATCGATATCGACATAGTACATGGGCAGGTTCGGGAAATGCGACTGAACCAGCTCGATCACCTTGGGCTTGAGGCTTTTGCACACACCGCATGAAGGAGCGGAGCAATAGAACAGCACTGCCTCGTTTTGCTGGATGAGTTGCGTTATTTCGTTATATGACTGAACAGGTTTCACAAGGATGAAATATAGCGAAAATTGAATGAATAGCAAAGGGCGCCCGTTGCGGTGCAGGGGCGCCCTTAAAAATCACAGCGCTTTGTGGCAGAACCACCAGTCGTATCCGTCGTACTCCTTGAGGCGGGTAGCGGCTTCAGTAACGGTTTTAGCCGGAGAGATAATCACGCGATCCTTGATGAGTTCGTTATTGGGCCAGTTAGCAGGGACTGCTACATTATTTTTGTCGGCGACCTGGAGTGCTTTTACCGCACGCAGGACTTCTTCCATATTGCGTCCGATTTCCTGTGGATAGTAGATGACAAGGCGTACTTTGCTCTGTGGATCGACAACGAATACCGCGCGAACGGTGTTGGTGCCTTTGCCGGGGTGCAACATGCCGAGTGCGTTGGCAATGCTGTCATTCGCCGCGGCGATGGGGAAAGTGATTTCTACTCCGAGCTTTTCCTTGATCCACTCGATCCATTTGATGTGGCTGAACACCTGGTCGACCGACATGCCAATAAGCTTGACGCCGAGTTTTTCGAATTCGGGCATGAGGCGCTGGAAGCCGACGAATTCGGTTGTGCAGACGGGCGTAAAGTCTGCCGGGTGGCTGAATAGAACGAACCAGCGCCCCTTGAGGTCGCCAGGCAGGTTCATGACGCCCTGTGTCGTCTGCAGGGTAAGGGTCGGGAAATCGTCTCCGAGCAATGGCATGTGGAAGTTTTGCTGTTCCATTTTGAATCTCCTTGATAGATGAGATAGGGCCGGCTCGATGCCGGTCCAGCGCTGCTGAACATCGTCTCTGCCAATAATGCAGCAACTTGTTCAGCGAAGCGCTTGGGCTTACATGTGTCACAAGCAACCATTGGATATATAGCAAATATTGTGCCAAAATTTCAGTATTAATGAGAAAATGGCAATAATTCTATTTATTTCATGTTTTATAATGGATTATAAAAAGAATACAAGCACGCGCGCCTTTCAAAAAACCACTGAAAATTGATTTTTCGGATTGACGATAACGATATTTCGGTGTATATTGACTATATGTCGTTTAATAACGATATTTCGTTGCAACGGCGTCCGGATGCCCAGCCACTCGAGCTGCTCAGCCCCGAACGCACGATGGAGATTGTGCTCGAGGCTCTTCGGGAGCTTGTTGAATATGAGCTTGCTGTGGTAATGAGGCTCGAAGCGCCGGATCGACTTGTGGTGCGCAAGGCTGTCGGACCACTCTATACGCCGCGCCTCGAAGGGTATTCAATCTCGCTCACCCGGCGCCAGGACATCGCTCGCCTGCTCGAACATAAGGAACCAAAGCTCTTTGGTGAGCACGAAGCACATATTGATACCTACTACGATATTCTCGATCTGCCTAATGGACACTCCTGTCTGGTAGCGCCCCTCTATATCGAATCCACGCTGATTGGGCTTTTGACGCTGGATCATCGGGCATGCAATCGATTCAGTCCTTCTATTGTGCGCTTTATTTCGACAATCTCCAAGCTTATTTCTGTGTCGATGGTGCAATCGGATGCTTCTCGTTCGCTCATGGAAAAGACGCGGGAGCTTACCGAAGAGCGCAATCGTCTTCTGGACGAATCAGCGGATGCATTCAGGGATCTGGTTGGCGTTTCGGCTGTCTGGCGGCGCGTTCTTGATGCAGTTCGGCTTGTGGCAGTCGCCGATGTGCCTGTCTTGCTGACCGGAGAAACAGGAACGGGGAAAGAACAGGTAGCGCGCAAAATTCATCAGCTGTCGCATCGTGCTTCTGGCCCTTTTATCGCAGTAAACTGCTCGGCACTGGTTTCGAGCCTGGCGGAGAGCGAGCTTTTCGGGCACGAGAAAGGTGCCTTCTCCGGCGCAGTCGCAATGCGCCGTGGGCGATTCGAGCTGGCCGATGGAGGAACACTCTTTCTTGACGAAATCGGCGACCTTCCTCTCGAATTGCAGCCAAAACTGCTCCGCGTTCTTCAGGACGGTAAATTCGAGCGTGTGGGAGGCGAGCATTCAGTCGCGGTGGATGTGAGAATCATCGCTGCGACAAATATCGATCTCGAGTCAGCGATTGCCGCCGGAAAATTCCGCGAGGACCTATGGTATCGGCTTCATGTATTTCCCATCCATTTGCCGCCGCTGCGCGAGCGCGACGAAGATGCCGCATTGCTAGCAGAGTATTTCGTATCACAGATCCGTCGACGGCCTGGCTTTGAGTCTCTGGCTCTTTCTCCTTCTGCGATAGAGCGGATTCTGGCAACCGAATGGCGTGGGAATGTCCGTGAGCTCCGAAATGCTATAGAACGTGCGGCCATCCTGGCTCGGGGAGGTAGTATTTTTGCTGAACATCTTGTGCCAGCAACCAATGCTTACCAGGCCCGCCAAGCTCAAGGAGCATACCAGGCCGATAGCGCTGCCACCTCAGCTTCAACAGCTATTTCTGAGCCGTCTTCAATGTATTTCCCACCTCTTGATGATGCCTTGCGAGCCCACATCATTGCTGCGCTCAAAAAATCAGGGGGAAAAATCTATGGTTCAAATGGCGCTGCATCCCTTTTAGGCATGAAGCCGACAACCTTGCAAAGCAAAATGAAAAAGCTTGGCATTCGCAGCAGCAGCTTTTCTGCGCCACCTGATACAAAGCCATAGAGAAGTACGCGGGACCATAGAGTTTTTGGGCATGCGCGGCTTTGCGCGTGCGCTGCTTCGTGCACTCGCGGTTTCAATATTTATGCTGCATTCTTGACACTATATGCAAATCGCCATATCCTCACTATAAAACCATTCAGCCTACGGCTGTTTGGGCAAAAGGAGCATGCATATGAAGAAATCATGGCCTGTTTTCGCTTCGGTCATTCTGATTGCAATCGTTGCGCTTGGCGTTACAAGTCTTTCATCTTGTGCAAAAAAAACCACTAAGATCACGGTCGCAACCGATGCTACGTGGCCGCCCATGGAGTATGTCGACGAAAACAAGAACATCGTTGGATTCGATATCGACCTCGTGAATGAAGTAGCAAAAGCTGCGGGCTTTGAAGTCGAAATCAAGAACACCGCATGGGACGGCATTTTCGCAGGTCTCGCCGCGGGCAATTATCAAGCCATCGCGTCCTCGGTTACGGTTACCGACGAGCGCAAGGCCACGATGGACTTCTCCGAGCCCTATGTGAACGCTGGCCAGGTTCTTGTCGTGCGCAAAAATACCACTGGCGTTACTACTCTTGCTGACATGATCGGCAAGAAAGTCGGCGCTCAGATTGGTACCACAGGCGCCATCGAAGTCGGCAAAGTGCAGGGAGTCGAGCTCAAGACCTACGATGAAGTCGGTCTTGCGTTCGAAGATCTCGCAAATGGAAATATCGACGGCGTCGTTGCTGATTCGCCCATTGCAGCCAATTTCGCGCTCCAGAATGCTTCCTATAAAGAGAAACTCATGATCGTCGGCAAGCCCTTCACTGATGAATGGCTCGCCTTTGCCTTCAAGAAAGGCGATACCAAGACGCAGAAGCTCTTCAATGATGGTCTTGCTAAGGTCAAATCATCCGGAAAACTCGACGAACTCGTAAAGAAGTGGCTGCAATAGGATGATGAAGGGCTCTCCTCTCTCCGGACGGGACTCGAAAAATCCCAACCAGACAACTATCAATGTCACCGACGGCACCCTCATCCCGCTCAAGGATGAGGGGAGCCTTTTGTCGGCATGGAATATATCGTTTTTCGGAGCAGTGGCGTTGCTCGTTATCCTCCCGCTGTTCAGCCCCGACCCCTACCTGCGCATCCTTTCATTCGTCCCGGACGGGCTTGTCGCGACGTTCTCCGTCACCCTCATTTCGATTTTCTTCGCGCTGTTGATCGGGCTGTTCGCGGGCCTCGGGCGCATTTCGCAAAAGCTGTTTATCAACCGTATTGCCACGGTGTATGTTGAAGTGATTCGCGGCATTCCTCTGCTTGTGCAGCTGTTCTACATCTATTACGCGCTTGGCCCACTCCTCAGGCTGAAAGGGCCCCCTGCCGCCATTCTTGCCATGTCGATCTGCTACGGAGCGTACATGGCCGAGATTTTCCGCGCCGGTATGCAGGCAATCCCAAAGGGGCAGATGGAAGCCGCCCTTGCGCTTGGCATGTCCCGCTCCATGGCGATGCGCAAAATCATTATTCCCCAGACTATCAGGATTATCCTGCCGCCTATCGGGAATGAGTTCATCGCGCTCCTCAAGGACTCATCTCTGGTCTCAATCCTTGCAGTCTCGGATCTACTGCGCCGAGGGCGGGAATATGCATCGACTTCATTCAGGTATTTCGAGAGTTATACAATAATTGCGCTCATTTACCTTGTGATGACGCTCTTTTTCTCGCGTCTTGTGGGAATGATGGAAGAAAGGCTGAGGCATCGTGGAAAAGTACATTGAAATAAACAACGCTGTAAAAAGCTTCGGCTCTGTGAAGGCGCTCTGTGGAGTCAGCCTTACCGTGAAAAAAGGCGAAGTGGTCCTCGTCATTGGACCTTCGGGCTCGGGCAAGAGTACGCTTCTA
This sequence comes from Rectinema subterraneum, assembly GCA_009768935.1. Lineage (GTDB taxonomy): Bacteria > Spirochaetota > Spirochaetia > Treponematales > Rectinemataceae > Rectinema > Rectinema subterraneum. The sequence goes on from WESA01000005.1 coordinate 84,854, forward strand.
CGCTCAGTCAACCGCCTGGAGCGCCTCGATTCCGGCGAAATTTTCATTGATGGCGAGAGCGTCACCGACCCGAATGCCGATATCCGCCATATCCGCGAAGAAGTCGGCATGGTCTTCCAGAGCTTCAATCTTTTTCCGCACCTGACCGTGATCGACAATATCACCCTTGCGCCTATCACTGTGCTTAAAAAAACCAAGGACGAAGCAATCGACCAGGCACGCAGCCTCCTTGCAAAAGTCGGTCTCTCCGATAAAGAAAAAGCCTGGCCCGAACAGCTTTCCGGCGGCCAGCAGCAGCGCGTCGCCATCGCTCGCGCCCTCGCCATGAACCCGAAGGTCATGCTCTTCGACGAGCCGACCAGCGCTCTCGACCCCGAGATGATCAAGGAAGTCCTCGATGTCATGACCGAGCTCGCGCGCGAAGGCATGACCATGCTCGTCGTCTCCCACGAAATGGGCTTTGCACGGGCCGCCGCGAACCGCATCATTTTCATGGATGCTGGTCAGATTGTCGAAGAAGCCCCGCCCGAAACGTTTTTTACGTCGCCGCGCGAAGAGCGCACGCGGAAGTTTTTGGAGCATATTCTGTAAGCATCTCCGCAGGAACATGCGCCGCCGGTTCCAGCCAGCGGCTTTTTTATTTGCAGAAGACCCAATCGATGGTCTATTCTTTTGCAACCTTTACTTCGATATCGGTATCGGCGCGGATATTGTCGGTAACCGGGCAGCGGTTTTCGGTTTCCTTCATCCATTCTTCGATCTGGGCGTCGGTAGCGTCTTCGAAGTCGGGCGTGATATTCACCATAATCTTTTGAAAGCCCGCTCGCTCTTCGAAAGAGCAACCGAGGAATGTGCATGGATTCATGACGCCTTCGATTCTCACCTTCATGCCGTGAAGAGTGAGACCTTTCTGCCTGGCAACTTCGTGGCCGGTGACATTGAGGCACCCGGCAAGAGCCATAAGCAGCACTTGTACCGGGGATGGACCCTGATCAGTCCCGCCCAAGGATTTCGGCTCATCTATTGCAAGCTCGAATTTCCCAGCGCGCAGATTGATCTTCGTAGGGTTCTCGCTCTTTCCCGTAATGAGAACTTTCATTTCCCGCTTTGATGTTTCCATATTGAACTCCTTCGAAATATCTATATATAATAATATAGATATTTTTATAAAAAATCAAATAGTGCATAGGAAATCCGGGCATTCTGAAGCAAGTCTGCAGCATATGTGTATCTGCGCTCTATTATCAGGTCCCCTTCATTTACCCAAGGCTTAAAGAACCTGACATTCCCGTAGGCCGAGCTTTGCTCAATAAGCTTCACCTGCTATACTATTCATTAAAAGGAGCCTCCATGCCCAAAAGAACACACAGTCCATTTCTGCTCGAGGCCAAGCCTGTTCTGGGCGAGGTCATCGAGCACCTCAAACCTTGGTTCGACTATATCAGCGTGCTCGCCACTGACGACCGGGGCCTTTCGTATTTTGCACTCCCCGGCGAAACGCGCACCGCTGAGCCTATGTGGGTGCAGCGGGGTTTTGTTTTCAGAGCGCAGCGCGAAGGCAAGGTTGCTGAATATGCGTGCGCTGTTCTGCCTGGAGCCGCACAGGAAAGTGTCTCTTTCGCATCCACCCGTTCTCGCGCGAGCGCTTCAGCAATCGAGATCGCAGATGCCGTGCGCGCTCGCCTCGACAGTCTGCTTGCCGATCCCACACTTATAGCATTCCCGCAGATTGCGGATGAACCAGCCGCTGCCGAATTTCTCGGCGAAATCGAGGAAGACCCTTTCACTGCTGACCCCGAGGATGTGCTGAGCCGCCTGGCTGTCCTGCGCGAGAAGCTCACCGACGGTAAAGTAGTCGTCATGGCGCAGTCGCGCTATGAATGCGTTGATGTATCGCGGCTTTTTCTTTCGCCAAACCGCTCGCTCATGCAAAGCTTCTTGTGGTCGCAGGCCTATCTGTTTGGCGTAGCCCGTCGCGGCCAGATGTCGAAAATGTCTTACAGGCCCGCTTCCGGCAGAAAAGGCCTCGAAATTTTGCGCGGGCTCGAAACCTCTGTCCCCGAGCTTGCACAAGAACTTGCCGACCTTCTCGAAGCGGTGCCCATGGAGCCTGGCGAATACGAAGTCATCCTCGATCCGGACATGGCAGGGACGCTTGCACACGAAGCCTTCGGCCATGGCGTCGAAACCGATATGTTTTTCAAAAAACGCGCCAAGGCATTGGAATATCTTGGCAAGCGCGTCGGTTCCGACCTTGTGACCATGTACGATGGTGCCGCTGGCGTCGATCAGACCGGCTCGTACCTCTTCGATGATGAAGGCACGCTCGCCACCAAAACTTGTGTCATCGAAAACGGCATTCTCAAGGGCGGCATTTCGGACACGCTCTCGGCGCTCGCGCTTGGAATTCCGCGCACAGGCAACGGCCGGCGCGAAGCATATTCCCACAAGGCCTACGCGCGCATGACGAACACCTATTTCGCGCCGGGAACTTCGACACTCGAAGAGATGATCGCATCGGTCAAGCACGGCTGGCAGCTCTCCCAACTCAATTCGGGCATGGAAGATCCGCGTAACTGGGGCATTCAGCTCATCTGCATGGTCGGGCGCGAGATCAAAGACGGCAAATACACTGGCCGCGTCGCGAGCCCCGTCGTCTGCTCGGGCTATGTCCCCGATGTGCTCTCTGCGGTGAGCATGGTATCGAGCGATTTTGAGCTTGGAGGGTCTGGTGCCTGCGGCAAGGGTCACAAGGAATACGCAAAGGTCTCGTCCGGCGGGCCGTATGTCAAAACAAGAATGAGGTTAGGATGATGATTGCTACAATTCGCGAGGCGATCGCCTCCATCAATGCTCATGACACAATAAAAATCTCTGACTGGCGCCTTGTCGAGCGCAGGCTCGAGCGCCAGGAGCGCTATTATGTAGCCAGCAAGGCCGAACAGGCCCGTGCAGTCGACGAAACGCTGTATTCGCTTACGGTATATGTAGATACAATCGCAAGCGGGGCAGGCGGCTCGGGAGGCACAAGCAGCGGCGCAGGCACGGGCAGCCTTCCTAATGCCGCAAGCGGATCAGCAAGCTCAGCAGGCACGAACAACCCAAGCGCCTCGCCAGCCCTCAAAAAATTCCGCGGCGAAGCCACAATCACCATCCAGCCCACCTTCTCCAGAGCAGAATGCGAGGCCAAAATACGGCAGGCCGCCTTTGCGGCTTCGAAATCGCGCAATCCCTGGTTCGAGTTGCCCGAACCCTCAGCACCCAAAACCTCCGTCCCTGTATCCGGATTTGAAGCTCTGTCCCCAGCGGAGCGCATCGAAACGGTCCGCCATGCATTTTTCTCAGCAGCAAACCGCTTTGGCGGCAATGCGCGCATCAACTCGCTCGAGCTTTTTATCACAAAAGAAACAAAGCGGCTCCTCAATTCGCGCGGCTTTGATTTTGCATCGACCATATGGAGAGGTTACAGCGAATTCGTTGTCGAAGCGGACAGCTCCTCGGGCACTGTCGAGCTCTTTGATGATATTGAATTCTCAGAGCCCGATGCCTCCAGGCTTTCGGAAGCGATTGAAACCCGCCTTGCTCAGGTGCGCGATCGGGCACATGCCGCACCAATGCCTACTCTCCAGGGCCTTTCCGTCATCCTGCGCGGGAAAGAGGCCGAGGAAGTTTTTGGCTGGTTTTTCCACAACTCGCGCACGGAAATGATCTACTCCAAGGCTTCCGCGTTCGAGGCCGGCAAGAGCGTCCAGGAATCCGACAAAGGCGAAGCGCCCGTCGAGCCGCTCGATGTGTTTGCAGAGCCTGTAATTAGCGGCCTCCCCTCCTCTTCAGCCTTCGATGCGGATGGCTTTCCGCTCGAGCGCACTGCGGTCATTGAAGATGGAATACTCAAGACGCTCATTGGCTCCATTCGCCATGCAGACTGGCTCGGCGTGCCTCGAAAAGGCGCATTCGGGCTCTTTTCGGTATCGCCGGGTACGATGAGCCTCGACGAGATGCACGCAGCGCCCTACCTTGAGCCAGTGATGTTCTCGGATTTCCGGCTGGATCCTGTAACTGGCGATTTCGGCGCAGAAGTGCGGCTCGCCTACTATTTCGACGGCGCAAAGGTCGTCCCCGTCACAGGCGGCTCGATCTCGGGCTCACTGAGCGCGCTTCGTGCGGCAATGCGCCGCAGCAAAGAAGTGGGTCTGGCTGCCCATTCGCTCTGCCCGAAGGCTGTCATGCTCCAGGGCGTGATTATCACCGGCGCTTGCTGAAACTTGGGTTTTCCGAGGCACCACAAAGCCCTCGGCCCGGATCTTACCGAATCGCTTTGTGCAGCGCTTCGATTTTATCGGTCTTTTCCCAGCTGAAACTGTCGCGGCCAAAATGCCCATAGGCTGCAGTCGCGCGGTAGATGGGATTCTTGAGCTGGAGCGTTTCGATAATGCCTCGCGGCGACAGGTCGAACACCTTCAGGATGGCCTGCTCTATCGCGAACTCATCGACCTTTGCGGTTCCGAATGTTTCGACGAGCACGGAGATCGGCTCTGGCACACCGATTGCATACGCGAGCTCGAGCTCACAGCGATCCGCGAGGCCTGCAGCGACCACATTTTTTGCGATATATCGCGCCATATACGCCGCCGAGCGGTCTACCTTAGAGGGATCTTTCCCTGAGAACGCCCCGCCGCCGTGCCGCCCCATGCCGCCATAGGTGTCGACGATGATTTTGCGCCCGGTCAGGCCGGTATCGCCGGCAGGGCCGCCGATGACGAAGCGGCCCGTTGGGTTTATAAAGTACCGCGTCCGCTCGTCAAGAAGGCCAGTCGGCGCAAGCACTGGCTTAATCACCTTTTCGATGAGCGTCTGACGAATTTCCTCATATTCGAGATAGTGTCCGGAGCCATTTATCTCATCGTGCTGTTGAGAAAGGACCACAGCAGATATGCGTACAGGCTTGTGCCCGTCATATTCAACCGTAACCTGGCTCTTGCCATCGGGGCGCATCCAGGCGATCTCTTTCGCTTTGCGGACTGCGGAAGCTTTCTGAAGTATCTTGTGAGCCAGGATGATTGGTGTTGGCATGAGCTCGGGCGTTTCATTGCAGGCAAAGCCGAACATCATGCCCTGATCGCCAGCGCCCTGCTTGCCTTCATATTCTTTGAGGCCATGCCCTTCGACTCCCTGCGCGATGTCCGGCGACTGGTTATGAATCGAATTCAGCACCGCCATCGAAGCCCAGTCGAGGCCGTACTCAGGATTGTCATAGCCAATTTCACGAACCACCGAGCGCGCGACTTGCTGGATATCGACATAGGTATGCGTGGTTATCTCGCCGCCGACAAGGACGAGACCGGTTGTCGTAAAGCACTCGCATGCAACGCGGCTATGCTTGTCTTTGGCCAGGCATGCATCGAGTACTGCATCGGAAATCTGGTCACAGATTTTGTCAGGATGACCTTCGGAAACAGATTCGGACGTAAAAGGACGAAGAAGAGGTTGTGTCATTTGAGCCCTCTTTAGCTGGAATTTCTTGCCCGCCCGCAATTCGGATAACTCGGCGGGACCAGGCCACTTGGAAGATTTCTGCTGGTCTGGTTTTCTACGCAAGTGTAACGAGGACCTCAAATTTGGTCAAGTCGCGACCAATTCGCCGACTAAAATATTTCAATTTCATGCAAGTGAAGTCTCCTGAAAAACCCTGATTTTGCTTTCATGCGGCTTGAGCTGCATGGTTTGACACAATATGCTGCGCTCTCAGCAACCTGGAGATAAGGGAAACAAGCAGCGCAAAAAAGGCGCTCGCCGTCTTTCGCAAGAGCCTGCCCAGATTCATGACGAGGAACACCATCATGATCGTGCTTTCACTCGTCGCTTGCAGCCTAGTCATGATCCTGTCGAGGCTATAGCGCCGTTTGCCCTCGACCGCATTCCGCATCCGTTCATCCTGACGCGCAATGCGCTGCTCCTCGCGCAGCTGCTTTTGATTCTTTGCGATATCCGACAAGGGCCTGCCGAGCTTCGGGCCTGACAGCCGTATCCCCCGCGCTTTGCAGTACTGCAGATTCTCCTTCAGAATCAACGAGCCCAAGGCAACCCGTACCGATATCGCCGGTCTGCTGTTCTGCTCGACAAAGAGCGATGCATAGCAGGCTTCGACCTCGTCCCATGGGATAAGATCAGTCAACCGCGCCCAGCGGTTGGCTCGCCGTAAGCTCCCGCCGAACACCATGTCAAACTTCTCGAATTCTGCTACCTTTTCCTTCTTTCGATACATGGCTCGCCTTTCAAGTGCACGGGTGTTTGAAGCGTTGCCTTATTTTCTGTGCACTTTTGAGGCTTAGTATAGCATTTATTCTATTATTAGAGGCTCTTTCAAAAGTCCCTTTGAAAGGGATTTTATGATGGAAAAGGGCGAGGAAATCCTGTAGAATCGAATTAGAAAGAAACGAATCAACAGGAGTGACCTCGCCCATGAAGAGTATAGCAGAAATTCTTGGTGGAATGCAAATCCTTTTGGACCTGAGTTATGATCTGCAGGAGTGCTTTGAAGACTAGCTCACGGGAGAGCACACAGCGTTTCTTGCGATGCTGTGGGTCATAGAAGCCCATATTCCCCCCTTTGAGAAGGTACACTCGAGGCTGGGGCGACCTTCCTATGACGCGTATCCCTTTTTCAGAGCGTTTCTTGCACAAAGCTTTTTCAGGATATCGCCGCTTGGCGGGCTGAGGGCACGGCTATGTGTGGATCACAATCTCAGGCAGATATGTGGCTTTACCGCGATGCCGAGTCTTGCCTCGTTCAGTCGGCGTTTTGCAGAATATGCATCTCTTGCATTGGCAGACCAGCCCTTGCAGAAGATGGTACAGAACTATCATGAAGGCAAAGTGGTAGGACATGTATCTCGCGATTCGACAGCGATTGCGGCAGAGTGACGTTTCTGTACTCGGTGATGGATTCTGCCTATGATGCGTCTCCGATCAGGGAGTATATCAGTGGGAAAGGCCATGTGCCGTTGATTGAGATCAATACACGCCGGGGATGCACTCGGTCATTTTCACCGGCACAAGAAGCGCGCTTTGCGATTAGGACCACGGTGGAGGGGGCGAATGCACACCTGAAGGATTGGCTTTTGCCTGCACAGCTCTTTGTGCGGGGTGTGACCAAGGTAACCTTCCGGCTTTTGTATGGGGTGTTGTGCTTGGCGGCCCTCAAAATTCTGCAGTATTTCATACTTCCTTCGCTGCAGACAGAATGAATATTTCAGCATTGCTTTGATGTGATAGGGGTAGTCTGCACGTTTCACTGGATTGAAGCTGAATTTCTGGCATTCATGCTAAAAAACCCTTCAACATCTCACAATTCGAGGACCCGTGAGCGTAGATCTATCATCTAACCTTTCCAAATGCCTCGACTTTTGCAAAAGGCTCGTACAGATAAATGGAGAATCTTTGGACAGCATAAAACGCATAGCGCTCGTTGCCCACGACAAAGAGAAGCGCGAGCTTGCAGAGTGGGTGCAGTATAACTGGAAAACCCTGGTGAAGCACGATCTCATATCGACCGGCACTACGGGACGCCTCGTCGAGGAGACAATGATCGCCAAGGCAGGCGATGTCCGGCCGGAAGGGCTTCGCCTCACCCTTCTGAAATCGGGCCCCTTGGGCGGTGACCAGCAGGTCGGCGCCCTCATTGCCGAGGGCAAGATCGATATCATGATATTTTTTCTGGGATCCTATGTCTCCCCATCCCCACGACGTCGATGTCAAAGCCCTTTTGAGGATAGCCGTTCTTTACAACATTCCCATGGCTTGTAATCGGTCAACTGCTGATTTTCTAATCTCGAGTTCCCTCTTCAGGGATAGTTACGAGCCTCACGTCAGGGACTACGGCGACTATCTCGCCAGGGCGATTCGATGACTAGGGCCTTTTAGACGCTTAGTGGGTCGCGCTGGGCGGCGGCGCAACAAACGCGGTTGCAGCCGCCCTTTTTTCGTTGGGCCACCATTTTGCTTGCCGCAACTGTGGGCTGCATCTATAATCAACTCTATGCGTATCATTGCTGACCTCCACATCCACTCGCACTACTCCAGGGCCACAAGTCCCAAGCTCACGCCGCCCTATTTGGATCGATGGGCGCGCATAAAGGGCATAAACCTCGTTGGCACGGGAGACTGCACGCACCCGGGCTGGCTCGCTGAACTCATGGAGCAGCTTGAACCAGCCGAGGGTGGCTTCTTTCAACTTAAATCCACGCTGCGACGCGAATTCGATGCCGGGGAGGCGCTCGCGGAGGGCTTGCCCGCGCCGACCGGCGACAGCCCCGTACGCTTCGTCCTCACGGGCGAGATAAGTACGATCTACAGCCGGGATGGCAGGACACGCAAAATCCACCATGTCGTGATCCTGCCGGATTTCGCGGCGGCGGCCGCATTCCAGGCCAGGCTTGAGCGGATGGGCAATGTCTCTTCCGACGGGCGCCCCATACTCGGCGTGGACTCGCGCGACCTCTTCGCCGCGCTTCTGGACGCCGACGAGCGCTCCATCCTCGTGCCCGCTCACATTTGGACACCTTGGTTTTCAGCCCTTGGCGCGCGTTCAGGTTTCGATTCCATCGAAGAATGTTATGGCGACCTTGCACCCCGCATCGGCGCGATAGAGACGGGCCTGTCGTCGAACCCGCCCATGAACTGGGCGGTGAGCGCTCTGGACCGCTTCGCGATTATATCGAATTCGGACGCCCATTCGCCGGAAAAGCTGGGCCGCGAGGCGACGGTCATCGATATGGAAAACTCCTTCGCGGGCCTCGCCGGGGCGCTCACAGGCGGAGGGCCGGCCGGAAGGATCGCCGGAACGGTCGAATTCTTCCCCCAGGAGGGAAAATATCACTACGACGGACACCGCGCGTGCGGCGTTGTCCTGTCTCCGGCAGAAAGCGCGGCCTACGGGGGGCTCTGCCCCGTCTGCGGCAAGCCGCTCACGCCCGGCGTCATGCGTCGCGTCGCAGAATTGGCCGACCGGCCCGTGGACGAGACGGCGTCCTGCCCGCCGGATTACGCCGGCACTAACCGCAGGCCCTACAAATCGCTCATTCCCCTGCCCGAACTGCTGGCTGAGCTTCTCGGCACGGGGAGCGGGTCGAAAAAGGTCGCTGCCGCCTATGGCACCCTTGTGGAGCGCGCAGGGAGCGAGTTTGCCCTCCTTTTGGACCGAAACGAGGCGGAGATTGAGACGCTGGGGACAGCCGGTGTCCCTGGCGAGCTTCTGGCCATGGCCGTCGGTCGCATGCGGTCGGGCCAGGTCTCCATAAAGCCGGGGTACGACGGCGAGTACGGCGTCATTCACGCCTTTGCTCCGGGTGAGCGCATCGAGTCGAAGGCCGGGGCGGGACTTTTTGATGACGAGACGGGTACCGGGGAAGAAGAAACGGCGCCGGCGGGCAGAGCAAGAGCCGGCACGCTGACAGCATCGGAGCCTGCGGGCAGAAAGAAAGACGCGACACCGCCTGCGGCATTGGATAAGGCGCCAAAATCAGTTCCCGAATCCAGGACGGCGGCCTTCGGACTCGACCCGGCGCAGGAAGCGGCAGTGAATCATCCAGGCGGTCCCGCCCTCATCGTGGCGGGGCCCGGCACGGGCAAGACCACCGTACTCGCGCTGCGCATCGCACGCCTCGTCGAAGGGGGGCTCGATCCTTCATCGATTTTGGCGATCACCTTCACGAACAAGGCGGCGGCGGAACTCCGCGGACGCATCGAGGGGACCATCGGCGGAGCGCGGGCAGCGCGGCTTACGGCAGCGACCTTCCATGCGTTTTGCCTGTCGGTGCTGAGGGAACATACAGCCGACGCATCTCTGCTGTCCAGCTTCGGCGTACTCGACGAAGAAGAAAAAACAGCCTTTCTGAACTTGGCGGTTAGGCCCTCTCAGGGACGGGGCGGCTCCGGCCGCGCGGAAGCAAGCCGCACCCTGGCAGACAATGCGCAGACAGACCTCTTACAGGCAAGTCTCACAAAAACTTCCCGCCCTCAGAAAGTCCGGCGTCTCGCCTCATACATAGAGGAGCGCAAACGCTTCCTCCTTCTGCCCGGGGATAGGGTGCCCCGTCTTGGTCCCGGCGCTCCGGACGGTCTCGCCGAACTGGCCGCAGAACTCGGCGTACCACCCCTCGACGTCGATCTGGACGTGGCATATGCGCGCTACCGCGATGAGCTTAAACGGGCGCACGCCCTCGATTTCGACGACCTTGTGGCGGGGGCCGCGAGGCTTCTCGCAGCCAGGCCGGAGATTCTTTCGGCTTACCGCGCTCGATTCCGCGCCATCTTTGTGGACGAGTACCAGGATGTCAACTTCGCCCAGTATGCGCTGCTGCGCCTTCTCGCGCCCGGAACAGATTCAGCCGAACTCTGCGTCATAGGTGACCCGAACCAGGCCATCTACGGGTTCCGCGGCTCGGACCGGCGCTTCATCGAGCGCTTCCTCGCGGACTATCCCGGCGCCGCCATCTATCGCCTGGTCCGGAGCTTTCGCTGCGCACCGGGTATCATCGGCGCCGCAGGTCGCCTCGTGGGGGCCGAACTCGGCGGGTCCGGCACCGTCGTCGCGCTCTCGCGCTGTGAATTTCCGACCGATGCGTCCGAGGCCGAGGGAATCGCACGCGAGATAGACCGGCTCATCGGCGGCACGCGCTTTTTCGCCATCGACTCCGGGGTTGCGGGCTCCGTCGGCGCCGGTTCGGGGGCCGGTTTAGCCTCCCAGGCACACACCGCTTCCCGTGAAGGGCCGGCTCTGTCGAGTCTCGGTGAATGCGCGATCCTCGTCCGCGCAGCGGCGCTCGCCCAACCAATCGAGAAGGCGCTCCTCGACCACGGTATACCGTACCGTTTTATCGGGGATAAACCCTGGTGGGAGGGAGAACCTATCCGGTCGGTGCTTTCTCTCGTGCGTGCCGCGGCCCGGATTGATGTTCGCCCCGATGCAGGGATCAAGCGGGCCGTCGAGGCTACAGCCTGCGCTATCATCGGCCAACACAACACCAGACAGGGGCAAGCCTCTCCAGAAAAGGTGCTCCGCGCGCGGCTTCCCGGGCTTTCCCCTGCCGAAGCGGTGCGCGCCGCGATCGATCTCCTCGATGGGGAAGCGGCCGCTGGCGCCTCCAAGGCCGTGGCCGCAGGAGTCCCGCGAGTGGCCTTCGGTACCAGGCCGGGAGAATCTCTGGAACGTCTCATCTCCCAGGCCTCGCTGTATCCGGACTTTGCGTCGTTCCTGGACGATTTGGCGCTGGGAAGTCCTCAAGACGGCTACGAAGCGCACGCAGAGTGCGTCTCGCTCATGACCATTCACGCCGCCAAAGGCCTCGAATTCGACTACGTCTTCGTGGCGGGCCTGGAAGAGGGGCTGTTGCCCTTCACGCTCTTCGAGGGGCATGGCGGCGCCAGGGCCGGCGACCGAAAAAGCGGGGAAAGCGAAGAAAATAGCGGAGAAGCCGGTAGGGAAGACAGCGCCCGCCGCCGGGAGCGGATCGAAGAGGAGCGCAGGCTTCTCTATGTAGCGATGACCCGCGCCCGGGTCGGCCTGTACCTCTCCTGGGCCCGCTCGCGGCATTTCCTCGGCCGGAAACTCAGCCTTGGTCCCAGCCGCTTCCTCGCCCAGATCGAGGATCTCGTGCCCAAGGTCGAACAGACCCCACCGCGCAAGCCGAAAGAACCACAGCTCGATCTTTTCTGAAGGTGCCTCGACAAAGCTATTCCATGATGAAGGGGCCGTCTTTCCCTCTTGAACTCTGATTGCTATTGTTGATTTGTTTTTGAGGGCGCCGAGTCGCGCTCGACAACTGAGCTATCCAGATAAATTCGGCGAGATGAGCCAGCATACCCTGCCCGTCTTTCATTATGAACAATGGTATGATGAGCATCGACATCCGAACTCTTTTTGGTCGAGGAATAAGGTGGGTGAGGGAAGTCCTTTCAAGAGCACAACGAACCGGTCGAATTACTTTCCCATGCCCTTTCCTTACGACGTAATACTGTTTACTATCTCATAGCATCATACGACAGCCCGGCAAACATAAGACTACCGGGAAAGACGCCAGAATTCAACAAGGCTACTACAAGACGCAGAAGCAGGCTCCTCTTGCCATCATCATGGCGGTAGCTCGTCACCCTACGGTTTCGAGTTTCGGCAGACCTGCAAGGGCCTTTTCTATCTCCGCTTCGGAAAGTTCAAGATTGGAGAGCTTCCCGGGAAAATAATCAGCGTATCTCTGCATGTCCAGCAATCCATAGCCCGAAAGGCTGAAAAGAATAACTTTTTCTTTGCCCTCTTTCTTTGCCTTTGTGGCTTCACGGATAACCTGAGCGAGGGCGTGGCTCGTTTCCGGAGCCACAATGATGCCTTCCGACCGCGCTAAGGTAATTGCAGCCTCGAAACACTAGAGCTGAGGGACGGCGCTGGGGGAGAGTAGGCCTTCCGCCGCGGCCTGGGAAACAAGTGGCGACATGCTGTGGTAGCGAAGCCCTCCCGCGTGCATGGGATGCGGCATGAAGGTGTGGCCAAGCGTGTACATCGCCAGATACGGCGTCATTCCCGCCACATCGCCGAGATCATAGGTGAATTTACCTTTGGTGAGGCTGGGGCACGAAGCCGGTTCGACAGGTATGATCTCAATGTCGGCTCCCTCGATTTTTTTCTTCACGAAGGGAAAAGCGAGGCCCGCGAAGTTGGATCCCCAGCCGACACAGGCGATTATTGTCAAGGTCGGTTTAAATTTTCCGGTTTCAGACTGAACTAACCCCCTATCAGTGGACACGAAGGGGGTGTAGCATGAAGTACCGAAAAGCAGAGAGGGGGAGTATGAAA
>WESA01000060.1 GCA_009768935.1 Rectinema subterraneum
GTGCGGCCCGCAAATCCAAAGTCTGTGGAAGAGGAAATCCAGCATCTCGCGGCATGGAGCTCTGCAGAGATACGCGCTGATGGAAAGTGGTTTTTCAAGGATGTCGAATTTGTGCAAAAAGAAGTCGAACATGTGCGCGCCTCGATCAAAGAATCGGATTATGCTGCCGACCGTACAATTTTTGATACAAATGCCCCGGTTTGATTTTCCGATGCGCAATATAATGCTCTTTCAGGCGATGCAGAAAATCGGTGCACGAAATACTTCGATTATCAGCACCATAGAGCCGGTATTCACCAATGTCTTTTCCATGATGCTTCTTGGCGAAATTCTTACAGGGCAGAGAATTGTTGGAGGAGTCCTGATTTTGGCCGGAGTTATTGTCCTGGATCGCTTGGGCTATTCGCCTGACAGCACCATATCAGCGACTTCGAGCATCGGCCGGAGTTCGCCAATATCAAAATCGCCAGGAACCGACGAAGGGAAATCATAGTCGGGAGAAATCAGAATGCCGCGTTCCATGCATCGCATAAATATTGTTTCATGCATTGTGCGCGGATATCTCGGGTAAAGCCAAGGACCCGACCTTTTGAACAGGAGGCTGGCGAATCGGTCCATGCGCATCCATTGCTCGCTTGAATCAATTTTTTCCTGTTCGAACATTTGAGAAAGCGCATGGATAGCTGCCATCCCGCGCAGGCCATCGATAAGCTCGCTTTCTTTTTCTTCCTCTGAACGGGGCGATTTGCTTGCAAGAATGCCAATGGAAAAGGCCGCAGGAACAGGAAGAATGATGCTCACTGATTCGAACTCTGAGGTCATCTCGGGCTTTTTCAGATATGCATCGAACGCAAAGACGCATGTGCCTGGCGCAGGTTTCGAAACGCCGCCTGTCGCGATCCTTGTTGCTTCTTCGGGCGAATTGAATAATTTGACAAAAGGCCTCTGGGGCATGTGTTTTTGGATCATTCTTGCGATGCGGCCATTCCATTCGCCTGGCGACGGTGCAACAAGGCCGCGGTCGATTGCGCTTTTCGCGATTGTTGCAAGCCCGCGCGGCTTGTAGCCAAATATATTCCTACCATAGTCCGACCAGAGGCTCAAAAGCTTTTTGCCATTTGCGGCATACAGTCTCCAACCGCGCATGCGCCGAATCGGAGGCAAGCGCGAAAGGAGCAATTCAGGCAGGTGTACAGGGCTGCTTTCTCTTTCTGTCATATTCTCTTTCATCAATGCTCGACCTTTTCAAGCTTTTTTGTATATTTGGGAAAGAATTGCGCAATCTTCCCGGAATCAAAGCGAACGATGACAAGCAAGCCTGCGCTCTGCGATGGTGTAACCTTGATAATAGTCCCGCTGCCGTACTCATCATGATATACGGACATGCCAGGCTCCCATTCAGGCTTTTCAGGCTTAGGCGCCGGCTCCTGGCTCCGATACTCGTTTGCAGCGCTTTGGACGTACATGCTTTGGCCATAGCCGCGTCTACCCGTTTCCGAACCGGCCGACGGCAAATCAGGCTGGCGCTGCGCCCCTGCGAAGCGCCTTGATGCCCCCCAGAGCTCGTACAATTCAGGATCGATTTCGGTCAGGAATCGGCTCGGCATGGTTTCGAACAAGCGCCCATGCAATCTGCGCCACCGGCACGCCGAAAGGTACAGATGTTCTTTCGCTCTCGTCACTGCCACATAGAAAAGGCGGCGCTGTTCTTCGAGGTCGTCTCCTTCTTCATCGTTTCGGGGGAAAAGACCCTGCTCAAGGCCAGTTACAATGACAATCGGGAATTCGAGGCCTTTTGTGTTGTGCATGGTAATCAAGGTTACCGAATCAGCGTTGCTGTCGCCGTTCTGCTGGGACTGATCGAGCATGATGGTATCAAGGAATTCAAGCAATCCTTCCTCCGAAAGCGGGAATTCGGATGCTGCATTGACTAGCTCTTCTATGTTTTCTTCTTTTTGGGTGCCTGCGATTCTATCTTTGCTGCGATAGAATTCGATGAGCCCGCTTCTCTGCGCAAGATCGCTGATAAGCGCTCCAAGATCTTTGGGGTGGTTTTCATCCTGCAATCCGGACATGAGCATCGACCTTGCACTGTCCATGAGCCCTACAAAATACTTAAGCCCTTCTTTCCCTTTTCCGTGCGCTTGTGCTTGTCTGTCTCGTGAGGCTTCCAAAAGATCGATTTGCTTCTGCATGGCATATTCAACAATTGCGCTGATGGCAGAGGCTCCGATTCCTCGTGATGGCTTGTTTATGATCCGCTTGAATGCAATCTCGTCTCTGGGGTTAGCAAGCAATGCCAGAAAAGCCAGCATATCCTTGATCTCTTCGCGTTCGTAGAATCGCAATGCCCCTACAATGCGGTAAGGAATATCGAATTTTGGGAAAAGCCGTTCGAATCCAAGGGATTGCGCATTCGTCCGGTACAAGATAGCGATATCCTTCCAGTGGCCGCCATTCTGCACATGCTGCCGTATGATTGAAGCACAAAATTCGATTTCCTGATCCTGATCGTCGAGAATCGCGAGCTTGGGCTTTGTGCCACCCGGGCGAGTCGCAAGCAGCTTTTTCCCGAGTCTGCTCATGTTGCGAACCACAATACTGTGCGCCAGATCGAGAATCCGCTGATGTGAACGATAATTCCGCTCGAGCTTGATGATCTTTGTTTCGGGGAAAATCGTTTGAAAATTGAGAATATTGCGCACTTCAGCGCCGCGGAAACGATAGATCGACTGGTCATCATCGCCTACTACACAGAGCATGCCTTCTGGACTGGCGAGCTGCTGCAGCAGACGAAATTGAGCGACATTGGAATCCTGGTATTCATCGACAAGAATGACTCTGAATCGCTGGCGGGTACGATTCCGGATGATCTCATCTTTTTCGAGAAGGAGAGCGGGCAGAAGAATAAGGTCACCAAAATCCACATTGCCAGTCGCACGAAGCCGTTCTTCGTAGGCAGCATAGATGCGCCGGAATTCAGGGTGCTGGCTTATGAAACCGAGAGTCGGAGAGTCTGGAGCAAGGCAATAATCTTTTGCTTTTGCAATTAAAAATGCATAATCGCTGCAATCCCGCCTCGAAAAAGCCGGGAACACCGAGTGAACCAGCTCCGCGCTGTCATCAGCATCGTAAATGGTGAATTCGCTTCTCAATCCGAAAGCTTGGGCGTTTCGCCGCATAAACCATGCGCCAAAAGAATGGAAAGTCCGGATAATTGCCCTTTCGCATGCCGGCTCGATGGCCATGGCACGTTCCCTCATTTCGTTGGCTGCTTTATTCGTAAAGGTAACCGCAAGGATGGACTCGGGCGGAATGCCTTTTTCTCGCACAAGGTAGGCGATTTTCGTCGTGATAACCCTTGTCTTGCCTGTGCCGGCGCCCGCGAGTATCAACAGACGCGTTCCGTCAAAGCGCACTGCTTCGAGCTGTTCAGGGTTGAGCCCTTGCAGATAATCCGGAATTCTGTCAGCCATCATGGTTCGGCAGTATAATCCAGAATTGCGTTAAAATCGACACCGTTCACGGAAATAATGCGGGCATGCACAGCCGATCCGGGGTTCTGCCTCGAATGGATCAATGTGACACCATCCACATCGGGGGCCTGCATCCATCCGCGGGCAATGCACAGGTCGTCATGGTCAAAGACTTCTTCGACAACAAATGTGTCGTTCGAGCCGATGAAGCGCTGAAGCTTTGCTCCAGTAATTGCAGTCTGCACTTCTTCGATGAGCGCTTTTCGTTTTTTAGCGATAGATTTGGGCACGCGATTCTTCATTGTATAGGCAGGCGTGTTTTCTTCTCTCGAATATTCGAACGCGCCGAGCCAGTCGAGCTGAGCCTTCTTCTGGAATTGCAGAAGCTCCTCGAAATCATCCTCTGTCTCTCCAGGAAAGCCCACGAGGAATGTCGAACGGATCATCGCGTCGGGGAGAGACTCTCGTATCGAAGCGAGCAGTTCCAGATACGCAGTCGCGGAGCCTTTCCGGTTCATGCGTCGCAATACCGGTTCTGAAGCATGCTGGAACGGCAAATCGAAATAGGGAGCGAAGCGCCGGTCTTCGCGGATGATCGGGAGTATTGTTTCTGGAAAATGGTCGGGATGGATATAGAGGATGCGGACACGAAAATTCCCTTCAAGGCGGGCAAGCGCTTCGAGCAGATCGGGAAGCAGACACCTGCCTTTTAGATCTCGCCCGAAATTGCCAAGATCCTGGCCAATCAGCACGAGTTCGAATATGCCTCTTTCGAGGAGCGTTCGAGCTTCATGAACAATATCCTCTATCGTTCGCGAGCGGAGCTCTCCTCGGATAAGGGGAATTGCACAATATGTGCAGTGATTGGAGCATCCTTCAGTGATTTTGATATGCGCCGTACCCGGAAAATCGAACAGTGCCTTGCGAGGATAGTATGCGGAAGGCAAGCTGGCTTGCTGAGGAGGGCAGACGAGGACGCGTTCTCCTTCGACCACTTTCTGAATTGAGTCGGGTATGAGTGAAAGGTCTGCGTTGCCCACAATACCGTCGGCATCGACGAGATCCTGGAATAGAGCATCGGGATATCGCTGGGACAGACAGCCTGCAACAACGACTTTTTTCTCTGGCCACTGGCGCTTGGCCTCGATAATTGCCTGTATGGATTCTTTTTTTGCGTCTTCTATAAATCCGCATGTATTGACGATGATGACCTCGGCATTTTCAGGAGAGTCAACAGCGACAAAGCCCGCATCAACAAGTCTTGAAGCTATCTCTTCCCCGTCGACTTGATTTTTGGCGCAACCATGCTGATCAATAAAAAATGCCGGCATATTTTATCCTCGATAATCTTCTGTAAATTCATGCAATATAGATAAAAGTATCCTTGTGAATACCCGTGCTCCAGACTGGCGGTGCGTTTCAGTCGAGGGGCGCAGCGACGAGAGCCCAGCCGCCTTGCGAATTCGACCATGAAAGACGCTGGACTGAAATTTCCCCTGGACCGCCCATCATCAATTCAGTCGATTTTCCTGCAGATTGAAACACGCTCACTTTGACTGCCTGGGCATTGGCTGTCCAGAATGTAATGCTGTTTGAGGCATTGACAGTGATAGATTCTCCCTTGCGGTAATATTTTTCCACCCATTCTTTTCTGTCAGCTTCATATCGGAACATGACAGGCGACACAAAACTTACATTTACATAGAAAGGATGCGGGCCACTGGCGCTCTTGAAGAGAACAATTGGTGCTGGCTCAGCTTTGGACGCAGCGGGGGCAGCTGCGCTGGCAGGGATAGTAATGTCACTTGAGGTTTCTTGCTGCGACAAGGCTTCTTTTACATCGAAGTGGGCGAGAGCGCCATTCTGCGGCTCATTCGGCGCATAATCGATAATCGAGACAATGAGGCGATCCTTGTCGGCAGTGGGGTTGATGACCGTCTCCTCATTCAGCCCAAGGGTGAATTCGCCATACGGCGTGTCCAGGACAACCTTGTCTTTCACTGACTTGAGTGTGACTGAAATGAAATCATTCCCGAGGGGCAGATAGACGCGATCCTGCGGGTAGAGGCGCTGTTCGAAGGGCAGCCCTTCAGCGCGATAGTCAGCAGGTGTCCGGCTTGCACGAGATGGGAGCTTGAGGCGCGGGAGCATGCTTACAACGCCGACAATAATAATGAGTATAGCAAGCGCATACAGCAAAAAATGTCCCAGTTGGATGGGGGCTGCGTGTACTTTCTGGTTTTTTCGCGCAGGAAAGAAAGGCTGATGTGAAAGCGCAATTTTTTCTTTCTGTGAATCTGTCAAAGAAGGCTGTGCCTTTGCTAAAGGCGCTTCGGATTCTGTAACGGAAGCCGGGCCAGCTGCGGGGGGCGCTTTTTCAGGCTCGGAAGGATGCTTTGCAACTGCTTGCTTTTTCGATGTCCGGGGCATTTTGCCGCTTTTTGCATGCTCAGAGGAAAGCGTAGAAGCTTTGGCTTCCGCTTCTTCAGATTCTTCAGTGAAAAGCAGCGGCACTTCCGGTTCCTTGCGTGCCGGCTTGGTTTCAGCTGATGTTTGCGTATCAGGGCTTTTTGCAATGGGCTCGATGGCTTCGGGCGTTTCGGATGAAGGCTTTTCCGGACTTTTGTCTTGGCTAGGAGGCTCTGGCTCAGGTTCTGCCGCCTTGAAGCGGGCTACAGTTTCTGCTGGATTCAGCCCCAGAAATTCAGCATAATTCCGGATAAAGCCGATGATATACACTTCGCCAGGGAATCCATCGAAATTGTCGTTTTCAATGCCCTGAAGAAAGCGTTTGCTGATATTTGTTTCATCAGCAACCTGATCGAGCGTGAGGCCTTTGCCCAGACGAGTGTCTCGAAAAATATTCCCGACCTTGCCCATCACCACCCCCCGCTCCTGCAACCTCTCTTACTGGAAAAGGAAATTGTTGTAGACATTCGCGCTCGCGGGTGCATCGTACACAAACCTGTCATCGCGAATGCCCTGGTTGAGCAGGACATTCTGGAAATCGAAGGTGATTTTGTCATTCGAGACAGTCCAGCCCTCAAGCCTGCGGATAAGCATTGTATCGCCGCTCACGGAAAGCCGAATATTCTTGTATCCTTCAGAAACGCTCTTCCTCGACAGCATGAGCCGATATACCTGCTCAGTCGAACCGGGATCGAGAGGTTCCTCGTTCGGACTGCGCTCCCACCCGATTGTATAGTTCCGCCTGAGCAGAGAAAGGCCTTCCTTCGATGCAAGTGTTGCTGCACCCAAAGAAATGCCCTGATCGCTCGCATCCTGACGCAGAACCGCCCGGTATTGCGGCAGGTACACAAGCAGTGTCTTGCCGTCAAACACGATAACCTGGTCTGCAGGCTGGGAGAAATCGATGCGCAACAGTGTCGGCGACTTGAAAATAAGTTTTCCTGTCATCGGCTGTCTGCCGGCAGTGATTTGCACGTCTGCTTGATAGTCAGTGACCGAGGCGTACCGATCAGCAAGCTTCGAGAAGAATTGGTCTGCGGTCAGAAGAGTCTGCGCGCCGATATTCGATAGGGCCATATAAAAGCCCACAATGAACATCAGAACAAAAAAGTGTTTTCGTTTCACGAATTCTGCTCCAGTTGCAAAATAATTGCAGGAACATCGGTAATCGATGGCGGTCCGAAATACTGGATGCTGCCAGGAATCCGATAATCGGAGGATAGCGCCCATTTGTCGCGCACTTGCGCAAAGGCTTTGAACGGTTTCCCTTCGAGGTCGACAAGGGCTTTCTTGATGACCGGCTTTTCTTTCCCGTGCCTGCGTTCGATATTCATCATGGAAACAATCGGAATGCCACCAGGTATCCATTCTTTGGGCGGGGCGGCCAGATTTCTGATTGCGGCGATATACCCAGTAAGCCCATGCAGAATGAGCAGACATGCCGAATAGCCGAGCGAGTAGCAATAGTCCGCATCGAAATTCGAGGGGAATGCACAGCGGCCTTCGTATCCAAAAAAGTGGGTTTGGTAGTCGAATGTGCCGGTATAGGTCCCTTCGGCTGACATTTCTTTCAGACGGCGCGAAACCATTTCGACGAGGAGTTTTTCAGTCTCAATTCTCGAAACCTGCACATTGCCATGGGGATCGCGATCCCAGCACAGCTGGGTCTGGATTGATTCGGGAAGTTGCGAAAAGAGCGCTGCGGTTTCGGCGGGCAGCTTCGAGAGAATAAAGGAGCGCTGCGCTTCGCCGCGGGGGAGCGACTCATATTCGGATCCGGCTGCCGCGATGATTTCATTAATTTGAGCTATGAGCGCTTTGATTTCGGGAATAAATTCGATCAGTCCTTCCGGCACAATGATGACACCGAAATTCTCACCTTTTGCGGCTCGGGCGGCGATTGCATCTGCGATCGTCGCGACAATCTGCGCAAGGCTCATTTGCTTGGCTTCGATCTCTTCTGATATGAGGGCAATATTCGGCCGTGTCTGGAAGGCGCATTCCAGTGCGATGTGTGATGCCGAGCGGCCCATCAGCTTTATGAAATGCCAATATTTGCGCCCGGAAGAAGCATCGCGGCAAATGTTGCCAATCAGTTCCGAATATACCTTTGTCGCGGTGTCGAAACCGAAGGAAATTTCGATCCATTCATTTTTTAGGTCGCCGTCGATTGTCTTCGGCACGCCGACGACGGTGACAGGGGCTCCTTTCTGAATAAAATATTCGGAAAGAAGCGCGGCATTGGTATTGGAATCGTCGCCGCCAATGACCACAAGCGCATCAAGGCCAAGTTTTATCGCATTTTCGAAAGATTTTTCGAGCTGCTGTGGCGTCTCGATCTTGGTTCTTCCGGAACCGATGATATCGAAACCGCCCGTATTGCGATATTGCTCAAGCATATCTGCATTGATTTCCAGGTATTTTCCATCGATCAGGCCGGATGGTCCGCCTTTGAAACCGATAAGCTTCGATTTGGGATTTGCTTTCTTGATGCCGTCGAACAGCCCGGCGATGACATTGTGCCCGCCTGCTGCTGGTCCCCCGGAAAGGATTACACCGACAGTAAAGGCTTTTTCCGAGGGCACTCCTTCTCCTTTTACGAATTTGACTGCGGGCTTTCCGAAACTGTTGGGGAATATGCTTTTCAGAAGCTCTTTGTCCTTGTCAGGTTCGATGACCTCGCTTGGCAATGCTTTGATATGGGGCAGGGGCTCAAGAAAAATTTCGGGTACTTTTGGAGTGTATGCATATCGTGCGGTATGAAGAGGTGATCGTTCAAGCATTTGCGTTTCTCCTGTTAAAAAGTATCATTACTATTGTACTGAATTGGCACATCATTGAAAAGGCCGGCAATTTCCTTCTTGATGAATATTCAAGAAGTGCCGATAAATGAACAGGAAGGCATATGGCAAGACGCGCCGTTGTGATAGCAATTTCTTTACTTTCTCTCTTTTTTATGCCGCTCGGCTTGTGCGGGGCAGAGCAGGAATACCATGTGATTCAGTCGGGCGAGACACTCTATTCGATTGCAAAAAGCTATTCGGTGCCCTATGAAATGCTTGCCAGCATCAACGGTATTACCGATCCATCCAAAATTCGCCCGGGGACAGTCTTGCTTATTCCCCTGGTGCATGTTGTTGCAAAAGGTGAGACATTTTTCGGAATTGCCAAGAAATACGATGTTTCTATCCAGGAATTGAAAACGGCAAATAGCCTTTCCGACTCATATGTTCTCAGAGTCGGAGATGTTCTTGTCATTCCGGATAAAGGCGTTGCAGCAGCCACCCCCTCACAAGCAGCGCCTGCTCAACCAGCGCCTGTTGCAGCTTCGCCTGCCGACACGGCGCCTCCATCTAGTGCAAAGCCAACTTCGGCCACGCCTGCCGCATCTATACCGGCAGCGCCCCCTTCTGCACCTGCAGCAGCTTCACCTGCCGACACAGCCCCGCCTTCTTCTTCAAATTCAAATTCGAAAAATGCTTCAGCGGCTTCCCGTACGCCAGATGCTCTCTCTATTTGGCCAGTAGAAGGCAAAGGCCAGTACATGAGCGGCAAGCTCGAAGGCATCATGTTCCAGACAACTCGAGGAGCACCTGTCAAAGCGGTTGCATCCGGTACAGTTGTATCAGCAGGTCCGTCGCGAGGTTTTGGAGACGTCGTTTTCATCCAGTCTAAATCAGGCTTTGTGTATGTATATGGAGGAAATGAATCGATTCTCGTAAAGACTGGAGAAAACGTCGAGCCCGGAAAGACCATAGGCAGGGTGGGGATCGATGCAAAAGATGGCACTGCGATTGCCTATTTCTTCGTATTCCGCAATGGACAGCCCATAGATCCTTCTCTTGCTCCCCGCGACTAGAAATATGCCGATGTTGATTTTGCTCTTGTCCCCGAGTATTGAGTATTGTATCTTATAAAAGAAGATACGAAACTATAGTCAAAGGGAAAAGCATGAGCGACCTGGAGAACTGCAATACAGGGAGCAGTTCTGAGCGGCCCACGCGCAAAAATGAAGATTCGATGGCTGATCTTGATCCTCTCAGCCTATATCTACGACAAATTTCGAAATATCCTCTCCTGGATGCCTCTCGAGAAAAGGAAATTGGCGCGCACCTCGCCGATCTCGGTGCGCAACTTACCCAAATAGACCTCGCAATTGCTGAAAAACCTGATAATGCGGAATTGGAAAGAGAACGCAATCGAATTGCGGCGGATATTCGCGCAACAAGAGAGCTGCTGATTACCTCGAATCTTCGCCTTGTGGTATCCATCGCAAAGGGATATCAGATGCGCGGCGTAAACCTTCTGGATCTCATCGACGAAGGGAATATCGGACTCATCGAAGCAGTAAGCCGCTTCGATTACAAGCGAGGTTATCGCTTTTCCACCTATGCGAGCTGGTGGATCAGGCAAGCGATCATAAAATGCCTTGTCGATCAGAGTAGAGTCATCCGTCTTCCCATCCATATGCTCAATACAATTCGGCGCTGTTATGCTTCAGCCAAGCAGCTTGTGCAAGAGCTCGGCCGCGATCCTAATATGCTGGAGCTCGCGGAAAAAATGGGAATACCCCAGAATAAAGTTGAGAGCGCTATGCAGCTCGCACAAGGGACTTCCAGCCTCGACGCAGGCCTCGACGAAGAACGAAATGGCAGCATCGGCGACAGCGTGAAGGACGAAAAAGCACCCGATCCCTTCAATCAGGCGTTCGCTGCAACAATTCGCGAGCTTTTGCGGTATGTCATGTGCTCTCTCTCGGAGCGCGAGCAGATCGTGCTCCAACTGCGGTATGGCCTTAATGGAGAAGGTCCCAAGACGCTCGAAGAGACTGGGCATGCGCTCGGCATCACCCGGGAGCGGGTCCGCCAGATCCAGGAACAGGCTCTTGAAAAAATCAAGCAGCGCCAGGAGCTTTCAGACTGCAGGACTTGAACAGCGGCGCTGCAAAATCATTTTGCCTGATTCCTTATGTTCTTCTGCGTTTCAGGAGCCTGGCTTCTCAATTGTTCGTCAATAACGACACAATATCCTGAAATCCCTTTGAT
>WESA01000061.1 GCA_009768935.1 Rectinema subterraneum
CATAGAGAGTGGTGAGTCTTCTCATAGAGGTAGACGCGAGAATGCGAATGCTTACTTCAACTCTGGCACAAGGTTGGAAGCACTATCGAGGGAATTGATGGAATGCAGCTGTGGCGATATCGTACTGGCGTATGCCTCGAAGCTATTTTGATCGTAATACGCCGATTGCAGCGCTCGCAACGCCGGAAGGCCGCTCCGCTCTTGCAGTGGTGCGAACCGCTGGTGCGAATGCGATTGAGCTGGTTGCACGTTGTTTTTCAAACCGCCAGGCACTGCTCGATGCGCAGGGCTACCAGGCTGTCTATGGATGGTTCATCGACCCGTCCTCCGGCGAGTATATCGACGAAGTGATCGCACTCGTATTTCGTGCGCCTCATTCATTTACGGGCGAAAATGCGGTGGAAATTATGAGTCACGGTTCGCCGGCTGTTGTGGAGCGGATTCTCGATGTGCTCTATGCGCAGGGCTTTTCACCCGCTCTTCATGGTGAATTCTCTTTCCGCGCTTTCGTGCAAGGCAAAACAGACCTTGTGCGCGCGGAGGCAATCAACGAGCTTACCCATGCATCGTGCGAAGCAGCGCGACACGACGCATTACAGCGCCTTTCCGGTGCGCTTTCCCGAAAGCTTGGCGAAATACGCGATTTGATGGTCGATCTGCTCGCGGATATCAATGCAAAACTCGACTATCCCGAAGATGAAGGCCCTGAGGAATCCAGCCGCTGGCTTGAAATCATGCATCATGCGCGCGATGCGCTCTCAGTGCTCATCCAGAGCTATCCTGGCGGGCGTCTGCGTCAAGAAGGGTTCCTTGTGGTGATTGCAGGCAGGCCGAATGCAGGCAAATCGAGTCTTTTCAATCTCTTTGCGCGGGAAGAGCGGGCCATTGTGAGCCCCGAACCTGGCACAACAAGGGACTGGATCGAAACATGGATTTCGATTGGCGAATTTGCAGTTCGTCTTGTCGATACCGCGGGCCTGCGCAGTTCTCAAAATATGATAGAAGCGGAAGGGGTGCGAAGGTCGCAGTCGCTTTTGGAACGCGCCGATGTGATTTTATACCTTGTCGATGGAGTTGCAGGGCTCAACGATGAAGACCGGGAATTTGCAGCCAAGCATCCGGAGGCTCTCCTTCTTTGGAACAAGGCAGATCTCTCGCGCTGTCTACCTGCTCCTGAGGGGTGGATTGCGCTCAGTGCAAAAGACGTCCGCTCTTTCGGAGAATTCGAAAATATCGTGATAGACAGGCTTCGTTCATATGCAAGAACAACGCAAAAGGCCGGAACTCTTGAGCGGCAGATCCGCATCGCAAGTGAACGGCAGGCTGGCCTTCTGAAGCAAAGCGACCTGGCGCTCTCCCAGGCGCTCGAAGCGTACACCGCAGGAGCAGGTCTCGATCTTGTCGCCCTGCATATACGGGAAGCTGCAGAAGCCATAGGGGAGATTACAGGCGACATCGCTGCGGATGAAGTGCTCGAGCGGGTATTCAGTACGTTTTGTCTGGGAAAATGAGGCATGCAATGGCTGATTTTGAAGCAATTGTAATCGGAGGAGGGCATGCGGGCATCGAAGCTGCCCTGGCACTGGCCCGGCTAGGCACCAAGACGCTGTTCATTACACAGAACCCCGATACTATCGGTCGCATGTCCTGCAATCCTGCGATCGGCGGTCTTTCCAAAGGCAACCTTGTGCGCGAAGTTGATGCGCTTGGCGGACAGATGGGCATTCTTGCAGATGCCACAGCAATCCAGGTGCGCATGTTGAACCAGTCCCGCGGAGCTGCGGTTCAGGCTCCACGCGCCCAATCCGACAAGGCGCTCTATGCGTCCCTTGCGCGCCAAACCCTCGAAGCGCAGCCTAACCTCACAATTTTTATGGATACCGTCACCGATATCATTGTTTCGGAGGGAAGCAGCGGAGCACGCGCGGGCTATGCGGTTAGCGCTGCTGGTACAGCAAGCGCCCCTTCAAGCCGGCATATCGAAGGCGTGCGCACCGAGCGCGGAAACGAAATCAGCGCCAAAGTGGTCGTGCTCACAACGGGAACATTCATGGAAGCCAAGCTTTTTATCGGCCTGTGGAGTGGCTCTGGCGGCCGCCTGGGCGAACCCGCAGCTATCGGACTTGGTACAGCGCTGCGCGCAAAAGGTTTCCCTGTCGGAAGAATGAAAACTGGCACTCCCGCCCGCATAAAGCGCGACAGCATCGATTTTTCCAAACTCGAAGCCCAGTACAGCGATCCGCGCAAGATTTTTTTCTCTTTTCTTGAACAGGATTACAATCGGCCCGATGTGCCATGCTACATTGTCTACACAAATCAGAATACACACGAAGCGATTCGCGCAGGTCTCGATCGGTCTCCGCTTTTTTCTGGAGTGATCACAGGCAAAGGGCCGCGCTACTGTCCATCTATTGAAGACAAGGTAGTCCGCTTTCCTGACAGAGAGCGGCACCAGGTATTCATCGAGCCAGAAGGCCTCTCAACAGATGAAATGTATCTCAACGGTCTTTCGAGCTCCTTGCCCGAAGATGTGCAGGAACGCTTCTATCACAGTATTCCAGGTCTGGAACATGCTGTCATTGTCCGCCCTGCCTATGCCGTGGAATATGACTATCTCGACCCGGCGGCGCTCTATGCTTCCCTTGAATCGAAACTTGTCGAAGGGCTTTTTATCGCGGGCCAGACAAATGGAACTTCAGGATACGAGGAAGCAGCTGCCCAGGGGCTCATGGCGGGCATCAATGCGCGCCGCAAACTCGATGGGGAGCCGCCTTTGATTCTTGGAAGAAACGAAGCATATATCGGCGTACTCATTGATGACCTTGTGACACTCTCGCCCAAAGAACCATACCGGATGTTCACAAGCAGGGCAGAATACCGCCTTGCTCTTCGGCATGACACCGCCGATCTTCGCCTCACGCCGTACGCTATCGAAATCGGGCTCGCAGACGAACGCCGCCGCGAATGTTTCGAAAAGCGTCTCCAAGGTATCGATGAGGCCAAAGCGCTGCTTTCCCGGCGCAAAATTCAGAAAGAAGACAGCGCGCACATTCCGGAGCTCGAAAAGCATATAGGCCAGACGCTCGCTGATGCAATTCGCGATCCGAAGGTTGGTGCCTTGCTCGATGACGAAGCCGAGGCACTCTCGCATATAGCCCAACTGCTTCCGGAGACTGCGGCAATGCAAGCATCGAGCGTGCTTACTGCAGTGCTCAACGAGCGATACAAAGGCTATCTTGAAAAGGAAGAGCGCTTGGCCGCTCGGCTGTCAAAAGCCGACAAGATGCTCATTCCAGACAAATTCGATTATTCGCAGGTAAAAGGCCTGTCAAAGGAAGCGTCCGAAAAACTGTCAAACCAGCGCCCACTCACTATCGGTCAGGCTTCAAGGATACCAGGGGTGCGGAAGTCGGATGTCGCGCTTCTGTACATAGCAATTTCGAGGCCTTCGCCGTAGTGCTCCCAAGCTTGTGCCGGCCATGCTTTGCAGTTCACAGGCCGAGGATGGCGCCGCAGGGCGAAATGGGTGCGCGAGACGAGGTGCGCGCTTAAGCCTTATTCATTCGTGGCAAAACCGCAGAGCGCGGCCAGCTGGTTCTTCGCCTCTTCGAGTGCATTCGCGTAATTCTTGCGCATTGCATCGATATTTTTGCGGTAAAATTCGGCAAATTCGGGATCGGACATCGGGTCGATGCGGACATTCTGCCCAAGCTGCGCAGCAAGCTGGCGCTCCTTCTCTTTGAGTTTGGGAGCCCATTGGTTACGGATAGCCTGCTCCGCGCGTTTCATCTCTTCGCTGTATTGTCCGAGGAATTGGAGAATCTGCTGGAAGAGCGACTGCACTTGCTGCTGGGCAAGCTTCGCCTCCCGCTCCGAGCCAAATCGCGAAGAAAGCCCGCACAGCACAATGATAGCTTTGCCTGCAGCCTCGAGCTTGGCCTTGTCGATGCCGGTATTTAAAGGAAGCTGAACCTGTGTGCTGAGCACTTCGAAAGCAGCTCTGAGAAAAGTCTGACGGTGTTCTGGCGGGATTGCGCCGGCTAGCGCTTTGAAGTCGACGGATTCAGGCTCTTCCAGCCAGCGGCTCGCTGCTTTTCGACCTTCAAGCTTCGCCTCTGATGCTTTTTGCAGTGATTCATCAACTTGTAAATTTTTCGTTCGCTCGAGCGCAAGTTCCAATGCGCTTTTTATGACAGCCATAGCAATTCCTCCTGAAAGCAGGCTAGCTCAAGGTGCGGAGGGCTTGCTTTTCAATGCATCAAAAAAGCTGACAATCTTGTCGAAAATCCCTATGACGATGATTATCGCTACAATCCACTCCGCAATCCGGAATACAAGGAGAAAACGTTCCTGAAGCGCCAGCTGGATGATTTCCAGCGTATACAGCACCATGATCGACGCAACGGTAACTTTCCCCATGAATGTGGATTTCGGCTCAATACGTCTCCTCACAACAATCAGAATTGCCATAAGGAAGGCCTGAATGCCCAGCCGCACGATCACGAGCACGAAGAACCAACCCGGAATAAGCAAATAATACTGAAAAATCACGCTCAGGACAACGAGAAGCGTGTAGTCGCTCGCTGAGTCCATCATCCTGCCGACGCGCGTCACCTGATTTGTCTTGCGCGAAATGCGGCCATCGAAAAAATCGGTCAAAAAGATAAGCGCAACCAGAATAAGCAGCGGAATCCGGATACGGTACTGCTTTGCCGCGATGACCAGCACAAGGAGGGTCGGCAGCGTACTCACCCTGCTCAATGTGATGACATTGGCCAGATTGATGCGGTCGAGCTTGCGGCCATTCGATTCTATGACAAAGTCATCCTGGAAAAGGAGGAGCATAATGAGCAGAATGATATGAAAGCCCGCACTTATCGGCAAAAACAGCGACCAGTATTGTGTTACAAAACCTGCGCTCACCGCAAAAATCAGAAACAGAGCGCATTGAGCCACGAAAAAAATGGAAGTTGTGGCCAAGATGCTACGGCGGAGGCTGGCAATTCGTTCGCCTTCATCCATAATGTAAGCGTCCTCCTGGCGCGGCCGCCTTAGTCGCGCCGGGCGCGCTGGCCGCAATTCCCTTTCATACTATAACCTTGACACGATCATTGTCAAATACATATGCTGAATGCATGACTGCGGCAGATAAGATTACGCTGAGCCGGATAGTGATTGCTCCTCTGTTTTTCTTCGTCTTTATGGTGCAGTTCATTCCGAGGCAGATTGCGATTGTCTTGCTATGGATCATGTTCGGATGGATGGAGCTCAGCGATTTGATCGATGGCAGGGTAGCGAGAGCCAACCAGCAGGTGACTTCATTCGGCAAGCTCTTCGATCCGTTTGCGGATGTGATTTCGCGGGTCACTTATTTTCTCGCCTTTACTAGTATCGGGATTATGCCATGGTGGGTTCTCGTGGTGGTGCTCTATCGCGAATTTGGCATACTTTTCTTGCGCATGCTGTTGGGTTTGAAGGGGATTGCAATGGGCGCCCGGGCTGGAGGAAAACTCAAGGCTGGCGTCTATATGACCGCAGGGCTTGTTTCCCTTATGCTGTACACCGTGCGGGTCACCGGGTTTCTGGGTGGTGTTGCCAGCCTGCTCGAAACATTGACGATTGTGGTCTATATCGCGGCAGCTGTTCTTTCGCTCGCTTCTTTCGCCGACTATCTTGTGCAATTTAGAAAATTGTATAAATAGGGAGATTGCGAAAGAGGTGTTCGCCAGCGAAGACTTCTCTTGCCGGCGAAGGCTCCCGTCAATTCCCCACATATATTACATAATCTGCTCGTCGATCGCCTTGCCGCCCGGCACCATCGGAAGCACCTGTTCATCCTGATCGATCAATGCATCGATGACTGCAGGCCTCCCCTCAGCAATATGCGCCATCGCCTCATCGAGCGCGGCAAGAAAACCTACCTTAGAATCAGCCCGAAACCCGGCAGCTCCATATGCCTCTGCCAGACGCACAAAATCGGGCGGCCTTTTATCAAGTGTTGTTTCAGCATAGCGCTCGTCATAAAAGAGGGTCTGCCATTGCCGTACCATGCCCAGCGTCCGATTGTTGAGAATCACGATCAGAATCGGCAGGTGGTAGTTGACGGCGGTTGCGAGCTCTCCACAATTCATTCGGAAAGAACCGTCACCAGTAAAGAGAACGACTGGTCTCTCTCTGTGTGCAGTTTTTGCACCGATTGCAAATCCCAAACCCGAGCCCATTGTCCCAAGCCCGCATGAGGATAAAAAAGTGCGTGGCTTTGCAAAGGGGTAGAATTGTGCCGTCCATATCTGGTGCTGACCAACATCTGTCGCCACAATAGCGTCTTCGCCAAGCCGCTGAGCGACTGTCTCTATGATGAATCTTGGGTGAAAGGCCGATGGCTTGAAATTGGCTTCAGGGTGAATCGATTTCCATGCTTCAACTTTGCTCAGCCATTCGGCTCTTTTCTGGGCAAGAGAAGGCGGTGTTAATTCTTGCTTGCTCTTCATCCCCCCAAGGATTCTGCTCAGCACAAGCTTGAGATCACCTATAATGTGATGCTCGGTTTGGATATTCTTGTTGATTTCCGCTGGATCGATATCCAGCTGCAAAATCTTTGCCTGAGATGCAAAAGAGTCTGCCCTGCTCACAACGCGATCCGAAAAGCGTGCTCCGACCGCAAGGATGAGATCAGCTTCCTGAACGGAACGATTGGACGCAACAGACCCATGCATGCCAATAAGTCCTGTGTAAAGCGGATGAGAGGGGGGCAGGCAGCTTATTCCCATGAGGCTCAATGCAACGGGAGCCTTGATGCGTTCAATAAGTTCGCGCAATTCTTCGCAGGCATTGGAAGCGATTACTCCACCGCCAGCATATACGAAGGGGCGTTCCGATGTTTCAATCATTGTTATCGCCTGATCAATGTCCTTGTCCGAAAATGTTGTCTGTTCATTGCGCGACGAAAGCCTCGCGCGCCGGGAGAGCATCGCTGAGCCGGGAATCGGGACAGAGAGGTTATTTGCGTCGGCCACGGCCTGCCATTCCGTTTTTGCAATTGTCACGTCTTTAGGAATATCGATAAGCACTGGCCCTGGTCTGCCGGATCGAGCAATGAAAAAGGCTTCTCTTACGACTTCGGCCAGATCTTCGACATTCTTGACAATCCAGTTATGCTTGATAATGGGCATAGTAATGCCGTAGATATCAACTTCCTGAAAGCTGTCTTTGCCAAGTAGGCTGGTTGCGACATTGCCGGTTATCGCGACCAGAGGAACTGAATCCATGTGGGCCGTAGCAATGCCGGTTACAAGATTGGTAGCTCCTGGGCCCGAGGTAGCGATGCAGACGCCTGTTTTACCGGTAGAGCGGGCATAGCCATCTGCGGCATGAGCTGCATGCTGTTCATGGCTCGTGAGAATGTGCCGAATTCTGTCCCTGTAGCGATACAGTTCATCATAAATGTACAAGACCGATCCGCCAGGATAGCCGAATACTGTATCTACGCTTTGCAGAAGCAATGATTCCATGAGTATGCGAGCACCTGTATATTCCATACTATTCTCCTTAGAAATTCTTTGTCTCGGTAGCCTGAATGAGGCTGAATTCAATCGAATCGGCGAGGGCTTTGGAGCTTGCTTCTATGATGTCGGTTGAAACGCCGATCGTCGTCCATACATGCACCCCATCCGTGGACTCAATCAGGACGCGTACTCGTGCCCCTGTTGCGCTTCGGCTGTCGATAACGCGCACCTTGTAATCGGTAAGCCGCACTTTGCTCAGTTCGGGGTAGAATCGCTTCAGGGCCTGGCGCAGTGCGCTATCCAGGGCATTTACCGGGCCATTGCCTTCTGATGCTGCAATTTCGGTGCTGTGATCCACCTTTACTTTTACCCATGCAGTAGAGCAGATATTGCCTTCCTCGCTTGGATGGGTGCTTTGCACTTCATATCGCTCTATGCTGAAAAGCGGCTTGTACTTTCCTAATTCTCTCCGCGCTAAAAGTTCGAAACTGGCATCCGCACCCTCGAATTGCCAGCCTTCTGCTTCAAGTGATTTGAGTTTTGCAGCCAGCGCTGCGGTAACGGGATGTTCTTTGGTCACAGAGGGATCGAGCTTTTTGATGCGCTCTGCAATGGCAGCACGACCGCCCATTTCGCTCATCAGAAAGCGTCGCCAGTTGCCGACCAAGGCTGGGTCTATGTGCTCGAAGGATGTTCGAGTTTTAAGAATGCCGTCAGCATGCATGCCTGCTTTGTGGGCAAAGGCGCGCAAACCGACATAGGGCATATCGTCAGGCATTGGCACATTCGCAATTTCAGCAACAAGCCGCGCTGTCTCGGTGATGTTTTCCAGCTTGCCCTTAGGCAGGCAGTGAAGCTGCAATTTGAGCTCGATACTGGGAATTACCGCCGCCAGTGCCGCATTTCCGCAGCGCTCACCGAAACCGACAAGGGTGCCTTGTACATGCCGTGCTCCTGCTTTGACCGCCATAACCGAATTAGCTACCGCCATACCAGCATCATTATGCGCATGGATACCGACCTTTCCGCTTCCGAGTCCCAGCACCGTACGTACACCCTCTTCGATAAGATCAGGAAAACTGCCGCCGTTGGTGTCGCATAGCACGATACTGTCAGCTCCAGCCGAGAGAGCCGTCTGCACAGTCGCCATCGCATATTCTTTGTTCGCGCGATATCCGTCAAAAAAATGCTCTGCATCGTAGATGACTGTTTTGCCCTTTTCCTTAAAAAAGGAAATGGTCTCAGCAATCATTGCGAGATTTTCTTCATGCGAGACTCGCAGTACATGCAATACATGGAGATCCCAGCTTTTGCCAAAGATGACGATAGTATCTGTCTGGGCTGCCAATAGACTCTGTATTGCTTCATCCTGCTCTGGTATCGTGCCTTTTCGTCTTGTTGCTCCAAAAGCACAGAGCTTTGCGTGCTCGAGCTCGAGCTTGGGTGCTTCTCGAAAAAACTCCATATCCTTGGGATTGCTTCCGGGATTGCCTGCTTCGATAAAAGAAACACCAAGTTGATCCAGCGCTTTTACCACGGCAATCTTGTCCTGCAGAGAGAAGGATATCCCTTCACCTTGCGCTCCATCGCGCAAGGTTGTGTCGAGGATTTCCATTTGAGGGGTGATTTTCAATTCGGCCATATGGTTCCCTTTTGTTCAGTGGTTTCAGAGTGACAGCCAGTTTCCGCCTCGCAATACAGTTTCACCATACAATTCCTCCTTGGATTGTTTTTTGGGGGTGAGAAACGGCGCAAGCAATGGGTATGCGACTGTCCCTGCCCGCCGCGAGGGTGTGCTGGTTATACCGGTCGCAACCTCTAGCTTGCGCCGGTCAAATGGTAATGTTCAGGATGCTGGAACCGCGCTCTACAGCTACCAGACCCGTGCGGGCCAGCTCGATAATGCCATAGGTGCGCAGGAGAAGAAGGAGGCCTTCCAGTTTTTCGGAATCACCAGTGGCCTCGATGGTAATAGTGGAGGGAGATACATCGACAATGCGGGAGCGGAAAATGGAAGCAATTTCAATGACAGCGGGACGGACAGACTCATCGGCTTTGACTTTGATGAGCATGAGTTCTCTGCGGATGCAAGAGGCAGGATCAAGTTCGCGGACGGCGATGACATCTACGAGCTTTCCCAGCTGTTTTATTATTTGATCGAGGACCTGTTCATCCCCGGTCACCGCGATCGTCATGCGGGACACAGATGGATTCTCTGTCTCGCCGACGGTGAGGCCGTCGATATTGAAGCCGCGACGGCTGAAAAGCCCGGAAACCCGACTGAGCACGCCAGATCGGTTTTCCACAAGGGCAGACACCACGTGCCGGTTCATATACACTCCCGACAATGCTTTGTCTTAGTGCGTTTTCGCTTCGGAGATGCCGATGTCTCCGGTAAATTGTCGTGGATAATAGAATGCCGTATTTACGTTGTCAACTATGCCAGTAAACTATATGATCAAAAGCCGGAAAATTTCTTGCCGCCCCCTTGACCAATAGGCGGCACTTCATATATGTTCACATTCGCGCCTATCACTTGGCGCCGCACGATTTAGCAAAATTTGCAATAAAAAGCAAATCAATGCGAAATCTGCAAGATTGCTGAGAGCTTGATACAAGCTCTTGACAACAGAGCTGAAGTTTGATAGTTTCATCGAGCGCTCTGGCGGGGAGCCATGGGTGCGAGCATGAGCGGAGCCGGCAGGCACTGGGCATGCGAGGGATCTGTGACAGAGGAAAATAGGGAAGGGGATAGAGGAAGGTTCTTCGAGGCCTTGGTGCTGCGTCAGCGGTGCTGAGGGCAAGGAGAT
>WESA01000062.1 GCA_009768935.1 Rectinema subterraneum
AAGCTTCTATATACGTTCTCGAGCGCAGTTGCGTCGATGCCGCTCGCCTCGGCATGGGTAGCGGGTCTTCGGCCTTTCGGCCAGTGGATACGGTAGGGCTTTAAGTAGTTGTGCCACATAAGGTAGGCCCAGAGGCGCAGCATGCCGTTTGCGACATTGCGGTTGAAGCAGACACTCTCACGATGGTGGTTCGCCAGGTCCTTTCTGAGCTCGCGATCGGTGTAGTTCGAAGAAAAGAGTGGATTGTGGATCGTCCGTGGCAGGTGTGAAGAAATCCTCAGGTGCACGAGTCGCCCCTCTCCCTCACCCCAGTAGGCTGCAAGCTTCCGCACGAGGCGCGCATAGTCGGGCTTCTCATCGGTGATCAGCACGAAGGGCCTATGAGGCTGTGGCGGCTGCACAGCAAGGCTCGTCGCCAGCACCTCCCTGAATGACCGGCCGATCCCACCCCGTTCGAGCCGAATCGTCGAATAGAGCGCCTGTGCCTTCGCCTTCTGGTCCTGCCGCATGCTCCCTGAGCGTTTTCGTGTGCAGTGACTGACATCGAGCACGAAGCCGCTTGTCCGTCCCACCGCAATGGGGATTTCGTTCGGAAAGTACTGCGAGCAGTCGAAGGAGACAAAGCCGTCGATACAGATGTCTTCCTTGCCTCGCCGAGCGCGCAGCATCCGGGCGTGGAGTGCAATACCCTGGCGAGCCAGCCGGTCGATACGATTCGTAAGCAGCGAAAGCGAGCACCCGAGCGCGCGACTCATCCCCCTTAGGCTCTCCCCGCCTGCCAGCCTATAGAGCACATCCCGGTACGAGACAATGCGCTTGAGATAGTAGTGCGTCGAGTACGTCTGGGTGGAAAAGCTTTTTCCGCAGCGCGTACAACGGAACCGGCGCACC
Source organism: Rectinema subterraneum (assembly GCA_009768935.1). Lineage (GTDB taxonomy): Bacteria > Spirochaetota > Spirochaetia > Treponematales > Rectinemataceae > Rectinema > Rectinema subterraneum. Next base: position 892 of record WESA01000062.1, read on the forward strand.
TTCCCGAAGGCCTTGGTAGCATACCAGCCAATCGCATAAGCCCAGGGCGAGGCAGGTGCCTCGTGATGGTAGGAACAGTCCGGATTGGGACAAAAGGCAAACCAGTGCACGAATACCCTCCTTGACCGCAGGGGCGGTCATAGAGGTATTCGCACAAACTGACTATCTTTGCTTCAATTCTTTACACAAGGTTCAAAGCATTAATATTATTCTCCGTCGTTGCCGATTGACTGGACGGGGCAATCGTTGAGCGCCTGAGTGGCGAGTTCGATTTCGCTGGCGGTCTGAGGCTGACGAATTACGAGCGCCTGCCCCTCGTCGCCAAGCGTAAAAATATCGGGTGCAGTGGATGAACACAGTCCACAACCGATGCATGAAGAATCGACATACCATTTGCCTGCGGCATTTCCTGCAAGGCGAGAAGTCTTATCTGCCATATAGTACTCCTGTGCCGGAGAAATCCGGTCTTTTTGAAGATACAAGAAAAATGAAAATCTGTTCGTAATCTATGTTACAAAAATAAAAAAAGGCTGTCCAGAACAAATGCCCGAACAGCCTGTTCTGTGAGCAAAGGTCAGTGCTCGCAAGTTTTTTAGTCAATCTTTACTTCGATGGCCTTGGGTGCAGCTTCGGGCTTTTTAGGCATGATTACCTGCAGGACGCCATTTTTGAAGTGCGCTTCGATAGCGCTGGCATCGACATCTTCAGGCAGGGTAAAGCTGCGCGCAAAGCGGAATTCTCTGCGCTCCTTGCGGATCCAGCGGCCCTTTTTGGATTTCTCCTCGGTTTTTTCGCTCTTGGCGGTGGAAAGCGTGAGCTGGCCATTGCGCACTTCGAGCTTGATATCCTTGTCGGAAAGGCCGGGAAGCTCGGCTTCGAGCATGTACTTGTCGCCCTCTTCGTAGACATCGATCGCAGGGGTGCGGAATCTTGGGGCAAGCCAGTCGTCATCGAAGAATTTCTCGATCAAGTCAAAAGGATTGTTATCATAGAGAACCAGGCTGTTCATATGGAACCTCCACAATTGGTGAAGTTCGGCAGGCTTGGATCCTCACAGGACCATTGCACCTGTCCGGAGCCCTTTTCGGCGCTCGATAATATATTAAGCAAATTCCGTGCCAAAATCACAATAATTTCTTTGAAATCTGTAAGTATATAATAAATAAAGAATAATAACATTCATTTCGAAGCGGGTCATGGCGCGGGCTTTGCAAGCCTGCTGGAATTCTGTCTGCGATTGCTACAGAGATCTATGCGAGAGTTCAGCCAATATATTTCTCAACGACACATGTGTATTAAAATGACCCATGCGAATGTATCAAAATAATACAGTGGTTGAGCGGCTGGCTCGGCCTTTGCTTTTTTCGCTTGCGAAAAAAGCCGGAAGGGAATACACTATGTACGTAAAAGTTCAATCAGGAGGTTTCCATGAAGCGCGTTATCATCGTAGCATTCGTGCTCCTGCTCGGCGTCACCATGGTGTTTGGCCAGCAGAAGGTCGGTGCGTATACCACACTCGAAGAGCCGCTTGCAAAAGAGCTGTTCGATGAATTCCAGAAAGAGACTGGCATTGTCGTGAACTGGCAGAGACTCTCCGGTGGCGAGGTGGAAAGCAGGCTCGAGGCGGAGAAATCGAATCCTCAGGCTTCGATTTGGGTTGGCGGTGTCGGACTCAACCATATCAGCGCCAAGCTGAAAGGCCTCACCACACCGTATAAGTCGAAAATGCTCGAAAACACCCCCTTGCAGTTCCGCGATCCGGAAAACTACTGGGTTGGACTGTATATCGGGCCGCTGTGCTTTGTTACCAACAACAAGGTAGCAAAGGCGCAAGGGCTTGTGCCGCCCACATCCTGGGCCGATCTTCTAAAGCCTGAATACAAGGGCAAAATTCGTATGCCGAACCCTACCACCTCGGGTACTGCCTATAATACGCTCACGACGCTGCGCTATGTATTTGGCGGCGACGAAAACAAAGTTTTCGATTATCTCAGCAAACTCGATAAAAATATCGACCAGTACACAAAATCCGGTTCTGCGCCCGGAAAGAGTGTGGCGATTGGTGAAATTCCTATCGCAATCGGCTATGCGCACGATAATGTCAAACTCAGAGTCGAAGGCGCCGATATCACCATCACCTTCCCGTCAGAGGGCACAGGCTTTGAAATTGCATCCATGTCGCTCGTGAAAGGCGGCCCTGACCCCGTCAATGCAAAAAAACTCTACGATTGGGTTCTTTCTCCGAAAGCCCAGGAAATCATCGCGAAGTGGTATGTAATCCCGCTTTCGAAGCTTGCAAAGAAGAATCCGAACGCATTCAGCATCAGCGAAATCAAGACTGTCAATCAGGATGTCATCTGGGATGCAGCGAATAAAGAGCGTCTCCTTGAGCGCTGGGTAAAAGAGATCGGATCGAAGCGCTGATTTCTTTATCATCGATAGACATCGACAGAGAGTGAAAAGCCGGGCCCTGTGGTAAAATTGCTGCAGCGGTCCGGTTTTTGATAAAAGAAGGGGATTGCGCGTGTTTACAAAGAAAAAATTGATTGTATTCGCCATAGTATGCGCCATTTTTGCAGCGGGCGAGTATTGGATTTTTTCGACAATTCAAGCGAGTTTCGAAAAGAATGCAGCAAAGGAAATAACAGCGCTCGCAAGAGCGATTGCAGCATCCGCACCAGAAAATAACGAAAGCCTAGCGAGCTGGACCGAACAGCTTCCTTCGACATATCATGGTTATCGCTTTTTTGCATTCAAAGGTGTTCCTGGCGAAGAAGGCAGCGAACCAGCTGGCGGGGATAGCGCGCTTTCAGAGCTGTGGAAGCTGCCATCAAATGCTGATATTGCGGCAAAAGCAGCCGAGTCGGTTTCGTATCTCGAGGTGTTCCGCTGGCCTTCAAGGGTAACTTTTGCCGGCGTGCCCTATACCTTGATTATTGCCCCAGTGCCGGATGCTGAGGGCAGCTCTGCGCGCGCTGCACTCTTGATTGCAGCGGATGCGTCGGGATATGTAGCGTTCGGAAGGCTTGTGCAGACACTGGCTGTTGTCACTTTTGTGCTGTTTGCGCTGGGGTTCGGAATTGCGACCTTTTCGCGCGATCCTATAAGCGGCTACGCGATTCTGGTGCTTGCAGCGGTCGTTGTCGCTTTTGTGGCATATCCTTTGTTCGAAGCTGTGCGTCTCACGCTGATAAAGCAAGGTCGATTCAGCTTCGATGTCTGGAAGACAATACTGTCGAACCGGCAATACCTCCAGGCATTGTGGGGCTCGATTCAGCTTGGCATAGTGACGGCGACCATCTCGACTTTCATCGGCTTCATGTATGCATTCGCGGTTGCGCGAACGAGCATGAAGGGCAAGAAGCTCGTGACCGCGCTCGCGACAATGCCCGTTATTTCGCCGCCATTCTCTTTGACCCTGTCGATCATTCTTCTATTCGGCAAGAATGGCATTATCACCAAGCAATGGCTGGGCTTGCAGAATTTCAATATCTACGGGCTGGGCGGGCTCGCGCTGGTGCAGACCATCAGCATGTTCCCGATTGCATTTCTGACCATGCAGGGCGTTTTGCAGGCGATCGATTCCACACTTGAGGATGCCTCGCTCGATCTCAACGCATCGCGATGGCATACATTTTCGCATGTGACACTGCCGCTTGCTGCCCCGGGTTTGCTTTCGAGCTGGCTCCTCGTGTTCACAAATTCGCTGGCGGATTTTGCGAACCCTTTGCTGTTGTCGGGATCGTACAGAGTGCTTTCGGTGGAATCGTACATCGAAGTGACTGGCATGAGCAGGCTGAATAACGGTGCTGCGCTGTCATTGCTCTTGCTGTTGCCCACGCTGACTGCGTTTCTGGTACAGCGCCGCTGGGTGAGCAGGAAATCTTTTGTCGTAGTGACTGGTAAGCCTTCGACGCGGCTGTCGGATCTGGCGGCTCCTGGGGCACGGCGCGCATTGACTGGCTTTGTCGTGGTGGTGAGCGGTCTTATCGTCGCCCTGTATTTGACCATTGTTGCAGGCTGCTTTGTCAAAAACTGGGGCATCGACTATACCTTCACGCTTGTGAATATCCACGAAGCGCTGACGAGGGGCAAGCAGGCATTGATTTCGACAATCACTCTGGCGGGGATCGCGACGCCGATTGCGGGCGTTCTCTCGATGGTGGCTGCGGTGATTCTCGTGCGCAAAAAATTCCCCGGCAAGCGCATCCTCGAATCGCTCATCATGACGCCGTTCGCCATTCCGGGCACGCTGGTCGGTATCAGCTTTATTCTGGCATTCAACAAGCCGCCCCTTTTGCTGGTCGGGACTGGGGCGATTCTGGTAATCAACTATGTCATCCGCGAACTGCCGGTCGGGCTTGAGGGAGGTGTGGCTGCGCTGCGGCAGATCGATCCGTCGATCGAGGAGGCTGCGGCGGACTTAGGCGCTGACCAGGCCACAATTTTCAGGACAATAATCCTACCGCTCATCAGGCCAGCTTTCATTTCGAGCATGTCCTACACATTCGTGCGCTCGATGACCGCAGTCTCGGCAATTATCTTCCTCATAAGCGCGCGCTGGTACCATATCACGATTCAGATCTACAACTTTTCGGAGAATCTGCGATTCGGCCTGGCGAGTGTGCTTGCGACAACGCTTATTATTATCGTGCTGGCGGTTTTCGGGCTCATGCGCCTTTTGATACGTCAGAGCGAATTTTTGGAAAAAACGGTAACCGCCCAATGAGGCGAGGCAAATTTTAAAAAAAGGGGTCAGACCCCGTTTTTTAAGAAAAGGAACTGCAAATATGGCAACAAAATCCGTACCTGTGACCCTTTCCCATGTGACCAAAATTTTTAAGGACCCAACGAGCAAGGCAGAAGTCCATGCGGTGGAAGATGCGAATTTTGATGTAAGGTCTGGCGAGCTTGTGACACTTTTAGGGCCTTCTGGCTGTGGAAAGACTACGACGCTCCGCATGATTGGCGGTTTCGAGCTGCCGACCAAGGGCAAAATTCTTATCGGCGACACCGACGTAACATATCTGCCGCCGAACGGCAGGCAGACCGCGACAGTCTTTCAGTCATATGGTCTTTTCCCCCACATGGATGTGTTCGACAATGTCGCCTATGGGCTCAAAATCCGCAAGCTTAGTCACACTGAAATCGAGAACAGGGTGAGGACAGTGCTCGAACTGGTCGGCCTTGCCGAGCTTGCTCACCGCGCGCCAGGGCGGCTTTCTGGCGGTCAGCAGCAGCGAGTCGCGCTCGCGCGTTCTCTGGTTGTCGAACCGCAGGTCCTTCTGCTCGATGAACCACTTTCCAACCTCGATGCACTGTTGCGCGAGCAGATGCGAGTGGAAATTCGGCGTATCCAGAAGTCGCTTGGCATTACCGCAATCTATGTGACGCACGACAGGATCGAGGCCATGAGCCTTTCGGACCGCGTTATTGTTATGCGCAACGGCGTGATTCAGCAGATAGGCACGCCAGGCGATATCTACGAAAGGCCGGTTTCGATGTTTGTCGCAGGCTTTGTGGGCAAGGTTGCTTTCTTCCCTGCGCAGCTTGAAGGAATCGAGGCTGGCGGCAGGGCAATTTGTACGGTAGGAGGAAAGAGAGTCCGAGCTGGTTCAGCTGCAGAGGGGCTTGGCACAGGATCCCCCGCCGTCATTATGGCAAGACCCGAATCGCTCAGGCTCGTGGAAAAGGAAGATGCGATCTCGTCGGGAACCGTCACTGCGCGGGTGTATCTAGGGTCGAGCGTCGAAATTTATGTAAAAACCGAAACGGGCGAAATTCTGGTTCAGATTGATGATCCTTCGGGGAAGGCCATTCCTTCGGAGGGCGAGGCTGTCTGGATCGGGCTGAACGAGGCTTTGGTGCGCGTGCTTCCTGCAGAATAAACTTGGGTCTGTCAGAACGTGCAGTGAAATGCGCGTATGTGGCGGTTTCAGGTGCGCTCTCGCCATCTCAGCAAGACCGCCTCGATCGCATCGATTGCGAAATATACAAAAAGCCCGAACAACGAAAGCGCCAGGATCGCCGCATACATTTCGGGGTAGTCAATTCGCGACCATGCATCCATGATATACCAGCCAAGGCCATCGATCGAGGCGAATGTTTCCGACAAAAAGAGCACCGCAATCGCGGTTCCCAGGCTCACTCGCAGCGCAGACATGAGCGAAGGTGTTGTCGATGGCACAATTGCGAGCCGTATAATGGAAAGCCGCGAAAAACCCAGGGTTCGCACGCTGTCGAGCAGCGCCGGCGCGATGCCTTTTGCTGCATCCCGCCCGGTCACGAAAAGCTGCCCGAAAATGACTAGGCCCATCAGCGCAATCTTGGAAGCGTCGCCAAGCCCCAGAAAGAGCATAAGAATAGGCAGAAAAGCGACTTTTGGCAACGGATGCAAAAAATAGACAAGCGGCGCGAATATATTGTCGAAAAATGGAATGCGCCCGGCAAGAAGCCCAAGCACCCATGCAAGCGGCCCCGCGGCCAGAAGCGCAAAAAATACACGGCGCGCTGACGCGAGCACATGAATCTGAAAGACGCCTTTCTGCAGATTTACTGCAAATTGGGCGAAAGCGAGCGAGGGTGAAGGCAGAAATGGACGCTGCACGAGCGCGGCTGCAGCCCACCATGCTGCCACAAGAAATACTGCTGCTGCAAAAATTTGCGCGGATCTGGCGAGAAATCGTGTCACAGACGGCGCAAGCTTTTTGTGTGCAGGCAGTGCCGCTGGTGCCGCCGGTACATCTGGTGCTGCAGATACAGCCGGTACTGCCGGTACAGCTGCTGCCAGCGGTGTAACCGCCGCCGCCGGCACAGCAAATGCCGCCGCAGCCATCTCCGCTTCGGCTTTTTGCGCAACTGCCTGGTTGAAGGTATGGCGAAGCGCACCGACCGCCGCAAGGTAACCGCTGGTCTCGCGCGGATTCAATGATGCTTCAGGCGGGCTGGCGGGCGGCTGCTTATGCACGGGGGCTTGCATGACATGCGGCGCGCGCGCTGCCGATTCTTGCTCCCACACGTGCGGATTGTCCACAACCTGGCAATAGTTTGCAGGCATGCTTCCGTCAAGCACCACAACAGAATCGGCGAGATACACTGCCTCTTCGATTGAATGGGTGACTATGATGATCGTGGTATTGTGCGCTCGCTGGATACTGCGCAGCATGTCCTGGACCGATTCGCGGGTCAGCGCATCCAGGCTCGAAAATGGCTCGTCCATCAGAATGAGGTCGGCATTGATGGCAAGTGCTCTGGCTACCGCGACGCGCTGCTGCATGCCGCCGGAAAGCCGAACTGGATAGGCTTTCCGCCATTCGGAAAGGCCAAGTTCTTCAAGAATGCCTCGAACGCGCGCATGGCGCTCCGCTGGGGGGATACCGAGCGCCTCCACCCCGCGCCCTGCATTGCGCTCGACTGTCAGCCATGGTAAAAGGCCGAAATCCTGGAAAATGAAGGCTATGCGCGGCCCAGCGGCTGGAACCTTGCGGCTCTGGAGCTTCTCTTCCGCCCGGCCCTCGACGACAATCCTGCCGCTCTGCGGTGTATTAAGCCCGGCGATAAGCCGCAAAAGCGTAGTCTTGCCACAGCCGGAGGGGCCTATTACAGCAGTGATGCGGCCATGCTCGAATTGCGCAGAAAAATGCTCGAAGACCGGCTTCGGTATGCCGTGGACAGTATAAAAAAAACTGATATCTTCGAGACTTACCATCCAGTTACCATGCTGGCGTCGACAAGGTCAGCGGTTTTTGGCAGCGCTTTTATGAGAGCTTTGGATAAAAGCCATTGCGCAGCCGTTTCGATGCTCGTCTGCACAGGGAGGCGCGGTTTGACATAGCGCGGGAATACGAAGACGCGCGCAGCTTCATCCGGGAAACTGAGCGATTCGATCAGCATGTTCCTGTACTGATCTGGCTGGGCGTTGATGCGCTGTGCGGCGTTCCAGTAGGCGCGATAGAAGCGCTTGAGCGTATCGGCATTCTTCGCGATTACCGAGGGCGGAAAGGCGAGGACACCCGCTTCGAGGCCGGAATCGTCGGATGAAACGAGGATTTTTGCGCCGCGAAGCTTTGCAGTGGTCAGGAATGGTTCGGGCATGACCGCGGCGGGGATCTGATCCGAAAGCAGCATTTCGAGCCGGACTGGCATTTTGGGGACTGGAACCAGGTTGAGCGAATCAGCCTTAAGGCCTGCTTCTCGCGCGCTCCAATCAGCAAAATAATGAATGATCGTATTGAGCGAAACAGCAATATTCTTGCCTTCGCGCTCTTTCATGGATTGAATATTCGATTCCGGTGAAACCGCGACACCATAACGGCCATTGGTGAGGCTCGTAATCTTAAGCGGGAAACCGCCCTGATTCGCGAGAACGACAGCAAGTACATCGGTCACCGCGCCATCAATCTTTCCCGCCTGAAGCGCGGAATCCCGCTCGATTGCGCTCGAGAATCGAACAAGCTTGACCGAGATGCCTTCTTTTTGGAACAAGCCTTCGTTATCAGCGACGATAAGGGGCAGCGAATCTGCGTC
>WESA01000063.1 GCA_009768935.1 Rectinema subterraneum
TGGGTAAACGAGCGCCTTTCGTCGAACAGGCCTGTAGCCCTGATCAGCAGCGTAAGGATCCAGAATATCATTTCACCTGACCGCATTCTCTTCCTGAATTATCCTTCCAAGCGAGACGCGCTGATGGCGCTTGCGGAAAACCTCGCAAGTGCTCCACAAATCAAGAACAAGCAGGAGCTTATTTCGGAGATTCTGCGGCGCGAAGAACTCATGAGCACAGCAATCGGGAAAGGCATTGCCATTCCTCATGTAAGGCTCAATTCAGTGACCGATCTAGTTGTTTCGATCGGAATTTCCAGGTGCGATATCCAGGATTTTCAGACGCTCGATGATGTGCCTGTCAGGCTTCTATTCATGATTGCTGCAGCGTATAATCAGCATGCATATTACTTGCAGACGCTCTCTTTCTTCTCGGCGCGGCTCAAGGTAGTAGAGTTACGGGACGGGCTTCTGAGCTGTAAGTCAGCGCAGGAAGCATATGATCTTTTGATACGACAGGACGAGTAACGCTGTCCGGGAGATCGATGAGCACCTGCAGCACGCAATGGCGTCTCTGCGGGTGCTTTTTATTTTGCAAGAAAGGAATGACTTTGTGTTTCTGAAAAGCCTCGAAATATTTGGATTCAAATCTTTCGCAGACAGAGTGCGCATCGAATTTTCGCCGGGAATTTCTGCATTACTCGGCCCGAACGGATGCGGCAAATCGAACATTGTCGATGCCATAAAATGGGTTGTCGGCGAACAATCGGCAAAAAGCCTTCGCGCAGAATCCATGGAAGACATCATTTTCAACGGCACCGAGAACAGGCGTCCTCTTTCTGTGGCAGAAGTATCGATCACGCTCGCCAACGACGGCGAAGTGCTCCCTCTCGATGTCCCGGAAATCGAAATAAAGCGGAGATTGTACCGATCTGGCGAAAACGAATATTTCATAAACGGCAAGCAAGCAAGACTCAAAGAAGTAAGAGAGCTGTTCTGGGATACAGGTGTCGGCAAGTCAGCATATTCCGTGCTGGAGCAGGGGCGCATCGACCAGATATTATCTTCCAAACCCGAAGACCGCCGCTATCTCTTTGAAGAAGCTGCGGGGATTACCAAGCACAAGGTGCGAGCCCGCGAAGCAGAGCAAAAACTGGCTAAGACCGAAGAGAACATGCGCCAGATCGAAAGCATCGTAGCCGAAGTGAAGAGGTCCTACGAGAATCTGAAATCCCAGGCCGACAAAACAATCAAATATCGCTCGCTCAAAGAAAAGATTTTCGAAACCGAGCTCGATCTCTACCTCGTCCGCCTGCGACAGCATGTGCGGGAGCGCGATCGGAACAGCGCTCTTTTTGACCAGAAAAAAAAGGAACGCGAGGAATTGGTTCAGCGGATCGAGCGCATGAGCGAAGCGATGTCCCAAGGTCTCGATCTGGTGAATGAACTCGAGGCCAAGCTCGTCGAAATGCAGAAGTTGCTCTACGGCCTGGCGGTGGAGAAAAATGGCAAGGAAAAGCAGAAGATCCTCCTTGCAGAGCGTGTGCGCGAACTGAAGGCCAAGATTGAACAACTTGAAGGACGTGACCGCGCCATTGCTTCCAAGATTGAATCTCTCCGCGACGAAGAAGGCGAAAAAGAAGCAGAATACGCCGGATATCGGGCTCGCGTCCGCGAAGTCGACGCGAATATTCATACCTTCGATGAAAATATCAACGCCGCAGCGCTGTCGGTCAAAGCAAATGAGGAGACAATCCGCCAGAACGCAAGCGAATCCGCGGAAATCGCGCAAAAGACTTCACAGTTGCGGCAGGAACTCGATGCAATCACCGAGCGCATCGCCGAGCTTGTCGACGAACGGCTGCGTCAGTCGGAATCGCAGATAGAAGCCCGACAGGATCTCGAAGCGCAGATTCGTCGCGCAATTCTTGAGATATCAGCCTCGACTGCCGCGCGTGCCCAGAGGCTCGAGGACCTGGCGAAAACGCTTCCAGCCATGAACGCCCAGGAGCGTGCCCAGCAAATCGATACAATAAGCGCTGATCTGCGTGCGCTTTCGCTGCTTTCAAAATCGCTTGAGCAGGATTTTACGCGCTATATCGCGATTGCGCCCACATTTTTGAACGAATTGGTTGCTCCAGAAGGCGTCATGACTCAGAAGCGTCGCATTGATGCCGCGATACTGGCGCACGCTGTACGCCTTAAGGAAATTGAAGCAGAGAACCAGGCTCTTTCGAGCCGGAATGGCGACTTGTCCAGAAAAATCGAAACCTACCGAAAAACGCTCGAAGAGGCAAGGCTGGAAAAAGCGAAGATCCAGGCCCAGATGGAAGCCGCGCAGGATGCGCTCTCCGTGCTCAGACGGGAAATCGCAGGCCAGGAAGCCTACAGGCATGAAATTGCGAGCGAGCTGGCTGGGGAACAGAAACGGCAACAAGAACTTCAGGAAGAGATCGAATCGCTCGAGGAGGAGCTTGCCGAAATCGAGCAAAAAGGCCGCCGCTTGTCGGAGGAAATGGCCGAACTCGAAGCTTCCATCAGCCAGCGCACGTCAGACCTCGCCGAGCGCCGCAAGGAATCCTCGGAACTCGAGCAGAAAATGCAGGCACTTCAGCAAGAGCTCGAGAACCTGCACATGGCGGTCGCGCAGAGCGAAACCGAAATCAGAAACCTCAAGGATACATTCACCGAGTTGTATTCCAGAGACCTTCTTTCCTTCGAGTCGCGCATGTACGAAATTCGAAAGCCCATAAGCGAAATTCGTGAAGAGCTCACCTCGATCAAAGCGACGCTTGCTGCGCTCGGCTCGGTCAATCTGATGGCTCCGGAGGAATTCGAGGAAGTCAAACAGCGCTACGATTTTCTCTCAGGGCAATATGAAGACCTTGTGCATGCGCGTACCGATCTTGTGCGGATTACCGACGAGATACGAACCGAAAGTGCGCAGCTTTTTATCGATACCTATAACAGAATTAAAAAGAATTTCCACAACATGTTCAGGCGTCTCTTTGGCGGCGGACGGGCGGAATTGCGCCTTCTGGATACAGACCACGTACTGGAAAGCGGTATTGAAATCTATGCACAGCCGCCCGGCAAAAAACTGGAGAATATATCGTTGCTTTCAGGCGGCGAAAGGTCGCTGACAGCAATCGCGCTTCTGTTTGCGACCTATATGGTGAAGCCATCGCCTTTCTGCTTCCTGGACGAAATCGATGCAGCGCTCGACGAAGGGAATATCATCCGGTTCGTCAATCTCTTGAGGGAATTTGGGACAGCAAGCCAATTCATCGTGATTACCCATAACAAAAAGACTGTCGCCGGAGCAGACACGCTGCTTGGCGTCACAATGGAAGAATCCGGCGTGACAAAAGCGATCGCAATTCGGGTACAGAATGATAACGGAGTTGTTCGGCCGGTATACCTGCCCGACGAGCCATTTCAGGAAGAAGAAGTCGAATATGAAGATGGCCGCCAGCTGGATGACCAGGCTAAATCGGCAAATGCGCCTGCTTAAGCGGGTTTTGATGACAGAGAGGGGCTTTGCATGAACGCGCATGCGCTTAGCGAAAGATTGTTTTACCAGAATCCATGGCTTCAGGAAGCAGATGCTGTAATAAAGGCAATCGAATATGGCGCCGCAGATGTATCCGCAGACGCATCCGCAGCGAAGAGCGGGGTTGAATCTCTGCGCGTCCTGCTCGATATAACGGTCTTCTATCCGGAGGGAGGAGGGCAGCCACCGGACACGGGCTTTATCGATGACCTGCGCGTTATCGATGTGCAGGAAATCGATGGACACATCTGGCATTTTGTCGAGCTACCGGGGAATCCGGGTAGCCCGCTGAAGCCTCATGACCCGCTGAAGCCCGGCGACCGCGTGCATCTCCGCATCGACTGGCAGCGCCGCCTCGACCATATGCAGCAGCACACTGGCCAGCATTTGCTGTCAGCGGTGCTTGAGCAGGAATATGGGATACATACGCTCTCTTTCCACCTCGGGACTGAATATTCCACTATCGATGTTTCTGCCAAAAACCCTGAGGAATTGCCATTGCCCGACATCGAGGCGAAAATCGAAGACTGGATTGCGTGCGATGCTTCAGTTCTCGTGCATTATTGCCCGCCGGAGGATATTGCGGCTTTCAAATTGAGAAAAAAACCGCCTACAGACGAAGCGGTCATCCGTGTGGTGGAAATTGAAGGATATGACTGGTCGCCGTGCGGGGGCACCCATGTGGAACGCACAGGGCAGCTGCGAGCGATTAAGATTCTGTCTCTCGAGCGGTACAAGGGCAATGTGCGCGTATATTTTGCCGCTGGTGCACGCGCGGTAAGGCTGCTTTCCGCCACTTACGAGGAGACGAAAAAGACAGCCTCTGCGCTCGGCGTGGGCATTGGCGGAATCTCCGCTCGAGTGTTCGATATCTTGGGTAAAATTGCGGCTCTGGAGCGCGCATTGAAAAAAAGCACGCAAACATGGGCGGCCGCCGAGGCAAAACTTGCAGCGTCTCAAGCTGCGCCGCATGAGGTGCTTGAGTTCAGGCTTGATGAAGAAGGGGCAGACAGCGCTGCCGAATTGGCTAAGGCTGCAGCGGAGCTTGGTCGAGCTGCTATCGCTATTTCTTTATCAGATAAAACAATAATTATTCAAGTGCCGCAGGTCGCGGGTTTTCTTTCTCTCGCTGGCATGCTCAAGCCGAAGCTTGCAGAATTTGGCGGCAAGGGCGGCGGCGGGCCAGCCTTTTTCCGGGCAAGCTTTTCTTCTGAAAGTGAGCTTGCGCGCTTTGCGGAAGAAGCGAAACAGGCGCTTGCTGCGTTGTCTGATTAGTGTTTCCAACCTTGTGTAAGCCCTCAGCATTTATAATGCAAGTGGACGCCTGTTATCCGCGAGGCGCTGGCTTAAATATTCTCTGTCGAGATTGAGCTCGTCGATAAAGTAGCGCATCTGCTCTTCAGAGAGCAGATTTTGCTCGGCATACAGATACACGAGCGCGCGCTCTGCGATGCACGGCACCCTGAGGGCGTTCATCTGGACTTCCCTCCCGGGCCCTTCAACGCAGCGGCTGGAAATAGAAGCATAGAGCCTTGATTCCTCGATATTGCCAACAAGCGCATTCAGCTCTGCTAGTAGTGGCGCGATGTTGCCGCGCGCGGCTAGTTCTCCGAAAGGTTTCAGCGTAAAAAAGGTGTATTCCTTGCCGGGCAAATAATGATGCTCGTCGCAGCGCGTGCAGTAATTCGGTTCTTTCCCGTCGTGCTTGGTGCGGTCTCCTCCAATGATGATGAGAGGGTCGAAGTAGAGCGCAGGGCATTCCTCGCCGTCAATCAGGTAGTAACGGTAGGTGTAGAGCGAATCCTTGAGGCATTCTTCATGCTCGCAGTAAGCGGTGAGGGGAATGATGTCGGTTGCGGTCTCCAAAAGGAGCCTTGCAGTCTGATTGAAGATTTCGCGGCGGAAATTGAGTACCAGCGTGGGGAGAATAAACGAGAGGCCGCGCGATTCTGCCTCGTCTTTCATTAGGTACGCAATGCGCTCGTCAAAAAAAGCCGCTTCGTCGATAATCCACGTGCCGACTTGCGGGTTTTCCGCAATGAGCATTTCGAGACTGAACGAATCATGCGCAGCGCCAATGCGGTCGCCACAGCGCTCGTATCCGCCACGGTACGCAAGGGCATCATCCGGATAATCCGGAAAGCGGCTCTTGTCCAGGGCAGAGCGGACAACAAAGATATCCCGCCGATCGACGACGCCTGAACTGGTGAGCTGCGCTGCAGCGCCTTTCTTTTTTAGCGCGACGCGGCTGTCGCGCCAGATGCGCGCCGAGAATTCCGTCTTGCCCGAACCCATTGGTCCTATCACAAGCACACGTTTGCCCGCCGATTCAAAATCGTGATGGCGGCTCATGGAATGGATATTGAGCTGCGGAAAGCCAAGGCTTTTCAGAAATTCCCCTGTTTCGTCATTTGGCTGCATGATGGTTCCTGTGCATAGATTTATTGCAATGCCGACACCGGCCTGGCCTTTGCGGGCATGTTCGCGTCCGCGACATTCGGGCTCACGCTAGGCGTGCCGAAATGCAAGTATTTATACGGATGGATATCGAGTGCATTCTGGTACCAGCCCTGCACATATTCGGCATCGATGATCGAGGCGGCGAAATTGTGGTAAATCGGAAGGCACGCTGCTCCCTGCAGAAGCTCGGTCTCAGCCTTGGAGAGCAGCTGCATGCGTGTATCGTCGTTCGCCGCATAGGACTGATTCATGTAGTCCATAAATTCCTTGTCTTCATAGCCTGCAACATTCAAAGGCGCGCCGGTTGTCCACATCTGCAGGAAGGCCTCAGGGTCGGCAAAATCCCCGATCCACGTTTCATGCGCCAGCGTAAAAGAAGTTGTGTCCGCTCTGTTTGTGATACTATCATAGTATGACGAAGGAGCCATTGGCTTGAGCGTGACATGAAGATCCAGGGCCTTCTCCCATTCGGTTTTGAAGGTAGTCGCGATGGCGCGGGGCTGCTTGTAATCCGCAAACGCAATGACGATTTCCGGCAAGCCCTGGCCGTTCGGATAGCCAGCATCTGCAAGGAGTTTTTTAGCCTCTTCTTTGTCAGCTTTTTCTATGCCCTTTGTTTTGGAGTAGCCCGGGAGCGGCAGGACAAGGGTTTTTGCAGGCAGCCTGTAGGTGTCGCTGCTGCGGATCGTGTCCCAGGGCAGAAGAAGCGCAAGGGCGCGGCGGACTCTCTGGTCATTCCATGGTGCGAACTCGCAGTTGAAAAACCAGTAATGGGTTGAATATATAGGAAATACCTGAATAGCGGTTTGGAGAAGCACTTGTTCATAGTTGCCCGGACCGTCGAGCCAATGTACATGCCCAGTGTTGAAAAGCGATGTCGCCAGATTGTCGTCATCGGTAAACATCATCCGTAGCGTAGGAATTTCGACTGATGCAGCATCCCAATATTTCTCGTTTTTTTCAAGCACTAATTCGCTGTCGGTCATGGAAATGGGGCGGTATGGGCCATTGACTGGATAGGGGATGGCAGCTCTCCAATCCTTGACCCCGATCATCGATGGATGAATGAGAGCAAATGATTGATGACACAGAAGACGAGTGAAATAGGCGGCTGGCCTCACGAGCGTCACTTCGAGCGTCATCGGATCGATCGCCTTTATGCCCACATGATCAGCCACGCGGTCGGTGCCGAGCCTGTATTCACGTGCTCCTGCGATGATATCGAAAAAGGTCGCGTATTCAGCATTCAGATCGAGCATTCTGAGCCAGGAGCGCACGAAATCCTCTGCGGTAATCGCAGTTCCATCTGACCACTGCGCATTCTCGCGAATCGAAAATCGATAGACCTTGCCATCGATGGAGCGCGACCAGGATTGGGCGAGCGCTCTGACAGGTTCGAGAGTCTGCGGATCGTAGGTAAAGAGGCCCTCATAGAGAGCTGTATGAATCTGCGCTTCATTGGAGAAAAGGGCCCTCTGAGGGTCTAGCTGAGGCAACTGAGCGCCATACACCGTGACAAATTCCGTTTCCTGGGCGCCAATCGGCGCGAGCAGAGCTGCTATCGCAAAGACAGCCAGCGCAAGCCTTGAGTTCATAGATACAAGTATGCGATAAAATAGCGAGGAAGGCAATAAAGATGGGACTTGAAAAAGCATTTGTTCCGGAGCGCCTGGTTGTCGGTGTGCTTTCGTCGGATGAGGCTGCTGAAAATGCCGCTCTGGCTGAAATGATTGAGCGCTATGGCCAGCTATGCTTTCATTCAGCCAAGGAGCTATTTCTCTGGACGCGGTACTACTGCCCGGAGATGGGCGATACCATCCTGCGTTCTTACTGGGCGTTCGAGCAGCTGGTTGACCCTTCTATGCTCGCTGCGATCAAAAGGCAGACCAATGCGATCGAGCTAAAGCTAGCGCGAAATGGCAAGCGGACAGTCAATCTCGATCCTGGCATGCTGGGCAGCGCGCGCTTCTGCCTTGCAACGACAAAAGATCACTCCCATCGCATCCCTTTGTCCGATGGCATCTATGCTGAGCTTACCCTGATGTTCGAGCATGGCGAATTCAGGGCCCTTCCGTGGACCTATCCCGATTGGGCTTCACAGCCGGTGCGGCAGATGCTCTCCGAGTTGCGCACAGCGCTGCTGGCTGATTTGAAGCGTCTCACTAGTGCTCTCAACCTTGTGTAAACGAGGGCACTGAGAAGAACGCACCTCGACAATCCAGCACAAGCTGTTCAACCGAGCGCCAGCCTAGGAATATACTCCGCCTTCTCTTTCCCCGGTGTCCGCCATTCCTTCTTCCAGCTTCTCGCCATCGTCGGACTCAAAGGGCTTCGTGTCAGAAACGCCCGTTCTTCGAAAAAGCTTCTATATACGTTCTCGAGCGCAGTTGCATCGATGCCGCTCGCCTCGGCATGGGTGGCGGGTCTTCGGCCTTTCGGCCAGCGGATACGGTAGGGCTTTAAGTAGTTGTGCCACATAAGGTAGGCCCAGAGGCGCAGCATGCCGTTTGCGACATTGCGGTTGAAGCAGACACTCTCACGATGGTGGTTCGCCAGGTCCTTTCTGAGCTCGCGATCGGTGTAGTTCGAAGAAAAGAGTGGATTGTGGATCGTCCGTGGCAAGTGTGAAGAAATCCTCAGGTGCACGAGTCGCCCCTCTCCCTCACCCCAGTAGGCTGCAAGCTTCCGCACGAGGCGCGCATAGTCGGGCTTCTCATCGGTGATCAGCACGAAGGGCCTATGAGGCTGTGGCGGCTGCACAGCAAGGCTCGTCGCCAGCACCTCCCTGAATGACCGGCCGATCCCACCCCGTTCGAGCCGAATCGTCGAATAGAGCGCCTGTGCCTTCGCCTTCTGGTCCTGCCGCATGCTCCCTGAGCGCCGCCGTGTGCAGTGACTGACATCGAGCACGAAGCCGCTTGTCCGTCCCACCGCAATGGGGATTTCGTTCGGAAAGTACTG
>WESA01000064.1 GCA_009768935.1 Rectinema subterraneum
GCCGCAGAGCAATGCAGACCCAATATAACAAGGAGCATGGCATTACGCCACAGACCATTCACAAGAAAGTGCAGGATATACTCGAGCGCCACCGCGAAGAAAAAATCGAAGCCTCGCAGGATGAATTGGCGCTTCTCAAACGGACGCACAATATTTTCGTGCCCGAGCAACGCAAAGCGATGATCAGGGAAATGGAAAAACTCATGTTCGAGCATGCGAAAAATCTTGAATTCGAGCAGGCCGCGCTTATCCGCGACGAGATTGCAAAACTGAAAGGAAACCGGGACGTATAGCTTCCTGGTTATCATACTGCAAAAAAGGAACCAGCCATGACAGAACAGAGTGAAGATTTTTTTGTCATTGATGCACATTGCGACACGCTGATGGCGCTGAACGGCCGCAGCATGAATAAAAAGGAAACAGACCCGCGCGATTTCTTTGCCGACAATCCGGACGCGCATATCGACCTGCCCAAGCTGTTGCGCGGCAATGTACGCTGCCAGGTTATGGCGATTTTCCTCGAAGACAATCAGCTGGCGAATGCGCCGGAAGAAACAATGCACATGATCGATATATTCGATGAAGTCTGCAAAAAATCGAACGGCGCTGTCTGCCTTGCCACGAACGCAGCAGAAGTGCGCCGCGCAATTAATGAAAAAAAGCTGAGCGCGCTGCTTTCGATTGAAGGAGCAGAAGCGCTTGGCAGTTCACTCGATATGCTTGACACATATTATGGGCGAGGAGTACGGGCAATAGGGATTACCTGGAACAGGCGCAATGCATTTGGCAGAGGTTTACGCGGCGAAGGGGAGGGGGGTCTGACCCCATTAGGCAAGCAGCTCGTGGAAAAAATGCAGGTGCTCCATATGCTCATCGATGTCGCGCATCTCAGCGAAGAAGGATTCTGGGAAGTGGCTGATATTGCAAAGGGACCCTTTATTGCTTCGCACGCAAACGCACGCGCAGTGCTGGATCACCCCAGAAATCTGACCGATGCGCAGATTCGAGCGATTGCAGATCATGGCGGCGCAATCGGCTGCGTATTTGTCCCATCTTTCATTGCAAAAGATCCGAACGACAGCAATCTCGAAGCATTTCTGCTGCATGTCGACCAGGTCGTCAAAGCTGGCGGCATAGAGAGTTGTGCCATTGGCTCCGATTTCGATGGCTTTGTGCCAATAGACGCTTCGGTCATCAGGAATACTTCGGAATTTCCGCTTCTCTATGAAGGTTTGAGAAAACGAGGATACAGCCACGGCGATGCAGCAAAGATTCTCGGCGAAAACTGGCTGCGCGTGTTCGACGAAGTACTGAGTTGAAACATCCATGAAAATTGCATTGATTGGCATGATGGGCTCTGGCAAGACGAAAATAGGCCAGCTTTTGGCTGCCCACTACGGCATTGATTTCCTGGATCTCGATCACATCATCGAACAGAGGGTGGGGCTGTCAATCTCTGAAATCTTCGCCCAAAAAGGGGAAACAGAATTCCGAAAAATCGAAGAGAGCACGCTTGCCGAAGTTGTTGGGCTGGGGAAGCCCCTGGTTCTTGCGTGTGGCGGTGGCGTCGTGCTTATGCCCTCCAATCGGGAATTACTGGAAAGCGAATGTATCACTGTCTGGCTTGATGTGCCGCTTCGGGAATTGGCTCGAAGGCTTGCAGGAGAAAAAGACTCAAGGCCGCTTCTTGCCAGCAGCAATTGGCAAGAAACCCTCAAAGAAATCTATGATGCGCGCCATATGCTATACAAAGAAACAGCCTCTATCCGTTACGTATGGAAAGAAAATTGTTCGATTGATACAAGCATTCAGCGCATTGCGCAGCTGATTGATAGCAAAAAGGCTGAATTTCAGCGGACAAGCTGATTTTTCATGCTTTCGGCAAGCGCGGTTCCTCGGGCAGCAGCCTGCATTTCGCAGGATCGACTTCTAGTTCTATTTCAGAACCTTCTTTGGGAACAAGGATGCCTCCCCCCATTGCTAGTGTCATTTCAAAGAATTGCTCATTTTCGCCGGACAAGGACAGAAGGAGCTTCATTGTGCTGGAAAGGATTCCAATGCACCGCACAATGGTTGCGTGCAAAATGCCCCCCGGCGCCCTCGCGAGTACTTTTTTCGAGTCGAGTGCGCTAAGCGAAGAAAATGGCACATACACGCAATATGAAGCACCCGATTCGATCTGCGCGCTCTGGGCTGTGTCATGCGCTGAACACAGAATATCTCCTGCTTTGCAATGAGCCATAACAAGATTGGCTCCCTTTTTTCTCGAAACAGCATCCACATGCAGGGTAAGGCCGAAATTCATGAATCGTGCAAGCCAGCCAGAACCGGGCGAATTTTCTAGATCCGATATTGTGCCTCGGGCGATCATATTCCCGTTGCGCATGACAATAATTTCGTCTGCGAGGTCGATTGCTTCTTCGACATCATGAGTGACATGAATCGCGGTAAGGTATCCTTGCGTGAGCTGAACGCGCATAAAGCGGCGCATTTCTCTTCTCAGCGGCGCGTCAAGCGCCGAAAGAGGCTCATCGAGCAAGATAAGTGAAGGATCGGATGCAAGCGCACGCGCAAGTGCGACTCGCTGCCTTTCTCCTCCTGAAAGTTCGGACGGGTATCGTTCAAGCAAATGATCTATTCTGAAACGCATGGCCAAGTAATCGATTCTTTCTTTTATATGTGCTTTATTTTCTCTGCGTATTTGAAGGCTGTACGCGATATTGTCGCGAACCTTCATCTGCTCGAACAGCGCCAAATCCTGGAATACGAAACCGATATGCCGTTTTTCGGTTGGCAAAGCATCGATCCGCTTGCCTTTGAGTAGTATTTCGCCTTGTTTTATTGGCTCGAGCCCGGCAATTGCCCGGAGCAGCGTCGTCTTGCCGCAGCCCGAAGGGCCGAGCAAAACTAGTACCTTATTGTCCTGAAGGGCAAAGTCTGCTTTCAGAACAAAGCCGTCCCGGACAACCTCAAGATTGCGAACCTCAAGCGACATCGATGGCTTTCTCCTTGAGAAAAAAGACGATGCCGGTCATAAGCCCCAGCACCAGCCCTGCGGCACATGCTTCGTTGAAGCGGTAAGCTGCAGTCAGTCGGAACAAAAGCAAAGGAAGGGTTTCGATCTCGCTCATTCCAAGCATAAGAGGCACATTGACATCGCCTGCAGTGATGGAAAATGCAAAGGCTGCAGCAGCGGCCACCGAGGGAGCAATAACGCGCAAATCGATAGTCAGAAAAGCGCGCAAGGGGCTGGCTCCAAGCGTCCTGCCAGCTTCCCGCATGCGTGGGTCGAGTGATTGCAAAGATGCAGATACCGCGCGGCTCACAAATGGCCACGCAATAACCGCTTGGGCTGCAATAAGCGCAGCCGATATCGTTCGATCAGGCGAGAGAAAAAGCCACCCATACGCAAATACTGCAGGAGAAACAGCAAGAGGGAGCCATTGAAGCGCTTCCACGATTCGGTTCGTGAAATGCAGTTTGCCGGCTTTTTTTCCGATGAATACCGATATTCCTGCTATGACGCCAGCAATTGTGGCGAGCAGCGCTGCAGAGCCACTCAGCGTCAGCGTCGCCCGGATAGCCTTGAGCAAAGGCGCCTGGAAACCTTTTAAAAGGCGCTCAAAATTGCCAAACCCGAAATGGGAGGCACCTCCGAGCGAAGCTGGAACACGAAATGCTTCGACCACGATGGAAACAAGCGGTCCGATAAAAAATATAAGCAGAAGAATTCCATATATTGCAAGTAATACGCGCTGGGAGCCTTTTGGGGAGGAAAGCTCTCTGCGTCGTCCGAAATCGCGCAATGCATGTTGCTTCTTCTGTGTCATCCCGGTGATGAACCATATGCCCAGCAAGGCAAAACCTGTCTCGATTACAGAAAACAGAAGCGCCAGGCCCGCATTCGCCTGATATCGAAGCGCCTGGTAAATTGATACCTCAAGAGTTGAACCTGTTCGCCCACCGAAAACAAGCACAGTCGTAAAGCTGAAAAAACAATACAAAAAAATCAAGCCTGCAGCTTGCGCGATGCCAGGAAGCAGCCATGGCAGAGTGCCGGTGCGAAATGCCATTATTCTGTTTGCCCCCAATGTCTTGGCTGCTTCTTTCTGCGATTCCGGTATTCGCATCCATAAGGCGCTTATCTGATGAACAGCGATCGGAAAATTATAAAAAGCGTGTACCAGAACCAAACCCCAGAAACTGTAGAGAAGCCCCCGATATTCGTTTTTCTGTCCCATGACCAAAGCCAGAAAAGCAGAGAAATAGCCTTCTTTCCCATAGTACAGGATAAAAGCAAGAATGACCAAAATCGGCGGAAAGCAGAAAGGCACTGCTGCAAGCGCAAGCAATGCGCGCCTTCCGGGGAAGCGGAAGCGTGCTGCAAGCCAAGCTCCAGGCAACCCGATCCCGATTGCGAGCGCGGTGCTTGCAAAGGCCTGTAGCAAAGTAAACTGCAGGCTCCGGACAATCACCGGAACAGAAATGCTGCCAAGCGATGCCAATAGAGAAGCATGTCCGGCGCCGACGATTGCATTTTTCGCAAAAGCGACAAGGGGAGCCAGAGAGAAGGACAGAATCGCAATGAGAGCGATGGACAAAATTATTTCTGTTTTGCCGAGGCGCTGCTCGAAGCTCCCGTTGCCGCTTTGCATGGCCTAGCCTTCTAGTGGCTGCTTATGAGAATATTGGCCGCATCGGAAGGATCGCGGTCGATATCCTGGACTTTTGCGTTCACTGAAGGATATTTGCTCACAACTGAAAACGATGCAGGCAGCTTTGCAGAACGGTTTGCAGGGAACATCCATTGTGTCTCCGGCAAAAATGACTGGCACTCCTGCGAAAGCAGATAATCTACAAATTTCTGCGCTAATAGCTTGTTTTGACTTGTTGAAAGAACGCCGGCAAATTCAATCTGCTGCGGGTGTCCGTCCGAAAATTTGAGGGCTTTGTACCGTTCTGTATTCTCGTACGCCTTGTGGTATGCAGGACTCGTCGAATAGCTGAGCACGAGAGGCGCTTCTCCTTTTGTAAATAAGCCATATCCTGTATCCCAGCTTGGTGTCATGGCAAGAATCGACGGGGACAGGCGCTTCCAGTAATCTCTCCATCCTGCCTTGTATACAGCCTGTGTCCATGCGAGAAAACCAAGCCCTGGAGTCGAGGTGCGAGGATCCATAATGATCACTTTTTTCCGGTAGATAGGCTTGGTTAGATCTTCAAGAGACCGCGGCGGCTCGATATTACTTTCCGAATCCCAGATAAAGGCGAATTGCCCGAAATCGAATGGAACGAGCCTGTTTGAAGGGTCGAGCAGCAGGTCTTTCTGGATATCTGCAAGGTTTACAAGCTTCAGCGGAGCAAAGAGGTCGCTTGTCAAAGCCTTTTCCAGCTGCCGATCGTCGAGGCCTATCACAATATCTGCATTTGGCTTTTTTGCGATATCCAGGAGAGAGGAGAAGAGGGCTCCGCCATCGCCCTTCGATACGAAGCGCACTTTCGCGCCCGACTGCTTCTGGAACCCTTCGGCAATCTGAGCTGCCGGGCCCCATTCCGAAACGAATGAATCATAGGTCCAAACGACAAGTTCCGGCGCACCTGCACCTGCACTTGGTTGTGTTTGTCCCCACAATGACATGCTGGCGAAAAAAATCGCCCCGACACCAAGGAAAATCGCGATGAGTGGTTTTCTACGCATCATCGTTCCCTCCGCCGGTATTACCCGGATCAGGTTCTATGGGTATTTTCTCAGGCTGCCTTCTCCAACGGAGATCGGCAACCACCCCATTGATTTCTGCGCTAAGCGGTTTTCTGACGGTATTCGATAATGCAGCTTCCGTTGCCTTCAACCGCATCTCGCGTCAGGATCACTTTTTTAACATTTGAATCGCTCGGAAGCGAATACATGATATCGATCATTATTTTTTCGACAATAGCTCGCAGGCCGCGTGCGCCCGTTTTTTGGGCAATTGCCTTTTCCGCAATTGCATCTATTGCCTCCTCTTCGAATTCCAGCTCTGCATTGTCGAGTTTCATGGAAGCTTTATATTGCTTGAGAAGGGCGTTTCTCGGCTCGATGATAATGCGCTTCAATTCTTCTTTGGAGAGATCGTCGAGCGCCACCTTTATAGGAAGGCGACCTACAAATTCCGGAATCAAGCCGAATTTGATAAGATCATCAGGCTGAAGCTCCGCAAAGAGCTGGCTCAGGTTTTTCTCGTGCTTTGCTCGCACATCCGCACCGAAGCCCATTGGATGGGAAGACACTCTGGATTCAATAATCTTGTCGAGTCCGACAAATGCGCCCCCGCATATGAAAAGAATATTTGTTGTATCGATGCGCAGATATTCCTGGTTCGGGTGCTTGCGACCGCCCTGAGGAGGCACATTGGCAATGGTTCCCTCGATTATTTTCAGGAGAGCCTGCTGCACGCCTTCGCCTGAAACATCCCGGGTGATCGATGGGTTTTCGCTCTTGCGTGATATTTTGTCGATTTCGTCTATATACACAATACCGCGCTCGGCTGCCTGGATGTTGCCGCCAGCATTCTGGATCAGCTTGAGCAGTATGTTTTCGACATCCTCGCCAACATAGCCTGCCTCGGTGAGCGTGGTCGCATCAGCCATGGCAAAAGGAACTTTCAGCTTTCGCGCAAGTGTCCGAGCAAGAAGCGTTTTGCCGGTGCCGGTAGGGCCTATCAGCAGCACATTCGATTTTTCAATCTCGACATCAGGCGCAGTTGCGGACACCTTATGAAGAAGCCTTTTGTAATGGTTGTACACCGCGACCGAAAGCACGCGCTTTGCATATTCCTGCCCAACGACATACTGGTCGAGGAATTCTTTTATTTCGCGGGGTTTAGGCACTTCTGTCAGGAATTCGGCGGTTACTTTCTGCTCTTCTTCGTCGAGGATCTGGCTGCAGATTCGCACGCAATCATCGCAAATATTCACTCCGGGACCGGCGATCATCTTGCGCACATATGAAGAGCTCTTGCCGCAAAAAGAACAGTATGTCTCTTGCTCGAGATCGAATTGCTTATTTTTTGCCATGCTTCCGCGGCTCCATAATAGTATCGATTATGCCATATTCAAGCGCTTCCTGCGAGCTCATGTAAAAATCGCGTTCCATGTCCTGCGCAACTTTTTCAAGTGCCTGCCCCGAATGCTGTGCAAAATAGTCAATAGTCAGTTTCTTGAGCCGAATTATCTCTCGCGCTTGCAGACTGATATCGCTCGCCTGGCCGGATACGCCTCCCCAAGGCTGATGAATGAGAATTCGCGAAGAGGGCAGAGCGGAGCGCTTGCCTTTGGTTCCGCAAGCGAGCAGTAATGCTGCCATGCTTGATGCCTGGCCGATGCAGATCGTCTGTACCTCCGGTTTTATATATTGAATTGTATCATAGAGAGCGAGCCCTGCCGTGACCATTCCACCCGGGCTGTTGATATAAATCGATATATCGCGCGACGGATCCTGTGACTCAAGAAACAGAAGCTGTGCAATCACGAGGTCTGCGGTCAGATCATTGATCTCCCCGTCTATAAACACGATCCGGTCTTTGAGAAGACGCGAGTAAATATCGTACGATCTCTCTCCAAGCCCCGTCTGCTCGATGACGATGGGGACGAGGCTGCTCATATGTTCAGACATTCCTGCTTCCTTTGCTGTTGCATATTGAGCGATGGTCCGCAGAGGACTGAAATCGCTCAATCAAATTTACTGAT
The DNA here is from genome assembly GCA_009768935.1 of Rectinema subterraneum. Classification (GTDB taxonomy): domain Bacteria; phylum Spirochaetota; class Spirochaetia; order Treponematales; family Rectinemataceae; genus Rectinema; species Rectinema subterraneum. Next base: position 7,726 of record WESA01000064.1, read on the forward strand.
TTTCTTTCATGAAGTCCAAGTACGAAACCGCTGTTCCTTCTTTTACCTGGGCAGATGCCAGGATTGCGTCGAAGAGCTTGCGTACCTTGATGTCATCTTTCAGATATTCCAAAGTTCCTCGCTTTTCATATTCAGCTTTTATTTCTGCAGGGCTCATTGTTGTATGCGCTGCCTCTTTCGCGATTTCCGCATCGACATCTTCGTCAGTCGCTGTATATGATCCTGCTTCCACCAGTTTATCGAGCAAAATGCGGCTTGCAAGCGCTTTCTCTGCCAGCGGAGCCCAATCCTGCAAAAGCTGATCCCTGGACTTGCCGGATATCCGCAAGAGCATCTCCAGGCGCTCATCATTGTCAACGCCCATCTGCTGCTTAAGCGATTCCCACCTCATGGCAAGCTCTGCTGCAAGCATCGAGCGAGGAATCGAAACGCTCGTTCTTTTTAGAAGCTCATCGACGATTGCGTTTTCCTTGGTAGAGCGAAGTCTGGCTTCCAGCGCTTCATTCAGCTGGTTGCGGACTGCTGCTTTAAGATCTTCGAGGGTTTTGTACTTCTCCGATACATCCTGGGCAAGCTCATCATCGAGCTCGGGCAAGTCCTGGCGCTTGACTTTGGTTACCTTAACTTTAATGGTAACTGTTTTGCCGGCGTATTCTGAATACTCAAAATCAGCAGGGAAGGTTTTGGTGAAGGTCTTCTCGTCGCCTGCTTTCAAACCGACGATCTCATCGTCGAATTTGTAGATATTGAGCTGTTTGCCAAGTTCGAAAGCAAAGTCTTTCCGGGCCGTTCCGGGAATTTCTGTGCCATCTTCGGCAATCTCTGCAAAATCAGCAGTGACAATATCGCCGGTCTCGGCTGGGCCATCCTTTTCCACAACAATTGCATTGCGCTGGCGGATTTCTTCGAGTTCGCGCGCAATATCCTCATCAGAGACTGAAACGGCAGGAACTTCAATTTCGATACCTTCAAGGGACGGAAGCTCAAAAGCTGGGTATGCGTCATATGTCACGCTGAAAGTAAAGTCCGAATCAAGGTTGAATTGTGGTTCTCCTTCGACAGCAGGCGGCTCATAGG
>WESA01000065.1 GCA_009768935.1 Rectinema subterraneum
AAGCTTCTATATACGTTCTCGAGCGCAGTTGCATCGATGCCGCTCGCCTCGGCATGGGTGGCGGGTCTTCGGCCTTTCGGCCAGCGGATACGGTAGGGCTTTAAGTAGTTGTGCCACATAAGGTAGGCCCAGAGGCGCAGCATGCCGTTTGCGACATTGCGGTTGAAGCAGACACTCTCACGATGGTGGTTCGCCAGGTCCTTTCTGAGCTCGCGATCGGTGTAGTTCGAAGAAAAGAGTGGATTGTGGATCGTCCGTGGCAAGTGTGAAGAAATCCTCAGGTGCACGAGTCGCCCCTCTCCCTCACCCCAGTAGGCTGCAAGCTTCCGCACGAGGCGCGCATAGTCGGGCTTCTCATCGGTGATCAGCACGAAGGGCCTATGAGGCTGTGGCGGCTGCACAGCAAGGCTCGTCGCCAGCACCTCCCTGAATGACCGGCCGATCCCACCCCGTTCGAGCCGAATCGTCGAATAGAGCGCCTGTGCCTTCGCCTTCTGGTCCTGCCGCATGCTCCCTGAACGTTTTCGTGTGCAGTGACTGACATCGAGCACGAAGCCGCTTGTCCGTCCCACCGCAATGGGGATTTCGCTCGGGAAGTACTGCGAGCAGTCGAAGGAGACAAAGCCGTCGATACAGATGTCTTCCTTGCCTCGCCGAACGCGCAGCATCCGGGCGTGGAGTGCAATACCCTGGCGAGCCAGTCGGTCGATACGATTCGTAAGCAGCGAAAGCGAGCACCCGAGCGCGCGACTCATCCCCCGTAGGCTCTCCCCGCCTACCAGCCTATAGAGCACATCCCGGTACGAGACAATGCGCTTGAGATAGTAGTGCGTCGAGTACGTCTGGGTGGAAAAGCTTTTTCCGCAGCGCGTACAACGAAACCGGCGCACCTTCCCGAAAGCCTTGGTAGCATACCAGCCAATCGCATAGGCCCAGGACGAGGCGGGTGCCTCGTAATGGTAGGGACAGTTCGGATTGGGACAAAAGGCAAACCAGTGCACGAATACCCTCCTTGACCGCAGTGGCGGTCATAGAGGTATTCGCGCAAATCTACCCTCTTTGCTTCAAGTTTTTACACAAGGTTGAGAGCAGTATTCGGAACCCCTAGCAGGAATCCTGAACTCGAATAGCGCTCCTTCTCCCGCCCAGCTCTCTGCATGTACCGTACCGCCATGAGCGAATGCAATATGCTTTACGATTGCAAGTCCGAGGCCCGACCCGCCACTCGATCCGCTCTTGCCGCTTGATTGGCTTCTCGATTTGTCAGCGCGGTAAAATCGTTCGAAAATATGCGCTAGATCCTTTGGAGGAATCCCGGCTCCATAATCCCTTACGCGCAAGACAAAATCCTCATTTTCCTGCATTGCGCCCACAATTATTTTGTCATGCGAACCGGAGTGCTGTGCTGCATTGGATATGAGATTGAACGCAGCTTGTTCGATAAGCCCGGGGCTTGCTTCAATTTCAAGTTCATCCGGGCAGTCGATAGAGATGCGGCTGATTTCCGGGTATTGCAGCTTGACAGTCTGGGCAGCCTCTTCGAGGATTGGCTTTATGGGAAATCGCTCGCGGACAATCCAGGAAGCAGGATCGTGCTCGAGCTTGGCAAGCATGAGTAGATCCGACACAATGCGTTCCATCCGCAAAGACTGATGCAGTATTATCTCGGCCCAGCTTTTGTTTTCCTCAGGAATATCCGCGGTGTTGAGCATTTCGGCATAGCCTCGCACAATCTGGACTGGTGTGCGAAGCTCATGCGACACATTCGCGACAAAGTTTTTTTTGGTCAGTTCGGTGCGTTTGGATGAAGTTATGTCGCTGATGACAATGACCGCGGCATCCGACTGACTGACGGCAAAGCGTTGTGCACGCGCGCTGAGTATAATTTCGTTTTTATCTTTTAGCATCGAGAATTGCTCGATCGAAGCCTTGCCTTCTTTCAAGCAGGTCTCAATCAGGCCAAGGATTGCAGGGCTCCCGAAAAAGAATGACTCTGTTGTATAACCAGCGCCGGGCGACAGACCGAAAAGCCGATATGCTGATGTATTTGCACTAAGAAGCTCATTTGGTGCTCGAATCACAGCAATCGCTTCTTCGGTTGTATCGAATATAGATTGGAGCTTCGTTGTCAGCTCTGCGACTTCCTGTGTCCGCGATTGCAGATTTTTGGCAATCTCGTCAGCTTGCTGCGAAATGGCATCGAGCGGCATCTGATACATGGAGACAATCGAACGGAACGTGAACGCAAAAAGAAAAATCGCGAAAATAGCGAGAATCGTAACTCCGACCGCCGGATTATAATTTTTTGCAATAAAAAAACATAACAAAGCGGCTACAGCAAGCGCTATTGCGCTGACCGCGAATATTCTTCCCGAGCGCTTGCGCACGGAGCTTCCCAGATTTGTCATTCATCCCGGAATCGGTAACCGACTCCCCTCACTGTCTCGATAAGCGATCCTTTTTCGCCAAGCTTTCGGCGAATCGAAAGGATATGGACATCGATGGACCGCTCGGTAACTGCGACATCGCCACCGCGGATTTCGCTGATCATACGATCTCTCGAAAAAACCATCCCGGGGTTTTTCAGCAGCACCTCTAGGATAGCGAATTCGGTAGCCGACAAATCGACGGGTATATCCTGGCAGCGCACTTCATGCCGGGCGCTGTCCAGCAAAATTCCTGATTTCTGCACGCGTCGTGAGGTCCCTTCATTTATGTATGAAGCATCGCTGCGGCGGAGCACCGCTCTGAGCCTCGCCTCGAGCACTTTAAGGCTGAATGGTTTGACAATGTAGTCCTCTGCCCCGAGTTCAAGGCCGGCAACCACGTCGGTGTCATCGTCTTTTGCGGAGGTAATGATGACGGGAATGGCTGAGAGTGCAGGATTCTTCTTGAGCTTGCGGATAAACGCAAAGCCGTCCATGCCAGGGAGCATGAGATCGAGCAGGATTGCCGACACCGCGCCGTCTTTCAGAAATGCGTGGGCATGCTCGGCATCGGGCATCACAATCACTCGGTACCCAGCCCGGCCAAGGCTTGTGGAGATCATCTGCGCGATATCGCGATCATCCTCGACAAGGAGTATGGTGTCCATTCAAAGCCTTTCCTTTTTTCCGCAGATGTCGCTGGCCAAATTGCACTATAAGGCGCTGCGCCCTCGGCACGTCATCTCACTTCGCGCCGCGCTCAGAGGTTCAATTCCATATGGATACCTTCTACCATATAGATAATGGATTCGCATGCATTCGTCATGTGGTCGCCAAGGCGTTCAAGGTATCCCGAAACCTGAATGAACTTGGCGACTTTTTCAGCATCTTCAGGGCGAGACCCCAAAAGCATCACCATTTCTTTTATGAGGCTTTTGTGAATATGGTCGATCTGGTCGTCCATGAGGGCTACCTGTCGCGCCTGTAGGGCAGAGCGAGAAATAAAGGCTTGCACGGTACCGGTTATCATGGTTGCGCCAATCTGGACCATCTGTTCGATCATTTCGGTTTGACGCCATTGTGGCTCGCCAGCAAAGAATTTTGTCGCCTTTGCAAGATGAGCGGCGTAATCGGCGCTGCGCTCGAGCTCTGCTGCCATTTTGATTGAACAGAGCAGCAGGCGCAAGTCCGTTGCAACCGGCTGCTGGGTTGCCATTGTCGTAGCGACAAGATCTTCGATCTGGAGCTGCTGGGCATCGATGTCTGCATCTGCTTTTTTTATTTTTTTTGCAGCATCGAGCTCGCGCTCGCGAAAGGCGTGCATCGCTTTCTGGAGCGCTTCGACCGAGGCTGCGCCCATCGAGATGATGCGCTTGTTGATTTCTTCTATCGAGCGCTCGAATGCTTCGCGCGGCATGTGCTTTCCTCCGGTTCATCCAAAACGGCCAGTAAGATACCGCTCGGTTCGTTCATCTGATGGCGAGATAAAGAGCTTACGCGTCGGCCCCACTTCGACAAGATCACCCATGAGCATGAATGCCGTATAATCGGAGATACGGCCCGCTTGCTGCATATTATGGGTAACGATAACTATAGTATAGTCTTTCCGCAATTCTGAAATCAAATCTTCGATATACGAGGAGGCGATAGGGTCGAGCGCGCTGGTGGGCTCATCCATCAGGATCACTTCGGGCTGCAGAGCAATCGCCCGTGCAATGCACAAGCGCTGCTGCTGACCACCCGAAAGAGCAAGCGCGTTTTTTTTCAGTTTGTCCTTTACTTCTTCCCAGAGCGCGGCCTTTCGAAGGCTCATCTCGACAAGGTCGTCCATATCGCCTGCATAACCATGCACCTTGGCAGCCCAGGCAATGTTCTGGTACACGCTTTTCGGGAAAGGATTCGGTTTCTGGAACACCATGCCGATTTGCCTGCGGATGATGACGGGATCGATGGACGAATTATAGATGTTCTGTGCGCGGTAAATGACTTCGCCGCTGGTTCGGGTATTCGGGATGAGCTCGTTCATGCGGTTCAGAGCCCGAAGGAGCGTGCTTTTGCCGCAGCCCGAGGGACCGATGATGGCCGTGACGTTGCGCTCCGGAAAACCGAGCGAAACATGCTTGACAGCCTCGTGGCCATCGCCATAGGTGATGCTGAGGTCTTTCGTCTCGATTATGAATGAATCCGGGCTTTTTGTTTCTTCTGGCATGCGTGATGTAACCATAATTCCAGGAAATAAGCGCAATATGAACAAAATGTTAAAAATCGGTTAATTGAACAGATTGCCCTTAGTTGTTGGCGCGCGCGGAAATGCTAAGCTGCATCGCTCAGCGAAGCATGAACCTGATGTCGCTTACGCTGTGTACCGAATGGCGCTTCATCCATTCGATTATTCCATCAAGCACCTTGAGCGGCGCGCGCGGATCTGAAAACAGGGCCGTTCCGACCTGGACAGCCAGCGCACCTGCGAGCAAATATTGAATCGCATCGCTCGCATTGGTGATTCCTCCAAGGCCAATGACTGGAATGCGCACTGCCTTGCCCACTTTGTAGGTGGCTGCGACCCCGATTGGGCGGATCGCAGGACCGGATAGGCCCCCTGTGCCCATCGCAATCGCCGGTTTCTTTTTTTCGGTATCGATGACCATGCCGACTACGGTATTGATGCATGAAATGGCATCCGCGCCGCCTGCCTCCGCTGCGCGTGCAATCTCCGCGATATCCGTGACATTCGGGCTCAACTTGATAATGAGGGGGCGCGAGGTTTTCTGTCTGAGCGAATGTGTCAGGCGCTCGACAAGGCGTGGGTCTATGCCGAATGACATGCCGCCTTTTTGCACATTGGGACAAGAGACATTGATTTCGTAGCCGTCGATGCCAGGGCGGCCGCTGTCGGTCGATGCAAGATGTGCTTCGATTCGCTCGATCACTTGTATATAGTCGTCCTCGGTCGATCCCGCGACATTGACAATGATTGGACAAAGTCGCGTTCTCAAGGACGGGAGCTTCTCTCTTAGAAATTTCTCGACGCCGGGGTTGGCAAGGCCGATGGAATTGATGAGCCCCATCGGTGTTTCGACAAGGCGTGGGGGAGGATTGCCTTCTCGAGGTTCCAGGGTAACTGCTTTTGTGTAGAGTGCGCCCAGCGCATCGATGTGCACAAGCTCATCATATTCTTCGCCGTAGCCGAAGGTGCCGGATGCAACCCCAACCGGATTGGGCATGATAAGCGAACCTATGCGCACGCTCAGGTTTAGATCGTACCCAAGGTTGAGAACACTAGGCGGTGGACCAGCCAGAATTTCATTCTTCTTTGATTGCTCTTGTTCTGGATTTTTCATTGCACGTTCGCCTCCCAGTTTATTGTGCGCGCATCGAAGACAGGTCCATCCGCGCATACACGCAAAAATCCGCCAGAGGCAGCAGGAAGCACGCATCCATGACAGGCGCCGACGCCGCACGCCATCCACTGTTCTGCAGAAAAGTGCGCATGCATATGATTTTGCGCAGCGAATTGCGCAAGAGATGCCAGCATCGGTCCAGGCCCGCAGCCATAGAGGTGCCATTTCTTTTGGGCGAGGTTTTTCGTCCCACTGCCTTTGAGATCGCTCGCCTGAAGCCAGAGCGCTTCGAGCGCATCCCGCACGGTTCCAGGAGTGCCTGCGGATCCGTCATCGGTCGAAAAGAATGCCTTTTCCAGGAGTTTTTTCCATGAGGGCAAGCCAGCGGCCGAAAAAGAGCCTGAAAAAGGAATGAGCAAAGCGCTTCGGAAGCCAAGCACGAGGATTGCCGAGCTCGCATACGTGCCCGCGCCCAATTGTTCAGCCAGAAACAGCATTGGCCCAATGCCGATGCCGCCCCCTGCGATAATCGCTCGCTCTCCCCGCTCAGGATACGGAAATGCATTTCCAAGCGGTGCAATGATATCGAGTGAACTGCCTGGCTGCATCGAAGCGAGCGCTCTCGTGCCTGGGCCGCGGACCTGGTAGATCGAATGGGCATAGGCTGGGCGAGATAGCATCGATGAGTCTTTTTCTATCTGTGCTTCCTCAAATCCTGCAAAGGCGAATGGGCGTCGCAATATTGTTCCCGCTCTTAGTTCAACCACAGGCGGCAGTGCGGTAAAGAATTGTCCCGGTTTTGGTGCTGGCAAGTCAGATGGCCATTCGAAGGCCATGTGCATCCAGTCTGGCGCGATTGCGCGATTGATTGCAACAGTTGCGTTGAATTGGCGCATGGTTCCTACCTGAAGGGGATTCTATCAAAAGGTGCTGCATTTTGATACTATGCTGCGGATGATACAGATACTTGTTCTGCTCGCATTTTTGTTTGGTGGTGCCTTGGCGGCATCTATTCGCCTTGCGCCAAAGCCAAGGGTTGTCGAAGTTTCAATAACTGCAGCACTCTGGCTCTTGCTCTTCAGCATGGGCTTCCGGATTGGCAATAATCCTGAGCTTGTCCATTCCATCGGCACGATTGGGCTTTTGGGATTTGCTTCAGCAGTGTTCACGATTGCCGGCAGCTGCATTGCGGTTGTTCTGGTGAGCCATTTCGCGCCAGCAGTGGGATCGGTCAGAAAAATCGGCACAGCAGCACAAAAAGAGAATGGCTTCTCTGCCGCTTCATCAGGACCCGCGGATAGTGAGTTTGTTGTTGGTGCATCTTATTCTGTGCTTGCGCGGCTTAAGCCACCCGCAATTCTGCTTTCTGTTGTTGTGGCGGGGTTTATTGCGGGCATTGCGCTTCCTCGGCTGGCATTCGACCCAGGCCTTATCACTGAATGGACGCTGAATGCGCTGCTGTTTTTGATAGGCATGCAGTTCCGCCAGTCGCAGGTGCCATTAGCGAGCATGCTCAGGTCTCCGGCGGTTGTCGCCTTGCCGCTCGCGACGGCGGTTGGAAGCATGGCCGCGGGGCTCTTGCTTGTACCGTTTTTTTCGCTGCGCGTTGGCAAGGCGCTGGCGCTCGCGAGCGGGTTCGGTTGGTACAGCCTTTCCGGCGTGCTAATTTCGAATCTAGGAGACCCTGTCCTTGGTTCTTCGGCATTTCTCGCTAACATGATACGGGAGAGTCTTGGCCTCATTCTGATACCAGTGCTCGGGCAGACGCGTGTGCCGACCATGGCGATCAGCGTAGCAGGCGCTACCTCGATGGATGTCTCGCTTCCTTTGATCGAGCAGACGCTTGGACCGGAAGCTGTCCCTTTGAGCTTTATTTCAGGAGCATTCTTGTCGGCGCTCGTACCCGTTCTTGTGCCGCTTTTTATGAAATTATGAATTTATAAAGAAATAGCTACGAAGAGATTTCGTCTTCCGAAATTCCCATTGTTCTCAGCTTGTCCTCGATTCGCTGCAGGCGCTCTGTCATCGAAGCAATGGAGCGCTCGAGTTTTTTATGTTCTGCGAGGAGTGTTTCTACTGGGTCCCCGGAATCGTCCTGTGGTGGCATAGCAACGCGTTTTGCGATGAGGGGCGTAGCTCCGTTTGAAAGCGCTTCTGCGGCTTTCGAGCGCGCTTCAGGATCGCGAATCGAAGCGACGAGAGCCAGACCATCCCACCCCAGCGAAGGATCAAGGTTGAGCGTTTGCGCCTGGATTGCAGTGGAAGCGGTTCTTTTTGGCAATCCGAGCACTCTTTCGACATAATCCTCAAATCGGGCTTTGTGGATGCGACACAACTCTTCTGCTTGAACAAGGAGCCTGCCCAGCTCGAGCAGAAGCGAACCATTGCCAGCCAGGCACCGATTCTTTATTTCCATGGTGAGGGAGGCAAATTCAGGAACCGAATCGAAGACGCTGGTATAGAAACCTTTCTGTTCGGCTTTTTCGAGAAGCTCATGGAACAGGGCCCAGAATTCCTGCGTGTGCGGACGGGGCATAGGCAGCCCGCCATGGCGAACAAAGATCAGGTGATGAGCATATTCGTGGATTGCAGTATAGATGAGCTGGTTGTCGGAGTCGAAATTTCGGTTATGAAGGATAATCTCAGCTTTTGCGGGCTTGTAGAGCCCGTTTACTTTTTTGTTTGTCCGTCCTGAAAATACAAGCGTAAACGGAGCTGGTGCGGGCTCGATTGCTTCCAGAATTTCGTGCACTCTGTCCTGATTCATAATGGCTCTCTTTCAGCATGATGCATGCATGGCATAGTACTGAATAGGGCAGGGTAGCGCAATTAGTGCTCTCAACCTTGTGTAAACGAGGGCACTGAGAAGAACGCACCCATGATTCCGCAGTAGCCTGACATTGCCCAACTCAATAAGTCTTTACATCAGGTGAAATAGCTGGTTTATTTCATC
>WESA01000066.1 GCA_009768935.1 Rectinema subterraneum
AAATCGTCAAAATTCCCCAGAAAAATCGTGGGGAGTTTTGGTAGGGAAAAACCTGTATCATAGGCGCGGTACAGGGAGGAGGACATGCTTACGATGAACCAGATTGATCAGATCAAGGAGTTGCAGCGTCAAGGGTATGGGCCGGGCGAAATAGCCTCGAGGCTGCGCATTGATCGTAAGACCGTGCGCACCTATATGAAGCGAGAGGACTTTAACGAGTCACTGGAAGCACACACCACATGGCCTTCGAAGCTGGACCGATGGAAGCCGCTCATTGACGAGTGGCTGGCTGAAGACCAGCGCATGCGCTTTAAGCAGCGCCACACGGCGAAGCGCATTCACCAGCGCCTATGTGGAGAACATGCCGGGGAGTATGACTGTTCCTATCCCTTGGTGCAGCGCTATGTGAAGGCAAAAAAGGTCGCCCAGCGGCAGATGGATGGCTTTCTTGAGCTCGTGTGGGCCCCTGGTGAAGCCCAGGCTGACTTTGGTGAAGCGGAAGTCATGGAAGCCGGTGTCCGCAAAACCATCAAGTATCTGACCTTGAGCTTTCCCTACAGCAATGCGGGCTTTACCCAAGTCTTCGAAGGGGAGACCGCTGAATGCGTTGCGCAGGGCTTACAGGATATCTTCGGGTACCTTGGCGGCGTACCGCGTCGCATTGTATTCGATAATGCCACTGGTGTCGGCCGCAAGATCCAGCAGCATGTTGCGCTCAACCAGCTTTTCCTTCGTTTCAAGTGCCACTATGGGTTTTCCGTCAGTTTCTGCAACCCGAATGCCGGCCATGAGAAAGGCAATGTGGAGAACAAGATCGGCTATACCCGGCGGAATTTCTTTGTGCCCCTGCCGGTAGTCGATCGGCTCGTCGACTTGAATATGCAACTGTTCAAGAAGGCACTGCAGGACCATGCGCGGAAGCACTACAAGAAAGGCCAGACTATCGCGGCACTCTTTGCCGAGGAACAGACAGCCCTGAGCCCGCTGCCCGCACGGCCGTTCAATGTCGAGCGGTACGAGCGTCTTCGTACCGATGGCTACGGCAAATTCTGTCTTGACGGCAAACATTGGTACTCGAGTGCTCCCGAGTATGCGTCAGGCGAAGTTACGGTCGGGATCAAGGCCCGTGAGATCGTGGTCTACGGGCCTGACGGAGAAGTGCGCGGTGAACACCGCAGGATCTATGGGGAGGAGCGGAGCGATTCCATCGACTGGCACACCAGCATTGCGGCGCTCATGCACAAGCCGAGCGCCTGGCAGAACAGCCATTTCAGAGCAGCAACGAGCCCCTCCGTACGCCAGGCACTGGATGCGCTTCCCCGCGACCGGCTGCGTGACGTGCTCAAAGGGCTTGTGCAGAGCAGCGAGCGTTTCGGGTTCGAGGTAGCCCTCGCCTCCCTCGAGGAAGCGGTCAGCGTGGCAAGACTGGATAGCTATAGCGTCCATGCCGTTGCCGCGCGCCACGTCTACGACGGGCTGTACGGGATTCCTGCTGCCGGCCCCGACCTTGGCGTATACGATCGCGCCTTTATCGGGGAAAAGGAGCATACTCCATGAGGCGGCCACGGACAAACCGCACGCTCTTGCGGGAGGAAATCTCGCAGCTTTTGAAGAAAATGGCGTTCAGCCAGACGGCGGTCCAGCTCTGCGAGGAAGAAGGCACTGCTCCCATGGAGCAATTCCTCCTGAACGTCCTGCAGAGCGAGATGGCGAGCCGGGAACAGGCGCGCCGGGCGCGCTTTCTGCGGGAAGCCGCCTTCCCGGTGTACAAGACACTCGAGGGATTCGATTTTACGAGCGTTTCGCTGCCGCCGGCATTGTCCAGGGATGAACTTTTGAGCATGCAATTCGTTGCCGAAAAGAAGAACCTTGTCATGTACGGACCGGTAGGGACTGGCAAGACCCATCTGGCCACGGCGCTCGGCGTTGAAGCCTGCAACCGATCGATGCGCACAAAGTTTTTCACTGCGGCAGAGTTGGTCGTGCGGCTTTCGGAAGCCCACAAGGAGGGGATGCTCGACAAATTGCTGAAAGCTGTGCTGAGAGCAGACCTCCTGATCATCGATGAGTGGGGCTATGTGCCCGTCGACCACCAAGGAGCGCAGCTCTTGTTCCGGGTGATCGCTGATTCGTATGAACAACGCAGCCTCATTCTCACCACGAATCTTGAGTTTTCAAAGTGGGGAAGTATTTTCACGGATGACCAGATGGCAGCAGCGATGATCGACCGACTTGCGCACCATGGACACATTCTTTTGTTCGAAGGCGAAAGCTACCGCATGAAACACGCGCTCATGCGCCAAAAGGACCAGATAAAATTACCCATGGCCTAGTGGGGAAATTTACACGATTTTTTTGGGGATTTTGGCTTGACAAAATACATCTTTGTTTCAATCGTCGCAAGAGCATTGCCATTTCGATTCCATGTGAGCCGCGGTATTGATGGGCCTCATCAAGTACAAGAAATTTCCACCATTGAGCTTGTCCATTATCGAAAAGAGGGCTGTCCGCCGGTCTCAATAGCAAATACTCAAGCATTGAATAATTCGTAAGCAATATATGCGGCGGTGTTTCACGCATTTCAGAGCGTAAGACTAATTCTCCAGGCAGTCGATTTGCTATGTGATCGCTTGCGTTCCTAAAAGAATCATTCTTGTCTGCAGGAGTTTCGCCAATATATTGTCCAAATGTAAATTGAAATGGGGAATTAGAATTCTTCAATCGCTTGCAAATTTCTCCTAGTCTTTCCCGTTGATCGTTTGCAAGTGCATTCATTGGATATAGTATTAATGCTCGAACACCAGGGCCTAATCGATTTGATTCGAATTCTCTATATAGGTAATGCAATATGGGATAAAGAAATGATTCGGTCTTTCCGCTTCCAGTTCCTGTTGCGATAATGACATTGTGATTCATATACGCTTTAGCAATAGCCTGTTCTTGATGCATATACAGAGGACGGTCGCCTAATAAGGCATCTAAAAATGCATTATCAACGCGAGTTTTACTTAATTCCTGAAACAATTCGCGAGGTGTTTTACCTCTCTTAAATAATGGCGTAGCTTCTATAAAAGGTCCTCTGCTCAGGTGTCCCGATGCCAATGCTTCTTGGAATGATTTGCGAAGATCTTTGTCTTTAAAATAAAAAGAAGTCAGGAGATATTGGCGGTAGCGCTGCTCTATCAGCCTAGATAATGATATTGGGTCCATGTTTATAATCCATACTATAGCAATTTATAAAGAAGAGACATATGACATTCTTTCAAATGAGTCTTTTTCTTATTATCAGTTGCCCGTTCAAAAGTTTTTCCGCAAAAATAGCATTTTTCAATATTAGGAAGTTCAGCAATAATATTTTCCCTAATTTCATCGACATTAGATATTATCTTAAAATCGGTTCTGGGCGGGCCATCGTTTCTAGGGGCTTTCTTGCAATCATTATTTATATGATGGATTATTTTGCTCGTCGGATTTTCTATATCGTCAGAGGTTACATAAAATCCGCAATAAATACATTGATATATCCGATGCGGAAGATTTGGATCATTGGCTTTCAATTCATCGTAATTTAAAGGGATAAACATTTGGTCCAAATGATTAGCTATTGCATGTGCAATTATATCTTGTTCATTCAATGAAGTGAAATCGCAGAATTTACATTGCAATTTCCTCAACACTTCGCAGATTTTGATTCTTATATTATCTTGAGGTAAAGATGCAAATATCTCTAAATTATTCTGAAGCATCAATTCGGTTACATCAGAAAACTCTCTAATAGGTATCATTGCCAGTGAATCAGATATTTTATAATGTCTATCTCTTGAATTTTCTCCCATGCTAATCGATATTGATTTGCTTTTAAAATCTTGAGGACAGCGAATCCATAAAGCCTTATTTGATAATGCAGTAAAATCTGATCGTTGGAGAAGGATAGCTTTATCAATCCATTCAAGAGGAGTCTTGTTCTCTTCGCCTAGAGCCCACCATATCCTCTTAAGCGAAATAGTCAATGGAATGAATTTATTATTGTCGATTTCAACAAGCCAATGGCTATTATCATAATCTGGATCTGCAGGAATTTTTATAATAGTCTTTTCCGATGATTCTTGTTCAATTTGAATATTGTCTCGCCTGTTTGCGCTTTTAATTACAAATCCTGGTGAATGGATGAGCTCTATCTTGGCTGTTTGATAGCCATCATTTTGGGCTGGATGCAAATGCTTCGGAATGTTTATTTTTTTTAATAATTCTATATATCTAAAATTCATACTTTCTACAAGCTCGTTTTCCTTGTTATAAATTCTAACATAGTACCAACCGCTACCCTTCTCATAAAAACTATCTGGAATATATTGTGGATTTTGAGATAAATCAGGAATAAATTCCTTGCGCCATCTTTTTTTTGCTCTCCCTTCTTCTCCAATGATAATCACACTTATATCATTCCAGGTATTCTTGGTAATAGCTTTGATTTGCGGCATTGAATCACCAAAAAGAGGTCCAATATTTTCGCTAGAGTCTTCAAGAGAATTCCCAACCAATTCAAATTTAGGCTTAACAGGTTTGATTGTTATTATTTTATTTTCGCTAGTTTTAAAAGCAACGGAATTCTCTTTATCTGCTTTAAACTCGCAGAAATGAGCCAAATAACCCACAAGGCTTGATGGTTCTGGCAGCGCGATTCTATTTACCGTTGAGATATTTGAATATTCCCAAATTTCTGGCGCTATTATTAGATATGACCCCATTGATGGATTTGAAACAAGGTAGCCACGCTTTTGATCTTCTCCAACCAATCTAAATATTAGATATGTATTTTCATTAGTTATTACAATCTTATTATTAATTTCATTATTGCTCCATTGGATTATTATTTCACCCGAAATTGCTGCTAAATTCCAGCAATTGTCAATATTACTATCGCGATCTAAATATATTCCGTTCTGAAGAATAGAAATGTCTTGATTCGCAAGAATCTCATCAGGGATCTCAACTCCTACTTTCCACTCTGATCCTTTTTCCCAGCAAACAATTTCTGGCTTTGCTATATAATTTAATGTTTGCCTTAATGATAAATACTTTGGATCTCGATTTGGATCGCGAGGCCTCCCTCCTCTTTTTATCGGCTCTAGCGTATGCTTTCTTGTTTTTTGAGAATCATTTCTTATAAAATAGATACTTGTAAAATAGATACTTGATTCTAATCTTGGGTTTACAAGATTTTCCATTGTTTTATTATCATTTATAGAACTTTCGTCTATCATTTGAGAATCTACAGGTGAAGGGCTATTCTTTATTTCTATTAATTCAGGAATGTCTTGTTTAACTATTGTTTTAGTACTAGCTGAATATGAAGAAGCAGGATCTAATTGAAGGTCTTCTGCCTCTCTGGTATGTGATATATTTGATGAGGGAATAACATATTGTTTCTTTCTATTTCTATTCTTTACAAGTAATAGAATAACAAAAACTATGATGATGATTATAATGAATGAAAGAAACAGAATTGAAGAATTCATTGGAACCCCTATTATTTAGGTATATTATGCTTCATAATTTTGAATTCTAATCATATTAAATCTTTCAGCGATCGCGTTCCTTTGCATGTTGGATACCTCGAACAGCCAAGGAACATGCCATTCGATCCTTTGCGACCCTTCATTTCCGCATCACAATTCGGGCATTTGATGCCAAAAAGCTTTGCAAAATCCATTGCATCATGTTCTGTCATTTTACTTGTGAATCAACAGCCTCCAGAGCATGCAAGATAGGATCCATATGGGCCATACTTGTCATCCTTCACTTTTTCTGCCCCCGGGTCGGCAGTTTTACCGGCCCCCTCCTGCATGATTGACCATAGCCGGCTAGTTGCCTGCCGTCAATCGCTGCTGTCGGGAGGAAAAACTTTCCACCCGGTATGATTTGCCTTCGATCACGAATTTTACCGCATGGTGCACCAGTCGATCCATGGCCGCGGAGCTCATGAGGGGATTCGAAAAGACACTGGGCCATTCCCCGAAGTCCCTGTTGGACGTAATGATGGTTGACGCCGATTCGTACCGTTCACACAAGACTTCGTAGAGGTCATTCTGTTGCTCGTCCGAGAGGGTCTGGAGCCCAAAATCATCAAAGATGAGGAGCGGCACTGCGATGACAGACTTCAAGCGCCGAGAGTAGCTTCCGTCGCCGTGTCCTGCCGCTATCCAGCGAAACAGCGGTGCGGTTCTCCGAAAGAGTACCTCATGTCCGCGACGAACTGCTTCGTGCCCGATTGCCTGGGCGAGGTGACTTTTCCCGACGCCCGAAGGCCCCACAAAGAACACATTCTCCTTGTCGTTCAGAAATTGGCAGGAGGCGATTTCCCTGATTGCGGGTTCGCAGATCTTGGGGTTGAAGGAAAAGTCAAAGCTCTCAAAGGTCTTGTGAGGATCGAGCCCTGATTTTGTAAGCCGGTACGCCAGCTGCTTCGAATCACGACGCTCGACTTCATCCTGCAAAAGATGCTCAAGAAAATCCGAGAAGGACCACTTTTGTGCCACTGCCTCGTCGAAGCGCTGCTGGAGGCTGTCGAGCATGCCGGAAAGCTTCAAGCGGGTCAGTTTGGGTTTGAGGACGGCGAGGTCAGCCATGGCACACCCCCGCCGCGTCACGGTAGTACGCAGGATCCCGAGCGAATCGGAACGAAGGGGAAAATCGTGTTGCTTTTTCTTTGGCGAATTTGAGCTCATTCTTGAGGCTGGTGTACGAGGCAAGACCATACGCAAGGAGCCGTTCTGCCTGCTGCTCAATCGCGTCACAGGGGTAGCGTTCCGACAAATGTACCAAGGCCCACAAGGGCCGTATGCTGTCGACGGCACGATCAGCATAGATTGCCTTTGCAAAGCGGCCGGTGGCAGGCCCAATTGTCTCTGCTGCCATAAGCAGGCCTTTGGTACTGGTGGCAAGATATTCAGCTGCCTGCGGCGGCCCATGGTCGACAACAACCCGGTGTTGCCAATGATGCTCGGCACGCTCGTGCACGGCAATCTCGTCGCTCTCGTGGAAGATGCGGACGGTTGTCCTGGTGGCTTGTACGAGAACTCGCTGCCCAATGAAGCGGTAGGGGACTGAGTAGAATGCCTTGTCAAATTGGATTTGCCAGTCGGCTTGCACCGTGGCAAATGCCCAGCGTTCAGGCTCCCAGCGCGTGGACGGCAGCGGCTGCAGATACGGTTTTTCTTCGGCGAACAGCGCCGTGACGGTTTTGCCCACCTTTGCCACGAGCCGCACTTCGCTCACCGTCGCATTCCATTCAGAGAGATAGGCGACAACCTTTGCAAGGCGTGGAACCGCATGGCCTTTCTGTGCTTCACGCGCGCGAATTTCCGGCCAGAATGAGCGTTTGAGGTAGTGCATATCATTCTCGACCCCGCCTTTATGCTTCGGTGTCGAGGGCCTGCAGGCACTGATGGTAAAACCATACTGCTCCGCCAACGCATGATACGCGCGAGTAACCAGTGGATCCTCCCAGGAGGCTTTGACAATCCCGGCTTTCAGGTTGTCCAGAACTACTGTGGCAGGTACTCCGCCAAACCACTCAAACGCCTCGATATGGCACGCCAGGAAGCTATCCTGATGCTGGCTGAAAACGATGGTACGGTATGCTTTGCGCGAGTACCGCAAACGGGCAGAGAAAACCCAGGCTTTTCGCATGCGGCCATCCTGTTCGTCATCGACGAGGCCAAGCAACCAAAAATCCACATCCATGCAGTCGCCCGGGATATACAGGCGGTCAATCACCGGTTATTGCGTGGGCGGGCACATCTTTTGGATATAGCGCCGCAGTGTTGACTCTGAACAGGAAACCTGGCCCGCAATCAAGCGGTGCATGACGACAAAACTGATCCCTTCGTGGTGCGAGCGCAACAGCTGGTCTTGGATGCCGTCAAGCTGGTGCGGTTTTTTCGAGGTGATGGTTGCTTCCCATGCCGCATGTACCGCCGCTTCGTCAGGCGGGGGCTTCTGGGGATTCAGCCAGTCCTTTGCTTCTGCAATGGCTTTGAGTGCACGGATGACCGTCCGGTGATGGCCTGTGGTTCTATGAATGTGCTTGATGCCACATCCCCGTCTGAGCTGCAGAATAATTTCACGCAACTCGATCATCGCGATCCTCCTTGGCATGGTGAACCTCCTTACGGCCAGTATAGCCTTCAAGAAATTCACCAATATAGCGCAGGAGGGGGTCACCAAAACTGCCGACCCCTGGGGTCAATAAAATTGCCGATGGGGGGTCACAGACTGTGACGGGCTACAAACGTGGAGTTGCGCCCGCTGCCGTCCATGGCAAGCTCGCCTGCCTGTATTTCGTCAAGCCAAAATCCCCAAAAAAATCGTGCAAAATTCCCCACTAGGCCATGGGTAATTTTATCTGGTCTTTCTGCCGCATGAGTGCATGTTTCATGCAGTAATTCTCGCCTTCGAACAAGAGAATGTGTCCATGGTGCGCGAGCCGGTCGACTACTGTCACAGTCGGTGATAACTTTCCGGTTTTAGTCTGAACTAACCCCATTTAAGTAGACACATTATTAGATTCTATAGAGCTAGTATACAACATTTTA
>WESA01000067.1 GCA_009768935.1 Rectinema subterraneum
TTTTTTCAATGACGAGCGGCACGGATAGCATGATGGTGGGACGGACTGCCTGGAGGGCAGGAATAAGTACTGACGCGGCGGGCGGCCTGTCCAGGTAATGGATATGCGAGCCGGACAAAAGCGCAATCACCGTACCAATCGTAAACTCATAGGCATGGGCAAGCGGAAGAATTGACAAAAGGCGATCTGTTCGGCGCAGGACAATAATCGACTTGCAGGCGGTAGCATTCGAAAGAATATTTCGATGCGTAAGCATGACACCTTTGGAGAGGCCTGTAGTCCCTGAAGTATAGACAATCATGGCAAGATCATCTGCCTCTACGTCAGGAAACAAGGTTCTTGCGCTCGCGCTTTCCGGAGAAGCCCCGGGCTCTTCAAAAGGTCTGCCCGTTTTGACATTGCGGACTTCGATGTCTTTTGGGAGATCAGAGAGTTTGGCTCGCAGTTTTTCGGAAACAAACACAATGCGCGCACCTGAGTGATCGATGATATTGCAGATCTGCGCCGGGATGAAATCCGTCAGAATGGGTACGACAATGCCGCCAGCCCTCGCAATTCCAAAGTAGGTCATGACCCAATGCGGCGAATTCTCAGCCAGAAGCGCAACACGATCGCCTTTTTTTACGCCGGCATGTAAGAGCGATTCGGCAATCGAGCGGCTTTCGCGCTCAAAATCCTGATAGGTAAAGACTGAGCCCCCTACCATCGAGAGCGCAGGCCGAGAGGCGAATTGCTTTGCGCTCAATTCCGGCACTTCTGCCAATGTGAACTTTTTCAATGTGATCATGCGGCGCTTCCTCCGATCTTTATTCTATATACCAGTGTAATACTATGCACGAAAATGCAATAGAGGGACCAGGCCAGCCAGTTTCGAAGCGCTAGACCGCGCCGGGAGTGCTGGCTCTCTCATGCTGGCCGAGCTCGAAGGCCTGCTCCGAGATGATTCGATCCTTCACCTCGATGAGCGCTTTTACGACATCGCCGATCGATATAATGCCGACAACCCGGTTGTTGTCGAGAACCGGAAGATGCCTGATGCGGTTCTGCGTCATCATATTCATACACTGCTCGATGGACGTGTCGAGCTGAACGAAGATGACCTTCTTCGTCATGATGTTCCCGACTTTTTCGTTTTCGCAAGAATGGCTTTTTATAATGAGTTTCCTGGCCAGATCACGTTCGGAGAACACGCCGAGCACCATGCCCTGCTCATCCATCACAAGTACCGCGCCGATATTCTTCTCCGCCATCACTTCGAGCGCGTGCAGCACCGTATCGTCCGGCGAAACAGCCGCTACTTCATGCCCCTTGACTTCGAGAATGTCGCCTGCCGTTTTCTTCATTGCATTACCTCCTCTTGTTCCTTTGCTTTGTCTATAATCTACTCCCAAACATGCTGCTATGCAAATGGCATTTAATATTGAGCCTTGCACCATATTTTTGGTACTATTTCGAAATGATGAGATCAAAATATTCTTTGTATCCTCTTGCCGCCGGAATAGTAATTATTGTTCTTGGATTGAGCTCATGCGTGTCACCTCTCTCCTGGTCATCGTACAGCGAAAACCTCAATTTACTCGACGCAGCGGCATGGAAATCGGATATGTCTACGCTTGAAAGCGAATTGCTAGGTCATCCAAAGCTCAAGAGCGATACAGCCTTGCAAGCACAACTGAGCACTGCGATCAGTCAGGCAATGTCTGATATCGATGGAGCGCCCGACGGCGAATCTCGCCGTGATGCAGCAATTGCTGGCATATCAAAAGCTTGCGCTATTGTTGGCGATGGGCATACGCGTATCAATGCTTCGCCGACAGCGCGCTACCCGGTTGCCTTGAGATTTTTTCCAGTGAGCCAATCAATGGCGAGCACAGAGTATGAGCTGCGGGTTTTTGCTGCATCTGATGAAAATGCTTCGCTCTTAGGAGGCAAAATAGCCAGAATCGGCAGCAAGACTGTCGAGGAAGTGCTCGATATTCTTGCGCCTGCGCTCAGCATAGAATCAGCGCTTGGCAAGCCCGGACTTGAAGAATTGAAAAATGCGGCGATCCGTGCGGAATCGCTCAATGCCTTCATGAATCCCATTTTGATGCGCGGGCTCGGGCTGGCGGATGAGCAAGGCCTCCATCTCAGCTTCGATACAGAAGCGAGCCCGACGGGCTGCCCTGCTGTATATACTGTCCTGGAATCCTCCGACGCCTTCACCTGGAACTATGCAATTGACCCGAATGCTCCGCCCGCACTTTCGCGCCAGAAGCCTAACGAGAATATTTGGTACACAATCCCGGAAGCCCATCCTGAAACGCTCTATCTCTCATTCCAATCCTGCGAAAGCGATGCCGGCCCGATTTTTGATGAGGTGATTCAGCTGCTGAAGAGCAGCCCGGCTCCGAACCGACTCATAATCGACATGAGGACAAATTCCGGCGGCAATTCCATGCCGGGCACGCGGTTCGCGCAACAGCTTGCTGACACTGAAGTCGCGAAGCGTAAGGGCGGGGTTGTAATCCTGGTCGGGCCATATACATTCTCTTCTGCGCTGATGAATGCAGCCGATATTCTGAAAGCATGTGGTGCAAGAGGAGACCCGGGCTCCGGAAATGCTGTTCTTGCTGGCGAGCCGCTCATCGAACCAATGGATCACTATGGCGAGGTAGTGCGATTCAGCTTGCCCAATTCGGGCCTTGTCATCGGGCGCTCTTCGCGGCTGTGGGAATATTCAAAAACAAGCGGCATCACGCCGGATAATGGGTTTCTAGGTCCTACGCCCGATAATCTTCGTGCACCTACATTCGAAGAGTACCGAAGGGGACAGGATCCTGTTCTTGAGATGGTGCTGTAGTTTTCCCGGCTGACTTTGACTAGGCTGGGTTTCAAGGCACCCTTCGACCAGTCTGTTTTCTGCTGACTGTTGCCCGCGGCTTTTGCTCAGCCTGACATTCACAGCGCTTTGAACAGTTCGTCCCCGATCGGCGGCTTGACAAAGAGCACTGGACAGCGGGCATTTTTCAAAATCTCGCGGTAAGCATCGGCGATTGCGTCGCGATAGAGCGTATCAGCAGGGTTGCCGCCAAGAATGATCGCATCAGCACCAAGTTCCATTGAGGCTTTTACGATTTCGCCTGATACTGAACCTTTTCGGATTGCAGTTTCGATAGACAGCTGTTTCTGGCGGGCGAGCTCGATACAGAAATTGAGGTAGCGCCGGCCAGAATTTTCAAGGTTGCGCTCATATTCCTCGCTTTCTTCCGGCACGAAGATCCTGGAAAGGGCAAGCTGGCGTATAGTTGCGGTATCGACGACATAGCACGCGATAATTCTCGAACCCAGCGATTTCTTGATCGCAAGCGCGTACTTGAAGGCGCTGATTGATGCATCGGAGCCGTTGATCGCCACCAGAACTGTTTCCAGCATGTTCTTCATGTTTGGTCCTGTTCAGATAAACGCTGCTTCAGCATTTTCACTGCGAACAGCGATTCGCGCTCCCGCTCGTCCAGCGATGCATCGATGAATTTCACGATCTCGCGTGAACGGGGGATCACCATCTTGTCCAAGGCGTTCACCCGCCGCTGGGTCTTTCTGACCTCGCGCGCAAGGCGCCACACGATGGACCTCATTCCCGCCGCTGTGGAAAGCTTCTGCAAAAGCTCTGTAAACTCTATCACGGTTTCGTCGCATACGGCAAATGAATTCATAAAAGAATAGTGCAAAACCGGAGCGCTCGCGTGCACATCGAGCGTCGGCAAGGTCATGCCGCTCACATTCACATGCGATGCAGTGAGCGTGATGTCGCGCACTGGCAGAGAAGAAATCGAAAGCGCCCGTTCGCGCCCCACCGACAGCAACATCTGGCGGAGGGTTGCATAGGCCTTTTCGGTCATCTTGGCGATTTCCTGCTCCAGCAGTTCGAGTGCATCCATGCGGTTCATGAGCTCGATAACGAGGATTTCCCGCTTTTTTTCGAGAAGGTCGTAGCCCTGGAGCGCAAGCTGAAGGCTGCGCTTTTCCTTGATGAGGTTTGTCTTTGTCGGAGGAGGAAATGGCTCAGCCATTGCGCATCACTCCTTCGCCGGGTCGCCGTTTCCGGTGCGCGGCAGGTATTTTTCGATCAGCTTCGGCGGAATTCGTACAAGCTCCGCCTCCGGCAGAATTGACAGCATTTTCCAGCCGAGGTCGAGCGTCTGCTCGATACTTCTGTTTTCAAACTCGCCCTGCGCGAGGAATTCGCGCTCGAAGCGGTCGCCGAAATTGAGATAGATTTTGTCCCTATCCGAGAGCTCTTCTTCGCCGATGATCGCAGCAAGGTCACGTACCGAGCGCACATAGGCATACGCAGAAAAAAGCTGGGCGGCTAGATCGCGATGATCCTCGCGGGTCATGCCTTCACCGATGCCGTCTTTCATAAGTCGCGAAAGGCTTGGAAGGCCGGCGATGGGCGGATAGATGCCGCGCTGGGAGAGGTCGCGCTCGAGGACTATCTGCCCTTCTGTGATGTACCCGGTGAGGTCGGGGATCGGGTGCGAGATGTCGTCATTGGGCATTGAGAGAATAGGCAGCTGGGTGATGGAGCCTTCGCAGTTTTCAATTTTGCCTGCGCGTTCGTAGAGCGAAGCGAGGTCGGAATACAAGTACCCCGGATAGCCTTTGCGCGAGGGCACCTCGTTGCGCGCTGCCGATACCTCACGCAGAGCCTCACAGTAATTCGTCATGTCGGTCATGACTACGAGCACGTGCATGTTCTTTTCGTAGGCAAGGTATTCGGCCGCAGTGAGCGCGGTGCGCGGCGTTACGAGGCGCTCGATCGAGGGGCTGTCCGCAAGCGAGAGGAACATGACAACGCGCGAGAGAACACCTGATTTTTCAAATGAATCGATAAAGAAGCGGGCAACATCGTATTTTATTCCCATACCGGCAAATACGATAGCAAACTGGCTCTCCCCGCTCAAAACCCTTGCCTGCCGGACAATTTGCGCAGCAAGGCGGTTATGCGGCAGCCCGTTGCCGGAAAATATCGGGAGCTTCTGGCCGCGAATCAAAGTGTTCATGCCGTCGATGGCAGAAATCCCTGTTTGAATGAAGTCGCGAGGGTAGACTCGTGCGCTCGGATTGATGGGGCGTCCGTTAATATCCCTAAGGTCAGACGACGTGATGGGCGGGTAGCCATCGATTGGATCTCCAAGGCCATTGAAGATCCTTCCGACAATGCCGTCACCAACACGGAATGTAAGCGGCTTTTCAAGATACTCGATCCATGATTCATCGATCGAGATGCCAGTATTCTCGGAGAAAAGCTGAACCGCAATCGCCTGTTCGGAAATGTCGACGATTCGGCCGAGCCGCAATTCGCCTGTTCTATCCCGTACGCGGGCAAGCTCGGAAAAACCGACATTTTCCCGGTGCGCAGCGATAACGATCGGGCCATCTGCCCGCAAAATGCCATGGTATTCCAAACCTCTCATATCGAAAGGCCTCCCTGCGCGCCAACGCCCAGCTGGGTGAATGCCTGCTGGATTTCCTGGATGACTGCCTGCCCCTCCTGCACCTTATTATTTTCAAGCGTACTTTTGAGCCTGATTATCTTTTCCTTGATGGGCAATGCCGAGATTTTGAGCAAAGGCGCTCCATTCTTGATTGCATTTTCCGCCAGTTCATGGAAGGTAAGAATGCAGGTAAGGAGAAAGGTCTGTTTTGGCGGTGCGCAATACATGTCCACCGTGTCAAAACTGCTCTGCTGGAGAAATCCGTTCTTGATCATGTCGGCGGTCAGCAGGATAAGCCTCTGTTCGTCAGGCAGGGCGTCAGGTCCGACAAGCCGCACGATTTCCGAAAGCTTGCGCTCT
Organism: Rectinema subterraneum; assembly: GCA_009768935.1. Taxonomy (GTDB): domain Bacteria; phylum Spirochaetota; class Spirochaetia; order Treponematales; family Rectinemataceae; genus Rectinema; species Rectinema subterraneum. Next base: position 5,841 of record WESA01000067.1, read on the forward strand.
TTTTTGAGAATATCCATTGTTTTTGTTCTGAGCGCATCCCACGCTGGATCGATAGAATCCCAGTATTGAATGAGATCCTCGGTGTATTCGCTGTAGGAATCGTTCCAGGAAATGGCCGGATAGTGCCGCGCATTCGCAAGATCCCTGTCTAGCGCCCAGAAACAGCGAATAAAACGTTTGGTATGCTGGGTGACCGGCTCGGAGAAATCGCCGCCCGGAGGAGAAACCGCGCCGATAATGGTTACCGAGCCCTTTTTGCCCTCCAGAGTTTTGACCATGCCGCCGCGCTCATAGAATTCCGCAAGGCGTGTTGGAAGATAGGCGGGGAAGCCCTCTTCCGCAGGCATTTCCTCGAGGCGGCCGGAGAGCTCGCGCAAAGCCTCGGCCCAGCGCGAGGTGGAATCGGCCATAACTGCCACCTGGTAGCCCATGTCGCGATAATATTCGGCTATTGTAATCCCTGTATATATCGATACTTCGCGAGCTGCGACCGGCATGTTGGAGGTATTGGCGATGAGGATGGTCCGTTCCATAAGCGAGCGCCCGGTACGCGGGTCAATGAGGCTCGGAAACTCTGTTAAAACCTCTGTCATTTCGTTGCCGCGCTCGCCACAGCCGATATAGACGATGATGTCCGCATCGCACCATTTGGCGATGGCATGCTGGGTCATGGTTTTGCCTGTTCCAAAGCCGCCAGGGATGGCTGCGCTTCCGCCTTTTGCTATCGGGAACAGCACATCGATGACGCGGAGGCCTGTGACGAGCGGCTCGTGGGTAATCTGCTTTTCTGTGAATTTGCGGGCGGCGCGGACCGGCCACCATGAAACAGCCGTATATTCTTTGCCTTCACGCGATTTGACGAGGGTTGCTGTACATGTATAGTCGCCTTCAGGCGCAATCCAGTCTGCCGTACTTGCCGGCACTGAAGCGTCGAAGACAAGCCTGTGCTGGATCGAGGCCGTTTCCTGGATGATTCCGAAGGCGGTGCCAGGGGCGATCGGGTCGCCCGCCTTGAGGAGCGGCACAAAGTGCCATTTCTTGCTTGTATCGAGCGGCTCGCCGGCAAGCCCCGGCGCCAGAAACGCCCCCGACACATTCTTCAGCACCGGCAGCGGCCTCTGTATCCCATCATAAATCGATCCGATAAGCCCCGGCCCCAGCGCCACCGACAATGGCCTGTGCATACATTCTACCGGCTCGCCAACGCGCATAAGCGTGTTGTCTTCGTAAATCTGTATGGTGGCCACGTCGCCCTTGAGCTTTATTATTTCGCCGATCAGGCCGGCCTTGCCGACTTTGACAACATCGTAGAGGCCGGCGTCGTCCATTCCTTGCGCATAGATGACTGGGCCCGAAATCCTCGTGATATAGCCTGCGCTCATGATCTGGCCCCTTTGAGTGCGGATGTGCCGGCCCCTGTGGGGCTGCCTGCTGTATTAGTCGCTGAGGAGTCAGTTTGCCCGAACAGCGCCGATGCAAGTTCCCCGCGCTCCTCGTCCAGCAGCCAAGAAACTAATTCATTCTCTGTAATAGATATACGATAACTGTTGTCATCGGGCTCGACAATGATGCCACGAGCCTTCATGGCTTCGCTCTCTTTAATCGATACAGAGCCGGCGTCTTGAAACAGCGTCTTTATTTCTTCGATATATGCCGAATCGAGCCCCTTGACCGATATCGTGGCTTTGGAGCCTCGAATCAACTCAACCTGGCGCTTTAGGCCTCGCAAACACCAGGCACCGAACAGCCGGGGATCAATCTTTGCAAGCACTTCTGCAACAGCATTCCTCAGCACCTCATCGCGATACTGAATTTCGAGGCGCATTTTCTCGAGCGGCAGACGCGAGCGGACTTCTTTTTCGGCTGTTTGCTGCTTTGTCTGGTATTCTTGAGTGAGCGCGTCGATGGCAGCCTTTATCTTTTGCTCGGTTTGCGCCTGTAAGGCTTTGGCTTCGTCTTCCGCCTTGCGGACTATCCTTTCAGCGCGCTTTCGTGCGTCATCCAGAATTTCCCGCTCCAGCGCCTCAGTACCTCGTATCTCTTCCATTCTGCTTCCCTATAGTTCCTCTATTGAATTTTGATTCCAATGGCTTGCCGTACCGCATCGACAAGACGCGTGTGCTGGGCGGAAGTTCCGGAAAGCGGAGGAATTTCGACAATGAGAGGAAACTCGCCGCTCAGCTGCCAATCCGCAAGCTCTTTCCCGATCATATCCGAAATATCTTCGCTCAAAATCAGCATTTTGCAGTCGGACAAGTCCACCACACCTCGATCGATCGTGCATGTTTTATTCTGCACAATGCTTCTGAATGTGGCGATCGCATCGTCGCGGCTAGTGAC
>WESA01000068.1 GCA_009768935.1 Rectinema subterraneum
CAGTCCGGAGAGGGCGAGATCCGCAAAAACCTCATTGAGGCCAACCTTGTGGACTGCATGGTGGCATTGCCGGGCCAACTCTTCTACTCCACCCAGATTCCGGCCTGTCTCTGGTTTTTGGCACGGGACCGCCAGGACGGCAGGTTCCGCGATCGCCGCGGCGAGATTCTTTTTATCGACGCGCGCAAGCTGGGCCGCATGGTGGACCGCACCCACCGCGAATTGACCGATAAGGATATCAAAAAGATCGCCGACACCTATCACGCATGGCGTGGTGAAAAGGAATGTGGCCAATACGCCGATGTGCCTGGCTTCTGCAAAAGCGCTCCGCTGGATGAGGTTCGCACGCACGGTTACGTGCTCACGCCCGGTCGCTATGTCGGGGCGGAAGCTCAGGAAGATGATGATGAGCCGTTCGAGGAAAAGATGCAGCGGCTCGTTGCACAATGGCGCGAACAGCAAGCCGAAGCGGCGAAGCTCGATGCGGCCATTGCCGCCAACCTGAAGGAGTTGGGGTATGGCGAATAAATCCCGAAAGCCGGAGCAGAACGCGCGCGTGCCCGAACAGACCGAAGCGCGCCGACTTGACGCAGGAATTGCCGGCGATCTCCCCGCAGATTACGCAACCCTGCTCACCGAACTCAAGCAGCGCATTCGGGAAGAGCGCGTGCGCGTGGTGCTCGCCGCCAACGCAGCCATGGTGCTGCTCTATTGGGACATCGGCCGTACCATTCTCCAGCGGCAAGCGCAGGAAGGCTGGGGAGCCAAAGTGATTGACCGACTCTCGGCCGATTTGCGCCGGGAGTTTACCGACATGCAGGGGCTTTCCCCGCGCAACCTCAAGTACATGCGCGCCTTTGCCGCGGCCTGGCCCGACCGCCACATTGTGCAAGAGGTGCTTGCACAAATCACCTGGTACCACAACATTGCCCTTTTGGACAAGCTGGATGCCCCCGAGGTTCGCCTCTGGTACGCCCGCAAAGCGCATGAAGAAGGCTGGAGCAGGAACATCCTCGTCCTTCAAATCGAGCGGCGCCTCCACGAGCGGCAGGGCAAGGCCATCACCAACTTTGCCGCTACTCTGCCTCCGGCGGATTCCGACATGGCGGCACAAATCTTCAAGGACCCGTACCTCTTTGACTTCCTCGGCACCGCCGACCCGCGCCGCGAACGCGAGCTGGAACAAAGCCTCATAGACCACATCCAGCGCTTTCTCCTGGAACTCGGCGCGGGTTTTGCCTTCGTCGGACGGCAAGTGCTCCTGGAGGTTGGCGACCGGGACTTCTTTGTGGACTTGCTTTTCTACCATCTCAAGCTCCGTTGCTACGTGGTCGTGGAGCTAAAAGCCGGACCCTTCGACCCGGCGTATGTGGGACAGATGAACCTGTACCTTTCGGCCGTGGATGACCTCCTGCGCCATCCTGACGACAAACCGACCATCGGGCTGTTGCTCTGCAAAGGCAAGGACCGGCTGGTGGTCGAGTACGCCTTGCGCGATGTGACAAAACCCATCGGCATCGCTGAATGGGAAACCCGCCTTATGGCGACCCTGCCGGAGGAACTCAAACGCAGCTTGCCGACCGTGGAAGAGCTGGAGGCGGAGCTGGAAAATGTGGCACACAAAACACAGGAGGAAGGGTATGGGGGGTGAAGTTCGACCGTTCGGGCAGCTCTTTGTGGAGCCAACGCGCAACGGACTGACCCGCCCGAAGACTGTACGCGGCAATGGGGTCAAGATGGTCAACATGGGCGAGCTATTCGCTTACCCGCGCCTATGCAACGCGCCAATGGAGCGTGTTCCGTTGAGACCATCGGAGTACGAGAGGTTTCTGCTCAAGGAGGGAGACCTACTTTTTGCAAGGCAGTCATTAGTACTTGAGGGGGCTGGGAAGTGCTCAATCTTTCTGGGTGACGACGAAGCAGTGACGTTCGAGTCACACATAACCCGTGTCAGGCTTGATCCGACTAAAGCCAACCCCTGCTTCTACTTTTACTATTTTCAGTCGCACCACGGTCGAGCAGCAATTCGAAGTATCGTTGAGCAGGGTGCAGGTGCGTCAGGGATACGCGGAAGCGATCTTGAATCGCTGGATGTACAGTGGTGCCCCCTCCCCGAACAGCGCACCATCGCCAACATCCTCGGCACGCTGGACGACAAGATCGATCTGAACCGGCGCATGAGCGAGACGCTGGAGCAGATGGCGCGGGCGCTCTTCAAATCGTGGTTTGTGGACTTCGACCCTGTGCGCGCAAAAATGGACGGCCGCTGGCGCCGTGGCGAATCCCTGCCCGGCCTGCCCCCCGATCTCTACGACCTCTTCCCCAACCGTCTCGTCGATTCCGAACTGGGGGAGATTCCGGAGGGGTGGGAGGTGAAGCCCATCGGTGACTTGGCCGACGTTGTTGGTGGAAGCACCCCGAAGACCGAGCGGAGCGAATATTGGGAGGGCGGCACGCATCACTGGGTCACGCCAAAGGATTTATCTGGGCTTTCGATGCCGGTTCTGCTCGACACCGAACGAAAGATCACCGACGCGGGATTGGCTCAGATCAGTTCGGGCTTGCTCCCGGAGGGAACCGTCTTGCTTTCATCGCGCGCCCCGATTGGCTACCTCGCCATTGCCGAGATTCCCGTTGCCGTCAATCAAGGCTTCATCGCCATGAAGCCGCGCCGCGACATGTCGAACCTGTTCTTGCTGCGCTGGGCTCGCTCGGCTCACGAGGACATCGTCAGTCAAGCCAATGGCTCCACGTTCCTTGAGATCAGTAAGTCGAGTTTCCGGGCGATTCGCACTGTCGCACCAGCCGCGTCCGTGATGGATGCCTTCGATCGGATTTCGCGGTCCATGTATCGCAAGGTAGTCGAGCACGAGCGCGAATCCCGCACTCTCGCTGTCCTACGCGACACTCTCCTGCCCAAACTTATCTCCGGCGAGCTACGAGTGAAGGACGCGGAAAAGTTTTTGAAGGAGAGAGGGTTATGAGCGAAGATAATGCTAATGAAATTGATCGTTTCGAAATTGGAGGTGAAAACCTATTGTCAAAGGTGTCGATGGGATTTTTCCAAACCTCCAATGACACTCTGCCTTTGGGCACCGAAACGTTGCCGCGGGAAGAGCTCGATGACATCCGTGTTCGCATAGGGACGCTCCTTAAGACGGAGACAGTGTCCTTCTTACTCGGCGCAGGTGCTTCGGTAGATTGCGGAGGACAACTGATCGGCTTAGTCCCGCTGGCTGTGGAGCGGGACTTGCATCGCAAAGATACTGCGGGCACTACGGAAGCCCAAGTGGCCCAATGGCTAAAGGTATTCTATCTTGCCGTGAGCCACTCAGGTGGTGGTGACACTACCCCGGTAAGCGAGGACGAGATCCGTTCGCGTCAGCAGAAACTCGAGGGTAAAGAGGTGAAGTCACTGCTGGCAAACTTCGAGCAGGTGCTTGCTACGCTCCATCGGTGGCGCTCTGCCCTGCCTTCGACCGGTGGTCGGTTGCGGGTGGACTCTACCTCTACCGTGACGCTCGACGCAAATGCGGAAGATCTCGATGAATGCCTAAGACGTGCGACGCGTGCACTCGCTATTGCATGCAATCTCCCGACTGAGGACAAGGAAGGTGGCATCTCAACTTATAAGGCTTTTATTCGCAAGCTCCTGACACGCCCGCTCAACCTGAAACGGGTGAACATCTTCACGCTCAACTACGACACGCTCGTTGAGCAGGCATCCGACGCCGATGGTGTTGTCCTTCTGGATGGCTTTGTTGGCACATATCGACGTGTATTCCGTCCTGAGTCATATGAGCAGGATCTTTACTTCCCAGCGGAGACAACGGAGGGACGCGTACACCGATTTGACCGAGTGCTGCACCTCTATAAACTGCATGGATCGATTACCTGGAGGGCAACGAAACCGTCTATAAACAATCCCTACGGTATAGAATCAGAAAGGTTTAATTTGAATGACACTCAACCCGTCCTGATATATCCGACACCGGCCAAATATGGTGAAACATTGGGTATGCCGTACGCCGAACTCTTCAGACGTTTTGCTGCTGCGGTCGTAAGGCCCCAGTCGGTACTGTTTGTGATCGGTTACGGCTTCGGCGATGAACATGTGAACGCAATAATTCGACAAGCGCTCGCTGTGCCAAGTTTTACTATAGTGATCGTGGATCCTGCGCCGAATAGCGATTTTGTGAAAGCGCTGCGGAAACAGAATGATCCACGCGTTTGGATATCAGAGGGAAGTAGAATTGGAACCTTTGAAGGGTTTGTGAAAGAGGTTCTTCCCGATTTACGGGAGGAGGAGATCCTCAAGAAGGTTGTTGCAACACACCAATCTCTTAGCAAGAAGGAAAATACTGGGAGAGGAGACATGTCCGATGACAACTGACTTCGAAATTGGTCGTGTAGTTGCCGTAGATACAGCACAAGTAACAATCGAGCTGAACAGCGACCTTAAGGGGATGAGTCGGAGTACCTACGAAGGGCCGCACGAAGTGGGGCGCATTAATTCCTATGTGATCATCCCGGTGGGCGCTCGGCGGCTCGTGGCGATGGTGACGCGAGTTGTACTGGTGGAAGAAGCTGAAATGAAAGCAGATCGAACGATGGTTACTCTTCCCGCCGCACGGCGCCTGATGAAAGCGACGCTTATCGGCACAATTGATGGTGACAAGTTCCGGCAGGGTGTATCGCTCTTTCCTGTGCTCGATAATCCGGTTTACTTGGCAGGGCGCGCTGACCTTGATGCGATCTTCGGTCCGATCGAGTCGAAACAAACGACACCGCCTAACATGGACGAGCCAGGTTACTGCATCCCTATTGGCGAATCCGCTGTCGTGCAAGGAAGACCCATCCGGATCGACCCAGATGTCTTCTTCGGCAAACATGCAGCTATCCTTGGTAGCACCGGTTCAGGCAAGTCCTGCACAATAGCAAGCCTGATTCAATCAATTCGCAAGCAACCAACTGTGAAGCGGACGACATTCGTGATCCTGGACACCAATGGCGAGTACCGCTCTGCATTTCAGAGACAGAAGAAGGACGGGACATGGGAAGATATAGGGTCAAGGAAAGTTCTTTATATACCGTCTGATCCAAGTAAGGCGGCTGAGCGTCTTGTCATTCCATACTGGTTTATGAATGCAGAGGATTTTGTAAGGATCTTTCAGGCGTCCAAGGGTGTGCAGCGACCAGTACTCCTCGAATCCCTGCGCCTAGCCCGTAACGAAGCTGGCAGTGCCTCGCCACTTGCGACCTTACGGGAGGAACTGATTCTTGAGCTCAATCGCATATGGTCACTATCAGGAAAGGATGAGAAGACATCGAAGGATGTACGGGACTTGGCAAAAGGTCTCAAGACACGAATCGAGCAGGAGGATTTAAGCCAAGGATGGACTGATGCGAGTACAGAGTTTTCACTGAATAAGGACGAAGTTGCGAAAGCACTCGATAATGTCATAAAAACCGCTGATAATAATATAGACAATGGCACCTACCCCAAGGTATTGCCTGCTGACGCGAGGAAACAGATTCGCGATGCAATTGACCCCATCTACCAGAATCTTACAGGAACGCATATCGGTGATAGTACCAATGTTGCCGGACGTTCGGCTGATGCGCCTTCGTATTTCGACAAACTGAAGTTCCGATCACGCCACCTTGAGCAAGTGCTGCGACGAGAGGAATCAGGCGGCGCAAGGGCGCGTGATTACACTGGAACAATGCTTCTGCGTATTGACAGGCTGCTGGCTGATACGAGATTCGATTTTATGTTCGGTCCTGTCGATGGAGTTTTACCGAATCCTGTACATGCATTGGCTTCGTTTTTACGTGATACGCTCGGTATCGGGTCGCTTCAGAATGGTGATTTGTCAAAGGTGGAGGACATTCCGACGGGTCGATTGCCGTTCTATGATCGGCAACGGAATAATGAAGGTCCAGTTGACGTGGTAATTCTTGACCTGAGCCTTCTGGCTGCAGAAGTGCTGGAAAATGTCACCGCACTGATCGGTCGCCTTATTCTTGAATTTCTACAGCGACTTGGGGAGTATGGCGGTGAGGAAGCCCGAGGTTCACTTCCTGTCATACTTGTTCTGGAAGAGGCACAGAACTACATCCAGCAACCACGGTCTGCTGAGGATGAATCGATTTCTCGTGTCGTTTTTGAGAGAATTGCGCGCGAAGGTCGGAAGTATGGTTTGAGCCTGGTTGTTGCCTCTCAGCGGCCGAGCGAACTATCGAAAACCGTTTTATCGCAGTGTAGCAGCTTTATCGTGCATCGCCTTCAAAACCCCGAAGACCTGCGCTACTTCAAAGAGATCGTACCTGCAATCTACGGGCCGATGCTAGATCAGATCCCGGCGCTCGCTCCGCAGACGGCTCTCGTCCTTGGTGAATGTGTTTCCGCACCAGCCTTAGTCAAAATTCGCACGGCTTCCCCAGTCCCAAGAAGCCGCGACCCTAAGTTCTATCGGTACTGGGTTAGTGATAATCCACCTGAGGTCGATTTTGAAAGTATCTGTGAGAAATGGGAAGGAACACACAATGAAATTGACGCGGTTCCGTCCAAACAGAAAAGAAACGAGGACAATACCAGATGAACTCGTTTACCGAATCCACCGTCGAATCCGCTGCCCTTGCCTGGCTAGAATCAGCCGGCTGGCAGGTGGCGTACGGTCCTGACATTGCACCGGGAATGCCTGCCGCCGAGCGAGCCGACTACGGCGAGGTGGTGCTGCCGCAGCGATTGCGCGATGCACTCGCGCGCCTCAATCCCGGTCTCCCTGCAGAAGCGCTCGAAGATGCCTTCCGCAAACTCACCCGTCCTGAGGGAGCAGACCTGATCCAGCGTAACCGCGCGCTGCATCGGCTGCTCATAGAGGGCGTGAATGTGGAGTACCGCGAACCCGATGGCTCGATTCGCGGTGCACAGGCACACGTCATCAGCTTCGACTTCCCACTTGCCAATGACCTGCTGGCAGTGAACCAGTTTACCCTCATTGAGAATAAACATGAACGACGTCCGGATATCGTCCTGTTCGTGAATGGATTGCCGCTCGCGGTGATCGAGCTCAAAAACGCCGCTAGCGAAAACGCCACCATCTGGACCGCCTTTCACCAGCTCCAAACCTACAAGACCGAAATCCCATCAATCTTTTTGACCAACGCGGTCATGATCGTGTCTGATGGCCTTGAGGCCCGCGTGGGAACGCTCAGTGCCGGACGCGAGTGGTTCAAACCCTGGCGAACGATCTCTGGCGAGGCTTTGGCCGATGCGCGCCTGCCCGAGCTGCAAGTCATGATCCAAGGCCTGCTTGCCCCGCACCGATTGCTCGCTCTGGTACAAAATTTCATTGTCTTTGAAGATGACGGCAGCCGTATCATTAAAAAAATGGCTGGTTATCACCAGTTCCATGCAGTACAGGCTGCCGTACAGGAGACGCTGCGCGCTGCGGGGTTGGGACAGTTGGAATACGTCAACGATCGCAGCGGCGGTCGCTACATGGCAGGACCGAATCATGCCGGCAAACGAGGTGACCGGCGCGTTGGCGTGGTGTGGCACACCCAAGGTTCGGGCAAGAGCCTGACCATGGTCTTCTACGCCGGGCGCATCATTCGAGAACCCGCGATGGCAAACCCCACCCTCGTCGTGCTCACCGACCGCAACGACCTCGATGACCAGCTCTTCAGAACCTTTTCGCGCTGTCAGGATCTTTTGCGCCAGCCACCGCTACAAGCCGAATCCCGCGCGCACCTGCGCAAGCTCTTGTCAGTCGATGCCGGAGGGGTGGTATTTACCACCATTCACAAATTTTTCCCTGAAGAAAAAGGCGACCGATACCCCGTTCTATCGGACCGTCGTAACATCGTCGTTATCGCCGACGAGGCCCACCGCAGCCAGTACGACTTTATCGATGGATACGCCCGTCACATGCGCGATGCCCTGCCTCATGCCTCATTCATTGGCTT
>WESA01000069.1 GCA_009768935.1 Rectinema subterraneum
GCCGGCCGGCCCTGATGTCGGGCGCACCTCCGGCAAGCAGGAGCGCCTCGAAAACCTCATCATGCAGTATGTGCTGGAGGTGGAGTGAATAAAAGCATATCGCACTGGTGTATGCCAGGGCTTTATTAGCGGATACAAACGCCATGCGGGAGCATGGCCAAGGAGGAGAAACCATGAAAAGGTTTGTTCTGGTGGTTCTGGCGCTTATGATGGTCGTTTCCTATTCATTCGCGCAGAAGAATGTTCTGGTCGGTGTCGCGATGCCGACCCAGTCCCTGCAGCGATGGAATCAGGACGGTGCCAATCTGAAAGCCAAACTCGAAGCAAAAGGCTACAAAGTTGTGCTCCAGTATGCGAACAATGATGTCAACACGCAGCTGCAGCAACTGGAAAACATGATCACACAGGGCGCGAAAGTGCTGGTGATCGCCTCGATCGACGGCTCGGTTCTGTCGGATGTGCTCAAAGAAGCAAAAAGCCTCAATGTACAGGTGATCGCCTATGACCGGCTCATAATGAACACGCCGAATGTCGATTATTACGCAACCTTTGACAATTTCAAGGTCGGCCAGATTCAGGGCAGCTATATCGAGTCGACACTTGGTCTTAAACAAGGCAAAGGTCCTTACAATATCGAGCTTTTTGCCGGTTCTCCGGATGACAATAACGCCCTCTTTTTCTTCAATGGTGCGATGAGCGTTCTGCAGCCCTACATCGATTCAGGCAAACTTGTCGTTCCGAGCGGCCAGAAAAATTTCACTACAATCGCAATTCAGAGCTGGGATTCAGGAAAAGCCCAAGCAAGAATGGACAACCTCATCACCGCTAATTATGCCCAGAACAAGAAACTCGATGTTGTTCTTTCTCCGAATGACAGCATTGCGATTGGCATTATCGCCTCGCTTAAAAACAATGGATATGGAACCGCGAGCAAACCATATCCGATACTGACAGGCCAGGACTGCGACAAGCCGAACGTCAAAGCCATTATCAGTGGTCAGCAGTCGATGTCAGTATTCAAGGATACCCGTGACCTAGCAGCCCAGGTTGTCGATATGGTCGATGCCATCATGTCCGGCAGAACGGTACCCGTTAATGATACGAAGACCTACAATAACGGAGTGAAGGTTGTGCCATCGTATCTTTGCACTCCAGTATTCGCCGACAAGAGCAATTACAAAAAAATCCTTATTGACAGCGGATATTACAAGGAATCTGATATACAATAAGCAGCACCTGTAATATCAGCAAAATGAAGATTGGCCTCCGAAAAATGTTCCGGGAGCCAATCTTCTTGTATTGGCACGGGAATCAAAATGTACGGAGGGGTACCCCTTGGAAAGCAATTTCATTCTCGAGATGAAGAACATCACAAAGCAATTTCCGGGCGTAACCGCGCTGAAAAATGTCTCCCTGGCGATAAAACAGGGAGAAATTCACGCAGTCGTAGGGGAAAATGGCGCGGGGAAATCGACCCTCATGAATATTCTGAGCGGCGTTTATCCTCACGGCACATACACTGGACAGATAATATTCGAAAACAAGGAACGCATATTCCGGGATGTGCGCGACAGCGAAAAAATCGGTATAAGCATCATTCATCAGGAACTCGCCCTGTCTCCATATCTGTCCATAGGAGAGAATATTTTCCTGGGGAATGAACGCGCGCGCAGGAGCATAATCAACTGGGACAAGACCTACAGCGATGCCAAAGAACTTCTGGAACTCGTCGGGCTCAAGGAAAATCCCCATGTGGCAATCAAGGATATCAGTGTTGGCAAGCAGCAGCTTGTCGAAATAGCCAAAGCGCTATCGAAAAAGGTCAGACTTCTCATCCTCGATGAGCCGACTGCTTCGCTGAATGAGGATGATTCGGAGCATCTTCTGAATCTTCTTCTAAATCTGAAGAAAAAAGGTCTTACATCTATCCTTATTTCTCACAAACTGAATGAAATATCACAGGTAGCCGATTCCATTACAATCATTAGAGATGGCGAAGCGATCGAGACTCTTGAAAAAGATAAAGATGTCATCAATGAAGACAGGATCATCAAAGGAATGGTCGGAAGAGAACTTGTTGACCGTTTTCCCAAACGCGTTCCCAAAATAGGGAAAGTATCTTTTGAAATAAAAGACTGGAGTGTCTTTAGCCCCCTGAATCCCGATCGACAGATTATAAAGAATGCTCAAATTACGGTTCGTCAAGGAGAAATTGTCGGCATTGCAGGCCTCATGGGAGCAGGGCGCACTGAACTTGCAATGTCTGTTTTCGGTCGATCATATGGGCTTCATATCAGTGGCAATTTGATAAAAGACGGGAAAGAATTGCATATCAAAACAGTGCGACAGGCCATTGACCATAAAATTGCCTACACAACAGAGGACAGAAAAACGGCAGGGCTCAATCTCATAGGAGATTTGAGGCAGAATATTACAATCGCGGCACTTGGCAAGATATCTTCTCATTTTGTCATAGACAATGAAGAGGAAATCAAAGTATCTGAATTGTACAGAAAAAAGTTGAATATACGTTCCTTGAATATCTACCAGAAAGCGGGGGATTTGTCTGGCGGGAACCAGCAAAAAGTAGTGTTGAGCAGATGGATTTTCGCTGAACCTGATGTTCTCATTCTCGATGAACCGACTCGCGGAATAGATGTTGGCGCAAAATTTGAAATATATACTATTATCAATCAGTTGGCTGATGAAGGCAAATCAATCATATTCATATCTTCCGAACTCCCGGAAATTTTGGGCATATGCGACCGGATTTATGTAATGAGCAACGGGAAGATAGTCGGGGAATTCCCGAAATCGGAAGCTACGCAGGAAGGCATCATGAAATGTATCATGCAGAGCATCGGAGGAAATACCAATGGAGAATATTAAGTATTTTTTCAAGAATAACATCCGGCAGTACGGGATGCTTATTGCGCTAATCTTTATAACCATATTCTTCCAGATCATGACGAATGGCATTCTGCTGGTACCGATGAATGTGACGAATCTGATTCTCCAGAACGCCTATGTGTTCATACTGGCAATAGGAATGACTATAACCATCCTCACGGGCGGCAACATAGATTTGTCGGTCGGCTCGGTGGTGGCTTTTATAGGAGCAATCTGCGGCACTTTGATTATTACAATGAAAGTAAATGTAGGTATTGCGCTTTTCCTGGCGATAGCGATCGGTTTTATTATCGGGGTATGGCAAGGCTTCTGGATTGCATATATAAGGATTCCGGCATTCATCGTCACACTTGCAGGCATGCTGCTTTTCAGGGGACTGACCATTTTCATGCTCAAGGGACTGACGATCAATCCTTTTCCTGAAGTTTTCCAAAAAATAAGTTCAGGTTTCCTGCCAGATTTGGCCAAGGGAGCTTTTGGTAAATATCATTCTACAGCAATATTGACCGGCATAGTAGGAACTGTGATCTATATTATCTATCAAGTAAAACGCCGCGCCTCGCAGCGCAGGAACGGATTCGATATTATGTCCTTTCCTCTTTTTTTGTTGCAGATAATACTAATTTCAGCTTTTATCATGCTGTTCTCGATTTGGCTCGCTGCTTATAAGGGCCTGCCAGTTATTTTTGTCATAATTGGCGTTCTGATTTTAGCGTATTCATTTTTTACAAATCGCACAGTGCCCGGAAGATATCTCTATTTCATGGGCGGCAATGAAAAAGCTGCACGCCTTTCGGGTATCAATACCAATAAAGTCCTGTTTTTTGCCTATGTGAATATGGGAGTGCTCGCTGCTGTCGCAGGTATTGCCTATACAGCCCGGCTAAATGCTGCTTCGCCGCAGTCGGGCCTCAACTTTGAACTTGATGCGATCGCGGCATGTTTTATTGGAGGCGCTTCAGCGTATGGTGGAATTGGTACGATAATTGGTTCCATCATCGGCGCATTGGTAATGGGCGTTCTGAACAATGGCATGTCGATTCTCGGCATCGGCAGCGATGTGCAACAGATCGTCAAGGGATTGGTTCTTCTTTTTGCTGTGGCATTTGATGTGTTGTCCAAAAAGAAGAGCAGATAGATTATGCACAAAGGGGGGAGGCAGCTATGATAGAAGGAAGCACTGGAATGCAAACAGCAAGAAAATTGCGCTATGGCATGGTTGGCGGCGGCAAGGGTGCGTTCATTGGTGATGTCCATCGCCGCGCGATTGCTCTGGATGGGCTCGCAGAGCTGGTAGCAGGCAGTTTCTCCCAGAATTATGACAACACGTTAGAAACAGGAGCGAATCTCGGGCTCTCCAGAGATCGCCTCTATGCGACCTGGGCCGAAATGGCCGAAAAGGAAGCGGCCCGGCCCGATGGCATCGACTTTGTATCGATCGTAACGCCGAATGCCCTGCATTACCCTGTGGCCAAGGTATTTCTGAATGCCGGCATCAGCGTTGTGTGCGACAAGCCGCTCACGTTCGAAGAAGCCGAAGCCCGTGAGCTCGGAGAACTTGCGAAAAAGAAAGGGCTTCTTTTCGGCGTGACCTACACGTACACCGGGTATCCGGCTGTCAAACAGGCGCGCGAGATGGTCCAGCGCGGCGATATAGGCGAAATTCGATTCGTCAACGCCGAATATCCCCAAGAATGGCTTGCGACACCTTCCGAGAGAGAAGGGTCCAAGCAAGCTTCATGGCGGACGAATCCCGCGCTTGCCGGCAAATCGAACTGCGTGGGCGACATCGGGAGCCACGTCGAAAACATGGTCTCCTATGTGACAGGCCTCAAAATCAAAGCGCTCTGCGCGCGCCTCGATACCTTTATCGAAGGCCGACCGCTCGATGACAATGCGACGATTATGGTTGAATATGAGGGCGGCGCAAAAGGCTTGTACTGGGCCAGCCAGATCGCGATCGGCTACGATAATGGCCTCAGATTCAGGATTTTTGGAACGAAGGGAACTCTCCAGTGGTCCCAGGAAAACCCGAACTATCTTGTAGTATCGAAACTTGGCGAACCGACAAGGGTGCTCTCGCGCGGGCGCGATGCATTCTATCCCCATGCCCAATCGTATTCTCGCATTCCGTCCGGCCACCCCGAAGGCTACTTCGAAGCCTTTGCAAATATTTACAAGACCTATATTTCTGCGCTTGCTAAAATCAAGGTCGGCGATAAGCCTTCTCCTGAGGAACTCGATTTCCCGACAGCAGAGGATGGCGCGCTTGGCGTGCGGTTTATCAATAAATGCGTCGAAAGCTCGAAAAAGGGCGCTGTGTGGGTCGAATTCTGAATAAAGGAGCCTGAATTTTTATTGAGTTTAGGAATCCACATCCTTTGGCGGTGGTCATGTGCTGACTGGCTATGCCTTAAGATGGAACCGGCATACAATAGGGCTATGGCCAAATGGAAAAAAATTTGCCCATGTGGTGCACCAATGTAGTTATCATATTATATGGACGCCGAAATATAGGTATCGGATTCTCGAAAGAGAAATTGCAAAAATAGCAGAAGAAAAGATATGGGCAACATGCGAATGGAAAAACGTAGAATTACTCGAACTAAATGTAATAAAAGACCATGTGCATATGGTGGTGACCATACCACCGAGGGTATCGAAATCAAACTTTGGTGGTTGGTTGTTGACTCCTCTACAGGCCCAACAGTATTCTCCCCTATCCCTCATTTTGTACAATTGGCCGCATACCAGCGCTACTCCTAGCAGCTCTTGCGCCGCTCATCTATCCTTCAGAATCTTTCAGCTGCGCAAACGACTTGATGTCCATGAACGCCTTTGGCGTTACGAAAAGCCGCATGCTTAGCAAGAACAGCAGGCCGATAATGCCGCTGACAAGAAAGCCCGCATCCGATCCGAGCATGTCCGATATTTGGCCGGTGTAGAGCGAACCAAGGGGCGTTGAGCCAACAAATACAAGGTTATAAGCGGCCATGACTCTGCCTCGCATGGCAGATGAAGACTGTATCTGCACGGATGTATTGCACATTGTGGCGAACGAGGACATCCCAAAGCCGCATGCGGCCAGCAATATCGCAGAAATGATGAAATTCCGCTGCAATCCGATCAGGATCATGGCAATCGACAAAATAAAGCCAGCCCCGAAAATGAACCCTGGTTTTGGTTGGAGTGCACGTCCGCCAAGAGCCATTAGTATTCCCGCGAGCATAGCGCCGACTCCCATGGCGGACATGAGAATGCCATAGCGGTCTGCTCCAAGCCCCAGTGTCAACTTGGCATAGCTTGGTATGAGAATGTTGAAATTCAGCAGAAATGTTGTGATTACGCCAACTATTGCAAGCAAGAGGCCTATGCTTTTTCGCTTTTTTATGTATGCCAGCCCTTCTCTGATGTCGCTTCGGTAGTGACCTGATTTGGGTGCGTATGCGACTCTGCCTGAACGCATTGCCCACAGGCTCGCTATGACGGCTAGATAGCTCAGCGCATTGAGCGCAAACGTCCATGGTATACCAATGGCGGCAATGAGCGCCCCGCCAATCGCAGGACCAATGACACGTGCGATATTGAAAATTGTGCTGTTGAGCGCGATGGCGTTCACCACAGCGTCCTTGTCCTCGACCTGCTCGGACACAAAGGACTGCCGCGCGGGCCAGTCGACGGCTGTCACAAGACCTGTAAATGCCGCTATAGCAAGAACATGCCAATATTGCTCGCGTCCGCTGAATACAATCGCTGCCAGTAGCGCCGCGGAAAATGCGAAAAGACTCTGCGTCCATAAAAGTATGCTTCGTTTTGGGTAGCGGTCCAGGATCGGACCGATAAAAAGAGATAGGAGGAGCGAGGGAAGATACTGCACGCTGGTCAGAATGCCGAGCTTGAGCGGCGAGTTGGTCAGTTTCAGGACGAGCCATGCTTGGCCGGTATTTTGCAGCCAGGTGCCGATTACCGATATTCCTTGCCCTACAAACCAAAGTCGGTAATCGCGCGAAGCAAGTGCTGGGAGGCGGTCTTTTATGCTCATTTTCTATGTAGTGGCAATATCGACGATTACAGCCCGCAAATGCAACTGCAAATCCCTGGCCCGGGCTGTAGTTATGAGCATATAGAGTTTGTGCTTGGCTTGCAATAGTTTAAAAAAGGGGTCTGACCCCTTTTTTAACTTTTCATCGGCAGGGCCCGCCACGTTGGTCAACTCGAGCGGAACTCAGGCTGGGTCAGCCCCTTTGGCGTTATTCTCTACCGCGCTCACGCTGTATGTAGTAGAATGCTGTATGTAACACAAATATTAGAGCATTCCATTGGTAGAGGAGCCGCGATGAGAAAGAAGAAAGCTTTGGGGCGATTGCTGGCAGCTTTTTTCTTGGTGATGTGCGCGAGCATCGCTTTTGCACAGCCGCAAGAACCTACACTGGCCGACTTGCCTTCAATTCTCGACCATATGCTCGACAATCACTATATGCCGTCGGCGCAAGTGGGGCTTGGCAGTTTTACGTATACGGACACGCAGCTGCCAACGCCTTTTGCCCGTTGGTTCGAGGATGAGCTCAGGCTCGCTTTTGCAAAGACTGCCAAG
>WESA01000006.1 GCA_009768935.1 Rectinema subterraneum
GATGAAATAAACCAGCTATTTCACCTGATGTAAAGACTTATTGAGTTGGGCAATGTCAGGCTACTGCGGAATCATGGAGGGCATTGTTTTATAGCACAAAAGATTGTGAATAGCAAGCATTGCCCGCTTGCACGGCTGGCGATTTATTTTCATAATAGCGACGCATTCCAATTTATGTATCCAAGACGGAGATATCGATGCCGACCATAACCCCGAGAGTCCTTAAAGGTTTCCGTGATTTTCTGCCCGACGCGGAGATGGCGCGAGCTTCTCTTGTAAAGAAGCTCGAACAGGTATTTGCATCATTCGGCTTTGTGCCGATAGATACGCCCGTCCTTGAGTATGCAGAAATTCTCCTGGGCAAAGGTGGAGGCGAAACCGACAAGCAGGTGTACCGCTTTCTCGATCATGGAGAGCGGGATGTTGCCATGCGCTTCGATCTCACGGTTCCTTTCGCGCGATTTATGGCCGAGCATGTTGATGAACTGTATTTGCCATTCCGGAGGTACCACATTGCAAAAGTCTGGCGCGGCGAAAATACGCAGCGCGGCAGATACCGCGAATTCATGCAATGTGATTTCGACATTGTCGGTACCGATTCTGCGTCGGCCGATGCAGATATTGTGCTTACCGCCGCACAAGCTATGACAAAACTCCAAGTCGGCGATTTCAGCCTCCGGGTCAACCACAGAGCTCTTTTCAACCGATTCCTGGCGCATATCGATGCGTCTGACAAATCGGTCGATATCCTGCGGGCAGTCGATAAGCTCGAAAAGATTGGACAACAGGCGACAGCCAATGCGCTCTCTTCGCTTGTTGGCAGCCCTCTGGCAAGCGATATTCTCGAATTCATCCGCAAAGAGGATTCTTTCGAGGCGACTCTCGATAAAATGCACCGCTTTTGCGCACAGAAGGACCAGGCTGCGGATATGGCAAAAGACCGAATGCTCAAGATTATGGAGTGTGTTTCTGCTGCAGGTTTCGAGAACCGCATGGTACTCGACCCCAGCATCACGCGCGGACTTGATTACTACACGGGCATGGTGCTGGAAACCACTCTTGCTGCCCTGCCCGAAATCGGCTCGGTTTGCTCGGGCGGCAGATATGATGAATTAGCAAGCCTCTATACCGACAAAAAACTCCCAGGCGTTGGCGCTTCTGTTGGCCTTGACAGGCTTATGGCTGCGCTGGAGGCAATCGGCAAGCCTGTGGTGTCCGACGAATCCACCCAAATCCTCATTATCAATCAGGACGATATTCAGCTGCCGGAAATGCACAGACTTGCCAATTTGCTGAGAGCCGATGGTTTCGCGGTCGAAGTTTTCCCGGAGCCCAAAAAGGTAGTCGCGCAATATACCTATGCAGAGCGAAAGCACATTCCGCTCGCGCTTTTTTTAGGTAATGCGTCCAAGCCCTATACTCTCCGCGTTCTTGGCCGCCGCGAAAATATTGAAATTGCCGATTTTTCTGCTATTGGCGATGCCGCAAGGAAAGAGCTTGATGGCTCGCGATGACGCAAAGCCCCTCGAAGGCGACCAGCTGCACAATAGCTCCCCCCTCGAAGGCAGCCAGCTTCTCGACGGAAGCGTGCGATCCTTTGTTGTCCGCTCCGGCAGGCTGACCGAAGCCCAGCGACGGGCAATCGAGGTCTGGGGACCAACCTACATCATCCCCTTCACCCCCGTTCCGCTGGATTTTGCAAAGCTATTCGATGAGCAAAGACCCGTTATCCTCGAAATCGGCTTCGGGATGGGCCAGGCAACCTGGCAAATTGCCAGAGACAGACCGAACTACAACTACCTTGGCATCGAAATCCACGCGCCCGGTGTAGGGAGACTCATCATGGATCTCCGCGAGCACAATATTGCCAATGTGCGAATTATCCAGCACGATGCGCTGGAAGTGCTGCGCACGGCCATTCCTCCGGAAAGCCTTGCGGGCCTGCACATCTTCTATCCTGACCCGTGGCCAAAAAAACGGCATCACAAGCGCAGGCTCATGCAAAAGGCTGTCATATGCTTGATGGCAGAAAAGCTTGCATCAGGCGGCTATCTCTATTTTGTCACCGATATCGAGGAATACGGCGAATTTGCAAAAAATGCGCTCGAATCCTGCAAACTGCTGGCGAACCGCTATGAAGGCTTTGCGCCTCGCCAGGACTGGCGCCCAGTGACCAAATTCGAAGGCCATGCAAATGAATCAGGTCGAAACGCATTCGAACTCATGTTTATAAAGAGCTGAAAAAATCATTCAGCCTGCGATAGAGCAAGCCAATTTTATCTTTGAGCTCGGCCTCAAGCCCTAAATCCTTCGCATAATCGACAAGCAATTCTGCGCTTGCCAGGCTCTGATTCAGGGCCTCCGAAAACGATCGGGTCGGCTGGAACCAGAAATTGCCTGCTTCGTCCGAATAAAGGCCAATGAATCCCAGCTTTCCAGTCTTTCCTACCTTTGTGACATGCAGGACTGAGCCAAGGGAATCTGCGAGCTCCTCAAGGGTGCGCCTTCTTTTTTCCAGGCTGTCTTCTTCGCTCTCGCTTTTATCCGCTTCAAAAGAATAATTCTTGTGCTTTGGCCAACCCGAAGAAAGATCTTTTTCGATATCCATCCATTTGAGAGCCTTCAGCACAGTGGAAAATTTTTCGTTTCCGAAAAGCTGGTACTTGCCCCATTCGATTTTGGCTTTGAGACCTTTTCCAAGATCTTCATCTGCGGGACCTATCTGCGAAGCGATACGCTTCAGGCGATTCCAGTCTAGTACAACCGTTCGCAAGGACGGTTTCTTGCCCTCGATCGGGAAAACCTCCCCGCCCAGAACAAGCGATTCGAGCTTTTCTTTCTGGGGCAGGTCATGGCTGGATATTTCGGATTTTCGTCCGCCTCTCTGGCTTTCTTTATGATTTCGACTCCGGTATGCATCCCTTTCTCTGCTGCGCGGAGGCATCGATGTTTTCTGCCTGAGGCGTATCAACTGATCTGCAAGCTCCGGAGAAATGCGATACAGCTGGGCTTTCGATAGCGGCGAGACCGACATCGCATACATCCTCGTTGTCCGCACGATTTCGCCTGCGACGATAAAATCAGCATCCTGTCTGAACATGACCGATCCAGGGTGTATCTGTATTCTTTCCGCAGTAAGGGAGCGGAACATCCCCCGCCCCTGCCTTGCGCAGACAAACTGGATGAGGCCCCTGCTTACCGCGCAGATATAGTCAGCTATCGCGCCCCCCGAGCCAATGGGCACGCCAAGATCGGACACAATCAGCTCAAGCTGTTCCCGGATCCGCACAATTTCATGTAGTGTGCGCTCATCTAGATAATTGCGCTCGCAGAATCTGGTTTTGTCCCGCGCAGCTACAAATGCTTCATAGAGCCGCAAATACGATGCAAAATCGCCCATTGGGTCCCGGAACTGATGATGCGCAGCGCGCGCTTCCGTCTCCTCGCCAGGCGGCAAAATGTAAGGGCTGGTAGTGGAGAGAAAGGCAGATGCAATCAATGTTGCGGCTATCACATCGGGATATTTCAAAATAGCTTCAACTATCATACGGGAAAGCTTGGGCAAAAGCGGAAAGGCACACATCATTTCGCCGATGCGGGTGAGGGTACGGTCAGGGTTGAGCGAATCGAGCAGATTCAGCACTTCGATTGCGCCTCGAATGGCGCTTTTGGGCGGCCTAGTGATGAAATCGAAATGCTCGAAATCCGTAATGCCGAGCTCTGCCATGCGAAGCAGGACTTCCGAAAGATCGGTGCGATGAATTTCTTCGGTCGGATACAATGGCCTTGACTCAAAATCCTTAATCGAATAAAGCCTGTAACAGATGCCGGGCCGCGTACGCCCCGCTCTTCCCTTCCTTTGGTTACAGGATGCCTTGGAAATGGGGGTTTCGATAAGACTGGCAGTAAAAGTCTTTGGGTTGTAATAATTTATTTTGGCAAGGCCTGAATCGATGACGACTGTGATGCCGTCGATGGTAACGCTTGTTTCCGCAATGTTCGTTGCGATAACTACCTTGATTTTTCCGGGCGGCGGATCATCAAACACGCGCTCCTGTTCATCTTTGCCGAGACGCGCATACAGGGGAATACAGTATAATTTTGCTGCCCAGCGGCTGGCTATTAGCTGTTGCAGGCAGCCTTTTATGGTTTTTTCTCCTGGAAGAAAAATAAGGATATCGCCTGGTTCGGCTCCTGCATCGCCATCGAGAACTCTGCCCACAATAGAAAGAATCTTGTCGTAGAGCGCGTCATCGGAAGAACGATAGTAGCCGGCTTCATGCTCGCCTGCTGGCTGCGGCAAATCCGAAACAGGTTTTATTGCATCGTACACAACACGAACAGGAAACATTGGAGCATCGATGCGAACAATCGGGCATTCCGAAAAATATTCCGAGAAGATCTCGGCATTGATCGTGGCTGATGAAACGATAACGCGGAACTCACTTCTGGCTTCCAACACCTTCTTGAGAAGTCCGAGGATAAAATCGATATTGAGACTTCGTTCGTGAGCCTCATCTACCATAATTACCCCATAGCGGGAAAGAAATGGATCAAGCTTCATCTCCTGCAGCAGGATGCCATCGGTCATAATCTTTATTACTGTATTCGACGCGGTGGCATCTTCAAAACGCATCTTATAGCCGATAATTCCAGGGATAGCGCTCCCCAGCTGGCGCGCAATAAAATCGCTCACTGAGAGCGTAGCAATGCGGCGAGGCTGCGTCACACCGATAATTCCGCGGGCTGCATATCCTGCTTCATACAGAATGATTGGAAGCTGTGTGGTTTTGCCTGAGCCTGTCGGGCTTTCGACTACAATGACCTGATTCTTCTCGAGCGCATCGAGTATTTTCGCCCTTTGCTGATAAATGGGCAGATCGTGAGGATTCATCATGTCGTTAGTCTAATATTTGCGACCGAATTAAGCCAGTATGCAGCTTTTCCGGACAGGGACATTTCTGCTAGAATGTTGCCATGCATGCCGATGACTGGCTCGCCGATTCTGTACAATCTTCCTCGCCACTCAGCGTCTCACAGCTGACACTGCTCATAAAGAACGATCTGGAAAATAAATACCCCGATGTAACCGTAGAGGGAGAAATATCGAATTGCAAGGTGGCCGCCTCTGGCCATCTCTATTTTTCTCTGAAAGATGACCAAGCCGTATTGCAGGCCGTCATGTTCAGGCGAGATATGCTCGCGCTGTCATTTGTTCCTCGCGATGGGATGAAAGTCTGGGCGCGAGGCGGCATTTCAGTCTACGCAGGCAGAGGACAGTATCAGCTTATTGCAAGAACGATGAGAGCTGCCGGGCTTGGCGACATTCTTGCCATGCTTGAGGAGCGAAAGCAGAAGTTTGCAAAGGAAGGCCTTTTCGATCAGGACAGAAAAAAACAGATCCCTGCTTTTCCTGAGCGAATTGCAGTAGTTACCAGCGCAACAGGAGCTGCGATACGGGATATCATCCATGTGTTGCGCAGGAGAAACCCCAAAGCACACATTATTCTGCTTCCGGCAGCCGTGCAGGGGGAAGAAGCTGCCGCATCGATTGCAGCGCGAATACGGCAGGCAAACCAGTGGAGCATTGCGGATGTGCTCATTGTAGGGCGAGGCGGCGGTTCCATCGAGGATCTGCTGCCGTTTTCAGAGGAAATTGTCGTTCGCGCAATTGCCGAATCCCGCATCCCTGTCATCAGTGCAGTCGGTCATGAGACAGACTGGGCTCTTTCCGATTATGCTGCCGATCTGCGTGCTCCTACCCCATCCGCAGCAGCCGAAATGGCTAGCAAGGATCTTGGCCTTGTCCAGAAGGAAATCGAGCATTTTGAAACGGTCCTCGCGCAATCGATGCGGCAGATAATTGAGCATGCGCGGCAGCGCCTTTCGCTGGTGTCCCCACGCAGCATGGAAAGCATGCTTGTTCGTCGCCATATGCTTCTGATGCAGCGCTTCGACACGGCAACTGAAGCGATCGAGCAGGGCATGCGCAGCAAAGTCGATGCCTTCAGCCATCGCATCGCGCTTGCTGCAAGTGCGATCGAGCTTTCCAACCCCAAAGCAATCATGAAACGGGGATTTTCTATAGTGCGCAAAAGCGCTGAAATCATTCGCTCTGCAGAAATGATCAAACCTGGTGAAGAAGTGCACATATCATTTTACCGAGGCGAAGCGAACGCATCGATATTGAGCGCACAAGCCGAAGATGCAAGGAGCAAAAACGATGAAGGACTTTGAGAAGAAAATCGCAAGACTTGAACAACTCGCCGAGCAGATGAGAGATACAGATCTTCCGTTGGAAAAATCGTTTGAGATATTCGAAGAAGGCATCACCCTTGCTCGATCCCTCAAGAAAGAACTTGATGAGCTGCAGGGAAAGGTCGAAGTTTTGCTCAACAGTCTGGAAGAAGACGAATCTCCGCGCACAGCCGCGTTCGAGGATCAAGCGCAGAACATTCAGCCATAGAATTGATTTTGCTCGCCCATGCTCAAATTCAGAGCATGAGCAGTTTTTACATTTTTTGCTGCAGCGCGGAAAAAGCAGCCTGCACAAGCGGCAAAAGCGACCGATCCGAGTCCGCAAGGTCCATTTTCGTGATCGATTCGAATGGAAGCCAGGCAGCCTCCGAGTGTTCATTCAACATCGCTACATCTTTCGGCTGCATGCGTATTTCCCATGCGGCGAGAATGCGCATTCTCCCTCTATGAGCAAACATGGTCTCGCCAAGATACCTGACCACTTGTATCCTGGCGCCAAATTCCTCAAGAAATTCCCGCTCAAGCGCTTCTTCATCTGTTTCTGTTTCTTCCACTTTGCCGCCAGGAAATTCCCAGCGGTAACTCATTTCTGTATCATCCTGCTTTCGCCGCGCGAGAAAAAAAAGCGAACCGCTCGCAGCGATTCCAGCAACTGACCGCTGAAAAGAGTCTACAGGTCCTCGTTTTTTAGATGATGTCATATATCTGCCATTATTGCGCCTTCAAGCAATCGAGCTGCCATGAGCTGATACGCGCACAGGTTCGTGCCAGCTCCTCTGGATTGAACCATCCCTGGGCATCAAAAAGACTGCGCCCTGCAGCGGCATGCACAAGTACCGCGCTGATAATCGCTGCCGAAAGGGGATCTTTCCACATGCCGTGATCCCCCTCATTGAGCTCTGATGCGGCGCGAAGCTCTCGTGCTGCGCGCCACCTTGCAAGAAACCCCCCGGCGAGCCCGGAAAGCACGTCTCCTGAGCCGGCAACCCCAAGCCCTGGCGTGCTACCGTCGCAGATTGCGCATGATTCATCGGGGAAGGCAATATGCGTTGTGGATGCCCTGAGCGCAACAACAATCCCGAATTTTTGCGCGAGCGAGCAGACTTGATTCACCATTCCCGATGACTGAAATTGCGCTGCTTCTTCCTGGCTTATGAATTTTTGGAGCGCAGAAAATTCTCCCGGATGAGGTGTCAGAACAAGCGGAGCCTTAAAAAAACGTAGAGTTCCGTTCCGCGAATGCTGCTCTGCAAGATGTGCAAATAGCCGAACTCCGTCAGCATCGAGAATTATTGGAGTTTTCGATTGGAGCAGCCGAGCAAGCTGGCCCTCTCTTTTTTCTCCGATTCCCCATCCTGGGCCAATGACCAGTGCGTCCCATTCTTCGGCGGAAAAAGTATCGTCGGAATATACTCTTACAATCGCATAATCGCCAAGAGCAGAAAGGTACGCAGAGTAAAGCTCTTCGTCGCAATACAGCGCAATATACCCCGCCCCGGAAGCTGCTGCACCGCGCACGCAATGCATTGCAGCACCAGCGCCGGCCGCACTTCCTGCAAAAATTGCCACCCTGCCTCGCTGCATTTTATGCGCCCATGGCGAAATCGGCGGAAGAAACTCGGGAAGATCAGCACTTTCAATTTCCCATACTCGGGGATGTGCCTCGTTTGGCCATAACGGGAAAATCCCTCCTACCGGTATGATTTTGCCAGCATAGGGCCTCGCGGCATGCATGAAAAGGGCTTCTTTCATCGGCTCGATACAGAGCGTCGCATCTGCTTGGACGCATGGAAAGCCTGGTTCCCACTCATCGCTCAAGCCTGAGGGCACATCTATCGAAAAAAGATAGGGGAAATGGCTTTTCTCTGAAACCGCTGCTTTTTTTGCGCTTGCTAGCGCAGATATCAGTGCTGCCGCGGGTTCTTTTGCCGCTCCTTTAACGCCAGTGCCGAGTACAGCATCCAAGAGAATATCTTGAGCCGTAAGTTTTTTTTCAAGTTCATCCGGGGCGAGATCATATCTGATGATATCGATTCCGCAGCGCTCCGCGCGGCATAAATTCAATCGCGCATTCTCTTTCATTGTCGCTGGATCGGGAATGAATACAGAAAGACGCTGAAAGCCGTCCATTTTCGCATGCCTGAGCATTGCGAGGGCATCGCCTGCATTATCCCCTTTCCCGCACAGCGCAGCTATTGCAATGGTATCTTTGCTCTTGCCGGTCAATGCGCCTAGCGAAAGCATTTCTTGCTGCAATGCGTACCATAGCCGCAATGATGCAACTTCCATGAGTCCATCTGCAGAAAAGTTGAACAGCTCTCGCGTGGAGGCATCCAGCAAGAGCGATTGACTCATCGAAACAAGAGAGCGCATCGAAAAACCTCCGCTTCCACGAGACTTTTCTAACTATACTCGCTGATTCCCTGTATCTGCAAGCAAAACATTATTATCACATGCCAGGGATCTTCCATGCATACATTCGGAGTGCAGAAGGCAGAGAGGCAAGCAAATAGAGGTACCCATCATCTCCAACAGTCATTGCAACAAATGCAGCAGCCTCATCTGGGCAGCGAATGCTCAGTTTTCCAGTTACTTTTCCGCTTGAGTCAAATTTCAGCAACTCTCCTCCAAGGTATTGATCAGCCCAGCGGATGGTCAGAAAACTGTCCTTTTTTGCAGCAACAAGCTGCAGATTGACACCCGTTTCGCTCATACCGCTCTGGAGCGGAAACGCATTGAGGATTGAGCCGGCAGATGCATCAATTTGAAGTATCCATCCTCCTAGCTGATCAATCGACAGAGTGACGCCGGTTCCGACATCATAATTTTCAAGGTAATAATTGATTTTTAAAATCACTTCTGTTTTCCCCGCGACATATGCGGGTATGATGGACTCCAGCGAAGGAATGATCCGAAGGCCTTTCCCCTCCGGATTTTTTTTCAGAATCTGGGCAGGAATCGGCAAAGTATTGTCTTTCAGTTTGAGTAGATGCAGGAAAACGCCATTTCGGTCGTAAAAGTAAACCAGGGTTTCAGTCTCGGAGGCGCATATCACCGCAAGCGTATCGTTTTCTGTAATTTCAAGACGCATTATTTCCGGAAATGGCGAACCAGCTATTCCTTCCTGGCCAAGAGGCCCTAGTTCTTTTCCATTGGCATCGAAACGCCGGACAATTCTGTCCGGCTCGGCTCCATACGCGGAATTTTCAGTGCCATTCGCAGAAACCTGGTTTGACTTCCTGTCCGCGACGTAGAGTGTTTGCCTTGAATCCGCAGCCATTGGCCAGGGATCAACAAAAGAAACCTGAGTCGCAAAGCGGCCCATGTCCTCTTTTGACGACCCAGCATCGATTTTCACATCCTTCAGAATCATCGGCGCACTTCCGCGTGCGGGGTCGTACCACATGGCAAGTGTTTGGCCATATGAGGAAATGCTCAGAATTTTCGCCTCTCCCCTGCTCAGAATATGGAATATGCCTTTGTTGATGGATAATCCAATATTGTTTTTTTCTGATGCCGAAAGATCAAGAGTAAAGTCGGTCTTCCCGTATCCGATATCGAATAGCGCATGCGTCTTTGCTTCATCTGATGATACCTTGCAGCTGGCCAGTACCAGGAGAACCCCGAGAAGCAGCAGAGTCCTTGTGCATCGTCTGTTCATACTCCGGATTATACCATTCCTTGACCCTTTATGAGAACGAAAGTATTCTATTCATTATGTCTGGAAACATTCTTGCAGCCCTCCTGGGCTCAAAAAAAGAAAAAGATATCAAGGCTGTTCTGCCGCTGCTCCATAGAATCAATGAACTCGAACCATGGGCTCTGTCATTGTCGGATGCGGATTTCCCCAAAATGACTACTAAATTCAAAGATCGCCTCTCAAAAGGTGAGACGCTGGATGATATATTGCCGGAGGCTTTTGCGCTTGTTCGGGAAGCGGCTCGCCGAAGACTTGGCGAGCGCCCTTTCGATGTCCAGCTGATTGGCGGAATTGTTCTGCATCAAGGCAAAATCGTCGAAATGAAAACCGGGGAAGGCAAGACTCTTTCATCTGTCACGGCTGCGTATCTCAATGCGCTGACGGGCCAGGGCGTCCATGTCATTACTGTCAACGATTACCTTGCTGAACGCGATAGCCAATGGATGGGGCAGATCTATACATTTCTGGGTCTTTCTGTTGGATGCATCCTCTCGTCCATGGATAATGTGGCCAGAAAAACCTCGTATGCATGCGATATCACGTATGGAACCAATAATGAATTCGGTTTCGATTACTTGCGCGACAATATGGTCTGGTCGCTCGATCAGAAAGTTCAGCGAGGACATGCCTACTGCATAATCGATGAAATCGACTCCATTCTTATCGATGAGGCGCGGACTCCGCTCATCATCTCCGGCCCTGCAGACGACGACACCTACAAAGTGAACGAAGTGAACCGGCTTGCCCTTTCTTTGGTTGAAGCGAAAAAAAATCCCGAAACAGGCGAATATCCCGATGAATCAAAAGGGGAAGTGCTGGAAGGCGATTTCAAAATCGATGAAAAATCGAAACGCGTCATGTTCACCAGCGAGGGCATGAATCATATTGAGTCGCTTCTCCAGAAACGCGGCCTCATTAAAGGCAGCCTTTTCGATCCAGCAAATTTCGAGTTTGTGCATTATTTTACGCAAGCTGTCCGAGCGCAGCGCCTTTTCAACAAGGATGTGGATTATGTAGTGCAGGACAATCAGGTGCAGATAGTCGATGAATTTACCGGCCGCATTCTTCATGGCAGGCGCTACTCCGAGGGTCTTCACGAAGCAATAGAAGCAAAGGAACGCATTAAAATCGCGCGGCGAAATCGCACGCTGGCGACGATTACCTTTCAAAATTACTTTAGATTGTATAAAAAATTAGCCGGCATGACGGGAACTGCTGACACCGAATCGGAAGAGTTTAATAAAATATACAATCTCGATGTTGTTGTCATACCCACTAACAGACCAGTCGTGCGCAGAGACGAAAATGATCTTGTCTATCTGAATGAAACGGAAAAATTTGACGCAATATTGAATGAAATCAAAACCCTGCACACCAAGGGCCAGCCAATTCTGGTCGGCACCGTGTCGATAGAAAAATCGGAAAAGCTTTCCGCCATGCTTACAAAAAACGGCATCCGGCACGAAGTTTTGAATGCCAAGAACCACGCGCGTGAAGCACTCATCATCTCGGAAGCGGGCGCAAAGGGGGCCGTCACCATCGCCACAAACATGGCAGGCCGCGGCACTGATATCAAACTCGGTGGAAATCCCGAATTTCGCGCCCGCAGAAAAGCGGGAACCGAAGCTCCAGAAGAAAAATACAGAGAAGCCCTGCTCCATGAATACGACCTCTGGGCACGCGATTACGAAGAAGTAAAGAGCCTTGGCGGACTTTGTGTCATAGGCACCGAGCGGCATGAATCCAGGCGGATCGACAATCAGTTGCGCGGACGCAGCGGTCGACAAGGCGACCCTGGAAGATCCATTTTTTTCATTTCACTTGACGACGACCTCATGCGCTTGTTCGGCGGAGAAAACTTCAAGCAGCTTATGAGCAAAGCTGGCATGAAACCCGGAGAGCCCATCTATCACCCCCTTCTCAACAAATCTATCGAAAGCGCACAGAAAAAAGTCGAAGAGCGCAACTTTGAAATCAGAAAACATCTGCTCGAGTATGACGACGTGCTCAACAAGCAGCGCAATTTCATCTATGAACAGCGCAATGCCATTCTGGCAGATACCGACCTCATAGAGAGAGTCAGAACTTCCGCAACCGAAATGCTGGAAGACCGAAGCGACCTTCTCGATCAATCCATCAAAGAGAACCAGAACAAAGCGATCGCTGATTTCTGCTCATGGCTGTTCGACACATTCGGCATTGACCTTTCCCCCAAGCAGGTTGCCGATCTGCATCGCTCGGGCACAATTATCCAGGAAATCCAGAAACTGCTGGATCAGGACCTCAGCGCAAAAATCGAATCGGCCGGAGCGGAGAGCCTCAATTTCTTCATTCGATTCTCATATCTTCAGGAAATCGATGAAAAATGGCTGGATCATCTCGAGTCCATGGAAGCGCTTCGCGAAGCCGTATATCTGCGCAGCTATGCCCAGAAGAATCCGCTTCTCGAATATAAGCTCGAAGGCTCGGATATTTTCGAATCGCTCATTCTCTCGATTCGGCACAATATCGCTTCGAAGGTGTTCCGCGTACGAATCCAGCAGAAGGTCGAACAGACTGCGACAATACCATCGCGGGCTCCAAGAATCGAAGTCGCGCAAACGAGCCATCAGTCTGTTGGTTCTTTTGCAGGCGAATCGGAAGCAGTGCGGCAGGAATCCGCCATTGCCGCAGCAGCAGCGCCGCCTGCGGCTACAGTCATCCGGCAAGGCCAGAAAATAGGCCGCAATGATCCCTGTCCGTGCGGCTCAGGGAAAAAATATAAGCATTGCCATGGCCGCTGATCCGGAGCGGAACTGATGTCGCTTAATTGCGAGGAAATCGAACTCATCCTCTCCGAAGAGCCGCTCGAAGGCATGAAGATACAGAATATTTTCCAGCCTTCCTATGATGCCATTGTCCTGGAGCTCTATGGCAGAGGCAACAGGCTGTTCTATCTGATCAGCATCGCTCACAATGCGTGCAGAATCCATCCACTCACCGCGCCGCCGGCAAAAAACGAGCGCCCATTGCGCTTTATGGAGTGTCTCAGATCGAGAATCAAGGGCGGTACAATCATTCATGCTGAGCAAATTTCCAAAGACCGGATAATCAAGATCGAAATCACCAAAGCCGATGAAAAAGGCAGCCCTGCCAAACTTTTTCTTTACGCCAGACTCTGGAGCGGCGCAGGAAATGTGCTTCTCGTTTCTGAAGAAGGCATTATCATTGATGCACTCCGCCGCCTTCCTTCGCGGCAGGAAATATCGGGCGCCGCGTTTGCATTGCCTGCCCCAAGAGATGCCGCCAGCCAGAGCGCAAAGCCTTACACGATCCGAGATCTGCAAGGCCCGGGACCATTCTGGCAGCGAATAGAACATTTCTATTCCGAGCATACAGGCCAGCTTTCCCGGGATGCGCTCATCGCGCAAGTGCGGGAAATATTCAGCCGCAAGTATTCTTCGCTTGAAAACCGGCTGTCCGCATTGAGCGCCAAGCAAAATGAATACCAACAAGCGGAACGATTCCGCCAGATCGGAGATATTCTTATCGGCGGCTACGCTATTGAAATGCAAGGAACAAAGACCTTCGCCCGTGCCCTCGATTTCTACGAAAACAGAGAAATTCTCATAGAGATCGAACCATCCGCAACTCCAGCACAGAACGCAGCGCGCTACTACGAAAAATATCATAAGGCGAAAACCGGCATCGATGATATCGCCGCGGAATTGGAGCGATGCCGAACTTCGATGAGCCAGCTGAAAACATGGCTTTCCAAACTCGAAGCAGAACCCGATCCAATTGTCATCGCGCAAGCGCTCCGAAAAGGAGGAGCGGCCCGCACCAAAGAAAAAATGCGCTTCCCTTGCCAACACATTGAATACAAAGGCTGGACGATTCTGATAGGCAAATCGGGCAAGGAGAATGACGAAATATTGCGGCACATCGCCCGAGGCTCGGACTTGTGGCTTCATGCAAGGGATTATTCTGGTTCCTATGTCTTTATAAGGGCTATTAAAAATAAATCCTTTCCTCCTGAAGTCATCCAGACCGCCGCGCGGCTTGCAATCTATTATTCCAAGGCGCGCAAAAATCTCGGCGGCGATGTACACACGACCTATGTCAAAAATCTCAGGAGGGCAAAAGACGGCCCTGTCGGTCTGGTCATTCCATATCTCGAAAAAAATATATATATTTCATTCACTGAAGCGCAGATCAAAGATATTCTTGATGAGAGCCTTTCAGGGGAGGAGATAGAGCAATGAAACGTGCCGGATCAGTTTTCTGTGTTTTGCTTGTTCTTGCCTTTGCATGTACAGCTCCTGCAATTGCGCAGCAAAAAAGTAAAGTTGTTGTTTCTGTGCTCAAAGGCCCTTCGGGGCTGAGCAGCGCATGGATGATGTCGGAGCTGCTCAAGACAAGCCCGGATGAATTCGGATTTATCACAGTTGCCAGCGCTGATATGGTCGTTGCCAAGCTCCTTAACGGGGAAATCGATGCTGGCGTCCTTCCTGTCAATATCGCAGCCAAGCTTTTCAACGCGGGAGCACCCATTCGGGCTCTGGCTGTTGTTGGCAATGGCATGGTCAAATTCCTCACTACCGACCCGGATCTCGCGTCGCTCGCCGATGTGAAAGGCAAGACAATCTACATCGCGGGACAAAAAGCCACGCCTGATTTCCTGTTTCAGTACCTATGCGCCGCGTATGGATTGAATGCAGGCTCAGATTATACTCCTGTTTACAATCTCGCGTATCCGGAAATCGCAGCAGGGCTTGCAGCTGGCAAAATACGGTATGCCGTTCTGCCTGAGCCATTCGCGTCGCAGGCAATTCTTAAGAACGCAAGCATCAGGGCCGCTGTGGATTTGAAGCATGAATGGCAATTGCGCACAAATCAAGAGGATTACCCGATGTCGCTCTTCGTTGCCAGAAAAGAGCTTGTCGAATCGAATCCGGAAAAGGCCAGAATACTTCTGGATTCCTATCGTGCCTCGCTGCGGAAAGCCAAGGAAGACCCGTCAGGCACAGGCAAATTGGCAGAATCTCTTGACCTTGGAGTAAGCGCGCAAGTAGCTGCAAGTGCCATTCCACTCTCCAATTTTGTATTTATAGAAGCTCCCGCTGCCCGCCATTCCATAGAAACGCTTCTTTCTGTATTTTTGCAATTCGAGCCTGCTTCGGTCGGTGGAAAACTGCCTGATAGTGCTTTCTATGCAATCATCCGCTAGGCCATCCTGGACGCCGCTCGCCTGGCGGCTTCTGGGCATTGCATGTTTCCTTGTGGCATGGCAGGCAGCTTCTTCCATTGTGAAAAGCGAGCTGATCCTGCCAGGGCCGCCAATCGTGCTTAAGGCACTTGCAAATCTTTCTACTACCGCAAAATTTTGGTCCGCTGTCTCTGGATCTTTGGCCCGCGTGCTGGAATCGTTTATAATCAGCATTGCCATCGGGCTTTTAAGCGGCTTTATTTCAGGCATCAGCCAGCCCGCAAAAGCTTTTTTGAGCCCTTTTATAACAGGAGTTCGGGCGACGCCGGTTCTTGCCCTTATCCTTCTTGCCATGTTCTGGTTTCCTTCTTCGCAGGTACCTGTATTCAGTGCCGTTCTTATGGCATTTCCGGTTATGCACACATCGGCGGAAGCTGGTATTCGATCAGTCGACCAGAATCTTCTGCAGATGAGCAGGCTTTTTCATGTGCCAAAGCGGGTTATGCTATGGCGGCTCAGGGTTCCTTCCGCTCTCCCCTATATCCTTTCAGGAGCAAAAAATGCACTCGGCTTATGCTGGAAAGTCGTTGTTGCCGGAGAGGTTTTGAGCCAGCCGCGCATGGCTCTGGGGTCAGCCATGCAGGAATCGCGTCTTATGCTGGAGACTGCTGATGTTTTTGCATGGGCTTTGGTGACTATTCTGCTCTGCGGTCTGAGCGAATATTTGTTCGGATTGCTCTCGGCACGGGCAAATCTAGTCTATCTCTCCGTCGCTCCTCAAGTGAGCAGGCAGAGCAGCATATGAGATCAAAGCAATTAAGAAGGGCGATGAGCATATGAGCATGGCCATCCAAAATCTTCGAAAACGCTTTGGCGACCTTCTGGTGCTGGACAGCGTCAGTTTCGAAATGCAGGCATCATCGATTACCGCCATTCTCGGCCCCAGCGGATGCGGAAAAACTACCCTTCTGAACATACTATCGGGCATTTTAGCGGCTGATGCGGGAGCTATGGCCGGTCTTGAAGACAAGCGATTTTCCTATTGTTTCCAGGAGCCAAGGCTTTTGGCATGGCTCAGCGCTGAAGACAATATGCGCTATGCAATGGCATCCCTGCAGGACACAAATACAATCGAACAGCGCATTTCCCGCTTTCTTGAAGAAGCAGGGCTGACCGAATTCAGGCATTTTCGGCCGCACCAGCTCTCGGGAGGTATGCAGAAACGCCTCTCGCTTGCCAGGGCCTTCGCATTTCCTTCTGATATTCTGCTTCTTGATGAAGCTTTTTCGGCAGTGGATCTCAAACAGAAAATCGAGCTCATGCAAGCCTTTCTGAAATTATGGAAAGACGAGCGTCCTACTGCTGTCATCGTAACGCATGACATACATGATGCTCTTTTTCTTGCCGATCAGGTCGTCGTGCTCAGCCAGCGGCCGGCACGTGTCAGGGGTATATTGCAAATAAACACCCCTCATGAAGCGCGGCTGTTCGGCTCCAATGAGCTTGCAGCATATGAACAGCAGCTTTATAGCCTTCTGGGCTTCAGTACACTCGATCAGGATGCGAATATGCCGGCGAATTAAGCACGGCCTCTTTTTATTGCCTTTGCACACGCTTCGATGAGGGCTGCTGGAGCAAATGGCTTTAAAAGAATTGGCTCTTCTGTTTCCACTCCCAGGGAATGGGGCTCATAGCCCGTCATATATAGGCATGAAACAACGGAATTGCCTTTTTTCAGCCTCTGCCAAAGCTCAGTTCCATAGACGCCAGGCAGGACTATATCGACAAGAAGCAAGTCGAATGTATGATGCTCGAGCAGGAGTAGCGCTTCGCCCGCATTTACGCAGGTTTCTGTAAGGCAGCCAGCTCTTTCGAGAGTTCGCTTACATGTCGCGAGTACGGATTCATCGTCATCTACGATCAGTATTCTTTTGCCCTTGAGCTCCGACGCATAATGATTATAGATGTTCTCTGTTGGGAGCACGCTGCTTGCTTCGGAGACTTCACTTGTCTGAGAGCCTTTGGCAAGAGGCAGCCATATCCTGAATGTAGTACCAGCACTGGGCGTACTTTCGGCGCCTATATATCCGCCATTCAGGTCTACGAGAGAGCTGACTATCGAAAGGCCAAGGCCAGTACCCTTCCCTTCGCCTTTCGTAGTAAAAAATGGCTCAAAGATCTTCTCCATGACTGCTGGTTCTATGCCGATCCCATTGTCCTTTACTTCGATGAGCGCATAATTGCCTTCAGGAACAAGGCTCTTGCCGGCTTTTTCTCTTTTGACAGCAGTATGGCTAAGCAAAATAGAAATATGCGGATTATCAGCTGTTTCGAGCGCATCCCTCGCATTGACCACAAGATTGAGCAGTATCTGCTCGATGTGCCCAGCATCCGCAATTACCGGGCAGGGCGAATCCGGCAGGCTGAGCGATATGTAAATCTTCTCTGGAATAAGGCGCTTGAGCATTTTGTGCGAATCGCTCAGGACTTCCCGTAGATCCAGCACAGCCGGAGAAAAGGATTTTCGCCTAGAAAATCCCAGCAGCTGGCGCGTCAATGCGGATGTTTTCTGGATGACATGCTCCATTCCTGCTATATCTTCGGAAATCTCTTTGCTTGTGCCTGCATCGAGTTTAATCATCTCAAGGGAGCCAATCATCGAAGTCAGGAAATTGTTGAGATCGTGTGCAACGCCTCCGGCCAGGCGTCCGATCGCTTCGAGCTTCTGGGACTGGAACAGTTCATCTCTGAGTCTTTTCGACTCAGTGATGTCAATGAATTCACAGAGAACGCGCGTCTCGTTCTGCTCATCCTGAAAATATGAAAAGCTGGACAGCACATCTCGGGCGCCTTCCCCTGAATCTCTGGTCCGAAGCTCTTCCTGCAGCACCTGCCCTTTCTCAAGGCTGTCGAGAACACGGTTCCATATGCTTTCTTCCGTAAAAAGCTCTTGTATGTTTCTGATTTTTTGAGGCAAGCCAAATTGCGTCTCGAATGCATTATTTCTTTCAAGAATCGCACCGTCGAAAGCAGAAATGCATCGGGCCGAAAGGCTATATGCAAAAAGGTTTCTGTACCTGCGCTCGCTGTCTCGGAGCTTCTGTTCCATTGAGACGCGGTACAACCCTGTTTCGACATTTGCAATGAGTTCGCGCGAGGAAAATGGTTTTACAAGCATCCCAAGGGGTTCGGCTTCACGAAGCTTCACAAGCGACGCAGAGGCGATATGGTCACTTATGACAATGCAATGAATTCCAAAATCGCGGTACACTCTCGTAGCAGTCTGAATATCTTCCTCGCGGTTATCGTCAATGTCTATTACGAGCAGATTGAAATGCTGTTCTGTCAGCTCAGGTTCGAGTGCGCCAAAGGATTCGAATACATCAACACTCGCCAGGTTTGCTTGTTCGATGCTTTTTGCGATGTCCAGGGCGATCACCGCATCCGCTTCCAATACTGCAATTTTTGGCATTGGCATTGCCTCTTGCTATTTATTGTACATCTTTTTAGATGATAGCAGCACTCTCGGCTGGCAGTTCAAGGCGAATGGTGCGTTCAAAATAGCCGCTCAACCGTGACTTCGCGGAAAATTCCAGTATAAAAACCTTGTTCTTGCGGTCGAGCTGGATTTTGTGTATGTTGATCGTATCATTTTCGGCTATACCAGTCTCATCCGCTGCTTCAGCAGGACATACCCAACTTACAGAATAGAGCCCTCCAACTTTGCTGGAATCCTCGAGCTGTTCAAGCCGGGCGCCGAGAATGCCTTCCAAGATATAGGTGCGCTTGATAGTATCCCACGCAGGAATGAGCGAAGCGCCGCCCGTGTTCTGGATTCGGCGCAGCCTTCTAACTGGCTGGAAGTCACGCTGAGCCTCGACCATGCAGAGAGCATCCGGAGGCACCGCTGCAAGCTGCAGCTGGATGGATGCAATATCTTTGGCTGGCACTCCATTGATCTCTTTCAGCACATCGCCGGCTCGAAACGCTCTGGAAACCTTGTCGAGATCGGAAAGCACAACCGGATTCTGCCCGCTCCCCTTGCCAAGCACTATTCCCAGTCTTGGATGCACAACCGATGTGCCGCTGAACAGCGCAGGAAGTGAAGATACAATCCATTGTACCGGCAATGCGAAATTTATGTTCTGGAACGAAGGCAAACCAGCAAAAACCATTCCGACCAGCAGGCCATTGGCCAAAAAAAGCGGACTGCCTGAATTCCCTTGATTAACCGGGACATCTATTTGCGCTGCTTCGCCGTATGAAATGATTTTCCTGCTCAGCGAGCTGACGACCCCAGCGGTAACGCTGTTCTCCAGGCCTATTGGAGAACCAACCGCAAAGACGCGGTCTCCCGCCTGGAACTTCATGGAAGATGGAATATAGATGACACTCTGCAATTTTTCTTCTGATTGAAGCAAAGCAAGGTCCATCTCTTCGTCCCATCCTATGACTTTGGCCGGCACTCTGGCCTGGGGATTGTCTGACGGACGAATGCTCAGGCGCGAATATCCCTTATAGCTCGGGTCGACTTCACTCTGCACTACATGATGGTTTGTCAGATAGAGCCCGGGCGCAATCTGAAACCCTGTCCCCAGAACCCTATCAGGAACGCTGTAGCCGCCTTGAATCTTGAATCCTCTATCGACATACACAGTAACGACGCCGGAAACAGCGCTGGCGATCCAATCTTCCTTCTCACCCTGCGGAGAGACTGCCTCGAATTTGATTTGTCCAGCCATGGCGCCAAACCACGCCGCAGCTTCAATATCATTATTTGCTTTTGCCCGTTCTGCCCAGGACAAGAAAAAAAGAGCCGGCTCTTGAGCTGAATCTATTTCTTTGCTGATAGCACTGGGCACATCTCGGATTGACAAAAGTGAAGGTTCAGCCGAAAGCGCTGCTGCGAGCACCGCTTTGCCGGCAACATAGCCGTTTTTTTTGAATTTCGCTTCTGCTTCCAGGAATATAAGCTGGAGGCGGACAGCGGGCTCTCCCATTGCGGAAAAATCCGCAGGGAGAACATTCTTAAGGGATTCGTACAAAGAAGCATATCGGGAGATGGTGTGCGCGGAAAAGGACAGCCGCTTTGCAGTCACAATATCCCCTTCCTGCAGCGCTTTTCTGAACAACCCCAGCATAGTGCTGGCGGATTTTCCGA
Organism: Rectinema subterraneum; assembly: GCA_009768935.1. Lineage (GTDB taxonomy): Bacteria > Spirochaetota > Spirochaetia > Treponematales > Rectinemataceae > Rectinema > Rectinema subterraneum. The sequence goes on from WESA01000006.1 coordinate 20,308, forward strand.
AAAGCTCGACAGCCTTCCCGCCTATAATGCTATTTTCTAGCGGCTCGCCTTTTTCTCTTTGTTTTTCGAACAGATCCGATAGCATCGCGATTGAAGCTTCAGGATCGTTCGCTGCAAGCTGCTCGATATTGCCTGCCATTGCCTCAGATGGTTCTGGTGGTGCAATGCTTGCTTCATCTGCGGTAAGGCAGCTTTGAAAAAGAAATGCAAGAACTAGAACAGGGATTAGTGAAATGATAAAACGTTTTTCCCTTTTCATTCACGCCCTCAGCACTTCACTGCTCCTTCTTCCACAAATTTGCCATCCTGCAATCCGAGGAGCGTTCGGACATCGCTATCTTCAAGAGTCTCTATCTGCATGAGCCTGTCTGCTAGCGCCAGCAGGCGATCTTTTTCCCGGGTGAGAATGCTCATGGCTTTTTCGAGTGCTGAGCTTAAAAGACTTTGAATTGCTGCGTCGATTTTGCGAGCGGTTTCTTCGGAGTAATCTTTGTGTTGAGCAATTTCTCTGCCCAGGAAAATTGGTTCTTCTTCATCGCCGAGAGAAACAGGACCAATTGCGTCGGACATTCCCCATTCGCGCACCATTTTTCGCGCAATTTCTGTCGCTTGTTTGATATCCTGGGCAGCTCCGGTCGTTGTTTCTCCATATACGATTTTCTCGGCTGCATATCCGCCGTAGGAGATGACGATGCGATCGTACAGCCACCCATAGGTGCGCGAATAGGTGTCTTTTTCTGGCAGCGAAAGGGCCAGCCCGAGCGCCCGTCCTCTTGGCACAATCGTTACTTTATGGAGAGGATCTGAATTCGGAAGAAAATAATGAAGAAGCGCATGTCCCGATTCGTGAATTGCCGTTGAGCGCTTTTCTTCATCCGCAATCACAAGGCTTTTGCGAGCGACGCCCATGAGTATCTTGTCTCTCGCATCCTCGAAATCTTCCATTTCGACGATATCTTTGCTCTTCCGTATTGCAAAGAGCGCAGCCTCGTTTACCATATTGGCCAGATCCGCACCGGAAGTTCCAGGCGTGGCTCTTGCAAGCCTTTCGACATCGACATTTTCGGCAACAGGAATTTTGCTCATGTGGATTTTGAGAATATCTTTCCGCTCCTGCACATCAGGCATCGCCACAACCACCTGCCGATCAAAACGCCCCGGACGCAGCAGAGCTGGATCGAGCACGTCGGGGCGGTTCGTCGCCGCGAGCACAATAACCCCGTCTTTCGTATCGAAACCATCCATTTCAACCAGCATCTGATTGAGCGTCTGTTCCCGCTCATCGTGTCCGCCGCCAAGGCCAGAACCCCTCGTGCGCCCAACAGCATCCAGCTCATCTATAAAAATGATACATGGTGCATGTTTCCGGCCCTGCTCGAAAAGATCCCGAACCCTGCTGGCACCAACACCTACAAACATCTCGACAAAATCAGACCCAGACATGTGAAAGAAAGGCACATTCGCTTCGCCTGCGGTAGCTTTTGCGATGAGCGTTTTGCCTGTCCCCGGCATTCCGACAAGCAATACACCTTTGGGAATTTTCGCTCCCATTTTGACGAATTTTTTCGGGTTCTTCAAATAATCGATAACTTCCATGAGTTCATATTTGGCTTCTTTCTGGCCCGCAACATCATCAAAGGTGACTCTTTTTTCTGAATCATTATAGAGCTTTGCTTTGCTCTTTCCAAAGCTGAACGCTTTGTTATTTCCCTGCATTTGGCGCATCATTATCCAAATCAGGATGAAACCGAAAATCCAGGGCGTGAGTTCGAAGAGAATCTGGAATGGACTTGTTCCGCTGACAGCGCCTGTGACACTCACTCCTTTATTCTGAAGACGAGCCATAAGTTCGGAATCGAAGTACGGTATTTTTGTTGTGAATGACATTTCAGCGCCATTTTTGCCTATCAGATAGCCGTCTATGTCACGTTGATCGATAATCCTGACAGACTTGACCTCTCCAAGGTCGAGGTATGATAAAAATGAGGAATATGGGATTTCTCTTGAATTTTCCTTCTGCCCAAAAAACAGATACACGCCAAAAAGCACAATTAAAGAGAAAAATACCGCAAGCGCGGCTCGGTTTCCCTTGACTGCGGGCGGCAGTTCTGGCCGTTTGTCGTTGCTGTTATCGTTTTGATCTGACATTGATTGTCGAATCTCCTTTCATTGAAAGCAAAATATACTTCATTTTTTTGTTTTGGCACAGCGCCGGATCTCTGAGAAGCGGCCTGGCAGAAGCAGCATTGCCAAAAGCAGATGGAATAACCGCTGCAATTCCATCCTTATCTTCTATGACAGGGACTGCATGTCGCAGCCTTGCTGCAATCTTGATCTCTTTCAGGTATGTATCGACCGCCTTCTGGCCTGCTGGGCCGAGAACGGTATCGCCTGCCCTTCTGTTCCTCAAAATAAATGGGAAAAAAGCGCATACCAAGCTATTCGCAGTCGCTGGCGGCGTATCATGCAATGTTGACCCATGCTCATACTCAGAGATCTGGATGATATAAGGTCCGCACCGATATGTGCCAGCTGCAGGTACCATGAGAAAATACTGGTCTTTTTCATATGAATCAAGTAGAGGCGAAATTGCCCGGACCGCTTGAGCAGAAGAGCCCCTTGTCTTGCCGCAGAACTTCAGAAAGCCTTCGGCGAGATCGAATTCGAATCCGCCTGCCTCAATCCGCTTTTTATTGCTCGATATAGCCTGGTCAAGTTCCTCGACCGCTTCGCGGCTTGCAGCAATTCCCCCTCCCAGGCGGGCAAGATAAAGCTTTATAACTGCAAGGCGCATCAATCTCCTCTCTTTCTTCAGTAATTCAATGTCAAGCAGTTCTTCGCCTTCCACTTGCGCCAGAAGCCGATGCAATATCTTCTGTGCCGATCTCTCCACAAACTCGTGCTCCTCTCGTATCTGCTCGACATACGACAGAACAGACGTTTTCCAGGACGGAAATTCTGCATTCAGCAGCGGAATCAAAACGTGGCGGATTTTATTGCGCATAAAAGCAGTATCAGCATTGGTCGAATCTTCGGACCAGACGATTCCCTTCCGCATGGCATACTGAAAAAGCTCAACTCTTTCGAAGCTCAATAGAGGACGAATAATATATATCCCTTGCGATGCCGACAGCATTCTTACAGGCTCGATGCCCGAAAGAGCCCTCAAGCTGCCTCCGCGAACCATCCCCAAAAGAAATGTTTCAACCTGATCATCAGCATGGTGCGCCGTTGCAACAGTGCGGATACCAAACCGCTGCGCGCTGCGGACAAGCGCGCGATACCTGAAATGCCGGGCTGCCGCTTCGATACCGCACCGAGCTTTCGAGGCATATTGATCGATTGCCCCCTCTTTTACATTCACTATCGTGAGATTTACATGCATCTTCATGCATGTCTCTTTTATCAGCACTTTTTCCCTTGCCAGCTCATCCGCTGGACGGATATTGTGGCACACATGCACAGCGCGGATATTTCGAAGCCCGCACCTGACGAGGAGATTGAGCAAGACCACAGAATCAAGTCCCCCGGAAAAAGCAAGGGCCAGAGGCGTCTCTGGTTTTATACCAAGGGCCAGCAAAATTCGGCGCATGCGAAGCTCAAGTCTGTCCACTGCCTCACCCCGCATTCATGCAATATGTATTCCAGAATAAAATAAATAGTCCAGTTCCCAGCCGGCCGACTGGATAACTGGACTACTTCTTGCTTCGATTCTGGCGAGCGAATTACTTTTCAGCGGTTTCGGCCGCACCTTCAGCCGCAGGCTGGGCTGCTGCTGCCGCCGCTTCTGCTTCGGCAGCCTCAGGAGCCTCGACCTTCTCGACTTCAGCACGAGCAAATTTGATAATCGCGATAACGGTTTCCGGATTGGTAAGCACTTTGACGCCTTCCGGAATTGCAATATCGCGAAGATGAAGCGCATGGTTCGCTTCCAGGTCCGTAATATCCACTTCGATTTTTTCCGGCAGCATGTCAGGATCGCATTCAACTTCAATATCATGGATGGCATGTTCAAGAATGCCGCCCTCTCGAACGCCTTTCGCAGAGCCGGTCAGATGAAGCGGCACTTTTACGTGTATCTTGTGGCCGCGCTCTATCAGGTTGAAATCAATATGCAGCAAATCGCCTGAAATATTCGCTTTCTGAATCTCTTTCATCAGCGAGGGATATTTCTTTCCTTCAAGATTCAAGTCGATTATCATGCTCTCGGTAATGCGTCTGGCAGCGCTTCCAAATTCCTCCCGGTCGATAAAAATCGATACAGGCGAGATTTCTTTTCCATACAATTGTGCAGGCACTTTTCCTTCTTTGCGTGCCTTGTTAAGTTCTCCTTTGGTAAGCTTACCTCTCGGAGATACTTTTAACTCGATATGCTCCATTTCTCCCACTCCTTCAGATATTTGCCTTTTCCTGGGACGGCAGGATTCGAACCTGCGCATGCCGGAACCAAAATCCGGAGGCTTACCGCTTGCCTACGTCCCAATGGAAAGAATAAGCTTTACTATATGCGGAAATTCAAAAAATGTGAAGGTCAGTCAAACTCAGGTACTGTTGTATCGTTTGCCTTGTCCGAATTATAGGCTGCAAGGATTTTTTCTTGCAGTTTCGACCTGAAATCCGGACAAATCGGGTGCGCGATGTCTTTGTATTCCCCAGTTTTTGTCCTTCTGCTGGGCATCGCGATGAACATGCCACTCTTGCCTTCGATAATCTTGACATTATGCACGACAAAACATTCATCAAAGGTTACAGTGACGTACGCTTTGAGCTTACCTTCAGAGCTTACTTTCCGGATACGGATGTCAGTAACTTCCATAGCAAGGGCGCTCCTTGTCTGACCTTGTATCTTCGTTGCAGTCTTGAATATAACTTACAATCATGCTTCGCGCAAGCGGTTTTGCGGCAATTATGTGTGCAGCGAAGCTTTGCGCCCTATCCCCTTCGCCAAAAAGCAAGGAAGAGCATGTGCATGAGGCTTTTTGTGCTGCTTCAGCGTTGTCGAAAACACCAAATACGCATGAGCCTGACCCTGTCAGATTTACATAAGCCGCTCCTGCTTCTTGCAGGAGCGACAGCATTTCTGAATATTGCTTTTTCTTTTCGGCGAGAACAGGCAGGAAATCGTTTTCGAATCCCCATTTTTGAATGGGTGAGCGATAGATCTTTTCCAATTGCTCATTTGGCAGATTGATTGAATATCCAGCTGCATCTTCTGAAGTGCAAGCGTGTTCAATTCCTCGTATGGCTCGGTAATTGTCCAACGCCGCATAAGCCGCTGGTGTTGAAGAAGCCCAGGTCGGCTGCAGGATTACCAAGCCAAAATCTGTTCTCGGTTCAATCGGAAAGACATATTCTCCCCGCCCTCTTACGATCGCAGCGCCCCCATAGAGAAAGAATGCCACATCGCTGGCAACGTGCGAGCCAATTCTGGCAAGTTCAGCCCTTGAAAGCCTTTTCTCGAAGAGTTCGTTCATTCCAAATAAGGTTGCTGCAGCATCTGCACCGGCTCCACCCAATCCAGCGCCTGAAGGAATGCCTTTCTCGACTTTGATTGTGACTCCTGTAATTGGGCTCTTATCTTCAAATTCCATGCAAAAGTGCTTTGCAGCATGGTAAATAGTCGACTGCTCAGGAGCGCAGCCAATATCGCCTTCTATCACGATCTTGCCAACATTGTTCGGACGAATCCGCAGAGAGTCGGCTATATCGACATTCTGGAACAGGCTTTCGATGTCATGATACCCAGATTTCCGGCGATCGAATATTTTGAGTCCTATATTTATCTTGGCAAATGCAGTGATGTTTGTTTCTTCCATCAGCCATACTGTATACGCAAAAGGATTTTTGGTCAAAAGTATCATTTAGAAGAAGATTTTTTCATTTTTTTCTTGACAGATTTCCATTTGACCTATAGATTTTGCCTTGCCCGAGTATTGACGTGCTGACCAATTCTCGTAATATTACACCAGCTTCAATACAAAGAGACTATGAAAAGGGAGGAGCGCATCATGAACCATAAAACCACTATGACCGCCGATCCGCAGGAAGACTTCGAAATAATCACCCTCACCCATGGCAATTCCGCCAATACCATATATTCGCTTCGACAGACTGTACGATTCGATGGTGCCTATGATGATGAATTCGATTACGACAGCGACGATGATTTCGAGGACGAAGAGGATTTAGAGGATGATGAAGACTTCGAAGATGATGAAGACTTCGATGACGATGAAGATCTGGATGACGATTTCGAAGATGACGACGAAGATCTAGATGAAGATGAAGACCTGGATGAAGATGATTTCGAAGATGATGATTTCGATTATGAAGATGATACCGATGAGTGATCGTACGGCCTCATGAAATCAAGGCGCGGCTGCTTGGCCGCGCCTTTTTATGTGTACGCCCGGCAGAGAGCGCAGCAAATAAATCAGAAATCCCGCCTTTTATGCATCTCAGGATTCCTTCTTTCCGTTAAAAGTCACTGAAAAGCGCGGCGCATTGAACCACAGCGATTCCAGATCATAGAATGCGCGAGCCTCATTTGTCATGATGTGAATAATGACATTGCCTCCATCCAGCAAAAGCCAGCTCTGATCATCCGTCACCTCTGGCTTGTTGAGAAGAGAGATTTCCGCGTTTGCAAAGAATTCTTCCAGATGCCGCTCTAGACCACGCATATGGGCAGCGCTTGTGCTGGTGGCAATCACAAAATAATCGGCCCATCCTGCTGTGTCATGAATATCCATCACTAGTACATCGAGCGCATTGTGCCTTGCAAGAATTTCTGCACTTTGATATGCAAACGCTTTACTGTCCAACGCAATACCTCCCATTGAAATCTTTGCCCAGGATTATCGTAACATTCGCCTTTCTCGGCCCGGGCAAATCGTCAGGATTCCCGAAGCTTTTACAGCCGATCACATCCGCAACCTGCTGAAGCGCGCTTTTATCACCTTCATTATCATACATTACCGTTTTCGCATAATCGAAGGAGGAAGCATTTCCGACCGACACTACTTTATACCCATAGCTCTCGAAGAGAACAGAAGCAGCTCCCGCGACACCTTTTGACCCTGTTCCGTTCAATATTTCTATTGTTACAGCCGACTTCTGCAAATTTGTAGAATTTTCGGTACCAAGCGCTTTCGCTGTCTGGCTGACGATATCGCGCGCCAGTTCGCCATCATAATAAGGGAACAGAAGTTTGCGGCCTTCAAATGTCCTGAAAGAGCCGGAAATGAATTGTGTAATTGTCATTTCTACATCGATCTGAACAAAGTGCCTGAAAATTTCTTCGCGCGTTTCAAGGCTGAAATTGCTTTTCGGTTTCGATGCAATCAGGCGAAGTCCTTTGCTGCTGCTGATTACACCAGATTTTTGCGACAGCTGTGAAAGCAAGCTGACAAGCAAACGCTGTTTTCTGCTGATTTCTTCCGTGTATGAATCTGCTGAGCATGCATATGTAAGGTATTGGCTTGCCTTCTCGCCATCGAGCAGGACAGAACCTCCTGGCAAAGAGACATCCGGCAGCGCATTGTTGCCCATTGCAGGCTCTGGAAGAAATATCTGAATACCCTCCAGCAAATCTACTGTCTTGGAAAGGCCGCGTTCATCATAGGTAAGCCATCCATCTATCGGGAATCTGAGATAGTCAGATATTTCTTTCACATAGCGCGCGGGGTTGCGGGAATCATATACGCTGTCAATGCTGCTCATTCGGTTAGCGCTCTTAAGAATTATCCCCATTGATCCAGGGATGTCCATGATTGCAGCTTTTCTTCGGGAAGGATACCAGATCAGCAATTGGTTCGAGACCGGTTTTTTCTCTTGCTCGAAAATAAAAAGAATTCCCATCGCTTTATCTTTTTTTATGACAGCTTCGACAGTTCCCTTCTGCGTCAGTCGCACTACAATGAATGCGCTTATTGCAGCAAGAACCAGAATGAGAAGAAGCGGCAATACACTTCTCTTGAATATCCCTGGCTGTAATTCATTCATGGCTGCAGCATCCTATTATAAAGCTCAGCGGTATAAGGCGAGAGAGATTTGCCGGATTCCTGGAACCAGCGAACCACGTTAGCAAGCGTATAGACAAAAAGCGCATCCAGATTGAGCGTATGCAGCATCTCTTCCGCGTCAGATGGCCTTTGGCGAAGCGGTTCAAGCTTGTCAGCGATATACACAACTTTTGCAAGATCGGATGCACCGTTGTCTGCGATGCTATGCAAAGCTATCGCTTCCAGGATGTCCGCATCATCGACTCCAAATTCATGACAAAGCATGCACGCGGCAGCAGGGCCGTGAATCATTTTCTTCCTGTACACCGGATCGGATAAAAGCGCTTGCAGCGAAGGACTGGCATGGAAACGATCGAGACATGAGCCGAATTGCGCGATTATCCTTTCCTGTTCTTCATAGACCAGCTCTCTGCACATGTCATGAGCAATGCCTGCAAGTCTTCCTTTTTCGACATCGAGCCCGAAACGTTCGCAGAGAAACGCCGATGTCTCCGCCGTGGATCGGCAGTGCGCGAGCCTTTTCGCAGAAAGCTCTATTTCGACAGTCTTTTCGACTTGTGAAAGAATTTCAGATATTCCGATATAATCCATAGGTTTCAATTATTTCTTGTACACCTGGCGACACGAGGGACCGCCAGGCTCCGTGGTTTGCGATTCTCTCTCTTACGAGAGTAGAAGATACCGGTATGAGAAGGTTCTTGATATATCGATGCGCATACGGCAAGCTGAGCTCTTCAGCATGCTCGCGATGGGCAACGATAATATCCGCATATTCCAGAATGAGTTCAGGGTCTTTCCATACTTTCAGGAAGTCGGGAGCAAGATCATCCCCAATGACAAGCCCCGGTTTTCCATCGAAGGAATATTTCCGCGAAATCTCTCTCAGCGTATCGATTGTATACGAGATGCCGGGCCGCTTTAGCTCGCACGGCTCTATAGCGAATTCTGACCATCCTTCAAGCGTGGCATGCAGCATTGCAAGCCGCATATCCGTTCCGGGATCTCCCTGCGGCTCTTTGTGCGGAGGTATATTTGCGGGAATGAACAGCACACGATCGTAATCGAGGGTTCCCAGGATTTCTTCAGCCAGGATAATATGGCCTATATGAGGAGGATTGAAAGAACCTCCAAGCAAGGCGATCCTCATTCCGGCAGCTCCTCGTCATCGAAATCTATCGTTTCGAAAAGGGATTCCGTTTCGGCGGCGCTGTGGAGTTCGGATGCCTCATGGGCTTCGACTTTCTCGAAGAATACTTGCTTTAGCTGGTCGAGCCCGGCCCCTGAAAATACCGAAATGCAATAAGCTTGTTCTTCAGGAAAGGCCGCGTAGAAGTCCTTAGAATGTTCTTGCGCTTCCGGAAGATCCAATTTTGTGCCCAGAAGTATGCGAGGCTTTTTTGCCAATTCCGGGGAAAACATTTCGAGCTCATGCAAGAGTGTAGGAAACGCGCTTCGCCAGTTATCATCGGAAAGATCGATCAGAAATGCCAGGCACGCGGTTCTTGCAATATGCTTCAAAAACCGGATTCCCAGACCCGCTCCCTCGTGCGCTCCTTCGATGATTCCAGGTATGTCCGCAAGGATGATATCTCGATCATTGACAGTGAGGACCCCAAGGTTGGGTATTTTTGTGGTAAAAGGATACGGGGCGATTTTTGGCCGCGCATTGGTAAAATAATCGAGAAGACTCGATTTTCCCGCATTCGGAAATCCTACAAGGCCTATATCGGCAATGAGGCTAAGCTCTATTTTCAGTTTTCTTTCCTGACCTGGCTGCCCTGGCTGGGCAAAATGGGGCGCTTGATTGACCGAATTTTTGTAATGTGTGTTACCCCAGCCCCCTTTGCCGCCTTTCAGAAAAACCCAGCGTTCACCTTCCTGAAGCGCACCTTTCCATGTCCTTGCACTGAAATCTTTCAGGATTTCACCCGTTTCCGCATCCCGAATTATTGTTCCCGGAGGAACTTCGATGATGGCATCTTCGCCGTCTCGCCCATGCATGTTCTTCCCCATGCCAGGCTGACCGTTTTGCGCACGAAAATTCTGGCGATACCGCAGATAGGCAAGGGTACGCAGATTCCTCTTGACGACAAATATAACATCGCCGCCTCTGCCCCCATCTCCGCCTGCAGGTCCCCCGAAAGGAATGAATTTTTCGCGTCTGAAAGCGACACATCCGTCGCCGCCCTTGCCGCTTGCTACCGTAATAATCGCTTCATCAGCGAACTTGATCACACGATACTCCCTTGCATATGTCCAGAATAATAAAAAACCGCCCCCAATGCTACAGGAGCGGTTGTACGTTTTCGGACGCTGCAGCTCTCATGCGTTGGTGACAGGCTCCACATCGACGAATTTTTTTCCCTTGTGTTCGCGGAAACTCACCATTCCATCGGCAAGAGCAAACAAAGTGTCATCTTTGCCCATCCCGACATTTTTGCCAGGATTTATTCTCGAACCGCGCTGGCGAACGATAATAGTGCCTGCGGTGATATGCTGGTTGCCATAGGCTTTGACGCCGAGATGCTGAGGGTTTGAATCGCGACCATTTACGCCTTTGTGTGGCATGATAATTCCTCCGGTTGTTCAGGGCGCTTCAGGCGCCGACGATTTCGTTCACCGTCAGCACAGTATACTGCTGGCGATGGCCATGGGTTCTGCGATAGTGCTTCTTGGGCATATATTTGAATACAACGACCTTATCGCCTTTGACTTCTTCGTTCACTGTGGCCTTTACAGAAGCACCTTTCACATATGGCGTTCCGAAAGCGGTGTTTTCACCTGCGAGAAGCACAACCTTTTCAAAAACCACCGATTCTCCAGGCGCTGCATCGAGGCGATCCACCAACAGGTTTTTGCCATTTTCTGCCCGGTATTGCTTTCCATTGATTTCAACAACTGCGTACATATGCATTATCCTCACGTAATTTTCATGTCAGGCGGAGATTTATACACTTTATCGCCCTCATGTGTCAACAGGCGCTGCGTGGCTGCAGACCGGATCTTGGAAAGCCCGCCTTACATCGCTTCCAGAAATGGCACACAGAGCAATTCGCTTGCGCGCATCAAAACAGATTTGACCGCACGCACGAGCGCAAGGCGGCTTGCGGATAGGTTCGGGTCTTCATTTATCAGCACAGGATTATCTCGATACCAGGCTGAAAATTCGCTTGCAACAGCATGCGCATAGCCTGCCAGAATTGATGGATCCTTGCCTTTCGCGGACTCTTCAATTATCGAAGGCAGTTCCATCAATGTGCGCACAAGGGGCCAGTCGGCATCACTGGAAAGAAGGTTCGCTTTTGGTATGCCCTGTGCCGCGTTGCCCTCGCCCTGATCGTGCTTGCGAAGAATCGAACTTGCGCGGGCGCCCATATACTGGATATAGGGCCCAGTGTCGCCTGTAAATGAAAGCGATTGCTCCGGGTTGTACAGCATATCCTTTGCAGGCGAAATCTGCAGAAGGTAATAATGCAGCGCGCCCAAAGCGATTTGTCCCGCAACACTCTGGATATCGCCGACCGCGTCCGCCCTGCCTTTTTCGGCAATCTCAACAGCTGCAAGGCGGGCGAGCTCATCGATGAGATCATCAGCATCGACGACCGTGCCTTCGCGCGTCTTCATGCGTCCGGTCGGCAAGTTAACGAGGCCATACGAAAGATGGTACAGACTTGAAGCCCAATCGTACCCAAGTCTCTTAAGCACTTCAAATAGCACCTTGAAATGGTACTGTTGTTCCGATGCGACGACATAGATCAGCTGATCAAATGGCCAGCTCTCGTGGCGCATAATGGCAGTACCAATATCCTGCGTTATGTAAATGCTCGTGCCGTCTTTTCGAAGAAGGACCTTTTTGCCTAGCCCCAAATCTTCCAGATCGATCCAGATTGCTCCATCCTCGCCCCGATAGAAAACGCCGCGCTCCAGGCCTTCCAGGACTTCCTTTTTCCCGAGCTTGTAGGTTTCGTGTTCGAAATGATATTCATCGAAACTCACCTGCTGCCTTCGGTAGGTTTCCATTATCCCGTCGACTGCCCAGTCATTCATTTTTTTCCAGAGCGCGATGACTTCAGGATCGCCGGCTTCCCATTTCTGCAGCAGTTCCTGGGCTTTCTGCTCGGCTTGCGGGTCTTCTTCCTTGAGCTTGTTGAACAGTACGTAATATTTTCCGACAAAATGATCGCTCTTGAGCCCTTCATCCTCTGGCGTTCGCCCTTCCCCATATGCAAGATACGCCAGCATCGATTTGCAAATATGAACCCCGCGGTCATTTATAAGGTTTACTTTTTTCACTTCGGCGCCAGCGGCCTTCATAATCCTCGAAAGCGATTCCCCAAGCACATTGTTCCGTAAATGCCCCAGGTGCAGCGGCTTGTTCGTGTTTGGGCAGGAGAATTCAATCATCACTTTGCGCCCACTGAACACAGCGCTCGAACCCCAATCCGGATTTGCTGCATTCGACAGCAGAAATGTCACCGCGCGCGTTCTTTCGAGATAGACATTGAGGTATGGGCCGACAGCCTTGAGGTTCCCAGGCCAATCGCGTTTTTCGTTCTCATCTTTCAATAGCTGCTCGCTCTGAGCAACCTCTGAAGCGATTTGGGCAGGGGACAACCGGAATTGCTTGGCGAACGCAAACATAGGGAAGCCAATATCGCCCAGTTCTGGCTTTGGCGGCTTTTCGGCAATGATATCATTGAGAGTAAGCGAAAAATCCACAATTCCTTTTTTGTCGGCAATCGTGCGCAAATGTGCTGCAATTATAGTTTTCCATTGGTCTATATAGTGTTCCATCAGGGAAACGATTGTACCGGCTTTAGCCTATGTTTTGCAATAACACCATCTTGTTCCTGCACGTGTGTCCTCTGAGAATGCGCAAATTCGATGGCGCGATATCGAGAAATTCCGCTATTGCCGCAAGAACCGCCTCGTTCGCCTTTCCTTTTTCGGGAGCAACAGTAACTTTAACAAGCAGGCTGCCATTGCGAAAACCGGCGATTTCGTTTTTCGGAGCTCTCGGGATGACGGTGACAGACACAACAAATCCTTCTTTTTCCTGATGAACCGCGGGAGCAATCTGCGCGAACTTTTCTCTCGATATGGCGCCAGGCATTCGAGTCATTTTCTTCCCAAAAGCGCTAGAAATTGCGTTTCGTCGATCACGGGAATGGAGAACTCCTGCGCTTTGCGATTCTTTTCCGAGCCGGAAGTTGGATCATTTGTGACAAGATAATCGAGGTCTTTGGTAACGCTTGACTTTACTGTGCCTCCTGCCGCCCGCACGAGCTTTTCAGCTTCGCTCCGCTTTATTGATTCAAGCTCTCCTGTAAAGCAGAAGCTCTTGCCGGCAACACCTGCAGCCTCTTCGCCCGAGCTACGCGCGGCAGGAAGTATGCGCACATATCCTTGCTCTGCAAGCTCGCGCATATCTTTTTCTACCACACGCAGCCCATCATAGAGCGAGCGCGCAGTGATTTCCGCAAAACCATCAATTTTTTCGAAATCCGAAGGGCTTGCAGCAAATAATTTGTCGAGCGTATCAATCCCGGCTGCTATCAGCTTGTCCGCCATGAGCACACCAATACCCTCTATGTCGAAGCCTGCGATAAAATCGGACAAGCTCACTTCATTTCGCGCATGCACATTCCTGATTATCTTTTGGGCGCTCTTTTCGCCCATTCGTTCGAAGGCGAGCAAATCTTGCACAGACAGCCTGTAGAGGTCTGGAATGCGAGTCACTTTTCCGGAATCGAAGAGCCTTTTTAAGAGCGCGGATCCGAGATCTTTGATATCGATTACAGAAAGCCATTTTTCGAGGCGATGATATGCTTTGCCAGGGCATGCAGGATTTGGACAATACAAGCTCGTCCCTTCATCGATGAGCTCCGCGCTGCACAATGAGCAATGTGTCGGAATTTCGATCTGTACTGCATCTGGCGGGTTTTCGACAAGCGATTCGATCTTGGGAATGATCTCTCCACGTTTGGTAATCACCACTTTGGAGCCAATACGGAGATCCATCGAACGGATCATGTCGGGATTCGCGAGGTTAGCCCGCTGGACTGTTGTGCCCGCAAGCCGCACAGGCTCGACAATGCCGATCGGCGTTACCGTCGCTCCTGATTCGCTCCATTCAACCTCGCGCAGGGTCGTAACTGCTTCCTCAGGACTGAACTTAAATGCAATCTGAAGCTCGGGCCGCAATTTGCTTGCGTCTTCGCGGTCGATTCTGTCGCCTTTGACAACGAGTCCATCGATGTCATATTCAAGGTCAGGACGAATATCCATTATCTTTGCGCGATATGCGATGACTGCTTCCGGGCTTTCACATTCGACTGTCGGCACGACTTTAAATCCCATCCGTTCGAGCCAGGCGATTTTTTTGCGCTCGGTATCGAATGGTGTGCCGGTTGCGAGCGAGCTTACTGCATCATAGCAAATGATATCGAGGTCCTCCGCGCCCACACCGTCTTTTCGCTTCATAAGTCCATTTGCGGCATTTCGGCAATTTGCCTTGTCGGCATATTTTGCATCATGCATGCGGCGGGACATGAGCACCTCGCCACGAACTGCCCCGGTAAACGGCTCTGGGAGCTCTTTTGGAACGCCATTCATTTTTGCCACGTTGGGCGTGATATCGTCACCGATTACACCATCCCCCCTCGTGACGCCGCGAACAAAATGGCCCTCATCATATTGCAATTCCATGCTTGCGCCATCGAGCTTGTACTGAACGAGATACAAGGGGTACTGGACTTTCGCTGCCCATGCAAGGAAAGATTCCGGGTCGGTCGCTTTCGACAAGCTGCCCATTGTCATCCGATGCGGCGATTTCGGCCACCGTTCAGAACGATCCGTGCCCACTGCTTTGAGCAAGGGATTGCCAGGATCAAGCGATTCCAATTCATCCCATAACGCATCGAATTCCTCGTCCGAAATTTCGGGCTCGCCATTGTAGTAGAGTTTCTGATGGCGCTTGATCTCTGCTTCCAGCTCATTAACGCGGGCGTTTTTTTCGCTCTCGCTCAAACGCGATGTATCAGGCATGGTGAAATACTAACTTTTCTGTGCCCGGCTGTCAAATTGCCGTCCCTCATTGCCGCCGTTTTCCACCGTCATTGCGCCAGCTGACGAATGAAAATGGATATGCTATTCTCGAACCATGCGATATTTTGCAATTCAAGTTGCCACTCGCCATGAAGATGATTGGCTCGATAGAATTCAAGATCAAATTGAACATGTAAAATTCCACAAAATAATGAAAAAAATGTATATTCGGAAAAGAGGCAAAACCAAGCTCGAAGAAGTTCCGCTTTTCCCCGGCTATATTTTTTTCGAACATCCTGAAGAAGAATTGCCCCTAGAAGTCCTGAGCAAGATTCGCCACTCAAGGTTTTTTATTCGCTTTCTTCCAAGCAATGAAGCGCCTCGCCCACTTGATCGCCATGATAGCGATATCATTCGCCATTTCGTAAATTTTGGAAGCCTTATTCCGCCCTCCCTCGTAAAATTTGATGAAGACCAGAAAATAAAGGTGGTTCAGGGACCGCTTCAAGGCATAGAAGGATTTATTGTAAAAGTTGACAGAAGAAAGCACCGCGCAAAGGTCAGATTGACAATCGCCGAATCCGTGATGATTCTGGATCTTTCATTCGAAGTTATGGAATCAGACTCAACCGAGGCTGAAGCAAAGGGCAGCCGCCATGCAGAAAAACGAGTACATTCCGTTTGACCAGCTCGAGGTGCCAGGCATGCTCTATGCCTGCATGATACGTGCGACTGCTCAAATTGGGCATATTCTGGCCATTCGCCCTCCTGCGCTTCCCTCTGGCTATAGCATACTCACCGCCGATCAACTGCCTCTGCGCAATGAGCTTAAAATCAGCTCTGTTTCAATCCCTGTATTTGCATCGGATACTGTCTCGTATGCAGGAGAGACTGTCGGACTGATAATAGGGCCGGATCCTTTGCTGGTAGAGGAATTCGCCTCCTCTACTGCTGTCGAATGCGATGGCGATAGTGTGCACCGCGACTGGCGGATGTTTCCTTCATCACGAATAGCTGCTAGGCTGAACTTGCAGCGCGGCAATATGCCCGAGGTCTCCCAAAATGACTCACCGCTTGTATTCAATTCGTACGTATCGATTGAACCCGGCGAATTTTCTTTCAATAGCGGGATAGGTGCACTTGCAGAATGGGACTATGACAAGCTGAAGCTTGCTTGCCCTACTCTGTGGCCGGAGCATGTTCGATCGAGCCTGGCATCTATCTTGGAAGCCTCGCCCTCCGATATCGAGCTTTTGCCTGTTCTAATGAACGATAGTTCAGAATTCTACTTCTGGTATCCATCGCTCCTTGCTGCGCGCGCCGCTTTTGCAGCATGGACACTGAAGCGCCCGGTCAAGCTGATTGTATCGATCAAGCGGGAAAGGCAATATCTGCCCCGCGTCCAGGGTATTTCCTTGTGGTTCAAATCGATCTGGTCCAGCAAAACAAGCAGACTTCTGGGAATCGAGTGTCGTTTTTCCATCCCGACTGGGACATACTCCGTTTTCGCCAATAAAATCCTAAGAAAGACCGCACATCTGGCAGCTGATATCGTTCCAGGTCTGCCAGTATCCATTACTGGTTTTGCGATACGTACAAACGCAGTACCAATGGGAGCAATCGAGAGCCCCGCTTCAGCAGCCATCTATGCAATGCTCCAAGCGCACATCGCACAGGCAGCCCGTGCATTGGACAGAGATGTATTTGAACTCTCGCAATCGACCCTATCGAGAATGGATACATCCAAAAAGGCTGGCGCACTTGGAATCGCAGAAATCCCGTTTGCCAAAATTGCAAAGCCCTTGCTAGAAAAAACAGACTTTATGCGAAAATACGCTGCCTATGAACTGGTCCATAAGAGAAATCCCGGGGGCAAGGAAGCTCTATTGAGAGCGATATCATTTTCTCTCGCCTATCAGGGCGCTTCGGATTTTTTGCCTGAATCGGCAAGAAAATCAGAGGTAAGGCTTTCTCTTGATCGAAACCTGAAGGCGCACGTGGAGTCAGATGCCGCATTTGCATCGGAAAGGCTGAAAGCTGCACTGACAACATTGATAGCTGACAACCTCAAAATACCTCCTGCGCATATTTTTTTCGCCATGCAGAAATCTCCCCATCCTGATTCAGTCCCTCTGATGTCATCCTCAGGAATCGCAATGCTGGGCGATATAGTCAGGAGAGCAAGCGCTCGCGTACAGCGTCTGCGCTTCAGGGAAGGTCTGCCAATCTCGGCACACGCATTTTCATCCGTCCGAGCTCAGGAAAACAGCACAAATGTGCTTTCAAAAATCGAACGGCCTTCATTGGGCGCAGCAATTATTGAGGTCGAATACGATACCCGATCCGGGATTTTCCAGTTCATCCGGATACACATCTCGGTAAATGCAGGAAAAATTTTATCCCCTCTCAATGCAAAGTCAGCAATTCGCGCTGCAAGCATCAACGCAATGCGTTCCTGCCTCGTCTCTACTTCTCCTAATGCTGCTGAGCGAAACGATATGTATGATCATATTCTTTCCAGAAGCACCATAGCCATTGAATTGCTTGATGACGAAAAATCGACGATTCCGCGGCCAGTGGGCGATATCGTACATTCTCTTGTGCTTTCATGCTTCCTTGGAATTATGCAGCAATTGAACGAAACAAATCGATTTATACTCCCCTTCAGGCCAGTCTCTGCAACCATTGCTGAAGGAGCCCAACAATGAATATCGAATTCACTCTGAATGGCCTTCAGCACAAAGTCACCATTACCAGCGTGGAACGAGCGATAGATGTGCTGATAAAGCAATGCGGCATCAAAAGTCTGGCGGCAGAATGCTTGGATGGTCATTGCGGGAAATGTCTTATTCTGCTCGACGGTAAATCCGCATACAGCTGCATCATGCCTGCTTTCCTGCTCCGCGACAGGCGGGTAGAGACAATCGAGCACTTCACCAAGAGACATGAATACGACTTGCTCGTCGCTGAGCTGCATCGATATAGCAGCCAGTCTTGCTCAGGATACCACAGTGCAATTGCGCTCATGGGCATGATGCTTCTGCAGAAGACAAAAGCTCCCCAAACCGACGAAATTCTCGATGCGCTGGAAAATACCCACTGCAATTGCCTTGATCCAGCGGATTTCGTGGCCGCAGTTCTGAATGCATACCAGAAATTGAGAACAACGAGAAAACAGTATGAATCTGAGTGAAATCCATTTCCCACAGACAATTCCGGAGCTTTTGACCCTGATTTCCCGTGAAAAGAATATTCAGCTTATTGGCGGTGCTACAACTTTCGGATATCTCCAGCCGACGCGGTATCTTTCTTTCCCGAATACGATTGCGATTACCAGCAGAATTCCCGAACTTCATGCTATCCATAAAACCGAGCGGATGATTTCCTACGGCGCTGCATGTACCTTATCGGAACTCGAGCATGTATATCCTTTTGAACATCCGCAATCTGCGTCGCTTTTGCGCACCGTTGCCACTTCGGCCGTCAGAAATGTCGCTACAATCGGCGGACATCTCATGTATGACTGCTCATTTCTCAGTCTATGGCCGTTGTTCGCGTGTCTCGACGCTGAACTGGAATTCAGGGCTGCTTCTCAGAGCCATATAAAAAACATCTGGTATCTTGTCGATGAAAATGGCAGACATTGCGCGGCGGGCAATGAACTACTCGCAAGAATTCGAATCCCTCTGCTATCGATCGATCATATCTATATCAAGAGAATCGGGGGCAATATTTTTCCTGGCGGTGATGGTGCGCATCTTGTTTCGCTGACATCGGTTGACCGGCGTTCGATCAATTTTTTCAGGCTTGTGCTCGCAGGAGCGCGCGCCTTCAGGGATTTCGAAGCAGAACAAAGAATTATCTCTGCATCTCACCCGCTTTCTCCGAAAATTGCGCAGACAGTGCTGCATATGTATGCTGAAAGTCTGAGGAAAACCAATTTCTGGAATGCAGATCTCATCCTTCCGCTAATCGGGCAGGTACTGGAAGACTTGCAGCGCTAGCGCTCGCGGAAACAGGAAAGTTGCATGGAAAATAAAAAAAAGGAATCAGGCTCTCTCTATCTTATTCCGACACCAATTGTGCCGTATGACCCTGCATTATGGAAACCCGCTCTTCTTCGAGCAATGATTTCTCCTGCTATCCTAGACCGCCTTTTTCGGATGACTCACTTCATTGTCGAATCCGAAAAATCGGCGCTCAGATTGCTTTCACGCATATTGCCGGCAGACAGGCTGAATGAGCTTGTATTCATGCTTCTCGATGAGCATTCCACGTCGAATGATCTGAATGCGCCACTTGCTGCATTGAAAAACGGCAATGACTGCGCTCTTCTCTCCGAAGCAGGAATGCCCTGCATAGCTGACCCTGGTTCCGCGCTTGTCGCAGCTGCTCATGCGGAAAACCTGCGCGTTGTGCCGATGGGAGGAGAAAGTTCACTCATGCTTGCTCTCGCTGGATCGGGGCTTAATGGCCAGAAATTCTGTTTCCTTGGATATTTGCCTGTGCGAGAACAAGATCTGCGCAAAATGCTGGTCGCTGAAGGAACGAAAGCCTCATCCGATGGCGCGGCAAGAGTCTTTATCGAAACACCCTACCGAAATGCAAAAACATTCAAAGCCTGCATCGAATCGCTCCCGGAAAGGCTTCATTTCTCATTTGCCTGCGCATTTGGAACGCAGAATTCGCTCATCAAGTCTATGCAGGTCGCTCGCTGGCGAAATTTCCTGTTTGAGCCACCTTCGCAGCCGGCGGTATTCTGCTTCGGTTTGCCAGCTGTCCTGCCACAACCGCAGCAGCATCGCGGCTGCAGAGCATAAGGCGCCACTATCCGGCAAGGAACGAAAGGCGCTCCTTGAGATATGCGCTCTTTTCTTTGAGCCCAATCGCTTTTGTCTGTATCTGTATTGCATTGGGTTTATCGGGAGACAGACGGATGGCTCCTGATGATTCGCGTATCAAGCGCAGTATTTTCTCGACAGATATCTTAGACACTTTGGAAAATTCGACAGTCACTAGCCCGTTTCTTTCCCTTAAGCTCGAAATTGCCAGCTTTCTGCAGAGCACGCGCATCTCGGCAAGCGCAAGGAGCGACAGCGCCTCTTCCGGAATCGGACCGAAACGTTCCTCGAGATCCATATGCAGGCTATCGATTTCATCCTGGTTCGAAACTGATGCAATGCGTTTGTAGATTTCCATTTTGATCATCGGTACGGATATATAGCTGTCCGGGATGAATCCTGAGTATTCCAGCTCAAGATACGGCTCTTCCTCTTCTCCCTCCACCCCAGAAAGCCTGCTGACCGCTTCGTCGAGCAATTTGAGATACAAATCGAATCCGACGGCATAGATGTCGCCCGACTGTTCCCTGCCAAGCAGATTGCCCGCACCCCGTACCTCAAGATCTTTCAATGCAATCTTGAAACCCGAGCCAAGTTCCGTAAAATCAGATATAATCTGCAGACGCTTCATGGCTAGTTCGCTGAGCGCCCGCTTGTCCGGATAGAGTAGATACGCATAGGCTTGCCTGTCGGAACGCCCTACTCTTCCTTTGAGCTGGTATAATTGAGAGACACCATAATTATCTGCCCTGTCAATAATTATTGTATTTACATTTGGAATATCGATGCCGTTTTCTATAATTGTTGTCGACACCAGGACATGGAAGGCTCCATGAATAAAGCGATGCATGATCGACTCAAGATCGCGCGGATCTATCTGCCCGTGTGCACTCTCGACCAGCGCCTCCGGCACAAGCTGCCGAATGAACTGCTCCACTTCCGGAAGCGTTTCGATCCGGTTATGCAGGTAAAAAATCTGGCCGCCCCGCGCAATTTCATTCCTGATCGCACGCGCGACGAGTTCAGGCGAGAATTCCTCGACAAAGGTTTGAATCGACTGCCTTTCCATCGGCGGTGTCTGCAATACGGACATGTCGCGTATTTTGAGGAGCGACATATGCAATGTCCGCGGGATAGGCGTGGCCGTCAAGGTTAGGCAGTCAACGCCTGCTTTCATCTCCTTAAGACGCTCTTTATCCTTTACGCCAAACCTCTGCTCTTCATCGATTACCAGCAGCCCTAGATCCTTGAATCTCACATCTTTCTGCAGAATTCGATGCGTGCCGATTACCATATCGATACTTCCATCCGCAAGCCCTTTCAGAATTTTCATCTGGTTTTTCTTATCGATAAGGCGAGATAACAGCTCAACCCTTACTGGAAATTCTCCGACGCGCTCCAGAAAATTCTCGTAATGCTGCTCGGCAAGAATCGTGGTTGGGGCAAGAAAAGCAACCTGTTTCCCTGCCGTGATCGCCTTGAAACACGCGCGCATAGCGATTTCGGTTTTCCCGAACCCGACATCGCCGCAGACGAGTCTGTCCATGGGCTTCGGGCTTTCCATATCGCGCTTGACTTCTTCGATGCAGCGAATCTGGTCTTCTGTCTCTTCGAAAGGAAAAGTTGCCTCGAATTGCATCTGCCAATCCGTATCCGGGGGAAATGCAAACCCCTTTGCTGCTTTCCGGCGGGCATAGATGCGAATGAGCCGCTCAGCGAGCTCTTCGACAGATTTGCGTACACGTCGTTTTCGATTTTCCCATGCCCTGGAACCGAGCGAATCGAGGTGCGGCGCCTCGCCTTCATTCCCGATATAGCGCTGGACGAGATTCGCCTGCTCGATAGGGACAAAAACCTTTTCTTCGCCTGCATAATCGATGCGGATGTAGTCGCGTTCGAGCCCGAGAACAGTAAGCCGTTCGATGCCGCTGAATCTGCCGATGCCGTAATTCACATGGACGACATAATCGCCAGGCGACAGCTCGATAAAGCTTTCGATGGCTGCGCTTTTCGTTTTTCCCAGAGAACGTGGCACATGTTTTCTGCGCCCAAAGAGCTCATGCTCGCTGACCGCGCGGAGCCTAAGTTCAGGGAAAATAAAACCTGATGAAATCGGGCCATGGACAATCAAAATGGAATCATCCTGGATGAGAGATGCAATGCGCTCGGCTTGAGGCTCGCTCGAAGCAAATATCCAGGTCTGATATCCGTCCTTCTCGAATCCGGCAAGCTCTTCCCGGAACAGGCGAATATTTCCAAAATAAGATCGGGGAGGCTCGGCACCCAATGCAATTCGGGAAGACGATTCGTCAACCCCCTTCAATGCATAGCAGAACAGCGCGCGCGAAATTGAGCTGATCAGCGAGTCAAGATTCTGTATCAGATGATCAGGCGGCGGTACAAGCATTTCACGCAAGGCAAGCCGGTACATGGATGCATATTCTTTTCGGATATTTTCTGCCAGAGCATCGATGCGCTCGCGTGCAACGAACACAAAAACCGTGTGGTCATCAGCGTAATCGACAATGCTGTGCATGGAATCAAATGCAAACGGAAACCAGAATTCTTCCCCCTGTATTTCTTGCCCGGAAGCAAGGGCTTCGATAATCTGTTCCATGCGCGCATCAGTTCGCGCTAGTTCGACTGCTTTCTCTTTCAGACGGGCAATCGTGGATGTATCCCATATTACTTCTTTGAGGGGACGCAGAATAATTTGCTGAATTCGTTCATGCCCCGATTGCGTGGCCGGATCGAATCTGGTGATTTTTTCGATTCTGTCAAAATCGAAATGAACGCGAATTGCAGTTTCTTCTCCGGGCATAGAAAAATCGAGCACTTCTCCGCGGAGCGCATATTCGCCTGGAAGGCTCACCGAAGGAACCCGCAGATAGCCAAATTCAGCAAGCCTTTCTGAAATCTTGGTCGGGTCAAAAAGCTGCCGTTCTTCGAGCTTCAGGGTATGCGCCAGCATATACGATTTTGGAGGGACCGCTATCGCGAGGGTTCGCGCTGATACAACCATTATCTCGAAGTCA
Organism: Rectinema subterraneum; assembly: GCA_009768935.1. GTDB lineage: Bacteria > Spirochaetota > Spirochaetia > Treponematales > Rectinemataceae > Rectinema > Rectinema subterraneum. Next base: position 43,255 of record WESA01000006.1, read on the forward strand.
TTTTCCGCAAGCTTGGCGAGCGCCGAAGTTCTTTCGCTGAAGATTCTGGAACGCACCGGAATTGCCCGATATGGAGCCCCAGGCCAGGAAGGAAAATTGAGCACTTTTGCATCAGTAAGGGCAAGGTCTTGCGCAAATTCTTCTGTTTCCTGATCCGACGGAAGCACGACGATAAATCGCCGCTTGGTCTGGCGGGAAAGCAGCGCCAAGCTCATTGCGAGTGCCGAGTTTTCTGAATTTTGTAGATGAAGCGGCAGCCTGCCGAGTTCAAGATGTACCCTGATCTCTTTGAGGGCCGCATTCCGCGAGATTCTGTCGAACAATGCTTGCAGAGTATGAACTTTCATCGTATGCTGTCCTTCCGGAGCACTGTCCAGTATACCTATATTGACATCTGGTTTCTATGGCTGCTCTGATTGGTTGTTCATGTTTGCACTGATTTTAATCGAAGATACCTCGGTCGCTGATCTCGTTCTCAGAGATCTGCAGGAAAGCGGCATTAGCGCTATCAGCTATCGTGACCCGATAAAGGTCATCGACCATATCGCTGAAATTAAACCCGATGTGCTGATCATACGGCAGAAGGATTTTCCTTTGCACATCCCGCTCATTGCAGCCATGGTGCGCTTTTCAGAATCGCTGCAGCGCTGCAGGATTGTAGTTATCGGTGATGAAGTGCCGTCGTTTATGCAATGCTGGCAGATTACTGAAGAAAAACTGCAAAAAGATGCCAGCAGCCTTGCCCGACTGGTTTTCAGCGGAGCGGTATCCCCTGGCCATCGCGGCAGCAGACTGGTCGCAAAAGCGCAGCGGATGGTAAAAGAATAAAAAAATATTCGAACTTGCGCTTTTGCATTAATTGCTATATAATAAACATATTATGGATACAACACCAAAACCTTGCAATGAAGAGCAATTAACTCCTTATGCACAAAAATTTAAGGCGATCGGTCATCCGGTCCGGCTGAAAATTCTCTGCCTTATTGTCCATCAGGAAGTTCCCTGTGTTGGAGACATCTGGCGATGTCTGGACCAGCCACAACCGGTTGTTTCACAGCACCTCGCAATTCTGAAGCGCTATGGAATTGTATCTTCGGAAGTCAAGAAAACGCGCCGTATCTATTCGATCAGTGACCCATTCATAAAAAACCTGATTGACTCAATGATTTGCGAAATTGGCACCAGCGCTCCGGAGCCAAAAAAATAGCCCGCTTACATCGATTTTTCCCTTACCAGGGCATCGAGCTCCTCGCCAAATGCTTTGTCTGCTTCTTCTTTCGCGATCCGGCGGACGATCTCGCCATGCTTGAATATTAATACCGAATTTCCTGAACCTGTAATGCCAATATCGGCATGCCGTGCTTCGCCCGGCCCATTGACGACGCACCCCATCACTGCAACCGAAATATCCACGCCAATCGAATAGAGCCGCTCCATCCAGCGAGCCGTGAATGCATGCGTATCAAATGTAGCCCGACCGCAGCGCGGACAGGAAACAATTCTCGCTCCATTCATTTTCTTGCCTGCGCAGGCAAGAATTTCTTTCCCGGCAAGGACTTCCTGCTCCATTGTATCGGAGAGCGAAACACGGATGGTCGCGCCGATGTCTTTTTTCAAAAGAGGAACGAGAGCTGCGGTATTGCGTACTACCCCCGCGACGAGCGGGCCTGCTTCCGTTACACCAAGATGAAGCGGATACGGATACTGCGCAGCAAAAAGCTCGTTTGCGCGGATCACGGTCTCTGGCTCGTTCAGCTTGAGCGATACCACAATATCGCTGAAATGCATCGACTCTAGCACTTCGATTTCACGCGCTGCAGCTTTTAGCGCAGCAAGAGCGAGATCCGGCTCACCATCCAGATCCTTTGGCAGAGAGCCGCCATTTATGCCGATCCGAATGGGAATGCCTTTGTCGAGCGCCTTCGCCGCGACTTCGCGCACCTTCCATTCCGCGCCGATATTCCCCGGGTTTATGCGTACTTTCGCAATCGGAAAATCCATGCACCGCAGAGCAATACGCCAGTCAAAATGGATGTCGGCGACCACAGGCATCGGAGAAAACCCTGCAAGCATGCCAAGCGCTTCGGCAGCCGCAATATCAGGTACCGCAAATCGAATGATCTGGCAGCCAATCGCTTTGAGTGCGACAAGCCTCTTCAATATTGGTTGAAGACGCTCATCATCCGGGCTCGAAAAGGCAGGGAGCGGGTCTTTCCACATTGTCTGGATGCTGACAGGCCAGCCTTGGCCCATCAGCACATCGCCGACTTTTACTGCCTTTCTTTCAGCGGGAACGCCGCCAGAAATATTGGCTGCCATTGAACTGCTTTTGACTTCAGACTGCGCTGAAGGTGAATGCAAGCACAAAAAGTGCGACAGTTTCGCAGAGGCCGACTACAGTAATGTAGTTCGCAAAGCCCTTGCCTGTCTCGCCGAAGGCATCGCAGCCTGCTGCTGCTGCCTGCCCCTGGGCGACAGCCGACATACCAATGGCCAGCCCTGACATCACTCCCGCAGCAAGCAGAAGCAGCGGGTCTTTCGAGGAATTCATAAGCCGGCCCATCAGAATAAAGCCATAAATAGTCTGCGTCAGCGGCGCACCAGCAAACGCGACGAGCAGAAACGATGGCGTTTTGTTATTCAAATAGGAGCGCTTCCACGAACCGATTGCTGCCATACCAGCAATTCCCGCGCCGATACCAGAACCGGTCGCCGCCAGCCCGAGTACGCATGCCGCACCGATCAATGCAATGTTCATACTCCAGTCTCCTCAAGGGTTGATTGCATAGGCGCTGGAGAAGATTTCGCTTCTCTCAGCGGATTATATTTGTAACCAGACCACTCCATACCGAGGTGTCCGGAAAACTCCAGCATATTGAGTCGTATGCCATGTACGACTACCGATAGTACAGTGAGCACAAAGTTGAGCGAATGGCTCACCGCCAGCAGCATCACCGCTATCAGGAGCTTCAGAATAAAACCGAGCAAGAAACCGGCCGCGCCACCAAGAATACCCGCTGCCATGCCATTCACTGTCTGGGAAATTGCAAGTCCCGCAAGCCCGACCGCCCAAAGTCGGATATAGGACACGATATCGGCAAACACGCTCACCGTTCCCAGGAACGTAGGAATAAGACCCTTGAGGCTTTCCACAAGGCTCGGCACGATCTTTCCATTCCAATTTCCGAACACGAACACAAGGGAAAATCCCGATGCGATGCAGATAAGCGCCCAGCTCCGGATAGGAAACCTCTGCGCGTCGATGACGAGATTCAGCGCTGCATTGAACATGCCTGCAAGCAAGAGCAGAGAACCTATCTGTGACATGAACTTGAGGTTCGGAAAATCGCGCTTTATATTTTTTATGTGAGCGATTGAAAGCTGCACGAGGCCTATTATAAAGCAGAATACTTTGATGTTGCTTTCGGAATTCGGATTCTGGCCATTGATGAGAGGCAGGGAAATATTTTGGAGTATATACGGCAGGTGGTTGTACTGGATACCAAACCAGGATGCGGTCAGCGCACCCCATACGACTGTCACCGCGCCGAGCAGCAGGAAAAGCTTCTGCGCATCACTTGCTTTCTGGCCCTTTCGTTTCCCGAGCACAATCGATACAAGCGATGCCAGAACGATAAGCGACCCATACCCTCCATCACCGAAGATCATTGCGAAGAACAGAGAGAAAAACATCAGAAACCATAACGAAATATCATATTCCCTATAGTTGGGCACCGTGCCCAGAAATTCGAAAACCGGATCGATGATACGTATCGCAGGCGGATTTTCGACGAGGGTAGGAGGCAATTCCTCATCGGATGGATCATCGAAGGCTGCTGCCCAGCCATAGCGCGCAACCATTTTCTTGAACCGGTCACAGTCGCGAGCAGGCACAAAACCCTGCAAATATGCAAATTGCGCTTGACTCGGCATTCCCGAGCGCAACCGCTCCAGCGTAATATTCGATTCAAGCTCATCAAGATAGGATTTCAGAACCGAAGCATGAACAGTCCGGGCTCGCAGCTCGGCCTCGATCTCTTTTTTGCGGCGATCGATTGATGCTGCTTCCTGGCGCATAGACGAAAGCGGCATTTCTGGCGGAAGAAATTCCTGAAAAATGGCTGGCAGTTCAGGGAGTTTTTTGCCCTCTTCTATAAGGACGCCAAGCCTGATCTTTCCTTTAGGCGCTGCCAACCGCACATATTCAAGCTCTTCAGGGATATGCGCAGCTTCTTTGGAAGGCGCTTCGAAAAAATGTATTGAAAGACCAGTTTTTTCGCTCACTTCAGCGAGCTGGGAAACGGAAACCTCGCCCCACGTTGCAATGCGGTCCATTTCGCGCGCAAGCTGGGAAGCCCGTTCGTTCAGCGTATCGAATTCATGCTTCAGAGCGGATACTTCCTGAACAAGCAGCTTTGCTGCTTCAATTTGTGATAGCCCTTTTCCTTCCCTCGCAGGATGTTTCGATTTCGATTTTTTGTCCTCATAATTCGAAAGCAAATAATAGACCGTTTCAGCTTCCGATTTTCCCCGCTCTAGCGCTTGGTAGGTTTCTCCGCTCCCAGGAAGTTCCTCGACATGCGCGACGCCGAGCTTTCGCAGGCGCTCGGGGACACTTTCCCTATCTTTATCGAGAACAATGAGGTAAAACTTCTTCATGGGAACAATCATCGCCCGGCTCCTTCCACTTTGCGCTTCGCGATTTTGCCTCTTACCACCTGCGCGGTCTGCTGATCGCCAAGATATATGCGGATTTTGCGAATATCAGCGATCGTTTCGGGAATTTTTACCTTTTCAAAAAGATTGACGCGCTGCGTCGTAATGCGGAGCTCGTGCGCAAGCAATTCTCGCTGTCTGGTAACTATTTCCAGTTCCATCTGCGTCCGCAAAAGTTGCTCCATGAGCGTCAGAGCTGAATCTATCCACACAGGAGCCGCATACAGGTCGTATACCGACCGTTCGAATTCGATATCCTGAAAGACAGGGATTGTCACGCCCGCAATATTGCCCTCGTCCGTGCGTACGGAAACAATCCTCAAGAGTGGCTCACCGTTCGACTTCCGTGCTTTTTCTTGTTCAGAGAATACCGCAATCCAGGGATCGTACTCTTTTTCCAGCGTCGCCTTGCGCGCCAGAAGCTGTTCCAGGCGAGTCTGCACGCTGCGGACTTCAACCTGCAGCTGCTGCTTCTTGAGCTGAAGTGTCGGCAGATAACGCTGGTACATTTTCAGCGCATCTTTTTTCTTTTTGAGCTCGTTCTTGGTCAGCTTTATCTTCGCCATCGTGGTTCGCCTTTACGCCTTCATTTCTGCTATCATTTCCGCCCGACCCAGAATTTCTGGATCAAATCAGAGCGCAAGCCCGTCTCGCGCGGCTCGAAGCATTCTGCAAGCGTTTCCCAGCACTGATCCAGAGCCTTTTCGAGAGGAATATTGACCGAAAGGTCCATCATGCGCTGCTCGAAGAGCTCTCCGTATTTAAGAAGCTTGCGATCCCATACACTCATCTGGAAGCCCATCGACTTCTTTTCCAGCGTGTCGCGGTAGGCGGCATACAGCTTGATCATTGCGTCCATGATCGAGCGATGGTCCTCGCGGGTCTTGCCGTTGACCATCTGCTTGAGGCGCGAAAGCGAACCAAAGGGCTCGATATGGCCGCCATGAAGATAGAACTGCCCCTCGGTGATGTAGCCTGTGTTGTCCGGGACCGGGTGCGTGACATCATCGCCGGGCATCGTGGTGACTGCAAGAATCGTTATGGAACCAGCATCAGAGAAATCGACCGCTTTTTCGTATCGCGCGGCAAGCTGCGAATAGAGATCGCCAGGATAACCGCGGTTCGAGGGTACCTGCTCTTGAGTAATCGCGATTTCTTTGAGCGCGTCAGCAAAGTTTGTCATGTCGGTAAGGAGCACTAGGACGTTTTTGCCCTTAAGCGCAAAGCGCTCCGCAACCGCAAGCGAGATATCCGGCACCATAAGGCATTCGACAATGGGATCCGCGGCAGTATGCACAAACATGATTGTCTTGGAAAGAGCGCCGCCCTGCTCCAACGAATCGCGGAAGAAAAGATAGTCATCGTATTTGAGGCCCATGCCGCCGAGCACAATGAGATCGACTTCCGCCTGCATAGCGATGCGGGCTAAAAGCTGGTTATACGGCTCGCCGGAAACCGAAAAAATCGGCAGTTTCTGGCTCTTCACAAGCGTATTGAATACATCGATCATGGGGATGCCGGTGCGGATCATCTCGCGCGGAACTATGCGTTTGTAAGGGTTGACCGAAGGTCCCGCAATAGTGATGAGATTATCCGAAAGCATCGGCCCGCCGTCGCGAGGCTCACCTGCTCCGTCGAAGATGCGGCCGAGGAGATTGTCGGAAAAGCTCACCTGCATCGGGTGGCCAAGAAACCGCACTTCATCGCCGGTAGAAATACCCCGTCCTCCAGCAAACACCTGGAGAAAAACCATTTCTTTATCCAGACGAATGGTCTCCGCAAGCGACATGCCGTATCGCGTCTTCACCTGCGCCAGTTCGCCATACGCGACATCCTGCGCTTTTACCGCAATGACGTTGCCGACAATTGATTCAATTCTCGAATATATTTTGTTCATGTCTCACTCCAGCGCGCTGATCGCTTTCAAACCGCGGTTTTCGAACTCGGGATTCCTGTCCGCCAATGCCTGCTCGACTTTTGCATACAGTGAGTCATACATTTCGCTGTCTTCTGGCGTGCCGTTGAGGTCCAGCATTGTCTGCCGCAAGTCATAGAAGAATTCTCGCGCATCTTCCTTGTCTTTATACTTGACCTGTGAAGCAAGTATTTTTAGGACAAGGCTGAACATATGTTTCTGGCGATCCGGCGGAACAGCAGCATCGACCGGATCGAAAGAGTTCTGCTGGAGGTAGACGGCATCGAGGAATTCGCTCTTGAGATATACCACATAATCTTCAAGGCTTGTCCCCTCTTCACCGACAACTTTCATCATCGCGCCGACTTCTGCGCCGCGCTCGAGAAATGAATGTGCGTACTGCACCGCTCTCTGCGGCATGATGCCTTCATATTTCGACCAAGAATCGAGCGGGTGAATGGCAGGATATTTGCGCGCATCCGAACGCTCGCGCGAAAGGCCATGGAACGCACCCACAACTTTCAGGGTTGCCTGGGTGACAGGCTCTTCGAAATTGCCGCCTGCAGGAGAAACGGTTCCGCCGATAGTGACAGAGCCTTTCTGCCCGTTATAGAGCTGCACGATGCCTGCACGCTCATAGAATGCGGCGATAACCGATTCAAGATATGCAGGAAATGCTTCTTCACCAGGGATTTCCTCGAGGCGGCCGGACATTTCGCGCATCGCCTGAGCCCATCGACTGGTAGAATCTGCAAGCAGAAGGACATCGAGCCCCATCTGCCTGTAATATTCTGCAATAGTGACCGCAGTGTAGACCGAAGCCTCTCGCGCGGCGACTGGCATCGACGAAGTATTGCAGATAATAACCGTTCGCTCCATTAATGAACGACCTGTTTTGGGGTCGATGATTTCCGGAAATTCCTTCAAGGTTTCGACAACTTCGCCTGCACGCTCGCCGCATGCTGCAATGAGCACAATGTCGACTTCAGCGTTACGGCTTGTAACTTGCTGAAGAACTGTTTTTCCCGCGCCGAACGGGCCGGGGATGCAATATGTCCCGCCCTTTGCAACCGGAAAAAATGTGTCGATGATGCGTGTCTTGGTTACAAGCGGCTCTGATGGCTTGAGCCGTTCGGAATAGCAATCGACCGCACGCTTGACCGGCCAGGAGAACCACATCTTTATCGGTTTGGTATTGCCTTTTGCGTCTACTACATGCGCAACATTCTCATCGATTGTGTAATCCCCTTCAGGGAGAATATCTGCAAGCTTCCATTCTCCGTATAAATCGAAAGGCACCATGATGATATGCCTGAAATGAAGCTCGGGCACCCATCCGATTGCCATGCCTCGCTGCAATGTATCGCCAACTTTTGCCAGCGGCGTAAAATGCCACCTTGTTTCGCGCGAAAGAGCCTTCAGGTATAGACCTGGCTCCAGAAAATAACCCACTTTTTCGGCAATTTCAGGAAGCGGGTTCTGAAGACCATCATAGATCTGCCCAAGCAGTCCCGGACCAAGTTCGACGGAAAGCAACTCATTGGTGAATCGAACTTTATTCCCGACCTTGATGCCTTTGGTTATTTCATAGACCTGTACCTGGACTGAATTGCCACGAATGCGTATGATCTCGCTCTTGAGGCTCCTCGTCCCAGTTTCGATGTAGGCTACCTCATTCATGGTAACATTTCCGTCAGTTTCGACAGAAACCATATTTCCGTTTACTGCGGTAACGATTCCTTCTGTCATGTTGCCACTCCGGTGTCTAGCGCGCTGCTGGCTACATCCGCAGCTGCATCGACGATATCTTGATAAAAGATCCTGAACCCTTCCGCGCCTCGATCTCTCTGGAAGGAGATGCAGCGGGTCGCAATAAGCAGTTTGATTTTATACGCAAGAATATAATCGAGTTCAAAGGCAGAAAGTGCTGAAAGTCTTTCGACCGCAATCCATCGTTCACGCTCGAAGGTGAGCTCTGCCTGCAATGGATCAGAAGCCGAATGAATAGCTTGCGCAGCTTGCAGCGCGTCCGTATTGGTGCTGCCTGGTCTTATCCAGGGCTCTGGATCCCATTTGAATTCTCTTGCCCTCAGCATAGCTAGGGCATTGCGAGTGCCGCGCTCCCATTCGAAAAATGCTTTCAGAAAAGGAGATTTTTCGATTGTGCCCGTGTACTCGCCCCTCACTGCAGCCCCTGCTGCCTGGATGAGTTCGCGATCGCTCTTGTCAACCAAACGCTCGCAGAGGGCGTCGAATTCCTGAGCAGAGAAAGGAGGAGGCGCTCCAAATGGAAAAGATGGCAAAGTCGAAGCGAAATACCAATACCGCTTCATTTCAGGTCAGGCTCCCTGAAGCTTCCTTCAAATATTCAGCGAGAAGCCTGTTCACCCGGACCGATAGAATTTGCGCAATGCTTTCGGAAGTAAAATCAAACTGGACCGCAGAACCTTCGACTGCCACACGGAATCCCGCATCGATTGCAGGATAGGGCTTAAAGGTTATTCCGCGGGCAAGCTCTTTCGAAAGCCTTGCTGCAATGGAGGCATCAATCTTTTCTTCCAGCGTAGGAGGCAGAAGCACTTCTATATCGCCGCTCTGGCTGGAGGCAAGGATTCTGACAATCTCGGGTATAACCTGCGCTGCCATTTTTGCATCGAAAGCGGCTTCTATATCGGCATTCAATGCGGATTCGACAAACATGCGCACACTCTGTTTGAGCGCAATCATTGTGTCCCGCGAAGCTTGAAGAAGGCTTTCACGCGAAGCAGCATCCATAGAAGCAATGCGGCGTTCTGCTTCTGTAAGCGCCTCTTCGGCTTCTTTCTTTGCTCTTGCAATAATTTCATCGGCTTGAGCCTGCGCTTTTTCGATGATCTCTTCCGCCTGCTTTTTTGCAGTTTCTATGCCTTCGTTCCGAATTCTCTCAAGAAGCTCTTGTACCTGGATCTCCATGTTAATTTCCTCTGGATGTGTAGGATCTCTGGACTGGCAGAGATGGCGTATCGATTTTCCTGCAATGGCTTCGGGCCGAACTTGCTGAGAAACCGGATAAGAAAATCACCACTGCCACCTTATATCAATAATATAATATATAAATAAATCTTGAAATGGAGCGCATATTCAAGAAACCAGTTTATACCGAAAGCGCTGTTTGGGCAAGATCTGGCTGTGTTGCGCTTCCTCTTGACATGATGGCTTGCTTGCGATTAAATCGCGCTAGTTGCGAAAAGCGGCGAATTTAAAAACGCGACCGTCGTACCGCGACGGCGCACATGCAGAGGCCCGCAGCGCTTGCAAACCGGCAGAAGCCGGAGCAGCACGACGGTTACCTCTGCTACCTGCCGCGAAAAGCGGCGAATTTAAAAACGCGACCGTCGTACCGCGACGGCGCACCACCAGAGGCCCCAGTGCCCGCATACCGGCAATAGCCGGAGCAGCACGACGGTTACCTCTGCTACCTGCCGCGAAAAGCGGCGAATTTAAAAACGCGACCGTCGTACCGCGACGGCGCACATGCAGAGGCCCGCAGCGCTTGCAAACCGGCAGAAGCCGGAGCAGCACGACGGTTACCTCTGCTAGCCGCCGCAAAAAGCGGCGAATTTAAAAACGCGACCGTCGTATAACGGCTATTACCCCAGCCTTCCAAGCTGGAGACGTGGGTTCGACTCCCATCGGTCGCTCGACAAAAAAAGCGGCAGAAACAATCTGCCGCTTTTTATTTTCCCATAGTCTGGTAACAAAACTTGAGTAACAATGCGATATCGCAAACAATGATATGTTGTAATTCTTTATGGGACCAGAGGGAGTCGAACCCCCGACCTACTGCTTAGAAGGCAGTTGCTCTATCCAGTTGAGCTATGATCCCTATTGTTCGTTATGCCTGCTCGGCGAGCCACGGCGTATTTCTATTCGGGACGAGAGGATTTGAACCTCCGATCTTCTGCTCCCAAAGCAGACGCCTTAGCCCCTAGGCTACGTCCCGATTCCAGGGTTGTAAACTAGATGAAAAAGCGCATGTCTGTCAATATATCGGAAATTTTAAGCTTGACTACAGCGGAATTTTGCTCCATAGTAAGACAAATTTCGAATGTTCCATAAATCCAGCAGAAAGGAGGATGCGTCATGAACGACTCGGATGGCAGTCATAGTTGTTGCATATGTACCGAGCCCGAAGATCCATTCCCGCGACCATCTGACCTGACAGCTGGCAACGAAAAGGCTGAAGGCAGCCACTAGCCTTAAGCCATTCACCTCCTGCTGTCAGGCACGCGGCAGTATTTAGAGGTGAGCTATGACCAAATTACCATTACTCTTGCCTTTTCTCAAAAAAAGGGGCAGCTCCGCCAACGGAGGCATTTCGAGCAGCGACGAGTACCGGCTGATATCACTCTGCTCTTCCTCTGTGCAAAGCACTTTGTCCGAGCTTGAAACAAGCGCCCGGGGGCTCTCTGAAAAAGAAGTGGACAAGAGAATTTCTGAATTTGGACGGAATGAACTCTCCCAGCTTAAAAAGCTCAGCTTTTGGGAGGATATGTTCGAGCGATTCAAAAGTCCTCTTGTGATTCAGCTTCTTATCATTGCCACGGTCTCCGCCATCATCGGAGAAGCTACTTCATCAATCATAGTAGGAGCGATGATTTTGCTCAGCGTCGGCTTGTCGTACATACTCGACAGCCGCTCGAACAAGGAAGTTGAAGCCCTTGGCAAACGAGTACAATCGCGGACATATGTGCTTCGCGATGGCGCAGAAACAGAAATTCGGATGTCCGAGATCGTTCCGGGGGACATCGTGCTGCTTCAAGCAGGTGCAATCGTTCCTGCCGATGTGCGGGTTATTTCTGCGAAAGACTTTTTCGTCAGCGAATCAGCCCTCACTGGCGAGTCCATGCCAGTCGAAAAGACCGCAAACCCACCCGCTGAACCTGTAAAATCGGCCATGGAACTTCCAAACGCATGCTTTATGGGAACGAGCGTGACAAGTGGCACTGCGCGAGCTGTTGTCGTAACAACAGGAGCACATACGCTTTTCGGCGCCATTTCCAAAAAGCTAATCGAAAGAAGAGAAGAAACCAGTTTCGACAAGGGAGTGCGTTCGTTCACATGGCTCATGATCAGGTTCATGCTGGTCATGGTGAGCGTAGTCTTCCTTATTGTGGGTATAACAAAAGGCAATTGGCTCGAAGCCTTGCTCTTTGCGCTCTCGGTTGCAGTCGGACTCACACCGGAAATGCTGCCGATGATCGTCACAGTCAACCTTGCAAAAGGCGCACTGGCGATGGCCAAGAAAAAGGTCATTGTAAAGAAACTGCCGTCGATCCAAAACCTCGGATCAATCAATATCCTCTGCACTGACAAGACTGGCACCTTGACCCAGGACAAGGTCGTGCTCGAACACCATGTGGACATCATCGGCAACAAGAGCGATGAAGTGCTGAACTATGCCTATCTCAACAGCTATTTTCAGACAGGCCTTAAAAATCTGCTCGACAGAGCGGTTATCGAGCATGTCGATCTCAATGTAGATGAATGTCACCTTGTCGATGAGCTCCCCTTCGATTTCCAGCGAAGACGTATGTCAGTCGTCGTCGAATACGAAGGCGATAACGTGCTGATCTGCAAGGGTGCGGTCGAAGAAATATACAGCTGCTGCACCCACTACCAGATTGACGAGGAAATTTACCCGCTTATCGACATGATCCGCGCCGACCTCTTCGAGGAAGTGCAGAAGCTCAATCAGGAAGGCTTCAGAGTCCTCGGCATTGCCTACCGCGAATTCCCGAGGACAAAGACAACCTTCACTGTCCAGGATGAAAGCCAGCTTATTCTTCTTGGGTACATCGCCTTCATGGACCCGCCGAAAGAGTCGGCCACCGAAGCAATCAAGCTGCTTGCGAAAGCTGGTGTCGGAGTCAAAGTGCTCACCGGTGACAATGGGCTTGTCACCGAAAAAGTGTGCAGAGACGTCGGTATTCCCTTTACTTCAGCGATCACCGGGGCGGAGCTGGGTGCACTCGATGCCGCAGCATTCTCCGAAAAGGTTCGCAGCTGCGAGGTCTTCGTCAAGCTCACTCCGAGCCAGAAAGAACAAATTGTCAAGGAACTCAGGCGCCAGGGCAATATTGTCGGATACATGGGCGACGGCATCAACGACGCAACGGCGCTCAAAGCCGCTGATGTGGGCATTTCGGTTGATTCCGCGGTCGATGTCGCAAAGGAATCTGCGGATATTGTCCTGCTCGAAAAAAGCCTCCTCGTTCTGGAAGAAGGCATTATGGAGGGCAGGCGCATTTTTGCCAATATCATCAAGTATATCCGAATGGGCGCGAGCTCCAACTTCGGCAACATGTTCAGTGTATTGGGCGCGAGCTACCTTCTGCCGTTCTTGCCCATGCAGCCTCTGCAGATTCTGACCAACAATCTCCTCTACGATTTTTCGCAGACCGGCATACCGATGGATAATGTCGATTCGGAATTGATCACAAAGCCCGTCAAATGGGATATCAACAACATAAAGCGCTTTATGATTTTCATCGGACCTATCAGCTCGATTTTCGATTATGCGACATTCGCGCTCATGTGGTTTTTCTTCAAGGCGAGTGCCTATATCGACCCTGGCATCGCCGCCGCCCAGAAAGACGCAATCGCTCGCCTTTTCCAGACTGGCTGGTTTGTCGAATCGCTTCTGACGCAGACGCTGATTGTGCATATTATCCGCACAAGGCGCATTCCGTTTTTCCAGAGCAGAGCTTCCGGGCCGATGTTGCTCACGACACTTGCGGTGATGGCCATAGGTGCCTGGCTGCCCTATTCGCCTTTCGCCGCGATGCTCGGGCTTGTACCGCTTCCCGGCGTCTATTGGCTCTGGATTGCGGGTTTTCTCATCACCTATTCGGTGCTTACACACAAAGTAAAACGCTGGTTCATGCGGCGTTTTGAAGGGGCATAATCATGGATTCAATTCTCGATGCACTTCAGGAAGGGCGACTTTTCGAGCTTCCAGAAAATGACAAGAATCATGCGCTGCAGTTTCTGGCGCATATTATTGAGGCTTTTCCGCAGATTCCGACCGGCACCGACATTGTCGGCAATGTCATGGCGCGCGAAAAATCCATGAATACGGCGCTTGGCAAGGGCTGGGCATGTCCGCATGCGCGCGTGGATTTCGAAGAAGATCTGATGTGCGTCGTCGGATGGAGCCCTAGCGGCATCGACTATGGCGCTCCGGACGGGCAGCCCGTGTCGATTATCACAATGTACCTCGTGCCGTCGAATCAGCGCAACCACTACTTGCGCGAAATTTCGATTATGGCAAAGGTACTCAAGTCTTCGCCTGAAATCGATAAGCTCTCTTCCATAAAAGAATTGAATGATGTCCGCAATTACCTTCTGGACCTCATTTCAGCAAGCAAAGAGACTGTAGGCCCCGATGCCCGCGCGCGTATGATTCGGCTTCAATCCAAAGCCGCGCTGGCAACGCAGCCTGTTGCTGACCTGTCGAATCTTATCGTCGAGCCGGTTTCAATTATCGCGGGAACTGGCTTCAAGCCGCTCGCGCTTACCCAGAATCTCGAGCTATTGAATTTTGTGGAAAGCACCGCGGGCCTGGCGGAACGCCTTGATTCGGACGGTACATATCAAAACGGAATCTGGAGAATTGTGCGAAGAAGCGCGACTGCATATCAAGGCGGGCGAACTGTGTTCGACTGCATTGCAATCATGCCGGCAAAAGCTTCACAAAAAGCATAAAAATAGCGGCCTTGACCAAGGCACAGTGCCTTGCAAGGCCGCATCTTCAGTTTGGAATAAAGAGCTTTTAAGCTCACAACAATCAGTATTGGCGCAATTGTCAAATTCACGACTTTTGCAAGCTTCTCTGTCCATAATTTGAAAAACTGCTGTTGACACCTGCAATTTTTGAATTATAATAGCTCGGCTTCCTTATTAAATAGGGACAGTTCAAACCATCCCACCCTGTGAGGAGTAAGTATGTCCTATACGACTGAAAAGATTCGCAACATCGCCATCATCGGACATGGAGGTACCGGCAAGACAACCTTGCTTGAACACATTCTCTTTCAGGGCGGAATGATATCAAAACCGGAAACGGTTGATTCGGGCAAAACCGTCAGCGACTACGGCGAAGACGAGATTGCGCGCAAGATATCAGTTCGCTCGAGCCTTACCCATGTCAATACCAATGACTGCAAAATCAATCTCATCGATGCGCCCGGAGCAGGCGATTTTGTCGGCGAAGCCATTCTGGCTATTCGGGCGACAGAGACAGCCATGCTCGTTATCGATGGTAAATCCGGAGTGCAGATCGAAACAGTAAAGCTCTGGCGAATTTTGGAGCGGCACCAGAAGCCCAGAATGGTTTTTGTCACTCGCCTTGATGAAGATCGCGCGAGTTTCGCAAGCGCGCTTTCCGATGTCAAGGAAAAATTCAAAGCAATCCCCGTTCCCGTCACAATCCCTATGGGTGAAGGCACTGCATTCAAAGGTGTCATCGATGTGCTCAACAGAAAAGCGTATCCTCGGCCAGCTTCCCATGACCAGAAAGAAGAAGCTACAGAAGTGCCCCCTGAATTCAGTGAAGCAGTCGAAGCAGCCCGAGCTCAGCTGTTCGAAGCCGCAGCAGAAGGAACTGACGAGCTCATGGAGAAGTATCTTCTTGAAGGAGAGCTGACCCAGGAAGAAACGCTGCAGGGGCTTCAGAAAGCACTTGCAATGGGCAAGATAGTTCCCGCATTCGCTGGCTCAGGAATTGCGAACAGTGGAACGGCTGCATTCATCAGTTTTGCTGTGCAGAGCGTTCCTTCTCCGCTTCTCAGAACCCCGGAAAAAGCGCTCGACCCTGAAGGCAATGAAATCGAAGTATCGATCGATCCGTCGAAACAAGCTTCCGGTTTTGTCTTCAAGACTCAAATCGACCAGTTCTCGGGACGTCTCTGCTACGTCAAAGTAATGACCGGAACCTTCCAGCCTGATATGGATATGGTGATTACCCGCGAAGCGCACAAGGAAAGAATCGGAAAACTCTATACTCTGCAAGGCAAAAAGCTTGAAGAAGTTCCCTTTTTGCCTGCAGGCGATATCGGCATTCTGGCAAAGCTTGTATCGCTCAAGACAAACGATACAATTTCGCAGTTCGACCAGCTCATCTCCTATATTCCTCTGCGCCTCCCCTCTCCCGTGCATATGCTCGCCATCTCGGCGGTGAACAAAAAAGAAGAAGACAAACTCTCCGAGCTGCTGTACAAGGCTGCAGAAGAAGATCTGACATTCCGCGTCAACTACAATGCCGAAACCAAAGAAATGGTGATTGCCGGCATGGGAGAGCAGCAGATCAACATGATCCTCGACAAAATCAAAGCCCAGGCGAAAATTGCTGCAGAGACAAGAGTTCCACGCGTCGCGTACAGGGAGACAATTACCAAAAAAGCGGGCGCGGAATATACACACAAGAAACAGACTGGTGGCCACGGACAGTATGGCCGCGTCGTGTTCGAGATCGAACCGCTCGAGCGCGGCAAGGGGTATGAATTCGAAAACCGAATTTTTGGCGGCGCTGTCTCAAAAGGTTTCATGCCTGGCATCGAAAAAGGCATCCATCAGGCTATGGAAGCAGGAGTTCTTGCCGGATATCCGGTCGTCGATGTAAAGACCGCAATTGTGGATGGCAAGGAACACCCTGTCGATTCTTCGGAAATGGCTTTCAAACTTGCGGCGCGCGGCGCATTCCGCGAAGCGATGAAACAAGCAAATCCTGTGATCCTCGAGCCTATAATGAATCTGTCGGTATTTGTCGAAGAAAAATACTTGGGCGATGTCATGTCAGATCTTTCAGGCAGGCGAGGAAAAATTTCAGGCCAGAACCCGATCGGCGGAGGCATCGTGCAAATAGATGCGCAGGTTCCACAGGCAGAGCTTCTGCGCTATGCAATCGATTTGCGGTCGATGACTTCCGGCACCGGCTCATTCGAAATCGAGTTCTCGCACTACGCGCCGATTTCAGGCAAGATTGCGGAAGATGTCATCAAAGCTGCACAAGCGTTTAAGACTCAGGAAGCAGAAGAAGAATAAGGATTTCTGTTGCTGGCCGAGGTCGCGCGAGCTTCTTTAGAAGCTTGCGGGCCTTGCAAGGGCACCGCCCGGGCATTGCTCAGGCAGGACTCAGCAGCAAAAATAGCGCGCGGTTCTGCGAGTTTTTCGCGAAGCCGCGCGTTTTTTATTCTGTCTGGCCTTTCTCGAGGCGCTCTATCTCATGAATAAACTCATTTAGGGTGTCATATTTTCTATACACTGATGCAAAACGGATGTAGGCAACCTTGTCGAGCGCATATAATTTGCGCAAAACCATTCGGCCCAAATCTTCGCTCGAGATTTCGTTCGATGCCTTTGCTTGCTCTGCTGCTTCATCTTCGATCTCATTGATGAGATTTTCGATTGACATTTGAGAAACCGGCCTTTTTTCGAGTGCCCGCACCAGGCCCCGCTCGATTTTTTGCCGCTCGAAAGGCTCCCTGCGACCATCGCGCTTTACAACCATGAGGGGTTTTTCTTCTATTCTTTCATAGCTTGTAAATCGAAGGCCGCATGCTAGACATTCGCGACGCCGACGAATTGCCTCGCCATTAGCCAGTGTGCGAGAATCTATGACTTTATCTTCGAGGCTTCCACAATAAGGACACTTCATTCCTGATCCTTTCCCGCAAGCTTCGTTAGCGCTTTCAGAAAATCCATTGGAAGCGGGAAGATTATCGTCGAGTTCTTCTCTACCGCAATTTCAGTCAAGGTTTGAAGATACCGCAGCTGGAGGCTGGCAGGAGACTGCGCAAGCACATCAGCTGCCTGCGCAAGCTTTTCCGAAGCCTGCAATTCTCCTTCGGCTGCGATGACTTTTGCCCTTCGTTCGCGCTCTGCTTCTGCCTGGCGTGCCATTGCGCGCTTCATAGTTTCTGCGAGCTCAACGGCTTTTATCTCGACTGCGGTCACCTTGATGCCCCAAGGATCGGTCGCATCATCGAGCAATCTCTGGAGTATTTGCCCCAGCTCTGCGCGCTTGGAAAGCATCTCGTCGAGTTCATGCTGACCAAGGACAGACCGCAGGATAGTCTGCGCGAGCAGGCTGGTGCTCTTGGTATAATCAGCTACCTTGACGACTGCAAGCACAGGATCGAATACGTTGAAATACACGACAGCATCGACAATCACTGGCACATTGTCTCTTGTGATAACTTCTTGCTTGGACACATCGATGGTAAATGTCCGCATATCGACTTTTCGCAGAATATCGATACCAAAAGGCAGCACCAAATTGAAACCCGGCTGGATCACTTTTTGCATGCGCCCAAGGCGGAACAAGACCCCGCGCTGATACTCAGGGATAACTCGCATCATCTGGACAAGCAGTATAAAGGGAACGATGAAAAGAACCGAAGCAAATTCAGGATTCGAAAGCAAAAGCAGAACTTCTGGGACAGCCCAGACGAAAAAGAGAATAATCAGAAACACAGCAATGGGCGTCTGCTTTCGCGCAATGCCTACAATAATAAAAACTATCCACCATGCAGCGAGTATCGCAAAACCGACAAAAATATACGACATATTCACTGCCTCCCTGCTACTTCGAATATACTACACTTGCAGAATTTAAGAAGGGGTCTGACCCCCTTTTTAAATATTGCCTCTTCATAAATATATGATTATTGTTAGCATGCAAGATGTATTAGTGTTGAAGCGCACCGGAGGGCCAAAGATGACATTTTCCGAAAAACTGAAGAAATTCATGGAAACCAGCGTTGACGCATCAAAGGAATTCCTGGAAAAGGCTGCCGATCAGGCACAGGTTTGGGGCGAGATGGGAAAACTCAAAATCGAAATCCTTCAACTCCGTTCAAAAGCCCAGTCATTGACGGCAAAACTGGGCGCCGAAGTCTATAACCTGCTCATCGAGAAAAATGAACCGATGATCGGCGCATCCACACCGGAAATCGAGCCTCTTATAAAAGAACTTGAACAGCTTGGGAGTCTCATTGACGAAAAGGAAGCGCTCTACCGCTCAAAAGGCGGAAAAGACAGCGATCTCAACGAAAAAGAAAAATAAGAAGCATGCTGGAGCACCCCTAACCCATGCCTCACATTCCATACCTCAATTAAAAGAAACAATATGCAGCGATACACCCCTGCCCTCATCGTTTTCGACCTCGATGGAACCCTGGCCGATACTATCAAAGATATTGCAGATTCGGTAAATCGAATTATTGCAATGTACGGATTCGAACCTCACAATGTTGATGCGTACAAGCGCATGGTTGGCGATGGCTTTCTGTCTTTGATCGAGAAAGCCATTCCCAACGACGCAGCGCGGAACAGCGAACTCGTCCAAGAGATTCTTGCGCGCGCAGTCCAGGAATATGCAGCGCATTCGCTCGATGCGACAAAACCTTTTGATGGCGCAAAAGAAACACTGAAATTGCTGTCAGATCGGGGAATTCAGCTTGCAGTTCTGTCAAATAAACCCCAGGATCTTTCGGCTTCTATCGTAGGCGCTTTGTTCAGAGATATTCCTTTTATCGCGGTATGGGGAAATCTGCCCGATCGCCCGCGCAAACCAAACCCCGCAGCAGTGCTGCAAATCTGCGAACTTGCAAACATTGCACCGCAAAATTGCGCTTTTGTGGGCGATTCTAGCATCGATATGAAAACCGCAAAAGCTTCGGGCATGACCGCAGTCGGCGCATTGTACGGATATCGTTCCAGAGAGGAATTGCTGGATGCGGGGGCAGACTTCCTCATCGCTTCACCGCAAGATTTAATCGCTCTCTTTGGAGCTGAATGAATTTTGGCTTTCTTTTTTTAGGCATGGAAGCTATATTTTGATTGTGCTGCTCAAAATACTTTTGAACATGCTGGCGTCGCCAGTTTGCCAAACTGCAGATATCAGGAAATTCGTTCCTCATTATCAGGAGTTATCATGAATCATGAAGAAATACTTGCCCGGGCCAAGGAATATATCTCGTTCGAGACTGACCAATTCTTTTCAGATGAAGTAAAAGCGCTTCTTGAGAAAGGTGACTGGAAAGAACTGGAAGATCGTTTCTACAGGGATCTTGAATTTGGTACGGGAGGACTTCGAGGCGTCATCGGCGGCGGTTTTAATCGCATGAACACGCTCGTTGTCACGAGGGCAACTCAGGGGCTTTGCGATTACCTCAAGGAGCAGTTCCCCGACAAACCGCTTTCAGCCTGCATTGCCTATGATTCCAGGCGCAAGTCCAAAGAGTTTTCGCTGGCAACCGCGCTTGTGTTCGCGGCGAACGGAATCAAGGCATACCTTTTTTCTTCGCTGAGGCCCACGCCCGAGCTTTCCTTTGCGATTCGCAAGCTCGGCGCCGATACCGGCGTTGTCGTCACTGCCAGCCACAATCCGCCGCAATACAATGGCTATAAAGCGTACTGGAACGATGGCTCGCAGGTGGTTCCACCGCACGACACCGGCATTATCCAGAAAGTGCTGAAAGTCCGCGATGTAAAGCTCATGCCCGAATCCGAAGCGCGCGCGAAAGGCCTTCTTGTGAATATCGACAAGGACATCGACGAAGCCTATGTCGCAATGGTGAAATCCCATCTTTTGCGCCCTGAACTTTTTTCGAAAATGGCCGATTCTGTCAAGGTCATCTATACGCCGCTCCATGGCACCGGAGCGATGCTATTCGAGCGCATCATGAAAGACCTCGGGCTCAATGTGCTTACCGTGCCCGAACAACGCGAGCCGAATGGCGAATTCCCCACGGTTTCCTATCCCAACCCGGAGGAAGCGGCCGCCCTTTCCATGGCCATTGAGTTTGGCAAGAAAACACATGCGGATGTCGTTATGGCAACAGACCCCGACGCCGATCGCCTGGGAATCGCGGTTCCCGATGGTTCTGGCGGTTTTACCCTCGTAACCGGCAATCAGCTTGGTTCACTACACCTTGACTATATTGCGCTCACGCTTAAAGAGCTGGGCAGAATGCCGCCCCGCCCTGCTTCCATCCGCAGCATCGTCACCACAGAATTCCAGAAAGCCATTGCAGAAAAGCATGGAATAGCAAGCTTCGAATGCCTTACCGGCTTCAAGTGGATTGCCGATCTTATGCGGCAATTCGAAAGCAATGGTTACGATTTTGTCTATGCAACCGAAGAATCGTACGGCCACCTCATCGAACAGGAAGTCCGCGATAAGGATGGCATTTCCGCTGCAGCGCTCACCGCTGAAATGACATTGTACTGGAGGTCCCAGGGCAAGAGCCTCCTCGATCGCCTCGAAGATCTCTACCGTGAATTCGGCTATTTTGAAGAAAAAGGTCTCAGCGCGTACTTCGAAGGAGAAAAGGGCATGCAGATCATGAGCGGGATCATGGATGCATACCGCAGAGAGCAGCCGAAGCAATTCGGCGGAATTCCGGTCGTGTGGACGAGAGACATCAAAGCTGGCACCGCATGGGATCGCGCTGGCAAAATCAGCTCGATAAGCCTGCCAAAGAGCGATGTAATCCAATGGCGCCTCGAAGAAGGCACTCTTCTCACCGTGCGGCCTTCAGGCACCGAGCCTAAAATTAAATACTACATTCTCTGCCATAGCGTTGGTGAAGATCTAGCCAAAACAAAAGCAGAGACAAAACGAAAGATTGCCGCAATCGAAGCTGACATCAAAGCAGTCATCGACGCACACCGCAAATGACCGAAAATAACGGCGCTCCACTATGGGCGTCGCTTTTCAGCGATGCCCAACCAAAACATGAGCCTCCCTCGCCGTGGTATCGAAAGAGAAATGGCGCATGGGAAGGCGTTTCTTGGCCCGACCCTGTGTGCGGCGGCGAGCCATGGGAAATGCGCACGTATGTCGCGCTCGATGTCGAGACGACAGGACTCAATGCGGCAACGGAGCGCATCGTCGAATTTGCGCTTGTGCCTTTCGCGTTTGATGCTGAGGGAGCGCTGATTGAAATACAGCGGTTTAGCGCTCTGGTGAATCCAGGCATTCCCATCCCGCTGCAGGCAAGCCGCATCCATGGCATACGCGCTGAAGATGTTGCAAATGAGCCTCTTTTTGGAGAAGTGGCGCCGGCGGTCCTGGAATTGTGCAAAAATCGCGTGATTGTCGGCCACAATGTCATGTTCGATATTGGTTTTCTGGAGGGAGAACTCGGGCGTGCAGGCTATGCGCTCGAGACCGAAGAATGTGCCGACAGCTTCGGAATGGCGAAAATCGCATTCCCTGCGATGCAGTCCTATAATCTCGGCAAGCTTGCATTTGCTTTGGGGCTTCCTTCAGATGCGACGCATCGCGCGTTGGGAGATGCGCTCACGTGCATGCGGCTTTTCGCCGCTGCAGCCAGAACGCTTGCCAACCGCTGCGTATAACGGTTTTTTGGCAGAAAGGTCGAGTGGATGCGGTTTGCTGCAAAATGTGCACTCTTCGGCATTGCTGGCATTCTGGCTGCACTTTTGCTTCGATTCACGATGAAGATGATTGCGCCCTACCCTACAATTTCAGGCGTTGTGCTGCCAGAGACTTCCGCGCTTGTCGAATCCACGATTGCTCAATCAAAGCCGGCCCTGAATTTTTTCGAGGAATTGGCCTCTCTCGATATAGATCGCATGCAGAATGCGAGCGTTGCTGAAGTACGCGCAAGAGTGCGGGACTTCATTTCAACAGGTCTTGCGCTTGGCATGGAACCTGAAGCGCTTGCCGCTGAGCTCATTCCTTCTTCGGGCCACATCATTGCAATGCTGATCGACAGCGGCGACTCGGAAGAATTTTCGCAAATCGATGGTGTATCGCTGCCTGCAAAGCTTTCCTATCAGAGAATTGCTGCCCTCAACCCGCTCATGGCATCGCTTCGCTCGCAGTTCGAAGCTATCTTTGACAGTGCGTATGCAATATTAAAGAAATATGGCCGTATAACTCCTTTCCGATGGCTCGAGCCTGAAGCTGCGCGCTGGAAAGGAGGCATAACACTCCCCGGGAAATTCTCATTGCCGCGGATTAGCGACCTCGATTATTCGCATACCTATGCGCTCGATATTTTTTTGCAGGATGTGCAGTACCTTCCTGGCGACATTCAGCGAGGCCCGGTGATTCACTCGTTGAGTGATGGCATTGTGGTCGCAGCAGAGACAGGATGGATTGGTTTTCCGCGCACAAGCGAGGGGCTCTCCTTCTTGGCTGGCGGGATATCTCCAAAATCCGGCAACGGCATCATTATATATTCTCCAGATGAGCACAAATATTATTCATACTTTCACTTGTATGATGTATTTGTTCGTAAAGGGCAGCTTGTGCGCGCTGGCCAGCCTCTTGGCCATGGCGGAAACAGCGGTATCAACGCACGTAAACAAGGAGGCGGCGAGCACCTCCACCTCGAAGTCTTCGATGCCAATGCAGGAAGATTCCTTCGAAACACCCAGCTCATTGCCCTTCTTAAAGCAAGCATAAAAAAGCGCCCAGCCGTTCCCCAAGAATAATTTTCTGGCTATAGTAAGGCCATGAGCAAGACATTTCTTGTCGCAGATATTGGCGGAACGAATACGAATCTGGCCTTGGCGCGCCATGACGGGAAAACGATCGAGCTGGTATTCAAAGAGCGCTACTCTACCCAGGATGAGCGCTCCCTTCTTGAGCCTGTCCAGCGGTTTCTCAAGGCTGCAAGCTCGCTCGGATTTTCAGAAGCAATAGATTTTTGCTGTGTCTCCGGAGCAGGGCCTGTGCAGGCCGATGAAACCATCCAGCTTACTAATGCACCATGGTCGATCAGCGCTTCGGAACTCAGCGCCCTTCTTGGAGTGCCCGTCCGCCTTATCAATGATTTTACGGCGCTTTCGTATGCGGTGACTTTGCTCAATTATAAAAATGAAGCTGAGATCACAAGGCTCCCTCACCTGGACGGCTCGCTTGGAGAACCGGCCGATGGGCTCATGCTCATTGTGGGAGCTGGCACGGGCTTGGGTGTAGGATTTGTCGATCGGCACGGGAAATCGGTTACTGCGTATCCTTCGGAAGGCGGACATTCCGAGCTGCCCTGCTTCGATGCGCTGAGTCATTATTTTAGCGAATGGCTCAGTGAGCGGTACGGATATCCTGCAGGGGCCGAGCTCGCGATTTCAGGCCAGGGAATTGCCAATATTTTTGAATTTGTATGCACAGAAAAGCTCGATGCCCGGATGATCGCTGCAGAGTATGGCATTCCGCAGCCCGGTTCGGGCTCCGGTTTGGGTTCTGGCTTGGATGCCGGCTTGGAGGCCAGTCTGGATGCCGGGCCTTCAGAATTATCGAAAGGCATACTTAAAACGCCTAGAACTGCGTGGCCCGCTGCGATTGCTGCGAATTCCCGCACAGATGCGCACTGCGCGCTCACGATGGAGCTTTTTGTGAGGCTGTATGCGCTAAAGGCAGCCAACCTTGTCTCGATCCTGTTGCCGCGAGGAGGCGTGTGGCTCGCCGGAGGCATTTCTTCCAAGAACGAGACATGGCTTCTGGAGAATCATCGCTTCATGCGGTGGTTCGAAAAGAATTACGCCCCGCACATACGCGAATTCCTTTCGAAGACGCCCGTGCTGATTGTCAAGAATTATGACATTTCGTTGCTCGGCGCTGCCGAAGCAGCACACCAATTTTCGGAACATGGCTAACATGATGAAAGAGGCACAGCTGCATCAAGAAATTCATCCGGATCTGCGCGCTGATATGCTTGCCAAGCACATCGATATCGAGCTCGCGCTCAGCATTCTCGATCGGTACAACCGCGGCGAATTCGACCATGTTGAAAAGATAGTGCCAGCTGGCGTTCCGCCGGTCGATGGTATCCATGTCGTCGATGTGCGAAACCGCCAAGCCAATACAACGCTTTTCAAATTCCCCAAGCGCGAGGCGCTGCAGAACCTTGCTGAAAGGAATGTCAAGCTGCCTGAAGGCATCCCTGAAACAACCGAGAGTGGCGCCGCATATCTGCTTCTTGATGCTGCAAAGCTTGAGGCAATTGGTCGCCAGATTGTACCGAGCTGCGCATATGGCGTGCTAAACGGCGGCTCGGCGACAAGCTATGCCGACCTCAGAAAAAATAGAGCAATCGACGAAGCCCTATTTTCTGCCCTCAAGCCAGCATTCGAGCGCTATTCAGGACTGTGCCGTGACCTGCCCAAAGGCCTTACGCCTGCCTACATCAATCCCGATGGCTCGCCGGGAGCGAGTTTTCTCGAACTCAAAATGCGGGCGCGCCTTCTGGCCGCGAATAGAGCAGGGTTTGCGGCATCAGACGCATTAGTGGTGGCACCTGAAAATGGCTCTGCACCCCGCTCCTCCATGCTGAGCACAGAAGCGCGCGCCGGGCAGCCAGAACGTCTTTTTATGCCCCTCTACCAGATGACGAGCATGGGCAACCACGATCAGCTGCTTTCAGCATATGCAGAGCTTTCCAGCTCGCCCTTTCTGAGCACCCTTTCGCTCAGGACCGGCCTCGACGCAGCGCAGTGGCTGAGCGGCAAACAGCCCTTGATTGCAGCGTATACGCATTCTTCGGAAGGCATGCCCAAGCGCATCTTTGACCGCGCATATGGCAAAGAGCATAGCTCGCTCGCGCTGCCCGGCGGGCACGGTCAGTGTTTCATGGTGCTCGCGGACACCTTCCGAGCCCTTCAGCAGCAGGGTATTCGCTATGCAATGCTGAGCAACGTGGACAACCTCGGCGCTTTTATCGACCCTGTCGAGCTTGCAATCCTGGCTATTTCCGGAAGACCGGCTGGCTTCGATTTCGCGTATCGCACGCCTATCGATGTGAAAGGCGGCATCCTCGTCCGGACACAAGATGGCACAAAAAATGTCGTGGATATCGGCCCCGCAATCGACATCAAAGAAGTAGAGACACTGGAAAAACAAGGCGAAGCTATACTTTTCAACTGCGCAACCGGCATCTTCGACCTCGAATGGCTCGTGCCGAATCTGGAAAATATTGCGCACAGCCTGCCAGTCCGTTTTACCGACCAGGTCAAGGATGCAGGCTCATATTCACAGGCAGAGCAGGTGACTTGGGAAATTGTCTCGCTTTTGCCGGACTTTGTGGCTTTTGCGGTGAACAAGGAAAGACGTTTTCTCGCCGCGAAGATGCTCGCCGAAATGCTGCTGACAAGCGGTTTCGGGAACGATGTGCCTTCAGTTCCGGAAGTGCTGCGCCAGGTCGGCGCTGCGCTCCATGATGGCCAGAGCTGGCTCTTGCAGAATGTGTACGGGCTTGAGCTTGTCAATGGCTGCTGGGTGCCGCCTGAAATATTTAAAAATTAGAGTCTGACCCCTTTTCTTAACTTTTCTTAGCTCCGCGCACCTGGAGGCAGTTCGATCCACACCTCTATCCCGTGCATGATGCACGAAGTGCTTTCAAGCGTGCCACGATCCGATGTGAGCATATTGGCACTGCCATTGGGGTCAAGGCCGTTCTCCGGTTCAGCCCATGCGCCCTCTTCCAGCCAGACAGTCCCTCTTCTTATATTTGCGTCAAGACTGGCAACGGCCAATACCGCACCATAATCATTCCGGATACAGAGCACTGCGCCCTCTGTCGCACCTATCAAAGCCAGGTCTTCAGGATGCATGTGTACGCGCGCTTTTTTTGCGCTGTCGGGAAACGCACCTCGCTGGGAATGTACATACTCAGCTACCTTGGGAGTGAGCAGCTTGAAAGATGAACCGGCCGACAGCTCGCCCTGCCCTTTCTTTGGCGCTTTTGGGTCGGCATTGCCTTTTGGAGCGGTATCGTCTTCCTTGGCTGCATTGTCTTCTTTGGCCCCATTGCGTTGCTCCCAGAACCGAGCCATCTCGTATGTCCAAAGCGGGCTTGAAAATTCAATCTTGCCAGTTTTTGTCTGTAGCGGATTGCTTCCAGGATCCGCAAAAAATGCATCCAGCCCAGCTCTGAGGCGTTGAGGCATAGCATAAAAACCGCTCTGCTTGAATGCTTCGATGTCAGGAATTCCCGATTCGGCCATAAGATAAGCAATCCATTGCGATTCGTTCTTGCCGCCTGTAAAGATTTCTTTTGCGCCCAGCCGTTCCGCCAGTTCACTGAAGATCTGAAAATCGGACCTCGCCATACCCTCCGGCTCGAAAATCTTCGGTTTGTAGAGCACATAATCGCCGGCCCAGGGGATCCCGATATCCTCTTTTTCGAATGGATCCGCTGCAGGCAAAACTACATCACTATAGCGCGCTGTTGGCGTAAGAAAGAGCTCGTGGCAGACAGCAAAATCCACAGCCTCAAAAGCCTCGATATTTTTTTGAATGTTTGCTCCCTGATTGAGGAAATTGCCTCCCGCGGAATACAGCATGCGAATCTTGCCAAGTCCGTATTGCTGCGGGTTCAGAACCGCATCAGCCCAGCGCAGCACGGGTACTTTGGCTGAATAGACCGTTTCGCTCGGGATTGATTCAGGAATTTCGCGCATTTTTGCTATGGTTATTCCAGGCAGACGATTATTGATCGATCCGCTCGATGCGCCGAGCTTCCCGCTGTTCTTTGTCGCGAGCTGAATTGCAACAGTGAGCCGAAAGGCTTCCTCACCATATTCGACGCGCTGAATCGAATAGCCGGGGATGAGCATGACAGGCTGGTCTTGCCACCAGAGATGTACGAGGCGGCGTATCATGCTCTCTTCTATCCCACATATCGGAGCAGCCCATTGTGGGCTTTTTGGAATTCCATCGATCTCGCCGAGCACAAAGCGCACAAGCGCATCGAAGCCCTCGGTGCGCTCTGCAACATACTCGTGATCATATTGCGGAGAGTTCACAATTTCGTATAAAAGCGCATATCCCAGCGCTGGATCGGTTCCAGGCCTCACCGGAATCCATTCAGCACCGAGCCCCCTAGCAGAGCGGCTGTACCTCGGATCAATCGCAACAATGCGAGAACCCCGTTTTTTTGCCTCGACCAGCCTTGACGGCAGCTCTGCGCCCAGCCTCGCTTCGAGAGGATTCGCGCCCCATAGTACGATCAAATTCGAAAATGCAGTCGAAGCCGGATCAAATCCTGTTTCGCCGACCGACGCCCCGAAGATCCTTGCAAGCGCATAGTTTGCGGCATTGCTGGAATAATTGCCCGATACATGCACCGCCCCGCCAATCGCATTCAGAAACCGCAGCGCCAAAACTTCAGTGTTATGCAACGCCCCTGTCGAGCCTGCGCTTGCGATGCTCATAACCGCGCCTGGCCCGCCTTCAGCGCGGATCTCCGAAAGCCTGCGTGCGACGAGGGCAAGCGCTTCATCCCAGCTGGCTTCCACAAAATCGCCCGAACCGCGAGGCCCGCGGCGCACAAGCGGCTTTGTTATTCTATGAGGTGAATAATGCTCAATATGCGCGCGCATGCCCTTGCCGCAGGCTCGTATCCACTGCCCTGCAGCAGGATTGTGGTGCATGCCAACGACGCGGCCAGCTTCCACCTCGGCGAGCAAAGGGCATGCATCGCCGCCGCAGTCTTTTCCGCAAAAATAGGGCAAGAATCCCATGAACAATCAGTCTATCATGAACCAATCGCGATATCGATCACTTCTTCCATGCGCGTCACTGGGTGGAACACAAGGCCCTTTTTCACATGCTCGGGAATCTCGTCGAGGTCCTTTTCGTTTGCGGCTGGAATGATGATTTCCTTGATTTTGTTGCGCTTTGCGGCGACAGTTTTTTCGCGCAAGCCGCCTATTGGGAGCACTTGCCCCGTCAGACTGAGCTCGCCGGTCATTGCAAGTCTGTCTTTGATGCGCTTGCCCAGCACGAGAGACAGGAGCGCAGTTGCCATGGTAATGCCGGCAGAAGGCCCATCCTTCGGTGTGGCGCCTTCGGGGATATGCAAATGAATCTGCCGCGATTCGAAGTACTGGGCATCAATATTGTATTTCTGAGCTGCTATGTTGCGCACATAGGTATAGGCGATCCCTGCCGATTCCTGCATGACCGAACCCATCTGCCCGGTCAGCTTAAAGCCCTCTTTGCCGGGGTTGGCCACCGCTTCGATAATGAGCGTATCACCGCCCATGCTTGTCCAGGCAAGACCTACCGCCATACCCGGCCGTGTTGCCCGCTTGAGCTCGTCATCGCGGAAAATCGGCTTGCCGAGGTACTTTTCCACTGCATGCTTGTCGATGACAAATCGCTCTTCCTGTTTGTTTTCGATTACTATTGCTTTTGCAATCTTGCGATGGATCTTGTCGAGTGCCTTTTCGAGATTCCGCACGCCTGCCTCGCGCGCATAGCCATCGATCATTGCAAGAAGCGCATCACGCGTATATTTTACCTGATTTTTAGCCAAGCCATTTCGCTCCAGACTTCGCGGAATGAGATAGTGGCGCGCAATCTCGATTTTCTCGACATCGACATAGCCCGGCAGCTGGATTACCTCCATACGGTCGAGAAGGGGCCGCGGAATCGTATCCAGCGTATTCGCGGTGACAATAAAGAAAATATTGGAAATATCGAAGGGAAGGTCGAGATAGTGGTCTCTGAAGCTGAAATTCTGCTCGGGATCCAGTGCTTCAAGAAGCGCGCTCGACGGGTCTCCCTGATAGGAAATGCCCATCTTGTCGATTTCGTCGATCATGAATACAGGGTCGCGGCTCTTGGTGAGCTTGAGCCCCTGAATAATCTTGCCGGGGAGCGCTCCGACATAGGTGCGCCGGTGCCCCTTTATCTCGGCCTCATCCCGCATGCCGCCCACCGAAAAACGGAAAAACTGTTTACCGAGGGCACGCGCAACCGATCTTCCGACACTCGTTTTTCCGACGCCCGGAGGTCCAACAAGACAGAGAATCGTCCCTCTTGAGTCTCGCTTGAGCTTGCGCACCGCGAGATATTCGATGATCCGATCCTTCACATCCTTGAGGCCGTAGTGATCCTCTTCCAGGACCTTCTGCGCATGCTTGATATCGAAATCAGCTGAAAGCGGCGCATTCCAGGGGAGCGAGCAGACGAGATCGAGCCAATTGCGCGTCACCATATATTCGCTGGATGAAGGCTCCATAAGATTGAATTTTTCGAGCTCCTGCTCGACTATTTCTTTTATTTCGCCGTCGAGATTGAATGAATCGATTTTCTCGCGGAAGCGCTGGTAGTCCGAACTGCGCGCATCGCCTGCCATGCCGAGCTCCTGCTTGATAGCCTTGAGCTCCTCGCGAAGAAAGTAGTCGCGCTGGCTCTTTTCGATTTTTTCGTTGATTTCGGCCTGGACCTTTTTCTGGATCCGCAAGAGCTCCTTTTCCTTGCTGATATGGATGAGAACCTTTTCCATGCGCTCGCGGACGTCGAGGGTTTCGAGGATTTCTTGTTGTTCTTTTTTCTCGATATTGAGAATACTCGCGATGAAATCAGCAATCTTGCCCGGATTGTCGATATTGATCATGTTGAGGCGCATCTCTTCCGAAAAAAGCGGATTGTTCTCGCTGAGCTGCTTCATCTCGCTTATGAGCGCCCGCGTGAGCGCCTTCACCTCATCCGTATCGTAGTTTGTGTCATCGAGGTAGGTGACAGCAGCGATAATTGGCTGCTCCTTTGACATGTATTTCTTGACTTTGAACCGCTTGAAGGTGGAAATGAAAATGTTGATGCCACCGTCGGGCAAGTTTATTTTTTTAATAACTTTTGCAGCGGTGCCGACCTGGTACAAATTGCCTGCAGAAGGCTCGTCTGTATCGTCTTTCTGGAGCACGAGCCCGATCATCCCGTCTGTAGAGATCGCTTGCTCAACGAGCTGTATGTCTGGCTCTTTGCCAATCATGATTGGGGTGAAAATTCCGGGGAAAATCGGCTTTCCCACGAGCGTGATAATCGGAAGCTTGTTGGGAAGAATCTGGTCAATGGGGATCAATTCACTCGTCGACATATGGTTACCACCTGAAATAGTGAATATTTTGGATATCGCCGCGGGTCTTAGACCGCATGTTTAATGTAAGAAAAAACAGCCCTTGTCGGCAACAATTCCATAGTGTCATGAACCCTGCATATGAATTTGAAGTGAAGGCCTCTTTCCTTGCGTCTATAAGGAGAGGAGGCTTTCATGCATCATTTTCATTTTTGCCCAAACCCGGCCTGTGCGTATCATCAGCACGCACCGAAAGAACGCTGGTTCGTCGCCGCGGGGTTCTATGTGACCAAAACCTTCGGCAAAGTCCAGCGCTTCCGCTGCCAAGCCTGCGGCAAGTACTTCTCTACCCAGACCTTCAGCCTTGATTACTTCGCCAAGCGCAGAATCGCCTATCCCCAGATCGAAACCCTGCTCAGCTCTTCCATGAGCATCCGCGCACTCTCACGATTCTTCTCTGCTTCGTGCGGCACCATCCAGAACCGTATCGACCGACTCGCCCGTCAAGCCATCGCACTCCAGAGCCTGCTCCGTCCCCATGCCAATCCCCATGAATCCGTCTGCATCGATGGCTTTGTCTCCTTCGATGTCTCTCAGTACTTCCCCAACAACATCACCCTCGCCGTCACCGCCGATTCTCAATTCTTCCTTGCCGCGACCCATGCCACCCTGCGCCGTTCCGGCAACACCACCGAGGCTCAAAAGCA
>WESA01000070.1 GCA_009768935.1 Rectinema subterraneum
TGGCGAGCGGCATACGATTGTCGGCAAATTATGAAACATGCATTCTTCGCGCGATGGAGACTGTGCTGGCGGTCGGCCCTTGCGAGGGGTGGCCGATTGTCGGTACAAAAGTTATTGTTGAAAGCTTTATGCCGCCGGGTGGTGCCGCGGGGAGCACTGACAAACGCTCGGAAACAGCTGTGGAAGCAGCGGCTTCTTCGATTTTGCGCAAGGCTGTGAATCTTGCAGGGACTGTCGTCTTTGTTCCGATTGTGCAGGTTTCGGTCGAAGTGCCGGATGACTGGTTTGGTTCAGCGCTCGCTTCTCTCCAGGCTCGAGGCGCGCGCATCGAAGCAGTCGAAGATACTGGAGGAGTAAAATCGATTGTGGCCTATGCACCAATGGAAAATCTGTTCGGATACGCAACATCGCTGCGATCGATCACCGAAGGGCGCGGCGTCTATCAGGCGAAATTTGATCACTACGGTAGCGCGCGCGAATATTAGCCGCAGGAGAACGGCCGTTTTGGGTACTTGTTTTTCGCGATTGCAGCATCCGAAGAAAGCAGGGTAGCGCGCATATTCAGCCTCTAAAAAGAAAAAAGTGCTTTTGCCTCATCGGGCTATTGCGCAATCTTGATTCTTTGCTTATAATCCGAAAGCCCAAATAAGCAATTTATGGCGTAGCATCCGGCGGCATCGATGCCGGCGGACGGTCTTCATAGCGTGTTCAGGTTGTGAAAGGTTATGAAGTGCCGGTGACGAAGCCAAGGAGGAGATTTATATGGCCAAAGAAAAATTCGAGCGTACCAAACCTCATATGAACGTTGGTACCATCGGACACATCGACCATGGCAAGACCACGCTTAGTGCGGCCATCACCATGTACTGCGGACGCAAGTTCGGCGACAAAGTCCTCAAATACGAAGACATCGATAACGCGCCGGAAGAGAAAGCACGCGGTATAACCATCAACACCAGGCACCTGGAGTATCAGTCCAACAAGCGGCACTATGCCCACATCGACTGCCCGGGCCACGCCGACTATATCAAGAACATGATTACCGGCGCTGCGCAGATGGATGGCGCAATCCTCGTCGTCTCGGCCCCTGACTCCGTCATGCCGCAGACCAGAGAGCACGTGCTTCTGGCCCGCCAGGTCGGCGTTCCGGCAATTCTCGTGTATCTCAACAAGGTTGACCTTGTCGATGATCCCGAGCTGCTCGATATCGTCGAAGAGGAAGTGCGCGACCTCTTGAACTTCTATGGGTTCCCCGGTGACAAGACCCCGATTATCCGTGGTTCAGCCTTTAAGGCGATGACCGAGCCGGACAACCCCGAAGCCACCAAGTCCATTCAGGAGCTGCTTGATGCAATGGACAGCTTCTTCCCGGATCCGGAGCGCGCAATCGACAAGCCGTTCCTGATGCCGATCGAGGACGTGTTCTCGATTTCCGGCCGAGGCACCGTCGTAACCGGCCGTGTCGAGCGTGGCGTTATCCATGTGAACGATCCGGTTGAAATCGTCGGTATCCGCCCGACCAAGCAGACCGTCGTTACCGGTGTCGAAATGTTCAACAAGCTACTGGATGAAGGCCAAGCCGGCGACAACATCGGTACCCTTCTTCGCGGTATCGACAAGAAAGAAGTCGAGCGCGGACAGGTTCTTGCAAAACCGGGCACCATCACACCGCACACCAAGTTCCGTGGTCAGATCTACTGCCTCTCGAAAGAGGAGGGTGGTCGCCATAGCCCGTTCTTCTCCGGTTACCGCCCGCAGTTCTACTTCCGCACGACCGACATCACCGGTACGGTCAAGCTCCCCGAAGGCAAGGACATGGTCATGCCGGGCGACAACTCCGAGATCGAGGTCGAGCTGATCTACCCCATCGCTATGGAAAAGGGTCTCAAGTTTGCTATCCGCGAAGGCGGCCACACTGTCGCCTCCGGTCAGGTAACCGAGGTTATTGCCTAATTGCTCTTGCTGCCGGCTGCTTCTGGCTGGCTACTGGACAAACAATTCAGCGAGTGCTACTATAGCGTGCCCCTGAAAGGCGGGGGCACGCTTTTGTGTGAAATGGTGCCACGTGCACATTAGACGGACCCCCAGATCCGTCCGCACTTTACCGTCATCGGCGCGCCTGCCTGGGTACGGCCGAAGATACGAGTGCAAGAGTTCTTTGGAGGAATGATGAAAGACAGAATCCGAGTCAGGCTTAGAGGCTTTGATGTGCGCCTTGTCGACGACAGCGCGAAGAGCATTATCAAAACTGTTCAGAATGCAGGATCGAAGGTGTCCGGACCGGTACCTCTCCCTACGAGGATTAACAAGTTCACGGTTCTGCGCTCTCCCCATGTGCACAAGAAAAGCCGGGAGCAGTTCGAAATGAGAACGCACAAGCGTCTTATCGATATTATCGATCCGACGCCCGAAGTAATGGATGCGCTCATGAAGCTCGAGCTTCCCTCCGGAATTGATGTCGAAATCAAACAATAAATCTTTGTCCGTAGCGACAAAGCCTAGAATGCTGTAACGCCCGGCTTCGTGCCGGAAGCGTTCAACGCAGGAGTGCCGAATGATCGGTGTAATCGGAAAGAAAGTTGGAATGACGCAGATTTTCGACGAAACCGGGCGAGTAGTGCCCGTCACCGTCGTGCAAGTCGTCCCCAACGTGGTGGTCAGTAAAAAAACCGCCGAAAAAGACGGCTACAATGCTGTCGTTGTTGGTGTCTACGAGAAGAAAAAATCTCGAGTCACCAAACCCTATGCCGGCCAGTTCCCTGAAGGCATCGCTCCCACCAGGATCCTTCGCGAGTTCAGAGATTTCGAGAAGGAAGTGGACGTTGGCCAATCGATCGATGCATCTGTGCTCGATGGAGTCAGATTTGTCGATGTAATCGCCAAATCCAAGGGCAAGGGATTTCAGGGCGTTGTGAAACGGTGGGGTTTTGAGGGTGGCCGTGCGACGCACGGTTCAAAGTTCCATCGCGAACCAGGCTCGACCGGCAATAGTACCTATCCGCACCACAGCTTCAAGAATATCAAAATGCCCGGCCATATGGGCAACGAGCGGGTTACGGTGCAGAACCTCAAGGTGGTCAGGGTTGATGCAGAGAAAGGCGTGGTGCTTATTCGCGGCGCACTCCCCGGACCGCGGAATTGCGATGTGCTCATTCGCAAGTCTGTGAAGAAGAGCTGAAGGCGGAGGACTGTATGGAAGGCAAAGTAATTTCCCTGAGCGGGAAAGAGCTCAGAACAATTGAGCTGTCCGATGCCGTCTTCGGATTGCCAATCAATGAAGATGTCATTTGGTATGCGGTCAACAACGAGCTTGCAAATGCTCGTGTCGGCACTGCTTCGACCAAGGACCGCGGCGAAGTACATGGCACGAACCGCAAGCCATTCGCCCAGAAGGGCGGCGGACGTTCCCGCCATGGCGATTTGAAGTCGAATATTTATGTGGGAGGCGGCATTTCTTTCGGGCCCAAACCGAGGGACTATTCCTACGCGATTCCACGCAAGGCAAAACAGCTCTCGCTCAAGACTATTTTGAGCCTGAAGATTCAGGACGGACTCGTTTCAATCATTGAGGATTTTACAGTCGAATCCGGCAAGACAAAAGACCTTTTAAAGGTGCTTTCGAATGTGGTCGATCTCAAGAATCCGGCCAGAACCGTGCTCATCCTGAAAGATGACGACCCCATGATCAAGCGCGCCGCGCGGAATATCCCCTGGCTGAGCTATCTGACGTATAACCGTTTGAGGGCGCATGACCTTTTCTATGCGCGCAAGGTTGTCATGCTCGAAGGTGCTTCCGCAAAGCTCAACGAGTTCTATGCCAGCGAGACCAAGGAGAGCTGATTATGGAATATGACGCGATTCTTATCGAGCCCGTGCTCTCCGAAAAGAGCAATATAATGCGCGAGATCGGGCAGTACATATTCAAAGTCGACGCGAGGGCGACCAAGCCGATGATTATGGAAGCTGTCGCCAAGACCTTCAATGTGCATCCGGTTTCCTGCAAGGTGATCAATGTCACCTCAAAGCCAAAGCGGCTTCGTGGCAGGCCGGGGCGTACCGCGGAATGGAAAAAGGCGATTGTCCGGCTCCAGAAGGGCGAGACGATCAGAGTGTTCGAAGGCGCATGAATAAGGATGTGAGGGAATACTATGGCGATTAGAACGTTCAGACCTGTTACGCCCGGACTCCGCCACCGCGTGCAGGTAATCAATGAAGAGATTACCTCGAACGAGAGCAAGCCGGTCAAATCGCTGACCAAAGGCAAACGCAGCACTGGCGGAAGAGCATCCAACGGCCGCATCTCTGTGCGGCACCATGGCGGCGGTCACAAGCGCAAATACAGGATTATCGATTTCAAGAGAGACAAATTCGGCGTGCCCGGCAAGGTGAGCGGCATCGAGTATGACCCGAACCGCAGCGCAAATATCGCGCTCATTACCTATGCCGACGGCGAAAAGCGTTACATCCTCAGCCCCAAGGGGCTCAAAGTAGGCCAGATCATTCTTTCGGGGCCGGAAGCCCCAGCCGAAGTCGGAAATGCGCTTCCTCTCGACAAAATTCCGGTCGGTTTTACCGTGCACAATGTCGAGCTGACGCTTGGCAGAGGTGGCCAGCTTGCCCGTTCTGCTGGAGTCAGTGCGCTTATTGCTGCGAAAGAGGGCGATTATGTCGTTCTCAAGCTGCCGTCAGGCGAGCAGCGCATGGTGTTCAAAAAGTGCATCGCGACAGTCGGTCAGGTTGGCAATGAAGAGCATATGAACGAGCGCATCGGCAAGGCTGGTCGTACTCGCTGGCTCGGTATCAGGCCGACAGTGCGCGGTACGGTCATGAACCCCGTCGACCATCCGCATGGTGGTGGCGAGGGCAAAGGCAAGGGATACAAACAGCCTGTATCTCCGTGGGGTCAGCCGGCGAAAGGCTATAAGACTCGTGATACACACAAGCCTTCGGGCCGCTTTATCGTAAAGCGGCGCAAGTGAGATAGAGGAGTAAACCCGTGTCCAGGTCCGTAAAGAAGGGGCCCTTCATTGAGAAGAGCCTGTACAAGAAGGTCACCGAAATGAGCAGGGCGGGGGATAAGAAGCTCATAAAGACATACTCCCGCACATCGACGATCATTCCCGAAATGGTCGGTCAGACAATATCTGTATATAACGGCAAAACGTGGATTCCGGTCTATGTGACCGAAAACCTTGTTGGCCACAAGCTCGGCGAATTCGCTGCGACCCGCGTATTCCGCGGTCATGCCGGCAGCGACAAGAAAGCCGAGAAGAAGTAGGGGTGCTGAAATGGCGAATACCAAAACTGGCTTCAGAGCCACATCGAAATGGCTGATCGCTTCGCCGTTCAAGGTGCGCCCGGTTGCCGATCTCGTTCGCGCCAAGCCGTATACTGAGGCGATGGCTGTTCTCGAGAATATGCCGCACAAGGGCGCCAAGCTGATCCGGAAGGTTGTTGCATCCGCTGCGGCAAATGCGCTCAACAAAAACCGCAAGCTCGGTGAAGATATGCTCTATATCAAGGAGCTGCGCATCGATGAAGGCCCGAGAATGAAGAGAATCTGGTTCCGAGCCCGCGGGAGAGCGGATATGCAGCTCAGACGAATGTGCCACATATCGTGTGTCGTCGACGAAATCGGCAAGAAGACGGAGGCGTAAGGTGGGTCAGAAAGTAAATCCTATCGGACTCAGGATTGGAATCAACAAGGATTGGAGCTCGCATTGGTATGTCGAGCCCCGTGAATATGCGAAGACGCTCCATGAAGATCTTGCGATCCGTCGCCGCCTTCTCGAGCTGCCTGAAACAAAGGGAGCCGATATTTCCGAAATCGAGATTATCCGCCATCCGCAGCGCATTACCATCGTGATTCACAGTGCGCGCCCTGGTGTGCTCATTGGAATAAAAGGCGCAAACATCGACAAGATAGGCGCCGAAATCCAGAAAATCACCCAGAAAAAGCTGCAGATCAAGATCAAAGAGATCAAGAAAGTCGATACGAATGCGCAGCTTGTTTCGCAGAATATCGCCCGTCAGCTCGAGAACCGCCAGTCATTCCGCCG
Organism: Rectinema subterraneum; assembly: GCA_009768935.1. Lineage (GTDB taxonomy): Bacteria > Spirochaetota > Spirochaetia > Treponematales > Rectinemataceae > Rectinema > Rectinema subterraneum. The sequence continues at coordinate 6,060 of WESA01000070.1, forward strand.
TTCTATGAAGTCCGCCATCCAGAATGCTCTCAAGGCGGGAGCCCAAGGCTGCAAGGTCAGACTTTCCGGTCGTCTCGGCGGTTCCGACATGTCCCGCACCGAAGAGCTGAAGGAAGGGCGTATCCCCTTGCACACGCTCCGTGCGGATATCGATTATGGCTTTTCCGAGGCCAATACCACATTCGGCAAAATCGGAGTCAAGGTCTGGATTTACCAGGGCATGGTTTATGCCCAGGATAAGAACGAAGATGCCGGCCAGCTCGCCAGAAAAGCGAAAAGAGAACCGGCAGGTGAGGCTCGCGGAGAGCGCAGGGAAGGCAGCCAGGAGCGGCGTGATCGTCGAGAGCGCGGAGAGCGCAGCGAACGGGGTGAACGCAAGCCGAGCGCAAAGCCTGATGCCGACCGAGCAGAAGGTGAAGCAAGGAGCTGATCTATGCTGATACCCAAGAGAGTAAAACACAGAAAGCAGCAGCGTGGCCGAATTCACGGCGAGGCTCACTCCGGGAATACGATTGCCTTTGGTGATTACGGGCTTGTATGCCTTGAGCCGCACTGGATTACGAACCGGCAGATCGAGGCTGCACGTATCGCGCTCAACAGATATATCAAGCGCGGCGGCAAAATGTGGATTCGCATTTTCCCGGACAAGCCGTATTCCAAGAAGCCGGCTGAAACCCGAATGGGTCGCGGAAAGCCGGGCCCCGAATACTGGGTGGCAGTCGTCAAGCCGGGCACAGTGTTGTTTGAGCTTTCGGGCGTCGAGCCGAAGGCTGCCGAAGAGGCAATGCGCCTCGCAGGTTCCAAGCTCCCCGTGAAGACGAAATTCGCGGTGCGCGAGGAAATGGAGTGATCGCCATGAAGAATTCATTCAAAGATTTGAAGATGGAAGAGATGCTCGTCAAGCGCGATGAGCTTCGAAAGAAATACTTTGACCTTCGATTCCAGATGGTGGTCGGGCACGTAGAGAATCCGCTCGAGAAGAGAAATCTTCGCCGCCAGATCGCGCGGATCGAAACCAGGATCGCCGAAGCCCAGCGCAGCGGCGTCGCGAAGAAGGAATAATTCTTCAGGAGACGGAACGTGGATACGAACATCCAGAAAATGACTGAGGGCAAGCTTGTTCTGCAAGGCATTGTCGTTTCCGACAAGATGGATAAGACCATTGTCGTAGAAATTATCATGCGCAAGCTGCATCCTCTCTACAGAAAGTATGTGAACAAGACGAAGCGTGTTAAAGCCCACGACGAAAACAACGAAGCGCATGTCGGCGATACCGTTTCTGTTGTCGAGTGCAGGCCGCTTTCTCGCGACAAGCGATGGCGGCTGGTCGAAATCGTCGAGCGGGCGAAATAACGAGCGGGAGTAACG
>WESA01000071.1 GCA_009768935.1 Rectinema subterraneum
TATACTCCTGCCGGTCATTACGGCTGCCATGATTATCGGTTCATTTGCACTGTATAACCGCGTGTTCGACATCGGGGTGACCTTGGTGTTTGGTTTTGTCGGCTATATCTTCAAGAAAATAGACTTTCCGACGGTTCCCCTGATTACTTCCTTCATTCTTGGGCCTATCGTCGAAAAGAACCTCCGGCAGGGGCTGGCATCATCCGGCGGGAGTTTGCTGCCGTTATTCACCCGCCCCCTATCACTGGGTCTGTTAATCGGCGCGGTAATCCTGTTTGCAATTGGCATGTATGTCAGCTTTTTCGCTGCGAAACGCGTCGAATCGCAGAAATGATATGAACAAGGAGGTGGTGCGAAAAGAAGGAATATCTGCAGGAATATCTCTTAGAGAAAGCTTTGCCGTAGAGCAGAGCAAAACCAGATCCATTTCGAATGGAGGCAAGATTTTATGAAGAAAATTGCTTTGAGCATGGTCGCCTTTCTCGTTATGTTCTCAGCGTTCTTTGTGGCGATATCGCCAGCGGCGGCATATCCAGACAAGCCCGTAACGGTTGTCGTTCCCTACTCGCCAGGCGGCGCAAGCGACATTACCGCCCGGCTCCTTGCGGAATACTGGAAAAAGTACACCGGCAAGGAAATGGTCGTGACCAATGTCGTCGGTGCTGAAGGCGCCGTCGCTGCCAGGCAGGTCCTGAACACCAAGGCTGATGGGTATACGGTGCTCTGGTACCACCAAGCCATCCTGGGGAATTACTACCTTGGTGTTGCTGACATCAGCTGGAAGGATTTAACCCCTGCGTGCGTCGTGATGAAGACATCGAGGGTGACCGTTACGCGTAACTCCTCGCCTTGGAAGAACCTCAGGGAAGCTCTTGATGATGCCAAGAAAAACCCTAAGAAGTACATCTACGGTGCAGGTGCTGGCGGAATCGCCTATCTCGAGTACGGCCCCTTGGAAATGGATGCTCCCGGCGCCTTTAGGGTTGTTCCAAATGAAGGCGGCGATGCCCAGAGGATCGCAGCGCTCCTTGGCAATCATGTCGATGCCATTCCTGTTGCGCTTATCTCGGTTGTGCAGTATCTCAAGTCGGGAGACATCAAGTGCCTCGCTTTGCATGACGTTGAAAGCGATCCGTTCATCCCCGATGTGCCTACAGCTTCGAGCCAGAATATCAAGAACCTGGTCTTCCCGATGACCAACACCTTCTTCTTCCCGAAGAACACGAGCCAGAATATTGTCAACGATTTCAACGGCATCATCGCAAAGATAGTCGTGGATCCTGAATTCAAGAAGAAACTGGCTGATATGGCCTATACAGTCCCCTTCTTCAAGACCGGAAAAGACCTGGAGAAGTTCTGGTCGGATCAGGACAGTGTCTACAAGGAAGTCGCTAAGTACGTGAAGTGATCGATCGCATTGCTGAATCATTCTTCAAGGGCAGGAGGGCAGCCTCCGGGGCTGCTCCCTGCTTGGATGGTTTGTAGGAAACACTATGAAGCTAGAACTTGTAACGGAAATTGGCATTTTGGCTTTTGGAATTGCGACTTTGGTGCAATCATTCCATATCAGGATTCTCAAATTTGGAGGCTCCATGGGGGGCGATGTGTTCCCAAAAGCGTTATCGATAGTCCTGATAATCCTTTCTGCAATAGTATTTATCATCGATCTCGGCAAGTATCTACAGAACAAGTACCTAAAGAAAACGAGAGCATCTGCCACAGAAGGCGCGTCAGTAGTCAAATCGGCAAAGGAACGCGGCTATTTGAACGTGCTCTTCTTCACCGTGTTGTTTGCGATCGATATTTTCAGCATCAGATATATCGGATTTGTAATGGCAATGATTCCCCTCATTTTTGCCAATTATCTTCTTCAGAAAAAAGAAATCAGGAAAACGGATTGGCTTATTGCGCTCGTATATGCGGTCGGTGTTACAGTCGCATTCTGGGCCCTGTTTGAGAAAGTATTTGAAGTGATGTTGCCCCAAGGCATCTGGTTCTAGGATCTGCCTAGATTTTCGCCGCTGTTGACAAAAGGCGACGGAAGGAAAAGGTCTGTTTGGCAAGACTTGAACAATATGTTATGGCATTTTTAACAGTTTTGCATGTGAGAGCTTAAAAGGGCATAGTTGTCATGGATGTCATCAAAGAGTTGCTCGAAGGTATTCCGCTTCCAAAGATGGTTAAGGTCAAGATGGCTTTTTCAGCCAAAAAAGTGGCTGACGTTGAAGCAGCTGTCAGACAGGAACTGGCAAAGCCGGGGATCTGCGACAGCATAAAACCCGGCATGCACATCGCAGTAGGTGTTGGCAGCCGCGGCCTGGCCAATCTGCCAACCTTGGTGCAGGTGCTGGTAGATGAACTTAAAAAACGAGGGGCGGTGCCTTTCGTCGTGCCGGCCATGGGCAGCCACGGCGGAGCGACCGCCGAGGGACAGACCGAGGTGCTGGCCAACCTCGGGGTAACTGAGGCCAGCGCTGGCTGTCCGATAGTGTCGTCGATGGAGGTTGTAGAGATTGGCCGTCTGGACAACGGCCTGCCGGTGTATATAGACAAAAATGCATGTTCCGCTGACGGCATTGTTTTTATCGCCCGCGTCAAGCCCCATACCGCCTTCCGCGGTCCCAATGAGAGCGGCCTGGTGAAAATGGTGGCAATTGGTCTTGGTAAGCAAAAAGGCGCCGAATCGTGTCATTCTTATGGTTTCAAATATATGGCCGAGCATATCGTGGCCATGACCAAAATCGCCCTGGCCCGCACGCCCATTCTCTTCGGGTTGGCAACGGTGGAAAATGCTTATGATGAAATTGCTCGCATAGTGGCCGTGCCGGCCGCTGATATCATCGAAACCGACTGCAAGTTGCAAGTGGAAGCGAAGGCGAATATGCCGAGCCTGATGTTCAAACAAATCGATGTGCTGATCGTCGACCAGATCGGCAAGGATATTTCTGGAGACGGTATGGATCCCAACATTACCGGTCGCTTCCCAACGCCTTACGCCAGCGGCGGTCCCGATGTATCAAAACTGGTAGTGCTCGATCTAACTGATAAAACCCACGGCAACGCCAACGGCATGGGGCTAGCTGATTTTGGCACCCATCGGCTGGCGAACAAGGTTAATTTCCAGATGACCTACGCCAACGGCCTGACTTCGACGGTAGTTCTGCCAACCCATATGCCGACAATTCTCGAGTCGGACTACGACGCAATCCGAGCGGCCATAAAGACTTGCAATGCCCGCGATTATTCCAGGGTACGGGTGGTAAGGATAAAGGATACGTTGCACTTAGGCGAGATAATGATCTCCGAGGCCATGCTAGCCGAAGCCAGGACAATTGCCGGTATTACGGTCGTCGGTGAGCCGCAAGCCATGAAGTTTGATGCCGCTGGCAACCTTGTCCGGGAGGAAGACTGATATTCAGGAAATCATCAGCGTAGAAATCGGAACAACCGACTGCCGGGTCGCTGCTTCCCAGGCGGGGTCCGACTATCTGGCAGTAATGCCGAATATCCGTGGAAGGGCGCGGCCTACGATTTCTTGATGCCAAGGATAATCATATGTTACTAGCCCCGATTCTATGTTACTAGCCCCGATTCAGGGAAAGGTTATTGTCAAGATTGCGCTATGAGCATTCTCTGCAGGAGGTTTCAATGCAAAACTTGAAAGAGTTATTCTTTGCTACAGGTGTCATCCCTGTAATAAAAATTGAATCAGCGGAACGCGCTGATGGATTAGCGGGTGCTTTGAGGGCAGGCGGTTTGCGCGTTGCCGAAATTACTTTCAGGACCAAAGCCGCCGCAGGTGTGATCGAGAAATTCGCTTCACGTCATCCTGATATCGTGGTTGGGGCAGGAACTGTCACGACAAAAACTGAAGTCGATAGTGCTTTGTCCTCTGGCGCAAAATTCATCGTTTCCCCTGGTTTTAATCCCGAGATCTGCGCGTATTGCATCGAAAAGAAAATTCCGGTTTTTCCCGGTGTAAGCAACCCTTCCCTCATTGAGCAGGCAATGAGTTTAGGACTAACGATTCTTAAGTTTTTCCCTGCCGAAGTATCGGGGGGAACAAAGGCACTCAAGGCATTCGAGTCGGTATATCAAGCTGTTACTTTCATTCCTACAGGAGGAATCCAGGAGAACAATCTGAATGAATACCTTACCATTAAAAATGTCCTTGCTTGCGGCGGCTCATGGATTGTTCCGACCGATTTGATTGAAGCAGGTAAATTCGATGCAATCACCGCGTTGATACAATCGTGCAGGCGTAGCATGCTGGGTTTTCTGCCGCTCACTTCCGAAATGAAATTGGATAACGCGTCAGGAGCTGATGCCGATCGTTTGTCCAGCCCTGTTCTTGAACTGAAAACACCATCCATACGCCGTACGCTCGCAATGCTTGGCATGAATGAAGAAACAAGCTCTTCGGCAAAAAGCGCTATTATTTCCTTGGGCGATACCAGGATCAGGATCATTGAATAGAATGTCATTTGTTTTAGCTAACTAGAAAAGAGGGAGAATATATTATGGCTAGCAATATTAAAGATGAGATTTTTAAAGGTAAAATCGTCGCGATTATTAGAGGTATTGGATCTGACAGAATCCTGGATACAGTGGGTGCCCTCTTGGAAGGTGGCATAAAGCTGCTTGAGGTAACTTTTAATCAGGAAGACGAAAGCAAAGCTCTTGATACTCTAAAATGTCTGGAGCTTATTAAAAGCAAATATGATGGACAAGTTTGCTTGGGGGCGGGTACAGTTATTACAGAAGACCAGGTTCAAAAAGCGGTAGATGCAGGGGCAGAATACATCATATCTCCTAATACTGATATAAATATCATTCGAAGGACAAAAGAATTAGGAAAGATTTCTATACCTGGCGCCTTTACTCCTTCAGAAATGGTGGCTGCATATAATGCCGGTGCAGATATTGTGAAGCTCTTTCCAGCAGGAATTTTGGGGATAGAATATATAAAAGCAGTGCTTTCTCCATTAAGCCACATCCCAGTAGTTGCTGTAGGCGGTATAAACGTAGATAATGTTAACCAGTTTATAAAAGCAGGGGCAAAAGGAGTAGGAGTAGGCGGAAACCTTGTTGATAAGAAGGCAATTTATTCAGGAGAGTATCATAAAATAACACTGGTAGCACAAACATATCTCAAGAAGCTTGAAGAGTCATAAATATGTATAATATATATTTTGATTCAGGCACATCAAATACAAGGGTTTACTTGCTAAAAGATGAAGAAATGGTTGATGTCGCTCAAAAAAATGTAGGGTCAAAAGATTCCTCAATTGCTGGGAGCAATCAGGTACTGCTTCAAGGGCTTAAGGAACTGTATGATAGAATCCTTGATAATAATGGGCTGAATGATGCGCAGATAGAGGGGGTATATGCATCAGGCATGGTTACAAGCCCATTTGGAATCAAAGAAGTGCCTCACCTATCTACTCCTATTACGGTAGAAAAACTGTATAGCTCTATGTATACCCACTATGAAGGTGAATTCTTTAAAAGGGATATACACCTTATCAGGGGGGCAAAAACCATTGCTGAGGGCTTTAAAGTAGATAAATACAATATTTCCGTTGCAAACAATATGCGTGGAGAAGAAATTGAGGTTTTCGGAATACTATCTGATCTTTCTGATGAGTGGAAGAGGGGAAACACAGCAATTTTCCTCCCGGGATCTCATACGCATATTGTATATGTAAAGCAAGGTATATTTCATGACATCCTGTCAACTTTTTCAGGAGAGCTGTTTCATGCGATATCCACTAGTACTATACTGTCCAGTTCTATTAGTTCTGAGGTTGACCAGTTGGACGAAGAGATGGTGATACAGGGCTACAGGAATCTAAATGAGTACTCGCTCAATAGAGCATTATATATAGCTCATGCAATGAAAATTTTTAATGCTTCCAATAAAATTGAGAGAAAATCCTACCTGGAAGGTGTAATTAACGGAGGAGTAGTATTAGGTTTTGAAAATACAGTGAAAAGAAAATGGAAGGAAGTAGACAGAGTTATCATTGCGAGCAGCAGTAATATCGCAAAAGTATATGAAATTCTATTAAAAGAATTGGAACGGAAATTCGAGATACTGACTCTGGTAGCTTCAGGGAAAGAAAGCTTTGCGGTAAAGGGGTTTATTGAAATACTAAAAAAAGGAGGAGTGCTATGTCAAAAAGAGTGCTTATAACCTCAAGGTCTTTTGGACAGGTAAGTGAAGAACCACTTAATATTTTTAAAGAAAACGGTATTGAAGTAGATTTTCAAAATGATGAATATAATGAAGAGAAGTTTCAGAGTATTATCGGGAATTATGATGCGCTAATAATTGGTGCTCATGAATTCTCCCCAAAGGCGATGGAAAAGGCAAAGAAACTCAAAATAATATGCAAGCATGGAGCAGGATTAGACAATATAAACCTTGAAGCCGCAAAGAAATATAATATACGTGTAACAAATGTACCCGCTACAAATTCAAATGCTGTAGCTGACCTCGCTTTTGGATTGATGCTGGATGTGGCAAGGAAGATATCTTTTGCTGCCAGCAGGGTGAAAGATGGTTTATGGGAGAGAGTAATCGGCACTGATGTTTGCTATAAGACTTTAGGCGTTATAGGCTTCGGAGCAATTGCAAAGAATGTGGCCAAAAGGGCCGGAGGATTTGGCATGAAAGTATTGGCATACGATCCGTATGTAACTGATCTGCCTGACGGATTTCCTCATGTAAGTCTTGTTACATTTGAAGATGTTATAAAACAGTCTGATTTTATATCTGTTCACGTGCCTTTGAATGACGCTACGAGAAATCTCATCGGCAGAGAACAGATGGAAATGATGAAGAAGGGAGCCTTTATTATAAATACATCAAGAGGCGGTATTGTCAATGAAGAGGCGTTGTATGAATATCTGAAAAACGGACATTTGGCAGGAGCAGGACTTGATGTTACCGAAAAAGAGCCGCCAACCGGCAGTCCGCTCTTGACTTTGGATAATGTAACTGTTGTACCTCATATAGGAATGTATTCTAAAGAGGCAATTAATGCGGTAAGTGTAATATGTGCAAGAAATGTAGTAAAAATGCTTAACAACGAACAGCCTGACCATATAGTGGTATAAAATGCATTTCGTCGAGCCTATAACGAATTTTGTGTAAACAGCATTATTCATAGCGGCACCCGGTCGCCGTAGAAAATAATAAATTGAC
>WESA01000072.1 GCA_009768935.1 Rectinema subterraneum
GCCCAAGCCCCTGCTGCAAAAGAATTTCAGATGTCGAAAGAGACGGAAGGCCCGAAGAATGCGTCAGAAGGTGGTGAATCGTGATGGGGCCACTTTCGGCGCTACCATCGAAGGCGCCGATGTTGGGGGCGCCATCGGGAGTGCCTCCGGTTGCGCGAAGTTTCAAAGGGATATAGCGCCCGGCAGGGTCTTCCAGCGTCAGCGCGCCCCGTTCAGCAAGCAATAGAACGGCAGTAGCCACAAAAGCCTTGGTGCATGAACCAATTCCATACAAAGTGTCAGCAGTTGCGGGCAAAAATCGCTCGCGATCCCGCCAGCCAAAACCGCCTCCATACACGAGCTCATCATCTTTCATGACCGCGACACTGTAGCCAGGCGTTTTAGTTTCGTGCATGGCTTCGGGGATATACTGTTCTATAAATTGCGCAGCTCTTTGTGTTTCTGTCATCTGCATTTGCTTCTAGTCCTTCAATTGCCGAGTGTTTTTGTATTTTAGTATATGCACCGGGCGAACGCTATGTCGGGCGCGAGTAGAGAACTGATTTAAAGAATCTGCTTTCAAGGCCAGCAAAATAGGGCTTAATCAGGATATAGAGACGATATTCAATATTTATGCTTGGTTTCTTTTTATTTATACCAAAAACAGTTGACATTGGCATATGCCAATTATACAATTCTTTTCAGGAGGCAATATATGGCTGATACAAAGAAACAAGCTCTTTCCTTTGGAGCTGTTCTCGTCGTTTCTGCGGCTGTTTTCTCCGGACATTTTGGAGTGGGTGACACCATTTTCCCTGCAATGCTGGGAAGAACTACCGGAGCTTCGTGGTTTATAGCGGCGCTCGGCTATGGTGTCGTGAACAGCTTCATGGTGTTTTTGGCCTACCTTGCTATATCAAGGCAGAATTCTTCTCTTTTTGGCTTGACATCAATGGTTCTGGGCAAAGGCTTTGCGATTGCGTATACCACGATCGCCGTCCTCATCATGGGACCAGTCTTCATACTGCCGCGTGTCAGTTCTGCGACGCATGAGATGGCTGTTGCGCAATTTTTCCCGTCGATTCCCATTTGGGTAACCCTTCTTGTCTATTTTGCTCTCAATTATTATTTTGCCTATAACCGCTCCAAAGTCATAGACAGAATAGGCAAATATCTGGCCCCTGCACTTATTGTTTTCATGATTATCCTGGTTATCAAAGGAATCTTTGCTCCTCTGTCAGCGGTTGCCTCAACAGGATCGTCTACCGCCTTCAGCGACGGCATCATTAACGGTTACAATACAATGAACGCCCTGGGAGCATCGATTTTCGGAATCTGGATTATCAACGAACTCAAGCGACGGGGTATCGAAGATGCGAAATCCCGAAGTTCCACCATCATTACGATAGGTATTTTTGCTGCCCTTGCTCTTCTTCTTACTTCAACTGGTCTTACCTATCTGGGTGCATCTTCAGGCGGGCTCTTTCCGGATGCGGCAATCGGAGTTCTCTCTGTTAAAATAGCGGAAGGTCTCTTGGGATACTTTGGCAAAATAGTATTTGCTGTCATTATCGCGCTGGCCTGCATTACAACCTCCGTAGGCCTTACCTCGGCAGCAGGTGATACCTTCGAGCAGATGAGCGGAGGCAAAATCAAGTACAAATTTACTGTAGCAGCCAGCAGTATCATTGGTTTTTTGCTGGGTCTCATAGGTCTTTCCAAAATTGTGGGCTATACGGTTCCATGGCTGATGCTCATTTATCCTGCCCTTGTCATTATTATCATCATGTCACTCTTTACTGACTTTCTCAAAGTCAAGCTTGCTACCCAGGCAGGCGTTCTCGTAGCGATACTTTTCAGTATAGGCGATTTTCTGGCGGGTCTTGGCATCGCAAATACGCCTTTCTCGAAGCTGAATGCAGCAATGCCTCTAGGGAAACAAGGGCTCGCTTGGCTCTTCCCGTCTATTGCTGCCATTGTGGTATTCCAGATTATCGCTGTCATAGGCAGAGGGAAAAAAGCGCCAGATGAAGCGGTCAAACCGTAGGGGAGAGGGAGGCTCTATGAATACAATGGACATGCTGGACAACTTGTCGGTCAGGGTAGTGGCTGAAGATTCAGTGATGTATGAGAGCCCCTTTTGGGGTCAACATGGAATTTCGCTTTATGTGACCGCGAGTAAAGATGGTTTTGTAAGGCATATTCTGATAGATGTAGGCCAGAGTCACGAAGCACTTCTCCACAACATGAGACTTATGGGGATCGATCCAGCCAGTATCGATGCTATTGTGCTCACTCATTGCCACTATGATCATACTCAGGGTCTGGCGGAAGTGCTGAGGGCAATTGGAAAAACCGATATACCCGTTATTGCCCATCCGGATCTCTTCAGGCTCAATTTCATCGACAAGCCTTATTTACGGCATGTAGGGATAACGTCAGATGATGCAAAATCAAACCTGGAGAAAATTGGTGCAGCCTTTTTCCTCACGGCGGATCCTCTCCAGCTTATGCCCGGGCTTGCAACGACCGGATATATACAGCGCCAGACCGATTTCGAGGAAGTGGGCATACCGCTCAAGACAATCGATACGCAGAATCACCTTGTCCAGGATCCCATGAATGACGATATATCGGTCATCGGGGCCGTAAAAGGGAAAGGGATCGTCATACTTTCCGGATGCAGCCACGCCGGGATTGTCAACATAACAAAACATGCCATAGCCATGAGCGGTATTTCAGAAGTTACCTCGATTATTGGTGGATTGCACCTTGTTGAAGCGCCTATGGAGAGGATTGCAAAAACGGTGGATGCTCTCGATTCGCTCGTCGTTGGCTCGATCTACGCAGGGCACTGCACCGGGTTCAATGCCCAAGTCGAACTCAGAAAGAAATTCGGAACGCGATTCATGCCTCTGCAGACAGGGAATTATTTCGAATACCCATGAGTTTCGGAGAGGGAGGGGGGCTTTGCGTGCCGCGAAGTCTTCTGGCTATGCCTCTAAAGGCCTCTAAAGGGAGCTTTTTGAAGAAGATTTATTTTGACTGAAATCAACTGGGCAGGCATTTGAAATGGTGGTGATGAGCACAAACTGGGTGGATCCGGCGAATTCCTCGATAATCCTGTCGAAAGCTTTGAAGATCGTTGCACTCTCGCCATAGGTGATGCTGCTCATGGGGCCAACCTGCACAGGAAGCCCGAAGCTTTCGATAATGTTGACTGCTTTTTGTATGAAGGGTGAAATATGCGCTTCTCTTATTGGATACATGGAAAATTGTACTTCAATAAGCATTTTGTCACTTCCTTTGTTCAGCTTTTTTGCCTGTGCCGACAAGGAGAGCACCAAATGGCACAAGGTGGTGTCTCCCAAAATGTTCAATAGCATCTGCTCTCTCTAGAATGAAATTTGGAGGCGAAGGGCTTAAGAAAACCGTCGATTTTACCTCAACGTTATTCACATATGTTGAAAGAAACTTTTTCAGCTCTCTATACGAATAAAAATGTGCCTCATCATAAAGGCTTTTTTTGAATAGCCCTTTTACTCTGCGTGATATGCCATACAGGGACCAGAGGTTGAGCACTCCAACGGCAACGATGCCCGAGGGTTTGGTGACACGAACCATTTCCTGCAAAAAGCGCTCAGGCATTTTTGAAAATTCAATGGAGGTCATTGCAAGCACTACATCAAAAGAATTATCCGGATAGGGGATTGCTTCGCCTAAACCGTACTTTACTTCAAGACCACGCTTTTCGGCTATTGCACGCATTTTTGGGGAAGGTTCGATGCCCTCGACGTTTGCACCTCGCTTCTGGAACTCTATTGCAAAGAGCCCTGTGCCTATACCAATTTCAAGCAGATGGATGCCACTCAATGCAGGCAGCGAATTCAACAACAGATCCAGCTCGAATGCAAACACTTTCCTGCCGGCAGGCGTCAAAAACCAGCTATCGTATTCGTTGGCAAAATCATCAAACAGCACTTTTGGGTCTGTGACCGGAGATGATGATCCGGCTTCCATGTCCAGATTATGATTATTTGCATGATAACAGACAAGAGCTTGCGTTTTATATAGATGAGCGCGCAATCTTCCAGCAACGAACCCGAATACCGATCCATGCTTCGAGATTCGAGGTGAATTCGGCGAAAAGGTCTTGCCTGATTGAATTTCGAGCGCCCTCAACTTCAGGCTCTCTTCGAAAACCACATCGATTTCCGTTCCGATATTGTCGCGCCAGAAATAGATGTATGCTTGAATCGACTCTTTGGCAGAAACGATAGAGCGTGTTTTGTGCAAGTCGCTGAAATATAATGCATTATTACTTGATTTTACAATTTGTCAGTTGAAGTTACAAAACGTAATGAATACAAGGAAGGGAAAATTTCAATGGCGGTGCGGCTGGGATAAAAAAATTGAAATACCGGCCCTGCCTGCTGCCCAGCTTTCAGCATTTCAGTTTCTTTTCAAGAAAATCGAAAACCGAGCCGAGATCGGAAAACCTGAGGCTGGCGGCGGCATCGAGATGGGTCGCCATATCATTGACGATCACGAGCCTGCCGCCATGTTCGAGGGTATATTCCGGAAGGGTCGCGGCAGGGTAGACGAGCAGGGTCGAGCCGAGGACGAGGAGCAGATCGGCTGAGCGAGCTTCTTCTATTGCTTCGGCGAGCGCTTCTGCGGGCAGGCTTTCGCCGAAAAACGTGATATCCGGCTTGAGCACGGCGTCACATTTTTTGCACCGGGGAATATCTCCTGCGCGGACAATTGCGGCCACTTCGCTGAAGGTCATGGACCAGGCGCACCTCGGGCAATGATGCAAGGACGGAGAGCCATGGATTTCGATGACGCGACGGCTTCCTGCTTTCTGATGCAGTAGGTCAATATTCTGCGTGATAATGGCTTTCAAAATGCCCCGCTTTTCCAACTCCGCGAGGACCTTGTGAACGACCGAAGGCTTCTTGTCGCCCAGCCCGTAGATGAAGTCCTTGGTCATCTTGTAATAGAAGGAGGGGTCCTGCCTGAAAATGTCGATATCGAAGATCTTGTCAGCATCGGGGGTCTTGTAGAGGCCGTTCTTGCCGCGAAAATCGCGTATGCCGGAGAGGGTGCTCACCCCTGCGCCGGTGAACGCGACGCAATGGCGGGACGCGAGTAGCATGTCGTAGAGGGCCTGGAGGTTTTCGGGGCTGGCGCTGTCACAGTCGCGAGATATTTGTGATTGTGATGTCATATTGTCAGTATAACAAAAAGGCCCGCTGTTTGCAGGCCATTCATCGAGAGCGACCGACGGGAGTCGAACCCGCTTCACGAGCTTGGGAGGCTCGCCGGCGACCGTATCATCCAAAATCAGCACGAATCATTTCGTGCGTCAAGGATCATCTCCTTTCCCCAGCAGGGTCATGGTAATTCCCCCAGGGGTACTTGCCTTGTTACAATACGCTCAAAAGCAGCTGCCAAGCAAAATATTGCGAATACCCTGTGCTCTCCATTGCCAACGCCATGGCTTTAAATTCGCGAGCTTTATCTTTTAAAAGCAAAATAGACTTTTTATCTTTGTCCACGATCGCTGATGAAAAATGCTTATATCGCTTCTAGCTCCATCAACGCTCCGCTGCGATATTCATGAATGTCTGATCATACTCTTCTTTGCGCAAGATGGTGTCATAGAGCCCGATGTCCTCGCCTTCGTGCCTGTCGATGCCGACGTATCGCAGGCTGGCATCCTCATAGCGCTTGAACTTGTAGACCGCGTCGTTCATGAGGGCACTGTTGAAGACGCCGAGGCTTATCAGAAGCTCAAAATCCTTCACGGTGAGTCCGGTCACCTTTTTGAAGAGGCCTGGCTCCAGCTGGGTGATGACATCCTTGAGGGTGCGCTCGCGGTAATCGGTCAGGTACATGAAGGCGGGAATCCGCGTCGCAAATTTGATGAGCTTTTCCTGAATTTGCCTGCGCTTGCTCTTGTATTCTTTTTCTTCTTCGCTGAGCTTGAGTTTTTCTTCCTTGGCGAGCTGGCGATCGTTGGCCTCGCGCTTGAGTTTTTTGACTGCCTCGGATTTGTTGATGATGGTCTCGATGTCCTGGTTCAGACTGCGGAAGCCTTCGATGCTCATAAGTGCCCGCATGGCTTCTTCATTGCTCATGAGCCGGCGCAGGGTATCGTTGTCTACATTTACCAGGAGGGCGCTTTCCTAGCGGCGGGCGAGCAGGGTGGCGGTGGTACCACTCATCGACATGTCGAGAATGCCTGCGGCATCGATGCGTTTCATGGAGCTGCCGTCATAGGCCAGCACCGGCAGGAAGCTGATGAATTCCTCGACCTTCTTCTCAGGGTTGGCTTCGTTGACATCCAGACGGCAGGCATAGTCGGCAATCTGCCTCAGGGCACGGTCAGGCGCAAAATCGAAGACGTAGCATTCCTCCTTGAGAATCAGCTCCTCGTTCGGCGATTGCCCGTCCGGATTCTTGAGCGTCCAAGGCGATTGCACCCGGAATGCAGCCTGGAAATAGGTTTCCGGGCTTGAGGAGTTGCGCAGCATGAAAATGCCGGTCCAGGGTCGAACCGTCACGCCGGTAGTCAGTTTTCCGCAGGAGAGCGTAATGGTCTTCGTCTTGAGGGGATCATCCATCGCCTTCAGTACCGGTTCCAGTGCCGCGACTCCGATTCCGGCAGCATTACCTGCGGCCACAACGACGGTGTAATCGTGATAGAACTTGTTCTGCCGTTGCGCCATAAGGTTGCGCATGGCATAACAGGACGCCACGCTTGGAAGGAACCATAGGGTATGGGTTAGCACATTAAGCAGCCGCGCATCGGAATATGGAAACGGCGGCTTTCTGGCCCCCATTTTCAGATTGTCCACCGTAGTTTCCAGAAATGATCCACGAATAAGGTCGAGCCACTTTTGAACTTCGTTTTCGTACTTAAATCGCGCGTCCTTTCCGATCCCCTCGGCGCGGAAAAACTCGTTCAGGTCAAACTCGTTGAACTCGCCAGAAGCGATGGCGCGGAATGGCGTGCCGGAAAGATAGAGGTTAGAGTGATCAGTGAAAACCGTGCCGCGGCTCATAGGCATAGATGGAGGGGATGTACGTCGAGGCGCGGAGGAAAGAATTCCTTACTCATCGATCAATACTCTTTTCAGCACACCAGATTTGTCTTTACCGAGTGCAAGCGATGCAACAGC
>WESA01000073.1 GCA_009768935.1 Rectinema subterraneum
GGCCAGCATTCTCTCTGACCCTGGCATGCTCTTTTCGCTTGTGCTTCTTTTCCTGCCGCGCATATTCGATACCTACCAGCGAATCAAGGAAGCAGGGGAAGTTCGCGCCATCAATCTCTCCAGGCGGAATTTGCGCCGCTCTCTCGCAATGCTTGAGCAATTGATCATCGCGAGCATTGTTCAAGCGTGGCGCACAGCAGCTGCGATGGAGATCCGCGCGTATTCTCCTGCGAGGACATTGCGCCTTCAGAAATTTGCCTGGGGCGACTGGGCTATGGCTGGAGCAGCCATCGCATTGCTGTTCCTCGCTAAATTATAGCTGATAAAGCGAGCTCACAAACAAGCACAGACTTCATATCATTTCGGAATGCACCGGTCATTTTGGAATGCGCCGAACCCCGTCCCATGGCTCCACAGAGACAGACCCGTGCGAATGTTCGACCGACCATAATTCTACGGGCTGCTCTTTTCCTTCCACAGACGCAAGGCCGAGACGCCTTACTATCATCGCTCCGCCCTCCGGCAAGCCAAGAGCGATTTCGGCTTCCGTCGAACTCGATGGTTCCGCATTCCGAATTGCGTGCTGCACGGTATCCCTCATCGTGAGAATCGAAGTCCCGATAGCCTTGTTTGCAGCCTCAAGACGGCTTGCGATATTCACTGAATCGCCTACTGCAGTGTAGGCAAAACGCCTGCTGGAGCCAAGGTTCCCCACAATTGCTTTGCCTGTCGCGACACCTATTCTTGTCCGCGGCGCGATACCATATCGCTGTTCCAACTCCTTGCTTGCAGCACCAAGCCTGGCCTGAATCCGCACTGCAGTCGCAAGTGCCCGATACGCATGATCATCCACACTCAAAGGCGCATTCCAGAAAGCGACAACCGCATCGCCCACATACTTGTCCAGGGTCCCGCCCATCGCAAGAATCTCTTCGCTAATAATTCCCAAGTACTCGTTCATGAAGGCTGCGAGCTGAGTGGGATTCAGTTTTTCTGAAGCCGAAGTAAAGCCCACCATATCGGTGAACAGTGTGGTGATGGTTTTCAATTCTCCGCCAAGCTGCAGAGTTTCTGGCTGATCCACCAGCGAGGAGATTACCTCAGGAGAGAGATACTGGGCAAAAGCCCTGCGCAGGTATGCCTTTTGTCTTCCTTCAGCTTGATAGCCCAAGCCGATTGCTGCGACCAAGGCTGCAAATGCAGCCACCAAAGCCGAAATCGGGTTGAAAAAGACAAGATTCCCGAACAGCACGAGGCACAGCGCAATCGGAGTTCCGACTGCAATAATCACCGCAAGCGCAGCAATAAGCCGCTTGTGCACCATCGGGGCAAATGCCATAAGCGCAGCTCCCAGCGCCCCGACGAGCATCTCCAACCATATTGGTGTGCGCTGCATGAATGTGTGGTTGAACATATTATCGATGAAGGTGGCATGTATCTCCATGCCCGGCAGCGCAGGATCTATGGGCGTCGCCTGCCTGTCCATGAGCCCTGGCGCAGAAAGGCCCACGACAACTACCTTGCCGCTGAAATCAATTTGTGGTGAAGGCTGCGGCGAGGCTTCCCCTGTGGCGCTGCCCTTCGCGTTACCCTGCACGCTGTCCATTGCCGCAGCAATAACCTGCGCCGCACTGTATCGCTCGAATCGCGCAGGGCTTCCGAATTTCAAGAGAACAGCTCCGTCAGCAGGCAATGAAGCCGCTAGCTCCTTCGGATTCGAACTTTTGCTGACCGCCGCCAGTCCAAGCGACAGCAATCTTCTATCATCCTGGCTCATCCACGCCTGATATTTTCTGCAAATCCCGTCAGAATCGACAATTGCCGCGACATGCCCGGATAGCGCATTTGGCACATCGAGCACTGGCTTCTTGCTCGCCAGCGTCGCGAGAACTACATTCCCCGCTTCAGTCATAGCCTGGGCGCACTTCGCATCATCCTCAGGTCCGAATGTGGACGGTTCAGTAAAGAGAATATCGTATGCCTGCGCCTCAGCATCCCGCAAATACCCCGCCAGAATTCCGTACAGTTCGCGAGGCCATGGCCACCCGAGGCCAAGCTCTTTCTGCACCCAATCAAGGCTGGATTGATCGATCATAACCAGGGCGATTTTGCCATGCTCTGCTGATTGGGCCCCGCCGCCAGAAGACATTGCGCTTCGCTTTGTCGGCGCTGCATGTGCGCGCATCTGGCTGTCATAGATGGCCATTCCGAGATGCTCTGTCGCACCGAGCCACAGAAACACCAACATGATCCCGAGCCCCACAGCCAATGCCCAGAAAAATCGGGCCTTTCTGCTCATTGCTGAGTGGAATTCCGGCATGGAGCTGCGATCGTGTTCCATTAGAAAAGCCTCTTCATTGCCTCGAACCGCTCTCGCCGGATGAGCTCAAGCGGAGCGACTGTTCCGAATACCTGGGGCCTGGGACCAAACGCATTGATGCTCGCTTCGAGCACACTTCCTTCGGAAGCCGGGTAGCCGATATCGGAAAATTGGCTTTCGAGCCTGAACATTCCAGCTGTGTTTCGTGCTGCGGCTCGCCGTGCTTTCAATTCAGCAGCTTGCTCATATTGCTGCTCGAGCACTGCAATCCGTGCCAGCCGATCTGCCGGCAAGGGGTGCTGCATCGAGTACTGCTGAATATGCTCGTTTTGCGTATCTGCCAAAGCGCTCACAAGTTCCTTCAGGGCTGAAGTGCGGTATCCTGCTTCGTACAGTATGTGCATTGCTTCGGCATCCGCCTCGAATTCCATCGCCTGTGAATACCCCTGAACCGAAATGAGCGACACAAAATCGTGTACCGCCGCGGAAAAAAGTGCCGCCGTTTCCTTATTCTCAGTGTTTGCGGCTTGTGTCGAAAGAGCCGCATAGTACATGGCCAGATCTCCCATGCGATAGCTCGCGAGCGAAACCAGCCCGTGCCCAAGTGCCGTGTGCGAAATTTCATGCGCCAGCAAAGCCGCGAGCATATCCTCGGAAGTCGCAAGGCTCAGAAGCCCCCTCGTGACAAGCACAAAACCTCCAGGGGCTGCGAACGCATGCGCTTCATCGCTGTCGAGAATCAGAATATGGTAGCCCTGCGGCAACAAAGGCCGCGCGGAAAAAAACGAAAGCCCCTGGCCGATTTTATTGACGTACGCTGTAAGTTCAGGCTGATTGTACACAGGATATTGGGAAAGCACGGCGGCAGCCACTACTCGCCCGATGGCGTATTCTTCTTCATAGGTAAATGGCCTGGATTCAGTCTGGAACGACCTGGCAGCTTCGCGAATGAGGCGGGCTTGCTCCGGAGTGATCATCCCTTGCAAAAGGGCCTGGTTCAAAAAAAGCTGTAATGCCTCGGGCGACACGGTGCATGATGAGAAAAGTAATGTCGCCAGGGCGAGCACCAAGCCCGCCAAAACCGCCACAAGCGATCGAGACCGGAGCGAAACAACATGCACGTCACAATTCTCCCGGTGAGAAATCGATCCCCTGAATGAAGGCCAAACATTCTGCAAATGAATAGGTCAGTTTTTCCATTTCATCGACTGCATCGAAATTGAAAGCGTTGCCTTCCTTGAGCGCAGACTCGAGCGTCGACGAAAAACCTTTGCCAGCCAGCACAATTTCAGATTCCTGCAAAGGAGGAGGAGCCGAAGCGGCGTCGGAGGACAAGGAAACCTTGGCTGGAGCCAGAGCGCTTATGTGAATATACCCAGGCTTGCTCAATCCCTGCACAAAACCAAGTACCCAGCCATTTTCAATCTGTACGACAGCCACGGGAGTCCGGTACGCTGCAAATAAAAGCACAGGCGAAGCAAATGAAGGGGTAGCTCTTACCGCGGTTTTCTCGACACGGATAAGCATGGTGGTTTCGGCAGGCTTTCCCTGGGCGTATGTCACGGCTGCAATCACCATTACAAGGACAATCAATATACTGAATCGATGCTTCATGACATTCCTTCTTGAACAGCGGCGCGTTCATCGCGCGCCTGCCTGTACACATACAATTATGCCGCATTCCACTTTTTTTAACATGGGGTCTGACCCCTTTTTTTAAATTTTTTGCCGAGCGGACCGAGCGAGGCGCGGGGTGCGCGAGTCACGCGGCCACTGGCGGCTACCTCTCTCTTATAAAATCCTCGATATGCGCCTTCCAATCAAGAAGCGCCCTTGCTATTGGCTTACGCGGATCATCTTCCCGCATTTGTGCGATCTGCGCTTCCAGCTGTGCATAATCGGCGAGCGCTGTTGCTCCTTTCTCAAGAGGGAGCTGAACCCATCCCGAAGCATGCTTTCTCCAAGATACATGCTGTTCTGCTGTCAAAGTTTCAGGAAAATTGCGTGCCAGGAGTCTCCCCATAAGCGTCGGTATTCTCTGATCGCGATAGGTGATCCTCAAAAATTCGTTTTTCGCGGCATGAGGCCCCTGCTCCCGCAGCACCTCATGGAAGCGCTCGAGTTCTTTTCTGTCTTCATCGGGGTAGAATCCGCCCCCATAGAGCGCATATTCAGGATCCAGCTCTTCCGAAGTCTTTTTTTCATGGCGATATGCGGCAATGAGGCGCTCTTTCAGACCCGGCACTGCTTCAAGTTCGCGAAGGTTCTGTCTGCATTGCTCGATATCGATGCCGAGCCTCTTCGATGAATCTTTCGTGAGCGCTTTGACAGGAGCAAGGTATGGGCAGCTGTTGAGCCTGATCATCGTTATGGGCGGGCGCTGCGGGCCTGTAGCGCCTTCTAGTCGCTCGGTGAACAAAAGATCCCTCAGCTCATCTTCGCTCATCTGAGCAAAGGGCTCAGGTTTGAAGCGCAGATCGTACGCGACAAGCGCATGTCGATCAGCCTCGACAAGGCCGAGGGGTGCTATCACGGTCGTACAGCCATTCGGACGCGTGTACAGCTGCGAGGTATGGACGAGCATATGCTCCCGCAGAGAGAGGTTAACCAAAGGCGCAAGGTTCTCGCGACGTCTGTGATGGTAGTACCACTCATAGAGGCGCGGATACGTATGCTGCACCTTTTTGGCGAGGCCTATGGTCGCTCGCACATCGAACAGGGCGTCGTGGGCGGTCTCGTGCGCAATATTGTTCGCCTTCGCAAGCTCCTCCAACCTGAATGAAGGATTGCCATCGCCATTCACCGGCCATTCAAAGCCCTCGTGTTTCAGGTCATGCACCGCACGCATCAGATTGATAATGTCCCAGCGCGAATTATCGTTTTTCCATTCGCGGACATAGGGATCGAGCAGATTTCTGTAAAAGAGGCGCCGAATGAATTCATCGTCGAACTGGATCGAGTTGTAGCCCACAACCGTAGTATTGGGCACTGCCATTTCATGCATAATGCGAAGGGCAAATTCGTATTCACTTATGCCCTTGCGCTCTGCTTCCTGCGGCGTAATCCCATGGATGTAGCAGGCTTCAGGGTCAGGGAGGTAGTCGGGCGGCAGGCGGCAATAGAGCACGATTGGATCGGCGATTTCTTCGAGTGCTTCATTCGTGCGGATAAGCGCGCACTGAGCAATTCGGTCGTGCTGCGGATCGCGGCCGAATGTTTCAAGATCATACCAGAGCATCGTTGCGGGCATCGAGGCGCCTCACGTTCCCTGTTCCAGAGTGAACATCTTGGGATCGAAACCTTCGGATCCAATCCAAAGGTTGATCATGATGCCGCCCTCCGGAATGCGCTCGAGCTTGACCCCTTTTATTTGCCAGCCGATCATTTCCAATCGTGCAGTGCCCAAGAGATCATGCCCAACCATAGTGCCATAGTACGAAGCGAGTTCAGGCCTCTGCTGGATCATGAGACTATGTTCTATTTCGGCGATTTCGCTGTCAGTGCGAGGCCTGTCATCGATAGCCGCTATATGAAAGCCATCAGCTTCCATGTGGAGCGAAATCACCATCTTTTTTGGGTTGCCATGAAGCAGATAATTTGCTAGCTCGCTTATCAGCTGAACATAGAGTTCCTGCCGTTTCATTTTTTCGTTGCTCCTTTCTTCCGATTCACCACCATGCTCCCGATTGCTCCACAGCGGGATCAGTCAGACTTCGACGACTTGTACCAATCGATGATCGAAACGATCAATGTCGCGGTAAGCCCTGCGGCGAAGCCATTGTTGTAGAGATCCATTCCACCATGCCATGCGCCAGTCCGATCTACGATGACAAGGTGCAGGAAACCGGCGACAAATCCGATAACTGGCCCGAATTCGCCAGCTAGAGGCGCCAGTGCAGTCCCGAACAGTATCGCCAGCAAGGGACCAGGCGCAAGTATGCTCTTTCCAAATACAAAAATCGCCGCGATTATGCCAAGCACCACAGGGAAAACATTTTTCGGATGCTTTCCAAAAAACGCAAATCCGATCAGGGTAAAGAGCCCCCCGAGCACAGGCCCATTTAGCGGCGCACCGAGCGCGACCATAAATATCCAGAAAAGCAGACCAATAATCGAAGCATTCAGAAGCGCCCCTTTAGAAGATACAAAATCCGAAAAATCGCTCGGAAGACGGCCTGACATCGCCATGATCTTGAGCATATCGCGACCGGCCTGCCCAATGTTTGAATGACCATGGCCTGGATTTTCTGCCACAATGCATACAACCGCGATGAGCACGATTGCCGGAACAATTGCGATTAAAAGCGGCTCACGCTCTGTCCCCCACATCGAAAGAGGCAAAATATCCGCCCCTGCCGCGTGCGAAAGTGAAGCGGTGAAGAGCCCCACAAAGCCCGCGGTAAGGCCAACATTATACAGATTATATCCCTGATGGAGACGCAGCATCGCAATGGCGATCGGCGGCAATATGATGCCAATTCCCAAACCTATTAAAAACGATCCTGGCAGGGCGAAAACAGGTTTCACTCCCACCTCGAATGCAAGAAAGGTAATGAGCGGCCCCATCGCTGTCCCGAACATGGCGATCAGGGCGTAATCGCGAGGCTTTTTTTTCACAATGAGGGCAGAAAGAGAAACACCAGCCATAATCGGGATGCAGTTGAACAAGGTTTTGCCAAAAAATGCGAATCCCATCATCGTGAACAAGGCAGCCAGCGCCGCTCCC
>WESA01000074.1 GCA_009768935.1 Rectinema subterraneum
AATAACATAGACAGCTGGATAGGTAAAAAAGGCGGCTGTCAGAAGAAATGGCCCGACTTTGACAAGCTTGACTACCGTGATATTCGAAATGATGAGCAATGTTGCATATATAACCGAAAGAAATATAAATGCAGGCGTCGCGTGCTCGATCTTGTGTTTAGGCTGCAAAACTTTCATGGGCCGCATATTATCGAAATCCCTGCAGCCTGGCAATGAGGGCGCCGCGTGCTATCGCATGCTGCTGTCCTGAATTCGACATCAATCGCTATTTTATGGCGCCCGCCACCATGCCTTTCACAATATATTTCTGCGCGAACAAAAAGAAAATAATCACCGGCACCATCGCCATCAGAATGGCTGTGAGAATAAGATCCCATTGCTTCACGAAGGCTCCGGCAAAATTGGAAACCGCAAGCGGAATTGTCATGATATCGTTGCCCTTGCCCAGCACAAGCAACGGGAGCAAATAGTCATTCCATATCCAGATGCCGTTCAGAACCAGCACTGTGGCTTGAATGGGCGTCAGTATCGGGAAAATGATTCTGTAGAAAATCTGGTATTTTTTGCAACCATCGATAGTCGCCGCTTCTTCGAGCTCCAGCGGGATACTCTTGATGAAGCCATGGAACATAAAAATCGAAAGCGGCGCACCAAAGCCTATATAGGCAAGAATAATTCCCTGATAGGTGCGCAGCAGGCGGATACCGGTCGCAACGGTCACTGTGCGGAACCACGACAAGAGCGGAAACATGACGATCTGGAAGGGTATCACCATCGAAGCGACAAAAATAAAAAATATGATCGAAGAAATCCTGGATTTTGTCCGTACAAGCACCCACCCGGCTTGGGCGGAAAACAAATTGATCAGCACCAGCGAAACCACGGTGACGATAGTACTGGTCAGAAGTGAGCTCGGATAGCGCACCGATTCGCTCGTCCATATTTTTACAACATTGTCGATTATGTTCCCCCAGCGACTTGGCCATGCCAGGGGATACTGCGTCACCTCAAAAGAAGTTTTGGCTGAATTAAGGAGTACAAGCACGAATGGAAACAGAAAAAGGATAAATAGCAGCGCCGTCACAATTTCTGCGACAATCATGCCAGGCTTTCTTGAGCGCAGTTGTTTCATAGCTCGATCTCCCTTTTCTTGTTCACATACACCTGAATGATCGAGATGATCGCCAGCACGAAGAAGAACACAAATGCCCGCGCCTGCGCCACTGAAAGCTTATTCGAGATGAACGCGGTATTGTAAATGTTGAGCGCGAGCAGTTCAGTGCCTAGAATCGGCTGCCCCATCAGCATGGTCGAAGGGCCGCCGCTCGTCAGCGACACATTCACATCGAACTGCTTGAAGGAATTCACGAGTGTCAGAAACATAGTCACCGTAAATGCTTGAGCGCAGAGAGGAATCGTAATCGACTTGAGGCGAATCCATGGCGTCGCTCCATCGATTTTCGCGGCTTCGAGCAACTCCTGCGGAATGTTTTCGATAGCCGCAACATATATCATCATGATGTAGCCAGCATATTGCCAGGTGCCGACGACTATCATCGCCGCAAGCGCTGATGTGTTTTTTGAGAGCATAAGATTGCCGGGATTTGCGAGGAAACCCAGCACAGGTATGATTCGCCCTAAAGAGGGAATGGCATTGTTGAATATGAATTGCCAAATATAACCGAGAATGAGGCCGCCAATGAGATTCGGCACAAAAAAGCCCACTCGATAGACATTCTTGAGCCGAAGCTCGCCTGTCACTAGAAGCGCCAGCGCGAATGCTACCACATTGATCGCGATCATGTTCAGGATAGTGTAGGCAAATGTTATGCCGAAGGAATACAGAAATGCAGGATCACGGAAGCTCTCTGCAAAGTTCTGCAAGCCCACAAAGCGCAGACCGCCATCGACCCGCGCCGAAGAAGACCAGTTTGTAAAGGCATAGTATGACCCCAGGAAAAACGGGATAACCATCACCATGATAAACGCAAAAAGCACCGGCGCCAGAAATACCCAAAAAACAAGCGATGATTCTGTTTTTTTTGTCATATGGCCCCCTCAGCAATTCACCATCCTGTGTATTTCGATGATACAGAAAAGCCGCTTGCATCCATCATAGTGACGCAAGCGGCTCTTTTCAACACGCACAATCCTTGATGTGCACAGGTTACTTTTTCGCGTTGTCTTTGAAGGCTTTTGCCATTAGGTCGACAAACTGGGCCTTTGTGATGCTGCCAGCCGCAAACTGGTTGTAAATCGGGGTAAGGACTTTGTCTCTGAAGTCGCCGCTGAAATAGTACTGATTCCAGCTGTACACCTTGCCAGCTGCTGACCACTGCTGAACAGATTTGGAAAGCTGCCCTTCAGGATTGAGATTGATGCCGGAGAAAGCGGGAATCATGCCGGCGTCCTTGACCATGTACGTGTGGCCTTCGGGTGTGGTTACAAGATCATTCAGGAATTTCTTGGCAAGAGCCACATTCTTCGAATCCTTGTTGATCGCATAGAACGAAGGAGCGGCGACGAAAATGCCGTCAGTCGTTTTTTTCATCGATCCATGGGGCGCAAAGGCCATCTTGAAGGTCGCATTTGCAGCCTTGAGGTTGGGATCGACCCAGTTGCCCTGATGAAGGAAGACTGCCTTGCCAGTCGCGAAAGCGCCAACCTGCGCATCATAGTTGCCGGTAAGAAGCACCGTCTTGTCGGCATACTTGAACAAGAGCTCAACCCAGTCCGCATATTCCTGCAGGCGCTGCATATCGACTTTGCCAGCGAGCAGATCGTTCACCACGGAGAGATCACCATAGGGCAATCCATTCGAAAGCAGGGAATTGAAGTTGTGGTGCGCGGTAACCCAGCCCATTTCGACAGATGCAGCCATCGAAACCACCGAGTTGATGCCAAGCTCCTTCTTCATCGAGTCGAGTTTCTCGAAGGCTTTCTTGTAGGCATCGTAATTGGTGAGCGTCTTTGGATCGATTCCTGCCTTTGCGAGCAGATCGGCATTGTATGCCATGCCCCATCCTTCAACCGCTACAGGGAAGCCATACACTTTGCCATTGTACTTGAACGCGACAGAGGTCTTGGAAACCCATGGCTCCTTCGAAAGATCGAGGATAACGCCTTCCCATTCCTTGTATGACTCGAGCCCGTCGAAAGCAAAAATATCCGGCATATCGCCTGCCGCGTAATCTGCTTTGAGCTGAGGCCCCATGCCGCCCGAAGTACCGCCGATGGATTTGATAACGACTGTTACATTGTTCTTCTTGCCCCATTCGGCTGCATATGCCTTGATCTGGGCGTCGATTTCGGGCTTATTCTGCATGAGCGTGAGTTTGCCCGCGCCAAATGCTGCAGTCGCAGCCATCAAAACCATGAAAGCCAATGCAATTCGTTTCATACTGTCTTCCTCCTTTATAATTTTCGAAAAACCGCGTTGTTTAACCGGTTTACTAATGGTAGCACATTATAGAGCATTGTCAAGTGCAGGAAATGCAGACTCGCAACGTTCTATTATGCAGGACCTGAACTAAGAGGGGAACACAATAGTTGCTGCATATTTGATTTTTTCTCCCTGTTTTAAATGCAAAAACAGGGAATAGTAATGTTAGTATTTTACATCAAAATAGTCAGCCATATTCCCTGCATTTGACAAATAGCCCATGGCGGCATATAATAAATACATGTTCAAACGCGAGTACGAACCTTTAGATCAATATCTCAGCCCCAATAAAGTACTGGTTATTTACGGCCCACGACGGGTTGGGAAAACTACCCTGCTGCAAAATTATCTCAAGCAGACACCACTCAAATACAAACTTGACTCTGGAGATAATATCCGTACCCAGCAAATCCTGAGTTCCCAGGATTTTGCTCAAATCCTATCGTATGTAGAAGGCTATGAACTGCTCGCCATTGACGAAGCCCAGAACATTCCCAACATCGGGATGGGCTTAAAAATTATCGTAGATCAGATTCCGGGCATTAAAGTAATTGTGACGGGTTCGTCGTCATTTGAACTGACCGGACAGATAGGCGAACCCTTAACCGGCCGCAAAACAACCCTCAATTTGTACGCAATGGCACAGTCAGAATTATTATCGGTTTACAATCGTTTTGAATTGCGTGAAAAATTGGAGGATTTTTTAATTTTTGGAACGTACCCCGAAGTGCTACAAGCTCCCAATCAGCGTACGAGGATCGATATTTTGACCGAAATTGCCAATGCATACCTGCTCAAAGACATTCTTGCCCTGGATCGGATCAAAAATTCCCGCACCCTGCTGGATCTTTTAAAGCTGCTTGCTTTTCAGATTGGGAGCGAAGTTGCACTCACTGAATTGGCAACCCAATTGAGTGTGGATGTCAAAACAGTCAAACGGTATCTGGATTTGCTTGAAAAAGCCTTTGTGATCCACCGTTTGAATGGCTTCAGCCGCAATCTTCGCCAGGAAGTAACCAATAAATCCAAGTATTATTTTTTGGATAATGGCATCCGCAATGCGGTGATTGCTCAATTTAACAGCCTGGACCAACGCAATGACCAGGGGCAATTGTGGGAAAATTTTATGCTCGTTGAACGCCTCAAGTACCGCACCTATTACTCTCTGTATGCAAATATGTATTTTTGGCGCAACTACCGACAGCAGGAGATCGATTTGATTGAGGAACATAGCGGGAATTTATTCGGCTATGAGTTTAAGTGGTCGCACAATAAGGCGGTTCGGCCTCCCGCAACCTGGACGGAGAACTATCCAGATGCCACATTTACGGTGATTCATCCGGCTAACTACTTGGAATTTATACTGCCATAGCAGCGTTAGGTTTGTGTTCGGCCAACATAGACCTTGCCGCTGCAACTCCTTGATCTGATCGATCTGGTTCATTTTGAGCATATCCTTTCGCAATTCTCAAATCAATTTCATTCCCCCTCATTTAGTCCCTTACCGTTGAGAATTTGCTGGATACATTTTTCGACCCTTAACGCTCGAGTTTTGGATTGTTTAGGCGCAGAAAAATAAAGTATGTATGCTCTTTGCCGTCCAGGCGTCAGTGCATCAAAAGCGGTTTTCAAGGCAGGAATTTCATCCAGTTTCTTTTGAAATTCTTCGGGAATGATGAATTCCGCAGTCTTTTTAAAAGGCACTTTTAAGCCGGCCTTTTCCGCTTCGATGGCTTCATTGATGTAGGCTTTCAAGATGGGTTCCATCTCAACTATTTCTCGAACATTGGTGAACCGAATCTGGCGTCCAGCCTGCACATTCCCCGTTTGCTGGATGAGAATACCCTTGTCATCCTTTAACAAGGCGCCTTTGAAAAACAAAAGCGCGCAGTAGTCTTTGAATGTGTGTATCAACACTATGTTCCTGTCCTGAAACATGTAGCAAGGGACTCCCCACTTCAATTCTTCGGTCAGGTGACAGTCAAGAACAATCGTTCTCAATTTCGCCAATTCTTCCTGCCACTTCTTGGTGTCCCTTAAATACGCATCTACCTCGGGATTCATTCTGTTTGATGGTGTGTGTCCAACAACTTCTTCATTGTTCAAAATGAAACCTCCTGATACCGTTTTTCGAAACCCTATACATACAATACTCTCATCGAGTGACATAGAAAAAGAGTCTGCAGGCAATTATAATGAGCAGCGAAAACTGGACAGATAAAAATAGAAAATAAAGTGGACCGCTGCTCCTTGTGAAAGAACGACAAGGAGGCATAGAGTAGCACTATACGGAAGCGGTATGACAAAGAGTTCAAAGCAAAAGTGGCTTTGGAAGCCTTGAAAGGCGAGAAGACATTGCAAGAGTTGGCAACGATCTATGCGGTCCATCCGAATATGATTGCGTTGTGGAAGAAACAGCTTGTTGAGCGCGCATCCATGATCTTTGAAAAAGAAGGGAAGGATAAAGAAGCCGAAGCAGCAGAGCGCACGCAGGATGAGTTGTTCCGTCAAATTGGTCAGCTGCAAGTAGAGAACGAGTTTCTAAAAAAACTACAGACGGCTGTATGGGAGCGAACCGAAGCGATAGAGCCGGAGCATCCTGAACTTTCCATTGGCCGGCAATGTGAGCTTCTGGGAGTGAGTCGTTCAACATTCTATTACCGGCCAGAAGAAGCGATTGCGCGCTATGGAGTGCCTGGCATTTTCAATACGGTCAAGGGAGTCAGTTCACCTCTGATGCGTTTCTCGCAATCCTGGAAGCCCATGGAATACAGATCAGTATGGATAGTGTGAACCGAGCGCTGGATACCATCATTGTGGAACGATTCTGGAGGTCTTTGAAATACGAAGACATCTATATCAAAGACTACCGGACGCTCGCAGAGCTGAAACTGGGTGTGTCCCGCTATATCAGGTTTTACAACAGTGCGCATTGCCTCATCGAAAATCTAAGCGAAACAATACCGATGCCTCATCATAAAATCTAACCCAAATTACACTCCAGCATATGGTCTGGAGGCAGAATATGGGGCTCAGTATGAAAGAACGACATCGGGTCATCGCTGAAACAGCAGGACGCTACCGTGCAGCAAGCAAGAAAGAAAAAAGCCGTATCCTCAATGAGCTGACTGCATTGACGTGCTATAACCGTTTGTATGCAATGCACCTGCTCACCTGGTGGGGGAAAACAGTCCAGCGAGTCATAGGTGGTACTCGCCTCAAGATTGTCATTGGCTCGCCCCGCGTACGCAAGAAACGCAATGGCAAGAAAAAGTA
>WESA01000075.1 GCA_009768935.1 Rectinema subterraneum
CGGCAAGCCTGCCTAACCACGCCCCCGATGAACAGACTGTTCGCCAAGCGCAGGATGCGGTCGAAACTCAAAAAGCCAGGCAAGCCAGCCTCGTCCAAAAAAAGGAGAGCCTTGCTCAGCGCCTTCAGGACATCGAACATGAAATAGGCTCGCTGCAGCAAAGTATTTCAGAGGAATGGCAGAATCGCGAAGAGCTCGCGTCATTTCGCTCAGAAGCTGAGGAAATCTCGAGCAAGGCAATCGAGGCTCTCGCGCAGAGCCTGAAAGAACGCAAGCGGATTCTCGATGCGGAGCTGGAGCAGTATCGCCTAACGCGAGGTGCATTGCGTACAAGCCGCCAGCAATTTGAAGCAGCTGAAAAAGCTTTCAATCAAGCGCGCCAAGAAAGAGAACAGCTCGAAAAAACGAAGGCAGAGCTGCAGGCAAGGCTTGACTCGCTGGCAGAACAAGCTGGCGAGCATGATCCTGAGCCGCTTCTCGAGAATACTCTTCGAGCGCTGTCCGACTTGCAGAGCGAGATTATCCAGCTCGAACAGCGCGCGCAGGAATGGCAAATGGCCTATAGGGCAACGAGCGCGCAACTGGATATTCATCTTTCTTCTCTTGAATTAAAAGGGAATTCTCTGGGGCCTGCTTTTGTGCGTTTTTTTGAAGAATCCGAGAGGCTCGATGTGCGAGCGCTTTTGAGAACGCTCGAGCAGCCAGGTATTGCGAAAGACGCCGCGCTTCAAACCTCTGTCCCTCAGAAAATCTTTGTCCCCGAAGAATCTCCACACGAAGCCCCCGCAAGAGCCAAGCCGGCCAGCGCGCTGAATGCGCTCTCTGACCTCGCGGGCATCCTTTTGCAGACCGCAAAAGGCAATGAGACAGCCGACCGCAAAGCGCGCGTGGGCAGGGCTGCCTCGATTCTTTCCGAAGCATTTCGCGCAGCCGGCCAGAAAAAAGCAGTGGAAGAGGCGGAAGCTGAGGCAGATGCGTTCTCTCTTGTTGCTCATATTCAGCAGACAGCATGGCCAACGGATCGTATCCGCAGCGAAGAACAGGCGGTTTCTGCATTCAGGGAAACATATGCTCGGGCAAAAGCAGCGTATGATGCGCTCGCCGCGCGAGCATGGCGCCTTAACGAGGATGCTGCTAAGTCATTTTCGGATCAGGAAATCGAAAGCGAGGAACATGCGCTCATCGATGCCCGCGACGCTCTCGTCCTCCGAAAGAAAGATCTGGAGGATACGCTTGCCGAATTGCAGAGAGCTCGGGCAGAGATAGGCGCTCAGCTCGATCAATTCAAGCGAAGTTTTGAGCGCTACAACGAATTGCAGCAGCAATATTCTGCGGCCACGCAGGAGTTCGGCAAAATGGAAAAGCTTTCGCGCCTCTTAAGCGGCGATTTAATAAAAGGAAAGAAATTGCCATTCAAGAATTATGTCCTCAGCGCGCAATTTCGTGAGATTGCCGCACGGGCTTCGGAGCGGCTCTACCGCATGAGCAGCGGGCGCTACATTGTGGAAGCTGACCCTTTGAGCGGAACCGGAAATCAGAAAATTGGCCTTGAGCTTTTCATAACTGATGCGTGGAATGGAGCGCGGCGACCAGTCGGGACGCTCTCGGGCGGAGAAAAGTTCATGCTATCGATAAGCCTCGCCCTGGGCCTGGCGGATTCGATCCAGGAGCGAGCAGGAGCCAATCGCATCGAATCGCTCTTTATCGATGAGGGATTCGGCAGTCTCGATGTGGAATCGCTTTCGCTCGCGATTTCAGTGCTGGATGAGCTGCGCGGCGACAAGACGATCGCGATTATTTCACATGTGGATGAACTCTATAGCCGTATTCCATCGAGAATTGTGGTTGAAAAAGGGGTAGGAGGCTCGCGGCTGAGGCTCGAGAGGGACTAAAGACCAGCGCGGCGGCCAAAGCAAACGGGCGAGCAAAGGCAGCGTGGCTTCGGTCGCGACGGCTTTTCGCCTGTCCCCGAGCCATAATGCTCAGTATTGCATCATCTGGAAGTGATGTGCCTCAGGCTTCCACTTTCCCGCTATACATTCGCGCAAGCAAGCCTCTCAGCTCGTCGTCTGTAAAGGCGCGCGGGCTTGCTTTGCGGCGCCGGTATGAGAGCGCATCGGCGAGAATTTCTTCGAAAAAAGCCTCTGGTACGTTGGCAGCTTCGAGGTTCTCCGGGATGCCGATATCTCTGCCGAGGCGGGCAATAGCGCGAACCGCTTCTTGTGCTCTGGTGCCGCGTTTGCCTGTGAGTGCTTCGCCAATTGCCGAGAGTCTTTCTCCAGCGTCGGGAATCAGCGCTTCCATTACAAAAGGAAGAAGAATCGCGTTTGCCAGGCCATGGGCGAGACCTGCCATGGCTCCTACCGGGTGCGCAAATCCGTGAACCATCCCGAGCCCCGCCTGGGAGAGCCCCACCCCCGCAAGTGTCGCTGCCAGCGCCATATCGCTGCGGGCTTCCAGAAGAGCCCTGTCGCCAGAACTGCTGCTACCGCTTGCCTTTAAGCCGCGGCCAGCCCCGAAAGCTCCGTCCCCGGTGCCGCTGTCGCTGCCAACTCTGCATGCCGCGCGCAACGATCTGCCAATCCGCCGAACCGCTTCCAGGCAGTACATGTCGCTGACAGGCGTATGGAATCGGCTCACAAAGGCCTCGATGGCGTGCGTCAGCGCATCCATACCAGTTGCGGCGGTAAGGGATGGAGGCATGCTCATGTGCAGTAGTGGGTCGACGATCGCAAGCCGCGGAAAATAGAATTGGCTCGAGGTGCCTTTTTTGCTGCGGTGGCCGTGTTCGTCGACAATTGTAAAAACTGCGGCATTGGTAACCTCTGTCCCCGTGCCGGCTGTTGTCGGAATAGCCACGAGGGGCGGAACCGGTTTCGTGAACGCCAGGCCAGTGCCGACAAAATCCCGGATGGGGCGGCCCTCGCCGATGCTTGCCGCAATGCCCTTCGCGCAGTCGATGGGGCTGCCGCCGCCAAACCCGATAATCGCATTGCAGTCATTCGCGCGGCAGACCTCTGCCCCCTTGTCGACTGTGCTTGTCTCGGGATCAGCGCTGACTTCGGCAAAGTGCACCCATTGGATGCCTGCCGCATCCAGCCCTTTGCACAAGTCCCTGAAACCTTCCGAGGACGCTGTGCTCGATTTGCCTGTCACAATAAGGACTTTTGTCGCGCCCATTTCTCTGAGGCGCGGCGCTGTTTCCGAGGCGCAACCTTCTCCGAAGATAATTTTTGTTGGGGAATAGAATTCATGCATACAAGCTCTCCTTTCGGGCATTATGAGCGTATTTAAGCCGGCGGGCGGCCAGAAGACATCAAGTGAAAGACGCTCCGTTGCCTTTGATCTCCTGCTCGTCCTCTGTCGGCATGCCCAGTTTCAAAAGTTCTTCCTTTAATAATCGTGCCGCGCGCTGGTCCACTTCGATGAGTGCCTCATCGCCCGGCAGAATTTCCATCGAAAGATAGGGGAAAAGTCGTTCTTCACCTCGCATGATGCCAGTCAGTATGCATTCGCCAGGAAGCCGCTCTTTCAGCTCGCTCACCAGGTGAATCGAGCTTCCTTCCATAAAGGGAATATGCAGCGTGGCGGCAGCGTGCGTTATTTGCTCAGGATACAAGGGAGGAATCTGCGCAAGGAGTGAATCATAAATCGGCTTTGTCCTGAGCAGGTTTGCAGTGAGCGTCGCGATAATCGACACAAAAATGAATGCCGGGAAATGCGCAAAACTCCCTGCCATTTCGGTGATCAGCACCGCACCGGTGATCGGAGCCCGAACCACCGCGACGAAAAAACCTGCCATGCCAAGCAGAATATAGTTTGGCAAATACGGCGACTGATAGCCAAAAAGCCCAAGCAAGCTATACACAAGTCCGCCCAGCACGGAGCCAATCGCGAGCATGGGCAGAAAAATGCCGCCCGGCGCTCCCGATGCATACGAAAAAAGCGTGAATACAAATTTGGCAGCCAGAAGCAATGCGATTGCAAAAAAGGACATCGTCGAAAGCAAGGGGAATGAGACAAGATGATTCCCGCCACCCGCTATCATGGGAAATACAATGCTGATTGCGCCTGCCACCAGAAACGCCGAAATTACCCGGAATTCTTCGCGCGGAACAACGTGCCTGTACAGCTTCTGGAATCCGAGCAGCCCGATATTGAACAGACTGCCAAGGGCGCCAGCCAGAACGCCGATCCCCAATATAACTGTAAAGTAATATCGCAGCGGAAGGGTTTCGAGAATCGTCAGCTCGAAAATGGGGCTCGTCCCGAAAAAAATCCACATGACGACATTCGCCATGAAGGAGGCAATCATCGTCACCGTGAGCATGACTGGGGAGAAGTTGCGGTGCAGTTCCTCGATGCAAAAGAGCACGCCAGCCAGCGGCGCATTGAAAGCGGCGGATATCCCGGCAGCCGCGCCTGCAGTCACCAGGAAACGGCGATAATCGGGAATGTGGAAAATGTCCTCGATTGCGGTTCCCGCGAGCGCACCGAGCTGGATGGATGGTCCCTCTCTGCCGAGCGAAAGCCCTGCGCCAAGCGCAAATGTGCCGCCGGCGAATTTGAGAGGGAGCTCTCTTTTCCAGTCAAAATTGATGCGCCGCATGAGAAACGCTTTGACCTGGGGAATTCCGGAACCTTTGATGAGTGGCGAGCGTCGCACAAATAGTGCAGTAAATATCGCGCCTGTCGCGACGATGCCGAACCAGAGCAGAACGACCTTCGCAGGGGGCGCATTCCCGATAAGAGCATCTCTGAAATTTTCGGCGCTTACGATTGCCGTTCGGTAGGCGACGATGAGGAGCCCGGAAACCGCGCCAGTAAGTGCCGCATATGCATAGATCCGAGTGTGCGTATACAGATTGCCGTTTTTCAAACCGTATAACCTCGTTGCATCTGGATGCTCGATGGGCGCACAATATGTATCAGGCTGCAATTTGCAGCTTTTGGGGTAAATCGAAAAAAATTCTTGCATTGTGCACGAAAGCAGTATATAGTAGTTTTGAATGTTACTCAAAGAGGAGGTAATATGAGAAAGCTTCTTTTCGCAATGATCGCGCTTCTGGCGGTCGTAGGCCTGAGCGCCCAGGATTTTACGATTGTAAACGGCGCCGAGCCAGCATCGCTGGATCCGCATGCGGTTGAAGGTGTTCCTGAACACCGCATCTATATGGCTCTCTTCGAGGGACTTACTGTGTCCGATCCGCGCACGAACCGCGCAATCCCCGGTATCGCAGAGAGCTGGTCCTTCAGCAAGGATTACAAGACTATCACCTTCAAACTGCGCAAGGGCGCGGTTTGGTCTGATGGTGTCGAAATCACCGCTGACACGGTCGTCAAGTCCTGGCTTCGCAAGATGGATCCGAAGAATGCATTCCAGTATGCAGATCTTCCCGCCATGTACATCGCCGGCGCCATGGATTATCTGGAAGGCAAAGCTGGTCCCGAGAGCGTAAAAATCCGCGCAGTCGACAAGTACACCTTCGAAGTTCAGCTCGTTGGCCCGTGCCCCTTCTTTGCCGACATGACCACCCACTATGCATTTGCAATTGTTCCCATCCATGCGATCGAAAAATACGGTCAGGATTGGGTAAAGCCTGGCAAGATCGTTTCCAACGGCCCATTTGTCCTGTCTGAATGGAAACCGCAGGAAAAGATCGTTGTCGTGAAAAACAACAAATACTGGGATGCGAAGAATGTCGCGCTCAAGAAAGTTACTTTCATTGCCAACGACGACATTAATGTCGGCTACAACCTCTACAAGACTGGTGCAGCAGACTGGACTGAGACTGTGCCGCTCGAGCTCATGGACGAAGTCAAACTGCGCAAGGATTTCCATGTTGCTCCTGAGTATGGAACCTACTACTACATCTTCAATGTAACCCGCAAACCTCTCGATGATGCCCGCGTGCGCAAAGCGCTCGCCATGGCCATCAACAAGAACGACCTTGTCAACAAGGTAACCCGTGGTGGCCAGATTCCTGCGAATGGCTTTGTACCGCCAAGCGCTGGGTATACCCCTGCAAAAGGCTACGGCTATGACCCCGAAACAGCACGCAAGCTCCTTGCTGAAGCTGGCTATCCTGACGGGAAAGGCTTCCCGACCCTGCAGATTCTCTATAATACCAGTGCTTCCCACAAGCGTATCGCCGAGTTTATCCAGGCTCAGTGGAAAGACAACCTGGGCATCAATGTTGGGCTTTTGAATCAGGAATGGGGAACCTACCTCGACACCCGTTCGCAGTCACACAACTTCGACATGGCGCGCGCTGGCTGGATAGGCGACTACCTCGATCCGTCCACCTTCCTCGATATGTGGGTTACTGGTGGTACACAGAACGATGGTCTGTATTCTAACCCGAAATATGATGAGTTCATGGCCAAGTCGCGCGTAACCAGCGGCAGCGAGCGTTATCAGATCATGATGGATGCCGAAAAAGTCCTCATCGACCAGGATATGGCGGTTCTTCCGATCTACTACTATGTCACCCAGAATCTTATTGATTTGAATAAGTGGGATGGCTGGTATCCGAACCCGCTCAATACGCATCCGTGGAAGTTCGTTCGCCCCAAGAAGTAATCAAAGCGGGCTAAATGAATCTAGTAAGAGGCTGTCCGAAAGGGCAGCCTCTTTTATGAGATGACAAGATGTCATGGAGCAGTTTTGCTGAGCCGCGCATTGCAT
>WESA01000076.1 GCA_009768935.1 Rectinema subterraneum
CAGTCCGGAGAGGGCGAGATCCGCAAAAACCTCATTGAGGCCAACCTTGTGGACTGCATGGTGGCATTGCCGGGCCAGCTCTTCTACTCCACCCAGATTCCGGCCTGTCTCTGGTTTTTGGCACGGGACCGCAAGGACGGCAGGTTCCGCGATCGCCGCGGCGAAATACTCTTTATCGACGCGCGCAAGCTGGGCCGCATGGTGGACCGCACCCATCGCGAATTGACCGATGAGGATATCAAAAAGATCGCCGACACCTATCACGCATGGCGTGGTGAAAAGGAATGTGGCCACTACGTCGATGTGCCTGGCTTTTGCAAAAGCGCTCCGCTGGATGAGGTACGCAAACACGGTTATGTGCTTACGCCCGGTCGCTACGTCGGCGCGGAAGCGCAGGAAGATGATGACGAGCCCTTCGAGGAAAAGATGCAGCGGCTCGTTGCGCAGTGGCGCGAACAAAAGGCCGAAGCGGCGAAGCTCGATGCGGCCATTGCCACCAACCTGAAGGAGCTGGGGTATGGCGAATAAGCCCCGAAAGCCGGAGCAGAACGCGCGTGTGCCCGAACAGACCGAAGCGCGCCGACCTGACGCAGGAGGTACCGGCGATCTCCCTGCGGATTACGCAACCCTGCTCACCGAACTCAAGCAGCGCATTCGGGAAGAGCGCGTGCGTGTGGTCCTCGCTGCCAACGCGGCCATGGTGCTGCTCTATTGGGATATTGGCCGCACCATTCTCCAGCAGCAAGCGCAGGAAGGCTGGGGAGCCAAAGTGATTGACCGGCTCTCGGCCGATTTGCGCCGGGAGTTTCCCGACATGCAAGGGCTTTCCCCGCGCAACCTCAAGTACATGCGCGCCTTTGCCGCAGCCTGGCCCGACCGCCACATTGTGCAAGAGGTGCTTGCACAAATCACCTGGTACCACAACATCGCTCTTTTGGATAAGCTGGATGTCCCCGAGGTTCGCCTCTGGTACGCGCGCAAAGCGCATGAAGAGGGCTGGAGCAGAAACATACTCGTCCTTCAAATCGAGCGGTGCCTCCACGAGCGGCTGGGCAAGGCCATCACCAACTTTCCCGCTACCCTGCCTCCGGCGGATTCCGACATGGCGGCACAAGTCTTCAAGGACCCGTACCTCTTCGACTTCCTCGGCACCGATGACCCGCGCCGCGAACGTGAGCTGGAACAAAGCCTCATAGACCACATCCAGCGCTTTCTCCTGGAACTCGGCGCGGGTTTTGCCTTTGTCGGGCGGCAGGTACTCCTGGAGGTCGGCGACCGGGACTTCTATGTGGACCTGCTTTTCTACCATCTCAAACTCCGCTGCTTCGTGGTCGTGGAGCTGAAAGCCGGACCCTTCGACCCAGCGTATGTGGGACAGATGAACCTGTACCTATCGGCCGTGGATGACCTCCTGCGCCATCCTGACGACAAGCCGACTATCGGTCTGTTGCTGTGCAAAGGCAAGGACCGGCTGGTGGTCGAGTACGCTTTGCGCGATGTGGCAAAACCCATCGGCATCGCTGAATGGGAGACCCGCCTTATGGCGACCCTGCCGGAGGAACTCAAACGCAGCCTGCCGACCGTGGAAGAGTTGGAGGCGGAGCTGGAAAATGTGGCAAACAAAACACAGGAGGAAGGGTATGGGGGGTGATGTAGCGCTCGATATGGAGAACAAAGGGTGGCTGTACCATCCCGACTATCCCGACGACTGGGAGCGGTGCCCTCTCTACTTGCTAGCACATTGGGTGAACGGACTCGCATTCCGAGATATTCAGTTCAGCTCTTCCGGGATGCCCGTTATCAAAATAGCGGAGATAAAGGGTGGAATCTCCGGACAGACTAAATTCACCGAGCAGACCTTTGACGATTCCGTGCGTGTCCACCATGGAGACCTGTTGTTCTCGTGGTCTGGTCAGCCTGAAACGTCCATTGACGTCTTTTGGTGGCGAGGACCGGAAGGCTGGCTGAATCAACATGTCTTCCGAGTGACGCCCGTTGAGGGCATCGATCCCACGTTTTTCTATTACCTCCTTCGCTACCTGAAGCCGAACTTCGTCGGCATCGCTCGAAACAAGCAGACCACTGGCCTAGGCCACGTCACAAAGCGCGACCTTGAGAACATCGAAGGCGCGTACCCTGAGCCGACCGAACAGCGCGCCATCGCCCACATCCTCGGCACGCTGGACGACAAGATCGAGCTGAACCGGCGGATGAGCGAGACGCTGGAGCAGATGGCGCGGGCGCTCTTCAAAGCGTGGTTCGTGGACTTCGAGCCTGTGCGCGCAAAAATGGAAGGTCGCTGGCGCCGTGGCGAATCCCTGCCCGGCCTGCCCGCCGACCTGTACGACCTCTTCCCCAACCGCCTCGTGGAGTCGGAACTCGGCGAGATCCCGGAGGGGTGGGAGATCGGCCGATTCGGCGATGTGGTCGAGCACCTGCGCGACCAGGAAAACCCGTTCTCGTCGCCCCAAACGCTTTACCAGCACTTCAGCATTCCGGCCTTCGATGAAGGGCAATGCCCGAAGGCCGAGTACGGTGCAACCATCAAGAGCCAGAAATGGCGCGTTCCGGTCGGAGTAGTCCTGCTCTCCAAGCTCAACCCAGAGATTGAGCGGGTCTGGCTGGTCGACATTCGTCCGGGCGAACATGCGGTGTGCTCGACAGAATTTCTGGTGCTGCGCGCACTCTCTCCGTTCACGCGAAGCTTTGTGTATTGCCTCGCGCGCTCCCCGCTGTTTCGCCAGCAGATCCAGGGTCTCGTGACAGGAACATCAAAGAGCCACCAGCGCGCCCAGGTCGAGTCGATTCTCAACCTCGGCATTGTCGTCCCCCCTTCCTCCATCGTTGCAGCGTTCGATCGTTCAGCGAACAACCAGCTTGCGCGAACCCTTGAATGCCGGCGCGAATCCCGCACCCTCGCCGCCCTTCGCGATACACTGCTACCGAAGCTCATCTCCGGAGAACTGCGGGTGAAAGACGCGGAACTGTTTTTAAAAGAGAGGGGGTTATGAAAGTTGAGCGTTTTTCTCGTCTCTGCGAGTGCGGTATTTTCCGCGACTTCAGTTGGCCATCCAAACTCCCTGACTTCGGGAAATTCAACCTTATCTACGGCTGGAACGGAACGGGCAAGACGACGCTCAGCCGATTGCTCCGAGACATGGAACTGCGCAGGCGACCTGGGATGGGAGATGTCACCATCCGCATCGACGGCCTCGAGGTCGGAGGCTCGGACTTCCCACATAGCACGCTTCCGGTGCGGGTGTTCAATCGGGATTTCATCAACGAAAGCGTCTTCCCAGTTGGCGGAGGAGATATTCCGCCAATCTTCTTTATTGGTAAGGAAAATGTCGAGAAGCAAAAGGAGGCGGGGCGTCTCAAGGAAGAACGGAGAGAAGAGGAAGCTAAGCTAAACGCCGCTCGCGACGCCAAACAGAAGGCGGAAAAGGAATTTGATCAACACTGCGTTGACCGCGCCAGAGTCATCAAGGACACACTCAGATCATCAGAAAAGCATCGCTATAACAACTACGACAAGGCAGGCTACAAGAACGATGCCGATATGATGTTAACCGGCGGCGATACTTCGGCCCATCTTCTCTCCGATGAGGAACGCGAGAAGCTGCTTGCTCAGATTCGCGCCACACCCAAGCAGAAGCTGGCAGAGGTCTCGTATAAGCTGCCATCGCTTCAAGATCTCGCCGAGTCGGTCTCAGAGATTCTGCAGACAACAGTCGTATCGAAAGCGATTGAGGCGCTGAAAGATGATCCGAGTCTCTCTGAATGGACACGCCAAGGGCTCCGTTTCCACAAGGAACGTGAGGCGGAGGTGTGTCTGTTTTGCCAGCAACCTCTCCCGGCTGGTCGCCTGGCTGCGCTCGAGGCCCACTTCAGCGCGGAATTCGATAACTTTCTGCGTAAAGTGGATCAGCGAATCACTGAGTTCAGATCCGCGCAACAGTCCTCTTCCAGTCTCAACCTGCCGAAACCGGCGGAACTCTACGAGGACCTAGCTGATGAATACTCGGCCGCTGAGGGGGCCTTGCGCGACGCTCTTCAAGTTGTGCAGGGCTTTCTGGGAGATTTGATCCGGGCATTGGGAGAGAAGAAAGCGAGGCCTTTCGATCGCTTGTCGTTGCCGGCCCATGTACCAGTTGTGGATCCCGCTGTTCTCGATAGGCTAAACGGGGTTATCCGCACACACAACCAAGCCTGCGACGACTTTTCGTCCCGGGTGAGCAAAGCACGCGAGTGCTTGGCTCTCGATATGATTGCTAAGAGGCTGGACGAGTTTGTGCGGCTCAAAGACG
Organism: Rectinema subterraneum; assembly: GCA_009768935.1. Classification (GTDB taxonomy): domain Bacteria; phylum Spirochaetota; class Spirochaetia; order Treponematales; family Rectinemataceae; genus Rectinema; species Rectinema subterraneum. The sequence continues at coordinate 4,308 of WESA01000076.1, forward strand.
CGATTGACCGCACTGGCAAAGATCTCACTGCAACGGAAGGCGAACTACAGCGTCTCACAGACGTGATTGAGCGGTTGGAGCGCGAAATTGTCGAGCACCGGCAGCCCGCCGAAGAGTTGAACGACGACCTGCTGAATTATCTAGGGCACGAGGAATTGCGCCTGGAGGTCAAAGAAACCGGTTACAGAATCACGCGTAACGGCCAGCCAGCGTACAATTTAAGCGAGGGCGAGACGACCGCCATCGCACTGCTCTATTTCCTGAAGTCGCTCCGCGCCCGAAGCTTTGATATCAATCACGCTGTTGTTGTGCTCGATGACCCTGTGTCGAGCCTTGATGCGAACGCGCTGTACCTCGCCTTCGGATTCATCCGTGAGCGCACGAAGGATGTCGGCCAGCTGTTCATCCTTACCCATAACTTCACCTTCTTTCGCCAGGTGCGGTACTGGTTTCACCATTTGAAGGACCAGAATAAAAGGGATGTCGCCCAACGTCCAGCGCGCTTCTATATGCTTGACTGTGTGCGTGATGTTGGTCAGCGATGCACTAGCGTTCGTCCGCTTGATCGGTTGCTGGAGGAGTATGAGTCGGAGTATCAGTATCTTTTCGCTCGTATCTATCGGGCCGCGTCGGCTCCAGCGCCCGCTGCTTTAGAAGACAACTACATCCTCCCTAACATGGCAAGGCGGCTTCTAGAATCTTTTCTGTCTTTCCGCCAGCCTGGCGCTTCTGGTGAATTGTGGCAAAAGATGCAGAACGCGAAGTTCGATGAGGCTAAGAAGCTTCGTATTCTTCGATTCCTGCACACACATTCGCACAACGATGCTTTGGGTGAGCCTGAGCATGACCTGTCACTTATTGCCGAGGCTGGGTCAGTTATGAAGGATCTGTTGGAGTTTTTCGAAGCGCTGGACAAGGCGCACTTCGATGCGATGGTCAAGCTCGTGAGTTCGCCAGCGGCGGAAGAGGAGTTCGCATGACCGAGCGCTTCACTGAATCCACCGTCGAATCTGCCGCCCTTGCCTGGCTCGAAGCAGCCGGCTGGCAGGTGGCGTATGGTCCTGACATTGCACCGGGCATGCCTGCCGCTGAGCGAGTCGACTACAGCGAGGTGGTGCTGCCGCAGCGATTGCGCGATGCACTCGCGCGCCTCAATCCTGGTCTCCCTGCAGAAGCGCTTGAAGATGCCTTCCGCAAACTCACCCGCCCTGAGGGAGTAGACCTGATCCAGCGGAACCGCGCCCTGCATCGACTGCTCATAGAGGGCGTGAATGTGGAGTACCGCGACCCCGATGGCTCGATTCGCGGCGCCCAGGCACACGTCATCAGCTTCGACTTCCCACTTGCGAATGACTTGCTGGCAGTAAACCAGTTTACCGTCATTGAGAATAAACATGAACGACGTCCGGATATCGTCTTGTTCGTAAATGGATTGCCCCTAGCGATTCTCGAGCTTAAAAACGCTGCCAGCGAAAACGCCACCATCTGGACCGCCTATCATCAGCTCCAAACCTACAAGACCGAAATCCCATCAATCTTTTTGACCAATGCGGTGATGATCGTGTCTGACGGCCTTGAGGCCCGCGTAGGAACACTCAGCGCTGGACGCGAGTGGTTCAAACCCTGGCGAACAACCTCCGGCGAAGCATTGGCCGATGCGCGCCTGCCCGAACTGCAAGTCATGATTGAAGGCCTGCTTGTCCCGAAACAATTGCTCGCTCTGGTGCAACATTTTATTGTCTTTGAAGATGACGGCAGCCGTATCATCAAAAAAATGGCCGGCTATCATCAGTTCCACGCAGTACAAGTCGCGGTGCAGGAGACGCTGCGCGCTGCGGGGTTGGGGCGGTTGGAACACGTCAGCGAGCGCAGCGGCGGTCGCTTCATGGCAGGACCGAATCCTGCCGGCAAACGAGGTGACCGATGCGTTGGCGTAGTGTGGCACACCCAAGGTTCGGGCAAGAGCCTGACCATGGCCTTCTATGCCGGACGCATCATTCGAGAACCCGCGATGGCAAACCCGACCCTCGTGGTGCTCACCGACCGCAATGACCTCGATGACCAGCTCTTCAGAACCTTTTCGCACTGTCAGGATCTTTTGCGCCAGCCACCTGTACAAGCCGAGTCCCGCGCGCACCTGCGCAAGCTCTTGTCGGTCGATGCCGGAGGGGTGGTGTTTACCACCATTCACAAATTCTTCCCCGAAGAGAAAGGCGACCGACATCCCCTTCTATCGGACCGTCGTAACATTGTCGTTATCGCCGACGAGGCCCATCGCAGCCAGTACGACTTTATCGATGGATACGCCCGTCACATGCGCGATGCCCTGCCTCATGCCTCATTCATTGGCTT
>WESA01000077.1 GCA_009768935.1 Rectinema subterraneum
CTATCCAGTCGAGCGCGCGCAGGGGTACTTTGGCCAGTTTATTTATTACCTTGATGGGCCACGAAATATACCACAAACCCGGCGCCAGCTCGCCATAGCGGCAGGTTTCGGCGTTGGCGCCCCTGCGGCGGCGGTCATGCTCGAAGAGCTCATTGCCTGGGGCGTGCGGGATTTTGTCTCGATGGGCATGGCCGGCTCCCTTCGAGAAGATCTGCCGCCAGGATCGATTGTCCTCTGCGACAGCGCAATCCGCGACGAAGGCACTTCATATCATTATCTGCCCGACGATTCGGATGTCTTTCCTGACAGAGCGCTCACCGAAAAACTTGCGGACGAGCTTTCCGCCGCCGGCTTGCCCTTTGCCCGTGGAGCGACATGGACAACCGATGCGATCTATCGCGAAACACCCGTCGAGGTTGAGTATTTTCGAAAAAAGGGAGCCCTGGTGGTCGAAATGGAAGCCGCGGCGCTCTTCGCGGTAGCCGCGCACAGGGACGCACGCATTGCCTCATGTTTTTCCGTTTCGGATACGCTTGCATATCTGGAGTGGAAACCGGAATTTCATTCGGAAGCGACTCGGGAGACGTTGGAGAAGCTGTTCCGCGTTGCCAGCGATGTTCTCCTAAGGTAGTGCTTCCAACCTTGTGCCACGCTTTGCGCTTGTCACGCTCAACAGCAGCGCTTGCTCAGCCAAAAAGCAATCAGCCCGGAAGCCGCGAACCCGGCGGCCATGTACCGCGTATGTTCGAAAGCGGAAGCACCACGCTCTGTGCTCCCAAGATTGTGCCAGGATTGAGCACAGTATTGCAGCCAATTTCGCAATAGTCCCCTATCAGCGCTCCAAATTTCGCAAGCCCCGTTTCGATGCGCTCGCCTGCTCCCATGGCGCGCACCGGTACGGGCTTTCCATCGAGGCGGTAATTCGACAGAATCACTCCCGCGCCGATATGCGCATGAATTCCCAAGACAGAGTCGCCCACATAATTGAAGTGCGGCGCCTGCGCGTGCGACAGTAGGATGCAATGCTTGAACTCGCTTGCATGGCCTAGCACCGCGCCGCTTCCCGCAATCACGCCGCCGCGGATGTAGCAGCCGCTGCGGATTTCGCATCCAGCGCCAATCCATGCCGGGCCGCGGATAAACGCTCCCGACTCAATCACGCAGCCTTCTGCGATGTAAACAAGCCCTTCGATGTGCACTCCTTCCGGAACCGGCGACAGGACCACCTGCCCGGAAACGTCAGCCTTTTGCAAAAGCGAAGCAAGATACCCGTCGAGGCTATGGAGAGCCTCCCATGGTGCCTCCAATTGCGCGAAGAGATCCGCAAATTCGCTCTCTTCAATATTCCAGAGCCGAGGAAAGTCGCTCATTTTCCCCTCCATAGCGGTGCCGGATAGTCCCCTTTGGCAATCATCCGGGCAATGCGCTCGCGCGTCTCTTCAAGATCGCCCGGATTCGTAAGGCCGAAACTTCGCATGCTTGCGGGGATCATTCGCACACGCACCGCTCCATGGGCGACCATGGCATTCACAATATCAGGCAAAAAGAATTCCTTCGACCCATAATTTGCTGGCTCGCTCAGAAAATCACGCCACATGCGCTCCGCCCAGGCAAATATAGCCTCGCTGAGCCCCCAGAGGTTCATGGAGACAACAGTCTGCGGATCGAGGACATATTGCTTCCCGTCGATTTCCGATATGAATTCCTGGCCTCGACGCCAGACCCTTTTATGCTCGACAATTCCAGTCAGAAGGCCGTCTGCATCGATAGTGCAGATGGCCCGCGAAACCACGCCTTCTTGCGGCACAACATCATCGAGCCTGTATCCTGCAAAGCAGAACTCCTGCGGATTCGCTGCAAGATTGGCCTGCACGCCGGCAAATGCCCGCGGCCCATAAAAATCATCTGCATTTATCACCGCAAAGGGCCCGCTCTGCTCAAGCTGTGCCCGAGCACATAGAAGAGCATGCCCTGTCCCCCAAGGCTTTATCCTTCCGTTTTCCCGAGCCCGCACGATGGATTTTTCATCCAGCATGCTCGTCGATGTCTGATACGCAAGCTGCCATTGCACCGAAGCCGGCAAGCGGCTCAGCACCATTGTGCGGAAATCCTCTTCGATTTCCGGCCGCACAAGGAACACAATCTCCGAAAATCCCGCCCGCAGTGCGTCAAACAATGAATATTCCAGAAGCGTTTCACCATTCGGGCCCACCGGCGCCAGCTGCTTTATTCCACCAAAGCGAGAGCCGATTCCCGCCGCAAGTACCAGCAATTTCATACCTCAATCATGAGCGCGCATGCCCGCCAAGGTCAAGCATAAAAATGCACAACGCCCCCTTTTCTGGCATCTGCTATTGAAATATCTGCAAAAGAGTTGTAAAATTATTTGGGTCTAAGTTTCAGACCCCTCTCTATATCCAATTTCCCAGAGGAATGCCACAATGACTAATTCCAAGAACATGGTAATGATCGACGGTAATGCCGCCGCGGCTCATGTCGCGCACGCATGTTCCGACGTTATCGCGATCTATCCCATTACGCCTTCTTCACCCATGGGAGAACTTGCCGATGAGTTCTCATCGATGGCAAGAAAGAATATCTGGGGTTCCGTACCTCAGGTAGTCGAAATGCAGTCAGAAGCCGGTGCTGCGGGAGCAGTGCATGGCGCGCTCACCACTGGCGCACTCTCCACAACCTTCACCGCCTCCCAGGGACTCCTCCTTATGGTCCCCAATATGTACAAAATCGCTGGCGAAGCTACCCCGACTGTTTTCCACATCGCCGCGCGCGCCATCGCCGCGCATGCGCTATCGATTTTCGGCGATCATCAGGACGTAATGGCAACCCGCCAGACCGGCTGGGCTCTCCTTGCTTCTAACAATGTCCAGGAAGTCATGGACATGGCGCTTGTTGCGCACGCAGCGACCCTTAAGGCACGCGTTCCCTTCCTGCATTTCTTCGATGGTTTTCGCACTTCGCACGAAGTCTCCAAAATCGAAGAGCTTTCATACGACGTCATCCGGGCAATGATCCCCGAAGACAAAGTCCGCGAGCACAGAGCCCGCGGTCTCAATCCCGAGCATCCTGAAATTCGCGGCACAAGCCAGAACCCCGATGTCTACTTCCAGGGCCGCGAAGCCACGAACAAGCTCTATGAAGCCACTCCGGCCATCGTCGAAGAAACCATGGCGCAGCTCGCCAAGCTCACTGGCCGCACCTATAACCTCTTCGACTATGCAGGCGCGCCCGATGCCGAGCGTGTCATCATCATTATGGGTTCTGGCGCAGACACCGCCGAAGAGACAGCCGAATATCTCGCCAAGCAAGGGGAAAAAGTCGGCGTGGTAAAAGTGCATCTCTACCGCCCCTTCTCAGTCGAACACTTCATCAAGGCAATTCCGGCGACAGTCAAATCGATCGCTGTCCTCGACAGGACCAAAGAGCCCGGCGCCATCGGCGAGCCTCTGTACGAAGATGTGCGCACTGCAATTGGCGAAGCGATGGGCAAAGGCACCGGCCCCTTCAAGAGCTGGCCAATGGTTGTTGGCGGCCGCTATGGCCTCGGCTCCTACGAGTTCACCCCCGCCATGGTGAAAAGTGTGTTCGACAACCTCAAAGCCGAACAGCCCAAGAACCACTTTACGGTCGGCATTGTTGACGATGTGAGCTTTACGAGCCTGCCCTATGACGAATCCTTCCACCTGCCAAGCGAAGGCGTGGTCGAGTGCCTTTTCTACGGACTCGGCTCGGACGGCACCGTCGGCGCGAACAAGAACTCCATCAAGATCATCGGCGACGAGACCGACAACTCAGCCCAGGGCTACTTCGTCTACGACTCCAAGAAAGCCGGCACCTACACCATCAGCCACTTGCGCTTCGGCCCCAAGCACATCAAAAAACCCTACCTTGTCACCAAGGCCGACTTCCTCGCTTGCCACAAGTTCAGCTTCCTCGAGAAGATCGACATGCTCGCCAACCTCAAGGAAGGTGGCACCTTCCTGCTCAACAGCCCCTATTCTGCTGACGAAGTCTGGGACAACCTGCCTGTCGAAGTACAAAAAGAAATTATCGACAAGAAGGTGCGGTTCTACGTTATCGATGCTATGAGCATCGCAGACAAGTCCGGAATGGGCAGCCGCATCAACACAATCATGCAGACCGCCTTCTTCAAGATTTCCGGCGTTCTGCCCGAAGCTCAGGCTGTCGAGCTCATCAAGAAATACACCAAGAAAACCTATATGCGCAAAGGTGCCGACATCGTCCAGAAAAACCTCGACGCTATCGACATGGCCTTGGGTGCGACTCACGAAGTAAAAGTCGGCAAAGCAACGAGCACCAAGCATATGCTGCCGCCCGTTCCCCCAAGCGCGCCCGAGTTTGTCCGTGAAACACTTGGCGAAATCATTGCCCAGCGCGGCGAAAAAGTGCCTGTTTCCAAAATTCCGCTCGATGGCACCTTCCCAACCGGTACTACCCAATACGAAAAGCGTAACATCGCCGAGAAAATTCCTGTGTGGGAACCTTCGATCTGTATCCAGTGCGGCAACTGCACCATGGTCTGCCCGCACGCGGTTATCCGCATGAAAGCCTACGATCCCGCGCTGCTCGCCAACGCCCCGGCAACCTTCAAGAGCGCCGATGGCAAAGGCAAGGAGCTTGCAGGCCTCAAAGTGACCGTCCAGGTTGCACCGGAAGACTGCACCAGTTGCGGCGCATGCATCAATATCTGCCCTGCGATCGACAAGGCCAACCCTGGCAGAAAAGCTATCAACTTCGGCCCGCAGATGGAGCTGCGCGAAACCGAGAAAGCCAACTGGGACTTCTTCCTCTCGATTCCCGAAACCGACAACAAGTTCCTTAATCTTTCCATCCCCAAAGGCATTGCGATGAAGCGCCCGCTCTTCGAGTTCTCCGGCGCATGCGCAGGCTGCGGCGAGACTCCTTATGTCAAGCTCGTGAGCCAGCTTTTCGGCGACCGCGCCGTCATGGCGAATGCGACCGGCTGCTCTTCGATCTATGGCGGCAATCTGCCCACCACGCCCTACACTAAGCGCGCTGATGGACGCGGCCCGGCTTGGTCGAACAGCCTCTTCGAAGATGCGGCTGAATTTGGCTATGGCATGCGCCTCACCACCGACAAGCAGGCTGAATATGCCCGCGAGCTTCTGGACACCGCCAAGACAAATGGCGTCCCAGCGGATCTCATCGACCGCATCCTTGCCAATGCCCAGGAAAATGAAGAGCAGATCGAAGCTCAGCGCGCCAATGTGGCCGAGCTCCGCAAAGCTTTAGCCAGCAAAAAAGAAGATTGGGCGAAAGAGCTCGACAATGTCGCCGATGCGCTGATCCGCCGCTCTGTGTGGATTGTCGGCGGGGACGGATGGGCATACGATATCGGTTTTGGGGGCCTCGACCACGTCATCGCATCCGGCAAGAACGTGAACCTCCTTGTGCTCGACACCGAAGTCTATTCCAACACCGGCGGTCAGGCTTCCAAGGCAACGCCGATCGGCGCCATCGCCCGCTTTGCGACAAGCGGCAAGGACATCTTCAAGAAAGACCTCGGCATGATCGCCATGAGCTATGGCTATGTCTATGTCGCGCAGATCGCCCTCGGCGCCAACATGAACCAGACCATCAAGGCCATCCGCGAAGCCGAAAGCTACAACGGCCCATCCATCATCATCGCCTACTCGCACTGCATCAACCACGGCATCGACATGATGAAGGGCATGGACCAGCAGAAAATCGCAGTCCAGAGCGGCGTGTGGCCACTCTATCGCTACGATCCGCGCCTCAAGGCTGAGGGCAAGAACCCCTTCCAGCTCGATTCGAAAGAACCGGACTACTCCAAGCTCGAGCAGTACATGTACGCCGAAGTGCGGTTCAAGAGCCTCGTGCAGGCGAACCCCGAGCGCGCAAAGATGCTTCTCGAAAAGCAGCGCAGCTTAATCGAGCGGCGGTACAAAGAATACCGCTACCTCGCTGACAGGCCGTTCTGAAACCACGCTTCAGTACGACATCCGGTGGCCGGTGCGCCGGCCACCTCAAAAGGCCGCCTGGATAGGGCGGCCTTTTTTAAAGAGGGGGTCTGACCCCTTTTCTTAAAAATTTAAGAAAAGGGGTCAGACCCCCTCTATGATTGACGCTTGGCGCGCTTTTCTTTTACAGTGTCGGCAAGTCATGAGTATATTGAAAATTTATAAATGGACAGTCGCGTGCGGTTTTCTAGTCGCCCTGCTGCTCCTTCTGCCTTCGCAGATCTTTCCAAAAACTCCTCGGGGTATGCTCGAGCTTGATAAGATTGTCCACGGATTTCTGTTTGGTGTCGTGACAGCTGTTTTTTGCGCAGAGCACCGAAGGTGGACAAAGGTCAGCCCGCCTTTCTTGTTGAGTTTTGCCATTATTGGCGCTTTTTCATTCTTGACCGAAGTCAGCCAGCTCGCGACAAAAACGCGCCACTTCGACCTGAAAGATTTTGGCGCAGATCTCATAGGCATTGCAGCTGGAC
>WESA01000078.1 GCA_009768935.1 Rectinema subterraneum
GGTGAAATGATATTCTGGATCCTTACGCTGCTGATCAGGGCTACAGGCCTGTTCGACGAAAGGCGCTCGTTTACCCATCGTTCGATCTCGCTTTTCTTGAAGCGCCAAACCGTGCCTATCTTTCCGGAAGGGATTTCGCCCTTCTGAGCCCAGTCGTACACTGTCCGTTCGGATACACGCAAATACTTGGCTACTTCTTCAATGGTCAGGATATCGTCATCCATGCGATACGCCCCTCCGACTTGAAATTTCTGACATATTATTGAATCTAGTTGTAAGGTCTGTCAAGTAACGGAAAATAGTATTTTCAACTTTCATCTTTGTTCTCAATTTCCCATGACTCCAAAAATCTGTCAATCGCATAATTCGGAAAGCCTTCCTGCCTGAACCATGATCGCAAAAACGCCAATTTGCGCGAACGGGACAGGGGCGCGGCCGGATTTTCCGCATTTTCATCATCCAGTATAGTACGGCGATAGCCAGCAGGTATTTTGCCCCGCTTAAGCAGGTTCTCCGTACTTCGGCGCATTGCTTCGAGAAGGTTTTCTTCTTCGATGCTCGAGAATGCTTCCGCGAAAATGATCCTCGGATTCTCGAACAAACCGATACGCGGCCATGCTATGGCTTTCAATCGCTCGGGTCCCTGCCCTCTCCGCACAAGATGCGACTGCAGAAGAAGCCTCACATAGCGCCGGTCATCGACATAGCCATTTTCGCACATCCATTGAACAGCAATGCGTGCGGTCTCTTTAGTGAATCCTTTTTTTGCGAGTTTTTCATACAGTTGAATTGACGCCTGCTCAGCGCGAGCAACAAGGCCAAGCGCAACCTTTCGAGCAGCATGCAGTTGATCCAGACGCCGCAGCGATACCAGCATTTCATTCTCTACCTCTGCCTCGGGCGCAAACTCCAGTCGGGATCCATCATCAGTTATGAGCATTCTTGAAGAGCTGTCAAAGCGCATGCCGCATAATCGCACATCAGTGCTGTCGAAATGAAACAGAAGGCCTCCGGAGAGCGCCAATTCGAGCGTTCCGGAGGCCTTTTCGCGAACGGATTCAATCCGTAAAGCCATGGTTTAGCGTTTCGAGAACTGGAATCTCCGACGAGCACCGCGCTGGCCGTATTTTTTGCGCTCGACCATGCGGGGATCGCGAGTGAGAAGACCGTTCGACTTGAGCGAAACATGATTCGCCGGATCAATCTGCGCGAGCGCGCGGGCAAGCCCATGCGCACACGCTCCTGCCTGACCGGTCGGACCGCCGCCAACTACGGTGATGAATGCATCGAATTTGTTTTCACTGTCCGTAACGAGGAAGGGCTTGCGTACTTTTGCTACAAGATCCTCGATAGGAAAGTATTCCTTGAGTTCTTTCTGGTTGATAATTATTTTGCCAGTACCTTCACGCAGGAACACGCGGGCGATTGCGCACTTGCGACGACCTGTGCCGATACCAAGGTTGATATTCTTGACCATTTCGTTCCCCTTCCTCATCAGAGATCGATTGCGATGGGCATCTGTGCCGCATGCGGATGATTCGGGCCTGCGTACACTTTCACATTCTTGAACAGCTTGCGCCCAAGAGGCCCTTTCGGCAGCATGCCACGAATGGCAATTTCCATCGGAGAAACCGGATTGCGATCGATTAGCTCGTCGAAGCTGTAATCCTTAAGTCCGCCGGGGAAGCCAGTATGATGGTAATACATCTTGTTCTGCCGTTTCCTGCCGGTTACAGCAACCTTGTCAGCATTGATAACAATAACATAGTCGCCGGTTTCCTGGCTTGGCGTGAATGTCGGTTTATTTTTCCCTCTCAGAATTGACGCAACTTTTACTGCCACACGACCAAGAGGTTTGCCTGCAGCATCGATGATGTACCATTTTCGCTCAGCTGTCGCAGCAGTTACAAATACAGTCTTCATCTATCTATACCTTCACCTTATTGTGGAGTATTCTAAAAATGCGGGTGCATATTCCCACAGATTGAAAAATCTGTCAAGCATCTAGCAAGAAATATGAGGCTTAGTCCTTTTTCTCTTCCTTTGTTTCCTGCTCATTTTCTGCGTTTTTCGATTTTTCTTCTTCTTTCTTTTCTTCGATTTTATCCTTGATATCAGCAATTCCGATAAACACAGCCAGAGCGCCGATCAGGACGGCAAACACCGGAATGGCACCGCGCAGAAAGGCCAGCACATCGTTCCACCATCCCAGAACGCCAGGAAGTACCATGAGCACCGAGATAATGATCAGTCCGATACCAACCAGCAAAGCAGTCATTTCAAACTCCTCTTGTGTTTTTCAAATTTTAGCGCATTATGCTCGCGGAAACAAAATATATCACAAGCGTGCCTGCCAAGCAATGCATTCTATGGTCTACTATTGTATATCGGCACTTTCCGGACTATAAACAAGTCATGCTCCCTATCAATTCGCTTGTCATGTACAAAGGTCGGCCAGCAATCGTTGTTGCTGCTGATTTGGACCGCATTTCGATACGAACCATCGATGCAGAGGAAAAGCGCGTTCGACCTAAAGATGTAGCCATGGCGCATACCGGCCCGATTAGCAGATTCCCCGAAAATCGGGCTCCGGACGAAGTAATGGAAGCCCTCGAACTCCTTCAGACTGAACATCCAGAAGGCATTCCCCTTATTTCCTGGAAAGATTTTGCCGAACTTGCATGGAGCGATCCAAAACCTGAGCACATTGTCATTGCATGGCACGAACTCTCGAACAATCCCGCTGTCGAAACGCTCGATGAAGGAATCCGCATCCGGAGCGAAGAGGAACAGCACAAAATACGCGACAAGCTGCAAAAAAAGAAAGAGGCAGCTGAAGCGAAAGCCGCATTTCTTGTCGCATTTCGCGCAGCATGGAAGAAGAAAGACTCTTCACCGATCGAAGGTAATTCAGCTTTCCAGCCATTTCTGGAGGAGCTGAGTCGATATGCACGAGGCCTGGCCGATGATAGTCCAATTGCCCGCGAACTTGGCATCAAACTGGCGCCTCAAGCAGTGCATGAAGCCCTTCTATCGAGCGGTTACTGGAATCTTGCTGCTAATCCGTGGCCAGAACGTAATGGATGCATCATGTCTGAACCGGAAGCTCCTTCAGCACTTGAAGAACGCAAAGAGCTTGCAATAGACCGGCTTGATTTGAGGGCTCTCCCCTCGTACGCCATCGATAACGCATGGTCGAAAGACCCCGACGATGCCATCTCAGTCGAGGGAGAAAATGTCTGGATCCACATCGCTGACCCAGCATCGATTGTCGGACCATTTTCGCGCCTCGACGCTGAGGCTATGGAACGCGGCTCAACACTCTATCTGCCTGAAAAAATCATACCGATGCTGCCCGATGCGCTTGTGCAGAAGATGGGCCTGGGGCTTAGTGCAGAATCGAAGGCCTTGTCTTTCAGGATAACGCTTCGCGGTGATGGGAAAATCGCCGATATTTCCATTTTGCCAAGCATGGTAGCAGTTCAGCGGCTTACCTATGAACAGGCCGATACAATGCTCGAGGACAATCCTGTCCTGCAAAAGCTCTCGAAAATCGCTTCGGTCCGAGCAGAGCTCAGGCGCCGCCAGAATGCGGTCGATATCGATTTCCCGGAAGTAGCGGTGCACGTTGTCGATGGCCTTCCGACCTTTCTGCCGGTGCCACAGACTCGCTCCGCACGCATCGTTCAGGAGCTTATGATCCTTGCAGGAGAAGCAGCGGCGCGCTGGGCTTTTGAGAAGGGAATCCCTTTCCCGTTCGCGACTCAGGATCCGCCTGTTTCTGAGAATCTAGCCGGCTGCGGTGCGGGGCCAAGTTCAAGCCTTGCGGAAAATTTCATGCGACGGCGATCGATGCGAGCTGCGCTTGTAAGTTCAACGTGCTCCGCACATGCAGGCCTTGGGCTCTCGTTTTATTCCCAGGTGACAAGTCCTCTGCGGCGCTATCAGGACCTACTTGCGCACTACCAGATTCATGCTGTTCTAGCCGCAGCGAACAAGCTTGACCGAAACAATGCGCCTTCTGAGCCCGACCTCCTCATCAGCGCTGATACAATGAATGAGCGGCTGTTCAGGTACAGCAACCAAGCAGCCAAAAACCGCCAGGCCGAAAGAGATTCTCGCGCGCATTGGACACTTGTCTATCTCAGCATGAACCCGGACTGGCGTGGCGAAGGCATTGTGCTCGATGCTTCAGCCGAAACAGGGCAGATTTTCATCCCACAATTCGGATATGAGTTCCAGACACGTATTCCACGGGGAATACATGTTGACAGCAGAGTATCACTCGCGCTGCGGCGAGTCTCTGTACCGGATTTGTTTGCCAGCTTCGATATCCTGCCGCAAGGGACATAGCAGGCGGCAAAATGTGGCCCAACACCAGGCTGCATCCGCAAGTCCGCTTGACCTTAGCGCATCATAGATATACCCTACATCTACATGTCAGGCGAAGAAATCCGACTCTGCGCAATCATGCATGCGGAAATTGCAAAACCAGACGCGCTGCTTGCGCTTGGCAAGGAAGAAGCAGGAGCGGCATTTGCGCAATTCAGGGAGACAATTCGCGCTGCAGCAGAAGAAAAAAGTGGCAGATTCCTCGAATCTTCGCACGGAGGAGCGGTTGTAGCATTCGATACTTCGGCGGCCGCAATCAGCGCAGCCCTCCTTATCCAGCAAAACCTCAAACCGCAAATCAAAGCGAAAATCGGCATCAATGTCGGCGATGTCCTTTTTACATCATCGGGAGGAGCTATCGGAAGTGCTGCTGACATTGCGGAAGAGCTGGTGCGTGTACTACCTGCTGGCGGCATCTGCGTATCTGCCGCTGCATGGCATGCATCGCCTTCTGTCGATGCTCGCACTATTCATGTACAGCTGGAGCTGCCAAGCGGTACAAAACTGGATGCATACCGCATCGAAACTGGCGAAAATTCCTTGCAAAAATGCCCGGACGCCTGAGGCGCTTTTTTGAATCGCTCGGGCCAGCGGCCGCCTCCAGCTCCGCCATTTCTGCTAAAAATGCCGCTGCCATGGGACAGTACGCCGCAGTCTATAACCAGGCAGCATCCGATGCAGAGACCTGCTTAGCCGCATTCAAGAAAATCTCACCCGACGAACTGCCCGAAGCTGAAAAATCAGCACATGCCTGCATGGACCAGATTCGCCTTCTTGCTACTACCCTGAACGAATTGGACGGCCTTGTCGCTTCCATGCCCTTGAGAGAACTCGAAAAAGACCGCGCCGCCATCGAGGCCAAGAAAAGAACTGCACCCCCTGCCCTCGCAGCCGATTACGATAAAAGCATTTCTGAAATCGACGCACAGCGCCAAGCACATCAGTCGTTGCTCGAACGTAAGGAAAGCTTGGAAATCAAGCTCCATTCAATGTCAAACCAATTCCGCCAGCTTTCGCTCGACTTGGCTTCCGCTCACGCGGTGGATGCCCAGACCAAACTCGACAGCCAGCATGCAGCCCTCGCTACATTAAGCAAGAGAGCCGAGGAAATACGGGCATCAATTGAGGATTTGCGGACCGGAAGCGATGACTGGCTTTCGATGGAAATAGAAAAGCTTTCTCAGAATGGCGCGTAGCTGATTCCCTCATCAAATACATCGATGCCTTCAATCCGCTTCCATAGTTTCACCACTAGGAAGGTCACGGGGAAAAGCGCCAGTTCATACACAGTTGCGAGCGACGATTCGGAGAGCGCGTTGCGAACAATATCGCCTGTAGTCCACACGCCAAGAAATGCGACGATATTGAACAGGGTCGTATCGACAAAGTGCGCTGGCAAACTCGAACCCATCGCGCGCAGGAAAAACCACTTGCCCTTCTGCGCAACCTTCATTTTCGAGAGAATGGCTGAATTCATCCAGTCGCCGACCCAATATGCAGCGAGGGAGCCGATGACAATCCTCCATGTGGAAGAAAAAAGCGTCTTCATTGCGTCATTGATAGCGTTGTCGGTTCCCGAAAGCCAGGTAGCAAAGGCAAGCACCGCCGACATGAGCGCCTGCGCGGCAAAATTCGCCCATATCGCCTTCATCGACAGCCGATATCCATAGATCTCGGTCATTATGTCGCTAATAACATAGACAGCTGGATAGGTAAAAAAGGCGGCTGTCAGAAGAAATGGCCCGACTTTGACAAGCTTGACTACCG
>WESA01000007.1 GCA_009768935.1 Rectinema subterraneum
TTCCTATGCCGCTCGCGATGGTGCTCGCGCTTGTGATAAGCACCACATGCGGGCTTATCAACGGCCTTCTGCAGATCAAGTTCCGCGAACTTTCGGCGACCATCATCACGCTCAGCACGATGACTGTCTATCGCGGCATTGCCTATGTCATTCTCGAAGACAGATCTGCAGGGCGCTTCCCCTCCTGGTTCAGTTTCCTTGCGTGGGGATACATCGGAAAGGTGCCATTCATCTTGATTGTGTTTGTTCTGGCGGCGATCGTGTTCGCGGTTCTTTTGCATACAACGCGATTCGGGCGCATGGTGTTCGCGGTCGGCAACAACAAGACCGCGTGCGAATACTCAGGAATCAGAACAGGGCGGATCATCCTTGGGGTGAGCGTGATCACGGGGCTTATGGCGGGTTTTACCTCGCTCTTTCTCACCTCGCGCATGGGGAGCACGCGCCCGAATGTCGCGCTTGGCTATGAACTCGATGTCATCGCCATGACAGTGCTCGGCGGCATCAGCACGAGCGGCGGCAAGGGAAGAATTGCGGGGCCGCTTATTTCGATATTCCTTATAGGATTTTTAAACTATGGACTTGGCCTGCGGAATGTTTCCGCGCAAGTTTTGCTCATTATTCTCGGTTTTCTGCTCATTCTGTCGGTGCTTGTACAGAATTTCACCGACAGGCCGAGGCAGAAGTCTTCTTCAAAATCGGGGAAATCGGCCGCTCCAACGCATCGGTCTGATGCAGGAAGCGGATCAGATATTCACGGAAATTCAGCTCAAGGAGGCTGACATGAAAAAAACATTCACAGTGGTAGCGCTGGTGCTGATCGCACTGGCACTGGTCATGCCTGCATCGGTGTTTGCCGCAGAAAAGGCGAAATATGCCATTGTGTTCAAAAACACTGGCAACCCCTACGGCGAAAAACAGATGGAAGGCTTCAAAAACGGCATCGAGGAACAAGGCTTCGAGGCGATTCTCCGCGCTCCGGATCTGCCCACCGCTGAGGCGCAGATTCAGATCATCGAGCAGCTGATTGCCCAGAAAGTCGCTGCGATCTGCATCGTCGGCAACGACTACGATGCCCTCGGCCCGGTCCTCAAAAAAGCGACCGCGCAGGGAATCAAAGTCTTCTCGCTCGATTCCTCGGTCAATCCCCAGGCACGCCTTACCCACGTCAACCAGGCGGACTCCGAGAAGATCGGCCAGACCCTCATCAAGGCTGCGTACGACATGGCAGGCGGTAAAGGCGAAATCGCCATTCTCTCCGCGACGAGCCAGGCTTCCAACCAGAACATCTGGATCGACTTCATGAAGAAAGAGCTGGCAAAGCCCGAATACAAAAACCTCAAGCTCGTCAAGGTCGCCTATGGCGATGACCTGCGCGACAAGTCCGTATCCGAGACCGAAGGGCTCCTCCGCTCCTATCCGAACCTGAAGGTCATCATCGCCCCGACCACCGTCGGCATTGCGGCAGCTGGCAAAGTGCTCACCGACAAGGGCCTCAAGGGCAAAGTGATGCTCACCGGCCTCGGCCTGCCTTCGGAAATGGCTGAGTACATCGAAAACGGCGTGTGCCCCTACATGTTCCTGTGGAACCCGATCGATGTCGGCTATCTCGGTGCCTATGTTGGCACCGCGCTTGTGAGTGGCAAGATCACCGGCAAGGTCGGCGACAAGTTCAGCGCAGGACGGCTTGGCAACTACACCATTACCAAGGCACCCGATGGCGGAACAGAAGTCCTGCTCGGACCGCCGTTCAAATTCGACAAGAGCAACATCAACGATTGGAAGAAAGTGTACTAAAGCGATGCAGCAGGTGCGCAGGCCGGCTTTCGAGCTGGCCTGCGCTATGAAAGAAAGCGGCGCGCCGCTTCAAAAGCGAAAGCGGCAGCCGTACGTGCACCCTATTTCAGGAGCAAGTCATGAAGAGAAATGCATTTGCGATGCAGCTCAAACCCGGAAACGAAGCCGAGTACAAGCGCCGCCACGACCAGATCTGGCCCGAGCTCAAGGCCGAACTCAGAAAAGCAGGCGTTTCGGACTATTCGATTTATCTCGACCCTGAAACCATGCGCTTGTTCGCAATCCAGAGCCTTGCGGATGACGAAACGAGCAGCACGCTCCCGGAAAGCCCCATTGTTCGCAAATGGTGGGACTCGATGAAAGACCTCATGGAAACGAATCCGGACAATTCTCCCAAGGTGTGGCCGCTCACCGAAATGTTCCATATGGATTGAGCTGGCGCGAATTGTGTGGCAGCAAAAAGGCAAATAATGAACCTTGAAACATTGATTGAGATTTCGCGCCGCTATGGCGCAGACCCCGACTACGTCCTCGCGGGCGGCGGCAACACCTCTCTGAAAGATGGAGACGTGATTGCTGTCAAAGCTTCGGGTGCGCTGCTCGGGACAATTGACGAAAATGGCTTTGTGCAGCTTTCTCTTTCCAAGCTGCGTGCGTTATTCGATATGGCGCTGCCTTCTGATTCTGAGGCACGAGAAAAAATCGTGCTTGAAAAATTGCTTGAGGCACGGCTTCCGGGGCAGACGCGCAGGCCGAGTGTGGAAACCCTGCTGCATGCGCTGTTCCCGTATCGATTTGTAATCCATTTGCATCCTGCGCTTGTCAATGGCATGCTGTGTTCGCGCCAAGCGCTGAGCGCAGCGGAAACGCTCTTCAGGAATGAGGCGTCGGTCCTTCCTTATATTACGCCCGGCTATATCCTTGCGGATGCTGTGCGCCGGGTTTTTGAACATCGAACATCATCAGGCATGAGCCCACCAAAAATATTGTTTTTGCAGAACCATGGCGTGTTTGTCGCGGAGGATTCGGTCGAGGAAATTGAGGCGCTGTATGCGCATATCTTTGAGACATTGAAGGCGAAGGTGCAGCCGCTTCCGGAAGAAGGCCTGAGAGGTGGGCCTGCGCGCGGGTATGAGGCTGCGATTGCTGCGGTTGCCGAAAAGGCTGTCGAAACAGCAGCCACGAAATTTAACGTACGATTTTTCTTTACGTCAAATTCGCTGATTGGCCATTTCCTGGCCAGCCCCGAGGCATTCGTGCCCCTGTCTAGTCCATTCACCCCCGACCACATCGTCTATGCCGGCGCCTGGCCTCTCTTTGTGAATATCTCCGAGGCACAATCTTCGGAACACCTCATTTCCAAAATCGACGAATACCGCATCCGCTACCAGGAAATGCCGAAAATCATTGCAATCCAGAATCTCGGTATTTTCGGGCTTGGGCAGGACGAGAGCGCAGCCAAACGCGCCTGTGAGCTTTTTGGCGATGCAGCAAAAATCGCCTGGTATGCGCGCTCATTTGGGAGCGTGCATCCTATGCAACCTGCAGATATCGAATTCATACGAAGCTGGGAAGTCGAAAAATACCGCGCATCCATTGCAGCGAGCTCGAATCCCGCTTCCTGAAATATTGCAGTAGAGAGAAGGGAGGATCACCTTTATGTCCAGAATAGAGCAAGAATACAAATCAGCACGCGAAACCTATGCCGATCTCGGAGTGGATACCGATCAGGCAATCAAAACACTTTCTTCGATCCCTCTCTCTATCCATTGCTGGCAAGGTGACGATGTCATCGGATTCGACGGTGCGACATCCCTGAGCGGCGGAATCCTCGCTACCGGCAGTTATCCTGGCCGTGCTCGCAACGCCGAAGAGCTCAGAGCCGACGCCGCATTCGCCTTTGCGCATATTCCCGGACAGAAACGCTTCAATCTTCATGCCATGTATGCCGAGACAGGCGGCACTAAAGTCGAGCGCTCTGCCCTTCAGCCCCGCCATTTCGATGCCTGGGTTGCCTGGGCAAAAGAACAGAAAATCGGCCTCGACTTCAACCCGACATTTTTCTCCCACCCCCTCGCTGCGAGCGGCTGGACCCTGGCCCATCCCGATGAAAATATCCGCAAATACTGGATCGAGCACGGCAAGGCAAGCAGGCGCATCGCCCAGGCCATTGCCGACAGCCTCAAGGACGTCGTCGTCAATAACCTCTGGGTACCCGACGGCTCGAAAGACATGCCCGCCGACAGGCTCGGCCCACGCCTCAGGCTCAAGGAATCCCTCGACGCCATCTACGCCGAGAAACTGCCCAACGACCGCGTTCTGGACGCTGTCGAATCCAAATTGTTCGGCATAGGCTCCGAATCCTATGTCCCCGGCTCGCATGAGTTCTATTTCGGATATGCTTCCCAAAAAGCCATCGGCCTCTGCTACGACATGGGCCATTTCCATCCAAACGAAAGCGTGGCAGACAAAATTTCGGCCACCCTGCTCTATGTGCCTTACCTCATCATCCATCTGAGCCGCGGTCTGCATTGGGACTCCGACCATATCGTCATCTGGAACGATGCAATAACCGATGTCTGCCGCGAAATCATCCGCATGCGCGTGTGGGACAGAATTCACCTCGCGCTCGATTACTTCGATTCCTCAGTCAACCGCATTTCCGCCTGGATTATCGGTGCGCGCAGTGCCCAGCGAGCCCTCCTCTATGCCCTCCTCGAACCCGTGGAAGCTATGCGAACCGAAGAAGAGCGCGGCGATTTCGGAAGCAGACTCGCCCTCATCGAAGAATCGCGCTCCCTGCCCTTTGCCGCCGTCTGGCGCCATTACTGCGAAATGCAGAATGTCCCGGCAGGCCCGGAATGGATTGATAACGTCAAGGAGTACGAGAAGAAGGTACTGGCGGGGCGCGCGTAGGGCATACCAACTCAGCGCAATACAGAGCTCGCAAAACAACGTACTGGCGGGGCGCGCATAGGGCATACAGCTGCTATACTGCAGATGTATGAGAGAAGAACGTCTTCATGAATGCAATCAAAAACCCGAACGCCCTGGCAAGTATGTGCTGTACTGGATGCAGGCTTCGCTCAGAGGAGAAGGAAATCTAGCCCTCGACTGGGCTGTCCAAGAAGCGAACCGCCTGAAGCTGCCGCTGATTGCGGTATTCTGTGTTCTGAGCTCGTATGGACAAGCGAATATTCTGCACTATCGCTATCTTTTGCAAGGCCTTATCGAGGCAAAAGCAGGCCTCGAAACCAAAGGAATCGGGCTTTGGCTCTTCAAAGGCGACCCTACACAGATTATACCGGACCTGGCTGGGCAAGCAGCGCTCATAGTGATGGACGTGGGATACTTGCGACATCAGCAGCTCTGGAAACAGACAATAAGCGCCAAAGTGGACTGTCGCGCAGTGTGGATCGAAAGCAATATTTTGGTTCCCGTGAAAACAGCTTCGCCAAAAGAGGAATGGTCCGCTTATACCCTTCGCAGAAAGCTAGAGCGCCTTAAAGATGATTTTATCGATATAGCGCCTGAATGCATCCCTCGACAATCTTCTTTGTCCATGGAACCCGATAGCTGTCTTTATCACCTCATGGTTCAGAACATAGAAGAATTGCTGCTCGCGCCTCCGGGGAGCGTGCCTGCGCGAATGAAAGAACAAAAAACAGATGAGCTTCCGGGATATAGCGCAGCTCTGGCGCGCTACGACAGGTTTATTGCCGAACGCTTGGACTGTTATCCAGAAAACAAGAATAATCCTTCGATTGATGGTACTTCGCGAATGAGCGCGGCTCTGCACTTCGGCTTCATTTCGCCTATACAAATGGTCGAGCGGCTTTTGCGCCATCTGGATATTAAAAAGACAGATGAATGCATCCATCCCGGCGCATCAGCCTTTTTAGAAGAACTGATAGTCCGTCGAGAGCTAGCTATCAATTTTTGCTATTACCGAAAGGATTATGACCGGCCTTCTTCCTTGCCTGACTGGGCAAAAAGAACACTGCAGAAATGCGAGCGCAACCCCCGCGAGAGGTATTACAGCATAGACCAGCTGGAAGCAGCGCAGACCGAAGATCCGTATTGGAATGCCGCCCAGAATCAGATGGTCAAAACAGGCTACATGCATGGCTATATGCGTATGTATTGGGGCAAGCGCCTCTTAGCTTGGACCCGAAACGTTGAGGAGGCCTGGCGAACGGCTATCCTGCTTAATGATCAATATTCTCTGGATGGAAGAGATCCCAATGGGTACGCCGGAATCGCATGGTGCTTCGGAAAGCATGACAGACCATGGATGGAACGCCCGATATATGGAACCGTCAGATATATGAACGCCGCGGGCCTGCACCGGAAATTTGACGCAGATGAATATGCTGCCAAGCACAATTGAATGCCACCTACCATACGAGCCTTTTAATCAGCACAAAATCCTCCTGCACAGCAGAAGACAGAAGCTTTGTCATGGCTTTTCTTTTGCCTTATACTATTAATATACCCCATAATAAGATAGCTGAAAAATCGGAGAATCGCGGAACAGATAGCCTGAAATATCTCTGCCTGCGTTGCGTTGGTGGACTCTTCTATTTGCTGCTTCTGCTGGCATCCTGCAGTACAAGCACTGTGGTACGTCCGATATCGTCATCTTCCATCAGCAAGGCCGAATTCGAAACGACGCTCGCCCGTTATGCAGCCAGAGAAAGCCCAGTTCCCCAGTACCGCACCGGCATAATAGATTCACGCATTGCGCGCGTAACAGCAGCAATGATCGCTGAAGCAGCCAAAGACCCCGATCAGTACCTCGCGCCGCTCGTCGCGGTTCTTATTGCCGGCGAGAGCGACCCGTTCATGCGAATCAAACTCATTCATGACTGGATTTCTGATACAATCACATACGATCTCGCTATAGCATCGAAAAATACAGTGACCGGTCAGGACCTCGCTACGGTTCTTTCGACAAGGAGGGCAGTCTGTTCTGGATATACGCGGCTCTTTCAGAAAATGGCCGAGCTTGCGGGTTTCGAGGCACAGACAGTAAGCGGATTCACGAAGGGGCTCGGCCGCGAGTTCTCTTTCGATTTCCAGAACAGCCACGCGTGGAACATAGTGCGCATCGGGGACATGTGGTATTTTGTCGATACGACCTTCGATGCAGGGGCATTCCAGAGTCAGGCAGGAGCAAGCGGTGCCACAAGAGGCGGCGAAGCGGCTGCAGCCGGCAATACAGCAGGGAAATACTCAAAACGCTATAGCACGGATTACCTGTTCCCCGCCCCCATGCAGCTCCGATTTACCCATTTTCCGGAGCAAGCTGTGTATCAGCTGAGTCAGGCCCCCCTGGACCGCGAAACCTTCAAGAGCCAAGCGCTTGTCCAGCCTGGTTTTTTCCGGTACCACATGAGCATTGTTCAGCCGGGAAAGGCATCAGCAGATGAGCAGGCTGCGATTCCCGCTGCCTTTTTTGCCATGCAGCGCACAGAAAGCATATATACCATCGATATCGAAGCGCCTGAGGATATTTTGGTCGACGGCTCTCTGCTGGATTCAAAGAGCACCGAGATTCTGTCGACTGTTTTTCCGAGCCATATCGGCCCGACCCGGTGGCGCATCATGTTCGCCATACCAAAAGCAGGGACGTACAAAGCGCACATTTTTGCGGGCACGAGGAACGAAACCACTGTCGGCACAGCAGCCGCAGCTGGTTCATCGGGATCTTCCGCCAATCGGCCACCGCCCACACCCGAAAAACTTGAAAGTGTTATGCAGTTCGTAATTGAAGGCTCAAAAGCCTATGCAGCAAATCCGCCTTTCCCGAAAATATATGGGCGCTATCACAACCCTGCAGGCGAACTGCTCGAGAGCCCGTTGTCCGGCGCTTTGAAGGCTGGCAGCACCGTTCATTTTGAGTATCATTCGATGGCACCGCATGTCGCGATCATCTACGAAACTACGTTTGTTCCCTTCGTGCGCGGCACGGATGGCATTTTCTGGCTGGATTTCAAGATTCCCGCGACGAAGGCGGTCAAGCTGGGCGTCTCCGAGGATAACACGCACTATAGCATTGTGCTCGCCTGGGATGTGCGCTGAGGCCGCGCTGCTGAACCTCACCCTTCCAGATCAGTCCCATGCGAAGCCCGTTCGCGCTCCCTGATGGCGCGGATAAGGCTTTCCACATACTGGCGCGCCATGTCCTTGCAGCCAAGCCCGATCGCAATCGCGATTCCCAGCGCAATCGAACCAATCAGCAGCAGAAGCAGAATACTCACAATCGACTGCCCGAGGCCGAGCTGGTCGACGACCATCACAACCACGATGATATATCCGACCGCGCGGATGAGCCTCTGGACAAGCGTCGCGGAGCCCATCCCCGCATTATTCATGATGGTCAGCACAAAATTCGAAAGAAAATTGACAATCAGCACCCCGATCGCAGCCGTGATTCCAGCTGCCAGAATTGTCGGAATCGCGCCGAAAAGCCACGACCAGATGGACTCAGCCGCGCGCTGATCGAGCACCGAAGCTGCCATCGCCAGCACGAGGAGCATCACAACCCAGTACAGAAAAACCCCGATCAGCTTCGATGGCGCATACTGCACGTGACCTTTGCGCAAAAACTCGTTCACCCCGATCTTGCCTGCGAGCACATCGAATTTGAGCACCGCAAGTATTTTCGGCATAATGAGTTTCAAGATTTTTGCGATCGCCCAGCCCACCAGGAGGATAAGCGGAGCCCCGAGAGCCGATGGAAGGTCGCTCACCCATCGCCATATATTGTTCACAAATTCTGTCATTTTTCCCCTCCTTGATTTTCAGCCTTCAGTGACGAGCCGATGGAGCTCTTCCACAGAGAGCCCTTCGATTCCCAAGGTATGGACTGTTCTGCCATTTGCGCGATAATCCACCCCATGCATGAGGTTTGCAAGATCGATCGTGAGATTGATAGCCGGCGTTTCGACTCCGTACATTGCCGCAATGCTTGCCATGGGCACAAGGCTCATTGGCACATCTTCCCAAATGTAGCGATGATTGATCGTTTTTGGTGCCTTGATGCCCGCATAGCTGATCGTCGCACGTATCGCACTGCAGAGGTCCGCACCCACTGAATCATAGGTAAGATAGAGCCATTCGCGGGCGGAAACCGTCCGGATGCCCAGCGCGCGGGCGAGCGCAAGCCGCTCATCGTCGATTGCCTGCAGCACCCTCGCCACGGAAGGCGAAATGCCCTGAAGATAGTATTCGAAATCGCCGCCCGTGGACTCGATCCATGCGGCGTTCAGCAGGGTGAGCGCAGGATGGAAGACCGCGCCGATATTTTCTAGGCTCGTGGCGAGCACATTGCTCCCGGCTATGAATTGTGGAAATGCCACATCGATCACTTTCAGCACGGCAGGAGTCAGAAACGAAGGCAATGCGCTCACCGGGACGCCGTTTTTGATTCTGAAGATGTGACCTTTATTCCTGGATATCATGCGCGAGGCATAGATGAACGTCTGTGCTTCGACGATGACGACTCTTGCTGTGCATCCTTCGCGGTCGAGGGCTGCGCGGAATTCGAGGGCGCCGCCGGTCCGGCCAGGATTCAGCACTACAATCTGCCCATCTTCCAAAAAAGGCGCCATAAGGGTACCGAGTCCATAATGCGCGGTCGAAGGCGTCACGATCATTATGACATCAGTGCCTGCTATCGCTTCCCCGATGCGCGAGGTCGCAAGTCGCACAGGCCCGAAGCCGGACACTGCTCCCTCCACTTCGATACCCTTGTACCAGCGGATTGCGTTGAGGTGCTCGTCGGTGCGGTTGTAGATCTGCACAGGGAATCCCAGCAAGCCAAGGTGCCCGGCCATAGAAATCCCGCCATTCCCTGCGCCTGCGATACACCACACCATATCCTTGCCTTTGGCAGCGACGCGCTCAAGATGCTCGAGAATGCCGCTCCAATCAGTTTTTTTCACCATATTCCTCCTGGGGGGCGAACCCCATGCGCTCGAGGTTTCGTGCAATCCCGAACAAGCGCTGGCTTACCGCGAGCGGCTTTCCATCCTTGTCCACGGTCTGCACGCCTCCATGCATGAATTGCACAGGCTGGCTGACCGCCGCATCGAATTCATCCCTGCACGCGCTCAGCCATGGCAACGGAAACACCCCAGCCTTCATCATCGCATAGAGCCCACGCGGACTGTAAGGCTCGGGAATTGTCGCCTCTATGAATTTAATCATGCGACGCGCTTCCTCATACAGATGGCGTGTGCGCGCTTCCACCATAGAATGCTTGCCGTACTCCGGCATATCGCCTTTCCGCTTGAGCCTGCGGTACTCCGAGAGCGCGTACCGCGTGATGCGCACCGATTCCTGCACGACATCCGGGTCGGCAAGGCGCACTCCCTCCGAATAGCTCACCACATGGATGATCTGAGGACTTGTCGGATCATCTGGCTCGATGTCATCCATGAGCATGGTCACCGCCGCAAGCTGTGCACGAGCTTTTTCCATATCCGGCGAGAAATAGTCGAGCCCGCCCCGCGGCTGGAGGATAACCGCAAAATCCGGCCCTTCCAGCTCCCGCACGAGCATGCGCAAGGCGCGGGCTTTCGCCAGATCCTGTATTCCCCAGGTATATTTCGGCGTATTGAGCATGGTCTGGAGAATGAGCGTGCGGATACCCTGAAGCTTCGCCGCTTTTGCGGCGACATAACCCGACACAATATAGCCGACATCGTCACAGCCTCGGAATGCGAAATGGTGCGGCACATTCGGTTCCATCGGCTTTCCGCTCGAAGCGATATGACGAAGGGCTTCAAAATGCTCCACAAGGTTCTCCAGAACCGAGTTGTCTCCTCGCCCGTCGAGCTTTGAGAACCACCAGAGCGAAAGCGCGTGCCAGCATATATCGAGGGATTGCTCATGCATCTTGGCCATGTCGGGAACGCGTTTTGTACCCGCATACGTGCGCACGAGCATGGGGCGCGCGGCTTGCCACACGCGGCGGTATTCTTCAGGACTATTGATGGGAACTCCGCCTCCGTTGGAAAGCCCTGTCCAGTCTTCGCCGAAATGGCTTTGAGTAAGCTGGGACGAGCCTATCGAGAGCACATCGAGAAGCCCGCTTTTCGCAAGGCGTGAAGTCCAGTCGAGAAAAAGCGCGACTGCTTGCGAGCGATCTTCTGCATAGGGGCCTACGTGCGCGCGCATAAGTGGAGGTAGGTTGTGCGCAATGCCATGCAGGACACGGTCAATCACGCGCTCGCCCCATGTGCCAAAGCCGGGAGAACCAGATCGATCTACGGGCGCAACATCGAGATATGCTCGGTTCTTGACAATTTCAATACCGAATTCAAGGCGGGCTTTGTCGTACGCGAGCTCCGCGCTTGCCTGCTGTGGCACAAGATGCGTCGGTAGGCCGAGAATTTCGAGGATCTCCTGGTATGTTTCATCGCCATGAAAAACCGCATCAACAAAAGGCACACGCTGTTTTGCCTTCTTGCAGGCGGGCGGAAGGCCTGCGAACCAGAGCGCTTTGATCGGACCCCCGTCTTTTGCGAGCATTTTGGCGCTTTTCAGGTGCTCGACAAGTTGTGCAAAAAGCTCTACGCCCCTGTCCGGATCGAGGCGATACGAAAACCCGAGTACATCGATGCCTTTTGCCCGCACCCAGCGAACCAGCCTTTCTATTGAAGGGCGCCCGACAAGCGCATCGAGTTCTTTGCTTGCATCCTCATCGGCGATTTCCACTCGAATGCCACAGTCCCTCAGAATCTGCGCGAAAGCGAGAATGCCGAGGGTGTGTGCGTCGATGGCCGGCTTGATAAGACCAATTACATCGTTCTGACTTACTTTATACATCCTGTAGGCCTCCTTTGTGCGGCGTCTCTGCAGACAAGTCTTCTGCAAGCCGTGTCCGTTCGAGCAGTGCCCGCGCTCCTGCGGGAAAAGCACTTGTTAGCTTTCCTTGCGCACGAAGCCGCCTGTACCCCGCTGCAACAATACCCACGAGATACTGCGCTTCCGAAATTCCGGCAAAACCAGCCGCCTCCTCGAACCAACGATCCGGAATCATCGGTTGGCCATTGATTTCGATTGCCCAGAACTTGCCATCCGCAAAGAAAAAATCGCCTCGCGCATAATCGCGCACGCCTGCAGATTCGAAAGCGCTCTGGGCAAAGGGAA
Organism: Rectinema subterraneum; assembly: GCA_009768935.1. Lineage (GTDB taxonomy): Bacteria > Spirochaetota > Spirochaetia > Treponematales > Rectinemataceae > Rectinema > Rectinema subterraneum. Next base: position 11,959 of record WESA01000007.1, read on the forward strand.
CGAAATGCTCCATCTGCTCGGGCTCGAGTGGGCTCATCACGGTGTGATGGCCATCTTTGTCATCCGAAGTTATAAGATGAAACCGCTTTGGCTGGGCTAATCCAAGGAATGCCGGCATGCATTGCATGGCGCCCTGCCCTTGTATCATCGCGCAGGTAATCTCTTTGACATCGGGATACGCTCCAAGATAATGTTCGACGAGAATGTGTCCGCTGTACAGCGAAATCATTCGCGCAAGAACCCTTGATAACTCATCTACATTCCAGGCTATGCTGTTTTCATCGATTCCCTTGGAATTTCCGAGATTTTCTGGCTTTATGATGTAAGGAAAGGCATCGAGGACCTTCAATTTTTGAATGCCTTCTTTCAAGCCGGCTTCTCCTGCCTCGACGTGCACGAATGGCGGCGTCCGGATGCCATCCGCTTCCCATTTCCGCTTGAGCGACGCTTTGGAAAGAGCCCGCTCAATGACTTCAGGATCGGAACCTATATATAAAACGTTATGCGACTCAAACAATCCATGTACGTTAGTCGATACTGTTATTCCATCTTTTTCTTCAGGAAGATGATCGATACCGCAGAGAACCAAATCCGGCAGGTTTTCTCTAATAATAGTCTCGAGATCATTAATGTTGGCTGCATAAGAGAAATAGGCCTCAAATCCGGCCCCATTATAAATTCCCGTCATGCGCGCATAACGCACCTCATTTTCGACCGCAATTTTCCGGTCAGTTTTTTTCTTCATGATTATCTGTAATCTCATATGGTCCTCCAATAAAATCTCTATTTAAGTATGTACCACATATCCGCGATAATTACAAATTTTGTTTTGAAGAATGCGAGGCGGCTCTTTGTGCTATAATTGATTGCAAAGCAATGATCACCTGCAATGAGCGCAAAGACGAGCGCAATTTCATGGTGCGCACTCAGATCGCCGCGCGCGGCGTTCGGGATAAGCGCGTACTCGATGCCATGCGTAAAGTACCGCGGCACCGATTCGTTCCCGTATCTTGCAGTTCCGAAGCATATGAAGATTTCCCCCTACCCATTGGCTCGGGACAGACAATCTCCCAGCCCTACATTGTTGCATTCATGGCAGAGATGCTCAGGCTCAATGGCAGTGAGCGGGTACTTGAAATTGGGACAGGGTCGGGGTACGGGACCGCAGTGCTGTCCCTGCTTGCGAAGGAAGTGTTCAGTGTTGAGCGCATTGCAGCGCTTCTTGAGCGGGCGCGCGAAGTGCTTGAGGCTCTGAAAGTGGAGAATGTGCATTTGCGGCTGGCGGACGGATTTTTCGGTTGGGCGGAGGAAGCGCCGTTCGAGACGATTATTTTAAGCGCGGCGCCCTTTGATATTCCGAATGCGATTGTGAACCAACTCGCGGATGGTGGCAGGCTTGTGGCTCCTGTCGGTTCTTTGGGAGCGCAGACGCTCGTGCGCATCACGCGGCGAGGCGCACACTTCGACACTGAAGCACTGCTCGATGTCGCTTTCGTGCCGATGCGCCCGGGAGTGAGCGAGCTGTAACAAGAACGGACCATTCGCTCAACCGCTGCCCGGGGGCGGGTGCCCGCGGGTGCTTAGAGGCTGCTGCCCGGGGGCTGGCTTATTTCAGCGCCCGCGCCCGCCGGGCTGCTTCCTCAGTACATTAACTTGACTGCATATGAACTTTATGGCATATTTCAGTCGTGTGGACCGTTTCAGCCACGGATGAATACATCGAATGGTTCTGCTCTCTTCCGGGCAAGGCCCAGGAGGCTCTCCTTGCCAAGGTCCTTCTTCTCGAGGAATTCGGCCCGCAGCTTGGCCGTCCTCATGCAGATACCTTGAAGGGAAGCAGAATCAAGAACCTAAAGGAGCTCCGGGCGCGAACGCACGCACAGGTCCTTCGTGTCCTCTATTACTTTGATGAGGAGCGCCAGGGGCTTCTCCTTATAGGAGGAGACAAGAAGGGCAGGAACGAGAAGGATTTCTACAGTCGGCTCATTCAAATGGCAGAAGAAATTATCGAGCGCTACAGGCGCTGAAGGATACCATATGGCTATCATTAAGAACGCAATTGAGGCTATGGAAGCTGTGATGACTCCCGAACAGGTCAGCCGAGCCCGTGCCGCCGCCGAGCGCGAGATGCTCGCCATCCGGCTCGCCGAGCTCCGTGAGCGGAAGGGAATCAGACAATCCGATATGAAGGCTTTCAGCCAGACTGCTATCTCCAAGATTGAACGACGCAAGGATATGAAGCTCTCCACGCTCATCGACTACCTTGAGGGGATCGGAATGGGACTTGAGATCCGCGTCTATCCTAAAAATGCGAAGGGCTCACACAAGAGCCAGACCATCCTCAAAGTCTAATGGCTTATTTCAGCGCCTGCGCCCGGCGGGCTGCTTCCTCGCGGACTTCTTTCTCGCCTTCGATGACTCCATGGAGCATGAGCACGCGCCCTGCGCAGATTGTGGTATCCACCGCTGCACCAGCGTTCGCGTACACAAGGTTCGAAGCAAGGTCATGGCAGGGTGTCATTTCCGCTCGCGCCAGGTCGATGAGCACAAGATCGGCACTCGCGTCTGTCTCGATGCGCCCGCCGCCGGTGCCGAAAAATTCGTGCCCATTGCGGCTCGCTGCGGCCAAAATTTCTCTGACGGGCCAGCGCTTCGGGTCCTTGTAATGGTGCTTCTGGAGGAGCCCTGCCATTTTCATGTCTGAAAACAAATTGAGCGAGTTATTCGAGGCCGCGCCATCAGTGCCCAGCAGCACCCTCACGCCCCGGCGCCGCGCCGCCTCGTAATCGAACGCTGGCCCCGATGCCAGCTTCATGTTCGAAACAGGATTGTGTACCGCAGTTACGCCTCGCTGGGCGAGCAGATCCCAGTCGCGCGCATCGAGCCACAGGCAGTGCGCGGCGAAGGTGTTCGGTCCCAGAACCCCGAGCGAATCAAGGTAGGCAGTTGGAGACATGCCGGTCTTTGCGCGGCATTCGCGGTCTTCGGTTTCGGTCTCGGCAAGATGGATGTGAATGAATAACCCATGCTCCTTTGCAAATCGGGCAATATATCGCCAACTCGATGCTGATGTCGCATAGACCGAATGCCCGGCAAGGGCGAATATCGATGCCGGCCCGCAATCCGGCAAGCGCTTAAAAAATTCGTCGCAGGCTTTCTGCTGAGCCAGCCCGCGTGCCTCGTCGAGCCCGTCGATGAGCGGAAAAGAAATAACAAAGCGCATACCTGAGTCGCGAGCTGCCTGCGCCTGCGCTTCGGGGAAGAAATACATGTCCGCAGCGAGCGTCGTTCCTGCCCTGATCATCTCGATTGCCGCAAGGCGCGTGCCCCAGTAGACATCTTCGGCGGTTAGCCGCGCTTCCCGCGGCCAGATCGCCTCATTCAGCCAGGGCATGAGATCCATGTCCTCGGCGATTCCCCGCAAAAGGGTCATCGCCGAATGCGCATGCGCGTTCACAAGGCTCGGGATTGCAGCCATCCCGCGAGCTTCGATGACTTCGATTTCGTCGCTCCCATCAAGAGGGATCGAATCTTCGGGAACTACCCGCGCGATCCGCTCGCCTTGAATCAGAATGTCGGATTCCGCTCCTTCAACGAGCGCATGACGAATCAAGAGCGCCATGCTGCACCTCTCGGCATGCCGGCCAAAGCCGCGTCCTCCGCGCCGATGCGCGCAATAATCGCCTTGACCAGCGCCGAAAATTCGGGACGCTTCTTCGCCGAAATCTCCAGCACCTCGTCGCCCGAAATTGGCTGGTCGAGGATGCCCGCCGCCAAGTTCGTAATGCACGAAATGCCGAGTACCCGCATGCCGCAATGCACCGCGGCAATCACTTCGGGTACCGTGGACATGCCCACCGCATCTGCACCGAGCGTTCGCGCCATGCGGATTTCCGCTGGTGTTTCGAAGCTTGGGCCAAGGAACCATGCATACACGCCCTCATGCAAGCCGATTTCAAGATCGCGCGCAGCACCCTTCGCAAGCTCCCGGAGCGCCGGATCATACGCCTTACTCATGTCCGGAAACCGCGGCCCGATGCGCTCGTCATTCGCTCCCACAAGCGGATTGCGCCCCGACAGATTGATATGATCGCGAATCAACATGAAATCGCCCGGTCTGAAATCCGTGTTCACCCCGCCCGCAGCATTGGTCAGCAGAAGCACCTTCACCCCATAGGCGCGCAGAACCCGGACCGGAAACGCAATCTGCGAAGCGTCCCACCCTTCGTAGCAGTGGAATCGTCCCTGCATCGCGAGCACCTTCACCCCCTCGACATAGCCCGCAACAAACCTGCCCGCATGTCCCGGCGCTGTCGAAAGCGGAAAACCCGCGATTTCCTTGTAGCTCAGCGCGACCGGGCGCTCGAGCTCGTCCGCAAAACCGCCCAGCCCCGAGCCCAGCACGAGCGCACAAGCCGGCGCCTCGCCTAGCCGCTCCCGCAAAAGTGCCGCGGCGGCCTGAATTTCTTCAAAACTATGCATACAGTCCTCGCATGCCTTCACAATAGGATTTTTGCATGGAGCTGTCAATAAATTTCGAGGAATGGGGTGACCCCGTATCATTACTTGAAAAAATGCTGCTTGACTATTTCCGCAGCAGGTTTCTGATAGACTGTAAATTCCTGCGTATGCCAAATTGTTTGAAGGTTGTTTGAGCTCAGCATCGACGGCGTGAGCTGCCACAAACTCACCCCTTTGAACCAGCTGTCCTTGTTTTCAGACAATACTCTCAGATACGCATCCAGCCCGCGGCTCTGCAGGTCATAATTCACAGTTTTATGGGTAGATGGACCAGTCATGTCGTACAATCCACCGCTCACGCTTTGATATCCCCCTTCGAGCGCCATGAGCGGCTTGTCCGCATCCTGCGCAATTCCCTTAAGGTAGGCGATGACGTCGCTGATCTCGAACTCGGGCTCGATGCTCTCAAACCAGCCGCGTCGTATTTCCTCGACGCTCGCATCATCATTGCGCGTCACCGGCACATAGAGCGATACTCCGATCATATCGACAAGATCCCAGAAACATACCTCGCCGATATCTGGAACCGAGCAGCACCAGCGATTAAAAAACGCATCATAGGTAACGAGCCCTGCAAACCGTGCTCTAACCGCGGCCACAAGCTCGCTCCATTGGTCACGGAAACCGGTATCAAGATGATTCATCTCGGTGCCAATACAGATAGCATCGACATTGTTCTGCGTTGCAAAGTCGGCGAGCTCTTCGAGATAGCCCTTGTAGGCGGAGAAGAATGTGCCAGGAAGGAATATCGCTGTATCGGTGTTCCAGATGTTGCGGTTCTCTGCGCTTTCCGCCTTCGTGGTATGAGGCTTGAGCATTATATAGAATCCCATTTGCTTGGCTTTTTCGATGAGCCGTTGCATGTCATTCCAATGCGGATGAAGCGAATGCTCGAACGCTACCATCGTGCCATCGTCATTGAAATTGACCGGCCAGTCCAGGGCGAGAAAATTCGCGCCCTCTTCAAGCGCGAACTTCAGGGCCTTGTCGACAAGCGCCGCATCGCTCCACCAATTCTTGCCCCAGGCGCATATATTGAAACCTTGAAGATCGAATGCAGTATTGGTATTGACCTGCGGCAAGTCGCCCGAGCCAGCAGGATTTCTGCCACAGCCCGCACATAAGAGGACAAGAACAACAAAGAAAGTGCCTATTGGCACAATTTTCATGTTGTGCATATGGGCGATTCTTGTGTTTCTTTATGTATTATTAGAAATTGCTGTGATAAATGCAAGTATGAACTACACACAAAAATGTATCCGGCTAATAGCTTCTGCAGAGATTCGCAGCAGCATCTTCAGTATGGCATGATGGGAACCGGAGAATCCATTCGATACCGCGAAATTGTTCACCTTGTTGGAGATGAACATATTCGCGCTCTTGAATGTACCAGAGTGGAATTATAGACACCTGGCAAGCAAAAATCAACGCAAATCAGTCCCTTCCAGAGCACCATGAGATTTTCGTCATAGGCGATGAACTCGTTGCGCTGGTTACCAACAGAGAAAAAAATCTATGCCAAAATCTTCATAAACGCCGCCGGTGTCTATGGCGACGTGATTTCCCGCAAAGCAGGGATCGACGCCTATACTATAACCGCCCGAAAGGGCGAATATATCCTCCTTGAACCAAATGAAAAATACAACGTGCATCACATCATCTTCCCGTCGCCCACAAAAACCAGCAAAGGTATTATTGTTACCAAGACTATTACCGGCTACATCCTCCTCGGCCCGAATGCGGTCGACATGCCAGAAACAGAAAAATCAAACAACTACACAACTCGTGAAGGCCTCAAAGAAGTGCTCAAAAAACAAAAAAGCTTGTGCCAACATTATCGACGAAACTGGCGGTCAAGACATTTGCCGGACTGCGTCCTCAGCCGAATACCAATGACTTTATTCTGGAAGACTATGCTGTACCAGCTAACTTTATCACTGCGATTGGCACAGGACTTCGGTGTCCGCAACCAGCTCTATAACTTTACCTGCTATGCAGATTTGGAGCTTGGTGTTGACCTGGGCGCAAGCTGGCAGAATCAGCTCATTCAATGGATCAAAGGCAAAGGCCTTGGGACGAGCGATATTCTGTACCGGCATTCTGGCTCATGGCAGGTTTAAAAAAAGGGGTCTGACCCCCTTTTTTAACTTTTTTAACCGCGGCTTCTTCGCTCGCTTTTTTGTCGAGTAGGACCAGGAGCTTTTGCGCTATAGCTTCGGCCTTTGGGCCGGGCTCCACCCAAGCTTCCATTGTGAGCGAAATTGTGTGCGATGGGCACGTGTCGACGCAAAGGCGGCAGCCATCGAGGCATTTGGATGCATCGATCTGGCCGTTCTCGGTGTCGGTCGCCTTGGTCGGGCACATGAAAAGGCATACACAGTCTTTCGTGCACAAGCGCAAATTTCGTACTGCGTGCATGGGGTTCTCCTAGCTTCTCTGCGAAAACCGCAGGCGTGGCGCCTTTTTGATAAGCCCTTGGGCCGCATCCTGCAGCTTCTGAAACTCTTCAAAATCGGGCTTACGGATGTAGCGCGGATCGTGGGCTCCACGAGGACCGTCTTCCAGCGAAATCCAGGGGCCTTCGAGGTGGGCCCCGTGAATCGCGAATCGCAGGAGCGCAGATTCCTGACGGGCCCGGACTATAGCCTTGAGGTTCCGCACCATATGTTCATGAGGGCGAGTGACAATTGTTGCAAGATGCTGTGTTGTTCCGCCAGCGGCGAGGTGGCGCATTAAGCGCCATATAGACCGCGTCCTGCTTGCGCGCGTCCGGCACGGTGCACACAATCATTCGCGACTTGAGAATCTGCCGGATGCTCATGGATATAGCCTGCCCCGGATCGCTGCGTTGAGCCGCTGGATTTCAGCCTCGAAGGGCACAGCGTCCCCATTCACATAATTGAACTGCATGGGCGCCTGCGCCGGCAGCTCGCGCTCCCATGATTTCAGCGTTCTCGCTTATGCAAAGATTCATGCATAAACCCCTAATCTATCAACTATACCTAGTATCGCCGCCGCTGAGGGAAAAGTAAATCTTACATACTGCGCCTCTTGATTCTGCAAGCCAGGCTTGTTACTATCGGCAGCAACACAAAGGAAGGCATAAATATGCAGCAAAGAAAGAAAGAGATGCATAATTATCGTATCGGCATACTGGGTCTCAGTTCCGGTGCGCCTGGCCCCGGCGCGTCCAGCTCTATTAAGCGAGCCAATATTATAAAGCAGCAGCTCGAGCCTAGCCGCGGCGCGTACAGCACTCTTTCGCCGAATCCGAGCGGCCTCTACCTTCCCGAGCACGAGCACGACGCGTGCGGCCTCGGAATTGTCGTCGATCTCAAAAAGAAATCGAGCCATTCTGTCATTTCTGATGCGCTCACCATCCTGCAGAACCTCGAGCACCGAGGCGCTGTCGGCGGCGACAAAAAAACTGGCGATGGCGCAGGCATTCTGTGCCAGATCCCCGACCGCTTTTTCCGCCGCGAAATGGCAATCAACGATATGCCATACGGAATCGGCATGTTCTTTTTGCCGGCCTCCCACAACGCCTTTGTCAGCGCGAAGAAGCTTGTTTCCAATATCGCCGCCGAGCGCGGTTTTGGCCTTATATCCTGGCGCGATGTACCTATCCTTCCCCAAGTGCTAGGCGAACGCGCCAACAAGACAATGCCGCGCATCAGCCAAGCTGCTTTTGTTCAATTGAATCCGCCCGCCATTGTCGAGAGTGAAGACGATGCACGCACACGCGCCAGCCTCCGCAGCCCAAGCGACGATTTCGAGCGCAGCCTTTTCATTCTCAGAAAATACATTGAGCAGGAAGCAAAACGAGCCGGATTTTCCTTCGAAGAGTTCTACATTCCCTCGCTTTCGTCCCGCATCATTGTCTACAAAGGCATGTTCGTCGCATCGCAATTTGCCAATTTCTACCCTGACCTCAGGGATCCGCTTTTCGAAAGCCAATTCGCGATTGTGCACCAGCGATATAGCACCAACACCTTACCTTCATGGCCGCTCGCCCAGCCCTTCCATATGATTGCCCACAACGGCGAAATCAACACACTCCGCAAGAACATCAATTCCATGAAAGCCCGGCAGGCGACCATGGCTTCGCCGCTTCTCGGCGCGGATTTTTTCAAGGATATCGCCGTGCTCGATGAAGCCGGCTCCGATAGCGCAATTTTCGACAATATTTTCGAGCTCCTGGTGCATGCAGGAAGGAGCCCCGAGCAGGTGTTCGCGATGATGGTGCAGGAGCCTTTTGGCGAAGGGCTACGGATTTCGCATGACAAGAGGGCGTATTATGACTTTCATGCGGCAATGCTTGAAACATGGGACGGCCCTGCAGCCATGAGCTTTACCGACGGGCGCGTGGTTGGTGCGGCGCTCGACCGCAACGGCCTGCGCCCTTTCCGCTATTCGCTCACCAAATCCGGCTATTTCATCGGGGCAAGCGAAGCCGGCGTACTCGACCTCGATGAATCGGATATTGTCGAGCGTGGCATTCTACGGCCTGGCGAAATGGTGCTTGTCGATCTCGAAAATGGCCGGCTCATCAATGATGCAGAGATCAAAACGCGAATCAGCAGGCAAAAACCGTACCGCCGCTGGCTCGAAACAAACCGGATCGAGCTGCGCGGCCTCTTCTCCGCTCCGGATGTCCGGCCTTCCAGCGCGGAACTCGCGCATCTCATTTCGTATTTCCAATACGATAACGAAACAATGAATATCCTGAAGCCGATGCTCCTGCAAAAGCAGGAAGCGGTTTCTGCGATGGGGACCAGGAAGCCGCCTGCGATTCTCTCGCGCACGCCGGTACCGCTCTACGCATATTTCCGTCAGCGATTCGCGCAAGTGACCAATCCCGCAATCGATCCGTACCGCGAGTCGGCAGTCATGTCGCTCGAAAATTATATCGGAACGCAAAAAAATCTTCTCGAAGAGACTCCCGAACACTGCAAGCAACTCAAGCTTCAGAGGCCAATTCTGTCTAACTCCGACATGGAAAAACTGAAAAATTCCAGAGTGCCGGGGTTTTCTTCCGCCACGGTTTCCATGCTCACGCCCGCGGCGCGCATCAGACTTGAAGAAGAGCTCGACAGGATGTGCAGAGAAGCCGAACACCACATCGACCAGGGCGCGAATCTCATCATCCTGAGCGATCGGGGACTAGATGAACAGCACGCGGCCATCCCCGCTCTTCTCGCAGCAGCAGCCGTCCATACCTATCTTGTCGATGCAAAAAAACGCCACCTGGCAGGCCTTGTCGTTGAGACAGGCGAGGTGCGCGATGTCCATGAAATTGCGGTGCTGCTGGCGTATGGCGCAAGCGGAGTCAATCCCTGGATGGTATTTGAATTGCTTCCTTCGATTTCCGACCAGCTTGAAGAAAGGCCCAGCGCGGAAATGCTTGCTGATCATTACATCGAAGCAGTGAACAAGGGCATTCTGAAAATCATGTCCAAGCTCGGAATAGCGACGGTATCGTCGTACCGCGGCTCGCGTATGTTCGAGGCCGTCGGGCTATCTGAAGGCCTCGTGAAACGCTATTTCCGCGGGACCGAAAGCAGGTTCGGGGGCATCGGGCTCAAGGAGATTGCGGACGACATGCTGAGCCGGCATCGAGCGGCCTTTGGGAGTGAGCAAGAGTCTGCGATTCTTCCAGACAGAACCGGGCACCAGCCAGTGAATGAACCGCGGCAGGCTGCGGGCGGGGCCGCAAATCAGGCCACAGACCAGGCTGCGGATCAGGCCACAGACCAAGTCGCAAACCAAACCGTAAGGCAGACAGCCGTACCGTGGCCGCCTTCGCTCGCCGCCAAGCTTACCAAAGCAGTGCGTGAAGGCGACGCCGCGGCGTGGCGCGCATATGCAGACGGAATGGACAGCGCTGCTCGTCCGCCCTTCGCGCTCCGTGATCTCTTTTCTTTTAAATCCGGCAGCCCCCTTACATCAAGCAGCCCATTGCCACTCGACCAAGTCCAGCCCGCAGAAGAAATTATCAAGCGCTTTTCGGTTGCGGCCATGTCGCTCGGTGCCATAAGCCCCGAAGCGCACGAGACGCTGGCAGCCGGAGCAAATGCAATCGGCTCATGGAGCAATTCAGGCGAAGGCGGAGAGGACAGTGAGCGCCACACCTACAAGGACAAAGGGCTTGATTCGCAAAATGCCTCCAAGCAGATCGCTTCAGGGCGTTTTGGCGTTACCGCGCGATATCTTGCGACAGGACTCGAATTGCAGATTAAGATCGCCCAAGGAGCCAAGCCCGGCGAAGGCGGCCAGCTTCCCGGCGCCAAAGTGAATGAGTACATAGCAAAACTGCGGCATTCGAAGCCAGGCGTCACGCTTATCAGCCCGCCGCCCCACCACGACATCTATTCCATCGAAGACCTTTCCCAGCTCATCCATGACCTGCGCTGCATAAACCCGAGCGCCCGGATCGCGGTCAAACTGGCCGCGCAGGCGGGCGTCGGAACAGTCGCGGCAGGCGTCGCAAAGGCTGGCGCTGATTGCATCATCGTCTCGTCCGGCGACGGAGGGACAGGAGCCGCACCTCTTTCATCTCTCGATTATGCCGGCAGTTATTGGGAAGCTGCGCTCCCGGAGATCCTCCAGGTCCTCGCGATGAACAGCCTCGACTTGAACACGGTCATACAGGTGGATGGCCGCTTGCGCACCGCGCGGGATGTCGTTATAGCAGCCATTCTGGGCGCGCGCGAATTCGCGTTCGGGACGGCGGCACTCATTGCGATGGGCTGCATCGCGTGCGGGCGATGCCATCTGGGCAAATGTCCGGTCGGTATTGCAACACAAGAGCCTGAATTCAGGGCAAAATTCAAAGGCCGCCCCGAACACCTCATTGCATTTTTCAAGTTCCTGGCTGAAGATGTGCGCAAGATTCTCGCTTCGCTCGGCGCGAAAACCATCGATGAAGTCATTGGCAAGTATGAACTCCTCGACTTTTCTGGTCGAGCATCCACCGCGAGAGAAAAAATGCTCGATTTCGATCACATCAAAGAAGCCCTCGAAATCGCGCGGCGCTATCCTCTTGTTGAAGGCCAGGACCTCGCTAGCGACACGACGCCAGCAATCCCGCTTCCCGAAGCAGGATTGCGCAATTTTCGTCCAGAAAAACGCCAAGATTTTTCAATATCAGACGCTGAAGCCGCCCTTCTGCAAAAATGCGCCCGACTTCTTCAAGAAAGAGCATCGACGAGCCGCCTCGAATTCTCACTGCCTATCCGCAACTCCGACCGCTCCGTGGGTGCGGCGTTGAGCGGCGAGATCATTCGTGCAGGACTCAAGCTCGAGCCGGATACGGTTTCGGTCACCTTCCGCGGGACGGCCGGCCAGAGCTTTGGAGCATTTCTTGCGCAGGGGGTCCTTTTCCGGCTTTTCGGAGAAGCGAATGACTATCTTGGAAAAGGGCTTTCCGGCGGGCGGATCATCGTGCGCCCGCGCCGCGAATCGCGCTGCCAACCTGAGCACAATGTCATCGCGGGCAACGTGTGCCTCTATGGTGCGACGGCTGGCGAAGTGTTCCTGAACGGCAAGGTCGGCGAGCGCTTCTGCGTCCGGAATTCAGGCGCGCTTGCGGTTGCCGAGGGCACAGGCAACCACGCCTGCGAATACATGACTGAAGGTATTGTCGTCATTTTGGGCAAAACCGGTATCAATTTCGGGGCGGGAATGACGGGCGGGGTCGCCTATGTCTTCGATGAGGACCAGCTTTTCGACACACGCTGCAATCTTTCTGATGTTGATATCGCAGCGGTTACCAGCGCAGAAGATATCGACCAACTGCGCACGATTATCGAGCGCCATCAGAATCTCACCGGCAGCCCGCGCGCCAAGCTGATGCTTTCGGAATGGGACTCGTACCTGCCGCTTTTTCTGAAAGTCGTGCCGCGGTAAAATTTAAAAAAAGGGGTCAGACCCCTTTTTTAAAATTTTCGGAGGCCTGCGCGCTTTTTAAGTAAAAAGGGGTCAGACCCCCTTGTAACAGGGCGCCTTGCGCGCCTTCACTGCCCGCTCGAACGCAAGCCCGATCCGGAACAGCACCTCCTCTGAGTGCGGCACGCCGAAAACCGAAAGTCCTATCGGGAGCTCACCCACGAAGCCCGCCGGCACGGTGATGTGCGGGGCCGCTGCAATGGCAGCGAGCGAAGTATTCCCTCCAACATAGTGATCCCCGAGCACATGGTCGGTCTTCCACGCGGGTGAATTCGAAGCCGCGACAATCGCGTCGAGCCGATATTTCGCGGTGAACGCGCTGATTCCCTTTTCTTTTTCGAAAGCGCGACACAACGCGAGCGCGTTTTTATATTCGGGTTCTTCGAGCGAGCCTTTCCCGGCTGCCTCGATGAGGATTTCCTGCGCAAAATGCGGCATGGCGGTATCCGCATGGGCTGTATTGAACGCGATGATATCTCGCAGGGTTCTAGGCCATGGGGTCGAGGCTGAGTCAGCGCGCGCTGCCACATACCGCGCCAGATATTGCTCGATTCCATATTTAAACTCGTATAAAAGCACCTGATATTCAGCCTTTTGCACTTCCTCGTCCGGCTCGATGTCGACCGGCACAATCTCCGCGCCAAGGTTCTCGAGCGCAGCAATCGATTTTTTCATTATGTCTTCGACTTGCGGCAAAAAACGCGAAAGCTTCTCCGCGTACCCCAGACGCATGCCTTCGAGCGGGCGCGCTGCCAAATTGCCGCCCAAAACACCAGAATAATCCCTCCCCGACATCGCCTCGAGCAGCACAATCGCATCTTCGAGCGTCCGCGCCATCGGCCCCGCCGTATCCTGCGTGAACGAAATCGGAATAATGCCTTCCGCGCTCACAAGACCGCCTGTCGGCTTGATACCCGCAATGCCATTGATCGATGCGGGCGAAATGATCGATCCATCAGTCTCTGTCCCCACCGAGAGCGCACATAGATTCGCGCTCACCGCTACCGCGGACCCCGAACTCGACCCGCTCGGATTGCGCTCGAGCACATACGGATTCTTTGTCTGCCCGCCTTCGCTGCTCCAGCCCGAGCTCGAATGTGTGGAGCGAAAATTCGCCCACTCGCTCAAATTCGCCTTGCCTAGAATCACTGCACCTGCCTCGCGAAGCTTTGCGACAAGCGGCGCATCCTCAGGCGCCAGAAAACCATGCAGCGCCTGCGAGCCCGCAGTCGTCGGCATTTGGTCAGCGGTATTGATATTGGCCTTGAGCACCACGGGAATGCCATGCAGCGGCCCGCGCACGATTCCTGCGCGCCGCTCCCTGTCCCTCTCCTCGGCGATCGAACGCGCCTCGGGGTTCAGATAGAGAAGGGACCGCAAAGCCTGCCCTTCACAGTCAGATCCCGCCCCTGGGCAGTCGAGAACCGCAATGCGTCCCAAATAATAGTCGACAAGCTGAGCCGAGCTGAGCCTCCCCGCCCCGAATTCCCTCTGGAAATCCCTGAGCGTGTATTCTTCGCAGGTGTCGGGGATGCCTGGCTCCAGACCTTGCCCGCACCGTCTTGATAAGCGCTTCCTATTCATGAATGCGATTATAGCGTACAGTGCCAGATACGCACCACACGCGCATCAGAAAATTTAAGAAAGGGGGTCAGACCCCCCTTTTAAAAATTGAATAAATAATTCAAAAAATTTCATTTTTATGCTTGACACCATAGTTTCGCTTAGTAATAATACTGAAACAAATATTTCGCAGCGCGTCCGGCAACACTTTGTCGAAATTTGAAATTGGAGGCGTATGGCAATGATCCTGGGAAAAATCAAAGAAACACTCCCTCGCATGTCTCCCAATTTCCGAAAAATTGCCTCGTTCATCCTCGATAACGACAACAATGTCGCCTTTACTTCAATTTATTCGCTTTCCGAGGCTCTGGATATAAGCACCGCCACCCTTGTCAGATTCGCGAAAAGCCTCGGCTACAAAGGATATCAAAGCTTCAAGAAAGACCTTCAGGAAGAAATCCAGCACCGCCTCCAGCCATACGACAAAGTGAGCTTATCAAAACTCGGCACCCTCCCCGAGGAAAAGCGCCTTCAGAAGCTCATACAGAATGAATACAACAATTTGCGCAGCACACTGAACAATCTCCAGCTGAAGGATTTTGAAACAATGATCGGCGCGGTGCAGAGCGCCCGCAGAATTTTCATTGCGGGCTTCGGCATCACACGCCATTTCGCCCAAATCTTGCAGACTACCTTTCTAGCAAGCCAGGGAAAAGATGTCTTTGTCATAACTGGCTCAGTTTCCGATTACTCTCCTCAGCTGAAAAGCTTTGGCGCAAGCGACATCATGTTCCTCATGACCTTTCCGCCCTATTCTGCCGAAGTCAAGCATGTCGCCAGCGTCGCAAAAGAAAGAGGCGGCTTTCTCTGCCTCTTTACCGATTCGGCGAGCTGCCCTGTCTATTCCAAAGCCGATGTCGTCATAAAATGCACAACAAATTCGCTCCTTATGTCGAATTCGTTTGTCGGCCTTGTTTCAGTCATTCATGTGTTCATCCATATGTTGCTGCTCTCCTCGGAAAATGGCGGAAAAAACATACGAAACGGACTCGAAATGGAAAAAATGGGCTATTCCATCATCGCAGATGCAGGAGAACAATCATGCTCGTAATCCAAAATGCGGAAGTGTTTTCGCCAGCGCCTCTTGGCAAGCTGGATATCCTTGTTGGCGGCGCAAAAATCCTCGCCATGGAACCGCATATCGATCCAGCTGTGCTTCCGGGTGAGACAGAAGTGCTCGACGCACGAGGGATGCTGCTCGTCCCAGGCTTTATCGACGGGCATCAGCACTTTACCGGCGGCGGTGGGGAAGGCGGATTCCAGACACGCGTTCCTGAACTCACTATTTCCATGAATTTCAGCAATGGCGTTACCACCGCAGTCGGCCTTTTAGGAACCGACTCCCTCACTCGCTCTATTGAGAACCTCTATGCCAAAACCCAAGCCTTCAATGCCGAAGGCATGACCGCCTTTATGCTCACTGGCGCGTACTGGCATCCTTCTCCCACGCTTACCGGCTCCGTCGCGCGCGACATGGTTTTCCTTCAGCCGGTGATTGGCGTCAAACTTGCGCTCGCCGACTCGCGCGGGCCGCATATCGATGCAAAAGACTTGGCTGCCCTTGCTTCTGACGTGCAGGTCGCCGCACTCGTCGCAAACAAACCAGGCATTATCACCGTTCATACCGGCATACGGACACAGGGCCTCGATCTCATTTTTGAAATTGTCGAACAATTCGAAATCCGGGCAAGCATTTTTGTTCCCACCCACATCAACCGCAAGGGCGGCAAGCTTACCAGCCAGGCACTTGCGCTTGCAGAAAAGGGCTGCGTCGTCGATGCCACCTGCTCCCAGGCGCCGCTCGAGCCGGATTCTCCTCGCCTTACCGCCGCAGATTTCGCTTGCATGGCAAGGGACAACGGCCTATTGGGGCAGGTCTCCTTCAGTTCCGATGCGGGCGGCTCCATGCCGATATGGAACCAAGATCGCAGCCGCATCATCGGCATGGGGGTCGGCATGCCTTCTTCCCTCCTGTTCGAGCTCGACCTCCTCGTGAACAAGAAAGGGGTGCCGCTCGAGCAAGCCCTCATGCCTCTGACCACCACGCCCGCGCGCATCTACGGCCTTGAGAACAGCAAGGGCGCGCTGCGTGTCGGCATGGATGCAGATTTGCTCACCATCGACCCCGCTTCGTTTGAAATCCGCGATGTCGTCGCACTCGGCTCGGTTGCCGTCAGAAACAAGATCGTCGAGAAAAAAGGATATTTTGAGCATGGCAGTGACACATCCATTCATGCATGAGGACGAAATCCTCACAATAAAAGACTTGTCACTCAGTTTTCCCGGGTATCATGGCTATACCCAGGTGCTACACAATGTGTCCTTTTCAGTCAAAAAGGGCGAAACGCTCGCTATTGTTGGAGAATCCGGTTCCGGGAAAACTGTCACCATGCGTCGGGTCATGCAATTGCTCGCCAACGTGCGCACCGACTCAGGCCGCATTCTGCTCCGAAAACGCGATGGCACTGTTCTCGATATCACCAACATCAGCCACAAAGACGCAACCAAAATCCGAGGTGCCGACCTTTCCATGATCTTCCAGGAGCCGATGACCTCGCTCAATCCGGTTTTCACTATCGGCGATCAGCTTCTCGAAGCTGTGCTTATACATCAGCGCATTTCAAAAGCCCAGGCGATGCAGAAAGTCATGGAGCTTCTTGAACTGGTCCGTATCCCCGACAAGGCCCGACGCGTCAACGATTATCCCTTCCAGCTCTCGGGCGGCATGCGCCAGCGCGTCATGATTGCAATGGCACTTGCATGCAATCCGCAGGTTCTTATCGCCGACGAACCGACAACCGCCCTCGATGTGACAATCCAGGCCCAGATCCTCGCGCTTATACAATCACTGCAAGAAAAACTGCATATTTCGGTCGTGTTTATTACCCATGATATGGGTGTGGTTGCGGAAATCGCCGATCGCGTCGTAGTGATGTACCAAGGGCAGGTTGTGGAAGAAAATGATGTGCATTCGGTGTTCTCGTCGCCATCCCACCCGTATACTCAAGCCCTTTTGAAAGCTGTGCCCAAATTGGGTTCGATGACTGGCAGGCCTTTCCCTGCGACCCTGCCCATTCTTGAAATGTCAAAAGAATTGAGCAGAAAGCCTGGCGATGCCGCTCCCCAAGAAAAGACCATCGATACTGCTGATTATACAAAGCCGCCACTCTTGCAAGTCAGAAATCTTACGACCCACTTTATCGCTGACAAGACATTCTTCGGCCGCACCACCCATGTGGTCAGAGCCGTTCAGGATGTCAATTTCGACCTTTTCGAAGGCGAGACGCTCGGCGTCGTCGGCGAATCAGGCTGCGGAAAATCGACAACCGGATATTCAATTCTGAAACTGGTGCCTGCGCAGGGCAAGGTTCTTTTCATGGGCAGCGACATCCTGACGCTCCCTGATTCAGAGTTGAAACATTACCGAAGAGATATTCAGTTCGTATTTCAAGATCCATACGCCTCGCTCAATCCACGCATCCGGATCGGCACCGCAATCGAAGAACCACTTGTCATTCACAACATCGGCACGCCCGAAGAGCGTAAAAAACGCGTCGAATACCTTCTCGATTGCGTAGGAATCCCCCGAAAACACAAGGACCGCTATCCGCACGAATTCTCCGGCGGGCAGCGCCAGCGCATCGCCATCGCCCGCGCGCTCGCTACCCAACCCAAAATCATTATCGCGGACGAAGCAGTTTCCTCCCTCGATGTGTCGATCCAGGCGACCGTGCTCAACCTCATGCTTGAGCTTCAAAAAGAATTCAAGCTGTCCTATCTCTTCATTTCGCACAACATGGCCGTCATCGAGCGCGTGAGCAACCGCGTCATGGTTATGTATCTCGGACATGTCGTAGAATCGGGCACTCGCATGCAAGTGTTCGAAAACCCCATGCACCCTTATACGAGAAAACTGCTAGCGGCAATTCCGGTGCCCGATCCGACCCGCCGGTCCAATTTTGGTATGCTGAGCGGTGAAATTCCCAGCACCATCCATAGAATCGAGGATGCAACGCCCAGAATCGAATATATCGAAGTCGAGCCAGGGCATTTCGTTGCATCAACTAAGGAAGGAATTAGCTTTGGCGCCTGACCGTCGGTCAACGCCAGAAGTCTATATATTTTATCTTTCGAGGAGGCTTACGATGAAAGCAAAACATCTGGTACTTGCGCTGATGATGGTACTCATCATCTCTGCAATACCCCTGTTTGCGGCCGGAAAAGACATTATCTACGCATCGGATTCCACAACCAAAACGCTGGATCCGCACGATACATCCGATACATATTCCGGCGCTATCGAACGGGCAATCTGCCAGGGACTCTTGGGATTCGACAAGAATCTGAATATCATTCCACTTCTTGCTGAGTCATATACTTACAACGACAGCGCAACCGAATTCACATTCAAACTGCGCAAAGGCATAACCTTCCATGATGGTGCTCCCTTTAATGCACAGGCAGTCAAAGTGAATATCGATCGCCTCATGACAGGGAAATATGTGCGAAGCAGTCTCATGGCTCCCGTGAAAGAAGTAAAAATCATCGATGACTACACCGTCAAATTCATTCTGAAAGAGCCATTTGGCGCATTCCTGAACGCCCTTGCCCACCCAGGAGCCTTGATGCTGAGCCCCAAAGCCTTGCAGGAATATGGCGATGATGTAAGCAAGCATCCTGTCGGCACTGGTCCATTCATGTTCAGCGAGATGGTATCTGGAAGCTATGTGCTCATAAAGAAAAATCCCAATTACTGGCGCGGCACAGTAAAGGTCGATTCAATCAAGTTTGTACCAATCCCTGAAAATGGCTCTCGTGTTGCCATGCTGAGAGCAGGCCAAGCCCAGTACATCTACCCAATGCCTGCCGAGCTTCTCAAGCTTGTCGAAAACGATCCTAACATCGATGTGATCAAGCAGCCCTCAATTATCGAGCGCTACCTCATTCTCAACACCAAGTCCAAACCGCTCTCCGACGAACGGGTCCGCCAGGCGATCAACTATGCGCTCGATAAAAAAGCGATCATCAACATCGCATGGGGCGGTGCAGCCACCGAAGCTGATTCTATATTCCCCTCTGCTCTACCATTTTTCAAGAAACAGGGACCATGGCCTTATGACCTTGCAAAAGCCAAAGCACTCATGAAAGAAGCTGGCTACGAAAACGGCTTTAAAGTTGTCTTCCTCACCCCGAATGCAAGCGCGCGTCTCAGGGCAACCGAAATGGTTCAGCAGCAGCTCAAAGCTATCGGAATCACTGGCGATATTCAGTCCATGGATGTCGCAAGCTTCTACGACAAACTTGCCAAAAACAAACTTGAGACTGTCGGCGAAACACCATTCATCGCATTTGGCGGCTGGTCTTCGTCCACAGGAGATGCCGACTGGGCAACCCGCCCGCTTATCTCTACGGAAGCCTTCCCGCCGAACATGTCCAACTATGGTTTCTTCGAAGACAAGACCGTCGATAATCTCATCAAAGCAGGTCTGACCACAGCTGATCCGAAAGTCCGAGCGAACGCCTATGCCCAGCTTCAGGATTATGTATGGTCAAAAGCCCCATGGGGCTACTTGTTTGTAGATACCCTTATCGCGGCCAAGTCGAAAAACATCAAAGGCATCTACCCGATGGCAGATGGTGCATTCACTGTAGAAGAAGCAGAGATTGTACAGTAATTTATGCTGAAATATTTCATTCGAAGGTGTTTATCCATCCTTCCGGTCCTGCTGGTTGTCTCGATATTGGTCTTCTTGTTTGTGCATTTGCTGCCCGGCGATCCTGCCCGCATTATGGCAGGCCCCGATGCGGACGAGGCAACCATCAACAGGGTCCGTACCGAGCTTGGACTCGATAAATCGCTTCCTGAACAGTACCTGAACTACATGGGTCGCCTGTTCAGGGGCGATCTTGGTAAAAGCCTGCGCAGCAAGCTGCCAGTAGCCCAGGAAATTGCTCTGCGATTTCCGCCCACATTGTACCTCGCGCTTGCAAGCATGGTGTGGTCGATATTATTTGGCGTCCTGTTCGGAGCATACGCAGCAATGCATCGAGGGAAATGGCAGGATTACACGGCGATGCTGGTGGCGGTTTCAGGAATTTCGATGCCGCAGTTCTGGCTGGGCTTGCTGCTTATGCAGCTATTCGCTGTACACTTGGGATGGCTCCCGGTAACGGGCTTCACCGGCAAATTCAAAGAGCTGATCCTGCCTTCCCTCACGCTGGGCGCAACAGTCGCTGCCATCATCGCACGGTTCACACTCTCATCGTTTCTGGACGTCCTCCAGGAAGAATACATCAACACTGCGCGGGCAAAAGGACTCTCCGAGCGCGTCGTGATGTGGAAGCATGCATTTCGTAACGCCCTTATCCCCGTGGTGACGATGGTCGGGCTCCAGTTTGGCTTTTTGCTCGGCGGCTCGGTTGTGGTAGAAACGGTTTTTGCATGGCCAGGCCTTGGCAGATTCATGATCGAATCGGTGAGCGTGCGCGATTATCCAGTTCTGCAGGCACTCTTATTGCTGTACTCGTTCCAGTTCGTTGTGATAAATCTCCTGATCGACATGCTGTATGCGGTAATCAATCCGGAAATTCGGTATAAGTAGGATTAGACCATGGCAGAGAAAACAATTACACCATTTATGATTTTCTGGCAGAAATTCAAAAAACAGAAATCCGCTATGGTGGCCGGAATATTCATATTCTTTCTCATACTAGCCGCAATTTTTGCGCCATTTATCGCCCCCTATGATCCCTACGCGATCGATTACGGCAATGCTATGATGCCGCCAAGCCCCCAGCACTGGGCAGGAACCGATATCTATGGCCGCGATATTCTGAGCAGGATCATCTACGGCGCGCGCATTTCGCTGACCGTTGGCATTTCCTCAGTCACAATAGGTGCAATAGTCGGTGTCAGCCTTGGCCTGATCAGCGGATTTTTCGGGGGATTCCTGGATGAAATAATCATGCGCAGCGCCGACGTGCTCTTCGCATTCCCGGGAATTCTGCTCGCCATCGCCGTTGTTGCGATTCTTGGACCAGGACTCGTGAATGTCGTCGCGGCTGTTGCAATCTTCAGCATACCGACCTTTGCGAGAATCGTTCGCAGCAACACCCTGTCGCTCAAAGAGAGCCTCTATGTCCGCGCGGCCAGAAGCATGGGAGCATCAAACAAGCGAATCATGTTCGTCCACATCATGCCGGGCACCCTCAGCGGAGCCATCGTGTATTTCACGATGCGCATCGGAACATCGATCCTCACCGCTTCATCCCTGAGCTTCCTCGGCCTTGGCGCCCAGCCCCCCACTCCCGAATGGGGCGCCATGCTCGCCGAAAGCCGCGATTATATCGGCGTCGCCGACCATCTGACCATTTTCCCAGGCATCGCTATTTTCCTGACGGTGCTCGCCTTCAATATCTTTGGAGATGGTTTGCGCGCGGCGTTTGATCCGAAATTACGATAACTTCACAAGGCTTGAGATGAGCGCGCCAGGCAACGAGAACTAAGCCGCGAGCGCCTCCATCTGGAGAAGGGAGTACGCCTGCCCTTGACCTCGGCCCGCACACAAGGTACGTTTTCCATGCAACGCATGCAGACATTTCGCTTGCGCACCCATTCATGCGCTCTCGAGCGCCGCATTGCGCATCAAGGAGGATTTTTATATGAAGAGGATACTGCCCATCGCCGCGATTTTTTTGCTTTTTGCGCTCATCCCTGTTATCGCCCAGACCGAAGCCGAGCTCAAAGCAACCTACGAAAACGCCGTCAAGCTCGCCGCTGCCGCCCCGCAGGACTACACCCTCAACTGGCAAGCTGCCCGAGCCGCGCGCAAATACGGCGATTATCTGGTTAAAAACGAAGTGCCCGGCTGGAAGGACACTGCCCGCGCTGCAGCAAAAGAAGGAATGAAATACGGTGAAATCGCCTTCAAGCTCAACCCGACCGGCATCGAAGGCTGGTACTGGTACGGCCTCTGCGTCGGCACCTATTCCGACTGCGTAAGCGTCCTTAAAGCGCTAGCAGAAGGACTTAAAGGCAAGACCCAGATGGGCTTCGAAAATGCCTATAAATTTGACAAAACCTACGATAACGGCGGGCCGATCCTTTCGCTTGGCCGCTTCTGGCAGGTTTTGCCGGGCATCGCCGGCCAAGACCGCAAAAAAGCCGAACAGCTCTTCAACGAGTACATCCAGCTCTTCGGTTCCAGCCCCGACGCAAACAGCGACGTCTGGTATTTCCGCGGCCAGCTCTACAAAGATACAAACCGCGCTGCCCTCGCCAAAGCCGACCTCGAAAAAGCCGCCGCGATGGGCAACAAGGACGCGCAGAAGTTGCTGGGGGAGATGAAATAGGAATTAAAAAAGAGCCTCCTGTAAATTGCTGAGGGACAATTTAAATGGCCGCAGGGCCATTTCCCTTAGCAATAAAGATGGCTCGGTAAGATTTGGAGATAGCATGCGCAGCCTTATAAAGACTGCAAGGCGCGCATGCAGAATATTCCGCTAATCCTTAGCTGAATTTCACAAAAATGTTGGTACCTCAGTTGGCAATTTCCCAGCCGACCCCTGCATCTTGTGAATCGATTTTTATAACGTCCGAATCAGGTGTCGCATGATCGAACACTACGAAAGTGTGGACCACTTCATGCTGCGCTATCGGCGCATAATGCCATGTCCCCGGATTCAAAATGACTGCTGTCCCTTTTCTCACAAGAAATGCTTTTACAGAATCATAATCCATTTCATTGTGCTGGCTATTTTTGCTCAGCCCCAGAACAAGGAGTACATCATTTTCCACAGGGATGAGCGTTTCGCCCGTTCTGGTATGGCATTCAAAAACAGTTGACAGCGATTGTTTCTGCGGGTAGCTCTCTACCATACAAATAGAGCATTTGTTCTGCGATTCAATAATGCCAAGCTTGTTCCAGAATTTGAACTCAGGAGAATCGTAATCGGGCTGCCTGTTGTCAACAGAAACACAAACACCGTATGACTGAAAATCGACGGACATGCTCTCGATCGGAACAAGTTCAATTTTTTTCATTTGCACCCCCTGAAATTCTTTATTCAACTCCAGCAAATTTTTCGAATACTTTCACAATTGCTGATGCATTCTGCTCTCCCCATCCCATATTCTGACCTACTTTGTTCAGCTCATGCACAATATTGGATATCAGAACAGGAACGCCTATCGATTCGGAATAATTGCGGATGAGTTCAGTATCTTTCACCATCGTCCTAAGGTGGAAAGAAACATCGAATTCATGGTTGATCATGGAATGGCCAACACCATCAATAATTGGCGATCTGAAATCGACTTCGCTCCACAATTTAAGCAGTTCTTCGCTGTTGATGCCAGATTTTTTGGCCATTACCAGAGATTCGCCAAGTGAGGCAACTATCGCGGATACCAGGTGATTTCCACAGAGCTTTGCTACACATCCGGAGCCGACTGGTCCCATATAATGGACGGTTTCTCCTATCTCTTTCAGAAGAGGCAAGGCTTTGGCGAATACCTGCGAATCCGCACCTGCCATTATCCACAGCCCACCATTTCTCGCCTCAGCTTTGGATCCATGCACCGGCGCATCAATAAAATCCGCACCCTTGGCTTTGAACATCTTGACTTCTTCTTTGGCAGTCTCGGGAAGCTGCGTGCTCATGTCGATATAGATCTGCCCTTGCCTGGCACCCATCACCAAACCACTCTCACCATTGAGTACATTGTAGAGCGCTTCTTTATTCCAGACGAAAATTATAATGTATTCAGCATCTTTAGCTGCTTCTGCGGGCGAGCTAAAATATTTTCCACCTGCCGCGATCAATTCCTGGGCATTTTCGCGTGTTCTGTTATAGCAATGAACCGTATGACCTTTCGACAGAAGTGTCAGGCCAATACCTGTCCCCATTATTCCTGTTCCGATAACCGCAATATTCATCTTGCCTCCTTTTTGGCAGCTCATTATGCCAAAACAAAATCATGCATAGTTTTGACCAGTATGTACAAGGCGCTTCCTCCTGCATCCTGAAGCCCTATAGTTTTTTCTCTAAAGACAGCTGCCTTACCATGTTGGGCTATCATACTTTTTGTAGCCTCGAGGGCCTTTCCCGCCGCATCGAGTGCATACCGCATCGCCACAGCAAGCGATTCATTCTTTTCCGCGGAAGCCGAAAAGGATTTGGCAACAGGCGCAGCCACATCGAGAATTGTCTTGTCTCCCTCTGTCGCTTTCCCCCGATCAGCAATTCCTTTTGAAAATGCCAGCCAGAAATCGGCCATTTCTTTTGTGCCAATTCTCTGCGCATTTTCGATGGCCTTTCCTCCCCTCATGAATCCAGTCGCCATAAGAGTCCCCATGGTCGAAGGCGCAGCCCTGGATATGGCAATCCCCGCCATCGCAAGTATCTGCCCCAAATTCGACGAATTACTCGCCTTGACCGATTCATGCGCCGCCGAGAATGCCTTGCTCATTGTAAGCCCGAGATCGCCGTCGCCAGTCTTGCTGTCGAGATCTATGAGGAATTCTTTATTGCGCTCGAATGATTCTTTAATGCTGAAAAACAGCGGCTCAAGATGTTCACGCAATAATGCTTCCATTTTTTCATCCTTTACAGCTGCTTCTGGCTGAAAAACGGAGTAAATGCAGGAGCAGCTATCAGTCTCTTCAATTCCTCATCGAGCTTGCATAGCGATATCGAAGCTCCCGCCATTTCCATCGACGTTGCAAATTCTCCGACATATACATGAAATACTTTCAAACCTTCTTCCTCGAGAATGTGCAAGGTTCTTCTGGCAAGAATATACAGCTCTTCTTTCGGAGTAGCGCCCAGTCCATTTATAAGGACAGCTACTTCATTGTTCTTTTCAAATGGTAGATCTTTGATGATGGGATAGACCATTTCATCCACAATCTTGTCGGCAGGCAGCAGTTTGCCTCGCCGGATACCCGGCTCTCCATGAATGCCCATCCCTATTTCCATCTCATCATCGCCAATCGTAAAAGAAGGTTTCCCGACTTCAGGAACAATACACGGCGTAAACGCCACACCCATTGTCCGCACATTCGCTTTCGCCTTTTCAGCAACCCTCTTTACCTCTTCAAGGCTCATCCCTTCCGCTGCTGCAGCTCCTGCTGCCTTATACAGGAAAAATATCCCTGCAACGCCTCTTCGCTTGTTTTCCTCTCCCTTGATTGCAGATGCCACATCATCATTTCCAACAACCGTCGCTGTCTTTATCCCTTCGATATCCGCCATCTCGGCTGCCATATCGAAGTTCAGGATATCTCCAGTGTAATTGCCATAGAGATAAAGAACACCTGCGCCTTGCTCAACAGCTTTTGTCACCTCAAGTATCTGCTCTGAGCTTGGCGACTGGAATACGCCTCCAACTGCGCAGCCATCCAGCATTCCCTCTCCCACATACCCCAGAAACAGCGGAAGATGCCCTGATCCGCCCCCGGTCACAATCCCTACTTTGCCTTTTACAGCTTCTTTCCTTACATAGCATCGCAGATCGTTTGCAACAAACATCACTTGCTGCGGATGCGAAGCGTAAATGCCCTTCAGCATCTCATCGACAAAGTTTTCTGGCTTGTTAATGAATTTTTTCATTCTGAATCCTCCTTGTGATATTATTTGCTCGATTTTATTCGTTTATTCTGAAAATAATTGATTCCCATTATAAGCAAAAGAAACATACCCCATGTAAATTCGGTAGCAAAATTGCTGAATCGGAGCATATTGAAGCCGCTCGATAGAAACTGAAGAGACAAAACTGCAATAGACAGGCCTATTACAGACCCGAATCCACCGGCCGGGTTCACACCGCCTAATACAGCGACAAGAACAGCCTGCAGCACATATGAAGAACCATAATCAGCCTTTGCTGAATTTGTTCTCGCTGTCATGACAATTCCAGCAATACTAGCGAGAACACCTGTCAGCGCATAGCTTTTCATGAGAATGCTCTTCACCTTGATTCCGGAAAAAACGGAAGCCTTGATATTTGTGCCTATCAGATACAGCCGAATTCCGAAACTTGATTTTTGAAGTAGAAAAAATAGAACAATCGCGCATGCTAGAAATACAAGAAAAGGAATGGGGAAGATAAAAAGCTTGCTGTTGCCGATTTTCAGGAATATTTCGGGGAATCCTGGCACAGCGTAACCTTTTGTTATTACTATTGCTATACCTGTCAAAATCTGGGATGTCCCGAGTGTAGCGAGAATAGCCGGTATTCCTACATGCGCAATAAGGAAACCATTTATCAAGCCGCTAATCAAACCTGTAAGAAGCGAAATTAAAAGCGCAAAAGCAACAAAAAGCACAATCTGATTGTTCGCAGCATTTTGCGGCATCATCTTTGTAAGGATGAGCCCCATCAAAATGCTTGCCATATTTGCAATAGAGACAATTGAAAGATCGATTCCTCCGGAAAGCATTGCAATCATCATGCCAAGCGAAATGATGCCGAGCTCTGGGAATTGATAGGCCATTGACTCAATATTGAGCAGAGTCAGAAATTTCCCGGGGTTCAGCAATGCCATAATAATAAAGACTACTATTGCTATAAGGAGAAGCTGCAAAATCGAGCGATCTGCAGCCATATATCTTCTTTTGCCAGATAACAGCTTTCCATCCATTGGTTTGCCCCATCCCTTATGAAATTTCAAGTTTAGCAAATTTTTCTCTCAATGCTGATGCTGCAGTAGATACAACAATGATTAGCCCGATAACGACTTTCTGCCAGTATGATGGAACACCAATAATGATGAGACTGTTTTCGATCAGTACGGTAAAAGCGACGCCAAGCAAAGTACCATATACTGTCCCTTTCCCGCCTGTGATACTTGCGCCTCCCAATACCACCGAAGCGATGACAATGAGCTCCGTCCCGACGATGTCAAAAGGATTCGCATTTCTCATGAAAACAGAATGCAGAACACCAGCAATCCCGCTCAAAAAGCCCATAAAGCAGTATATGAAATACTGAATGGCTTTTATATTGAATCCTGCTCTTTCGGTCGATACGGGATCACCTCCAAGAGCATATACGCCTCTTCCCAGCATTGTATATCTGAGAATGAACCAGACTATTATTGTTACCGCAATCAACATAATAATGGCACTTGGAAGAGTGACTATCTTTCCGGAAGCATCAGTAAATTTGGCGATATACGATCTCGAATAGGCAATCAGGGAAGCCGGCAGGTTATTGATAATCTTTACCCCGATAAAAGCCAGCATGAAGCCCCGTATCGCGCTAGATGTACCAAGCGAAACAATCAAAGCCGGGAGTTTCATCCCTGCCACAAAACTTGCATTTATGCTTCCCAAAAGCAAACCGATGAGCCCACCGATTGCAAATGCAAGCAGGAGTCCTCCTTCAGGGAAGAGCGCTAACATTATCTTGCTGGTTGTATACATTGCAAAGGCGCTTATTGCAGTAAATGAAATATCAACATTCCCGGATATTATGACTATCAGCACCCCAAGCGCCAGAATTCCTCTTATGATCATGCTTTTCAAAAGGCTGAATATATTGCCGATAGAAAAGAAAGCCGGATTGATTGCACCTATGAGTATTACTACAAGGAAAAATACGATTGTGACAACAAATTCATGTTGCTGAAGCAATTTCTTCATATCTTCCGCCTTATTTCACAATTAATCCAGGTTATTGAGAATATTTGAAATTGCTTTTTCTTCAATTTCGTCCCCTTCGAGAGTGCGAATGATTTTGCCTTTATGCATTACAAGTATCCTGCTGCAGGTCTGCACAAGCTCAGGGATATCATCAGAAATGATCATTATGCCCAGACCTTCTTTGGCCAATTCTTTCAATTTTTCGAGAATATCGGTTTTTGATCCTATATCCACTCCTACAGTAGGCCCATTCAGAATAATCAGTTTCGCTTTGGTACTTAGCCATCGCGCAAGCACGACTCTTTGCTGATTACCGCCGGACAATGTCTGAACAGGTCGAAGTGGATCGTCAGCATTGATATTCAGATCTTTTATCAAGCTGGCAGCTATGCTGTCCGCTTCTGAAACATTGATCAGGCCCAAGGCTTTCTTGATACTGTCAAGAATCCCGACATATATATTCCGCGATATTGACTGCTTCATGAAAAGACCTTCATTAAGCCTGTCTTCAGGTACATATGCAATGCCATTCCGCATCGCATCCTGTATCGATTTAATATGGATCTTTTGGCCATTGATATGGATTTCTCCCTTATCAGCTGGAGAATACCCAAACAGAGCCAAGGCTAGTTCCGTGCGACCGGAACCCAGAAGACCTGTTATGCCCAGCACTTCTCCTTTATAGAGATCGAAATTGATGTCATCGAAGAATCCGTCACTTGAAAGGTTCGTTACTGACAGAATTGGCTTTTCGTCGCCGGATTTTTTTTCACTTATGAATTTATTGGAACTTACATTCCTTCCCGTCATATAGTAGGTAATCTTCGTTTCATCGAACTCTTCGACATTCCCTTCTATAACTTTTTGGCCGTTTCGGAGAATTGTGAGCCGCTCGCTTATATCCAGCACTTCCCTTAATTTATGGCTGACAAAAAGAGTTGATATGCCCTTTTCTTGCATGCTTTTGATAATTTTAAAAAGCCGCTCGACTTCTTTCTGGGTAAGGGCTGTCGTTGGCTCATCCATTATAACAAGCTTTGCATCCTGCATGAGAGCTCTGGAAATGGCAACAAGCTGCTTGTCAGCGACAGGAAGATTTTCCACTAATCTGTTGAGATCCAGATCAACATTAATGAGCTGAAGCGCTTTTTCTGCAGTTTCTTTTACTTGCTTCCAGCTGACCAACTTTTTTCTCATCTCGAGCTGGCTATTCAGTGCCAGATTTTCAGCTACTGTCAAATTCGGAAAAAGAGAAAAGTCCTGGTATATAACCTGAATTCCTTCATGAATAGCGTCTATTGGATGTAAGTGATGGTATTTTTTGTTGTCAATAATGATCTGACCAGAATCCGGCTTTTCAACTCCTGCAATGACTTTGATCAGCGTTGATTTTCCAGATCCGTTCTCGCCTGCAAGACAATGAATCTCGCCTTTTTTTATCTTCAATGAGACATCGTTCAAGGCATGGACACCCGCAAAACTCTTGTCGATGTTTTCCACCGCAAGGAACACTTGTTCCATTGTATTCTCACTCTCGATCAATATTTATTCGTGCATAGTCAATAACCATCCGACAATATGCATTGCCGGATGGTTATTAATTAAGCTCAGTCTCTGACGATCAGAAATTATACTGGTTCATGTTCGCAGGAGTGACATCAACCCAGGCCTGTCCATAGAAGACTTTCGGATTCTGCGGATCGCGTTTGATCTTCTCGTAACCTTTAACGCCAAGATTCATGCCATCGGTTATTTTCCCCCCAGTGAGCAGGGTTAATGCCATTTTATTCATCACATAGCCTGCATCGGCTGGATCCCAGAAGAAAATCATTTTCACCGCGCCGGATTTCAGATACTGTCCAGAGCTGGAAACAAGGCTTGTGCCAACAACAGACACCTTATTCTGCAAGCCCGCTTCCTCGACTGCAAGGCCAGCACCTGGGGCAGTGGTCGAAGCCGAGCCAAGAATACCTTTAAGATTCGGGTATTTGGTAAGCAGTTCCTTTGTCTTCTGGTAGGCGATATTCTGGTCGTCATACTCTTCGTTGCGGCGGGAAACAAGCTTCATCTTTGGATATTTCTCTTTCTGACGAGCTTCAGCACCATCCATCCACTGGTTATGAGACTTCGAGGTAAGGCTTCCAACGAAGTTAGCATATTCGCCCTCATAATTCATGAATTTGGCGAGATTATCCATCATGTGTGCGCCATATTCTTCGTTCACGAATGCCTCGATATCGTAGTCGATATTCTGCTGGTTGGTCGCCTCATGACTGATAACGATAATGCCCGCATCTCGTGCTTTCTTCAGGACAGGCTCAAGCGCTTC
Organism: Rectinema subterraneum; assembly: GCA_009768935.1. Taxonomy (GTDB): domain Bacteria; phylum Spirochaetota; class Spirochaetia; order Treponematales; family Rectinemataceae; genus Rectinema; species Rectinema subterraneum. The sequence continues at coordinate 42,026 of WESA01000007.1, forward strand.
AGGAGAGAACGGCACGACACAGATGGCATCTACTTTCTGAGCGATCAATCCTTCGATGATCTTGACCTGCTCTGCTGCATCAGCTTTTGCTGGCCCAAGGAGGAATGTCGTATTACCGGTATCTTTTCCGAATTTGACAACACCCTCTCTCATCCTGTCGAACCATGCGATGCCATCCACTTTGACAACTGTGGCAATTGTGAATTTTTTGCTTGCAGTTGTCGCTGTCTGAGCAGACACCAGCCCGACTACCATCATAGCAAGCAACATCCCAAGAAGAATTCTGCGTTTCATTAAAACCTCCTTAAAGTTTTAATAAGTACAGATATTATCTACCCGGCTTTTGAAAGTTGTCAAGATATATTTTTAGTATTTTTATTCGCCATGCTTTTCATGAAGTTCAATAGTAAATACTTTATATAATCTAACCAATATAATTACTATTTTATTTTAATACCGATTATAAGCAGAGATCGTCTTCTTGGCAGCTAAGACATTGGCGTCTTTTGATGCCTCAAGAGGAATCGCTGGGTTTCCCTGTACAGCAATGCTTCGACAGACAAAAACAGGGCAATTAAATTCAATTAAAATTTTTAAATTAAATTTGACAGCAATTGAATTATAGGATACAATATCACAAGGATAAATCAGAATTATGGCAGGAACTTTACAGGATATCGCTGACGCAGCAGGTGTTTCAATTGCAACTGTTTCTCTTGTGCTCAACGGCAAAGAGGGTATATCGGCGGAAACACGCCAGAAAGTAATGCAAGCTGCAGAGGCTCTCAATTACAGACCAAAAAAGCATCAGAGCCTCATGTCTGCCAATTCAAGAAATACTATCCAGTTCCTTAAAATCGCGATGCATGGGCATACAGTGAACCGTGACCATAATGTTTTCATCTCTGATTATATAGATGGAATGTTTCGGGAAGCCCAGCGCCAAGGTTACAAATTGGAAATAGCCAACATAAAGGGAGAATCGATAGACTATATTATCGATTCTCTGATTTCCAGGAAACCGGAAGGCGCTATTCTTCTCGGAACTGAATTTTCCCAGAACGATGTCATTGCTCTGAAGAGCATCGATTTCTGTCCAATCGTTGTTCTGGATACCTATTTCGATTACCTGGACCTCAATTTTGTGGACATGAACAACAGCGATGCTGTCTATAAAATCATTGAATACCTGGTATCATGCGGCTTCAGGAAAATTGGATTTATAAACAGCAATGTCCAGACGAGAAATTTTTATCTCAGAAAGCAGGCTTTTATAGGCTCGATGCAGGTGCTTGGCCAGAAAGTCGATGAAAATTATATTGTCGATGTGGATTCCACATTCAATGGCGCTTATAAAGATATGATGGTGCACCTATCAAGAGGAATCAAATTGCCGGAATGTTATTTTTGCGCGAACGATATTATGAGTTATGGTTGCATAAAAGCATTCAAGGAAAATGGCATCAGGATTCCGGAGGATCTATCTATTGTCGGCTTCGACAATCTGCCAATGAGCGCTTCAATGGATCCGCCATTGACTACTATAGATGTCTCCAAGCAGAAAATGGGGCATTTTGCGGTCACACTTCTTGATGAGCTGATTCAGTCCCCTGAAAGGAAAAATTCTGTAAAAATTCTTGTCGGCTCGGACCTGATAATAAGAAAAAGTGTCGCACCCAAAATATAAGAGAATTTTTGTATAATGAGGGAGGAATGAAATGCCACGCTATTCAGTGATTCTAGGAAATCTCGGAAATACATGCGATCGTTTTCTTTCCACCGGATACAAAAATCAGCCATCCAAAGAAATCATGATCCGACAGGCCTCGGAAATCGAGGGAGTCGAAGGTATCGAACTCGTGGGCAGCTGGGATATTGATGAACACAATGCGGATCAAATTGGAGATCTTCTCGGCAAATATAATCTTTCCTGCGTATCCATCATTCCTGATCTGTTTTCCCAGAAAAAATGGGGAACTGGTTCGATTGCATCGAAAGACCCTGACATCAGAGCCCAAGCTATGGATTACCTCTTTTCGATATGCGAAATTTCGAGAAAAATAGGTTGCAGCTTGATAAATATCTGGCCAGGACAGGATGGTTACGATTATTGTCTTCAGGCAAATTATTTGGCTGAAAGGCAGATTATCATAGAAAATATTAAAAAACTGGCGTTTTTCTATCCTGATCTGCGATTTTCGCTTGAATACAAATTGAAAGAACCAAGAACCCACTCATTTCTTGCAAGAGCCTCCGATACGCTCCTTGTAGCCATGGCTACAGAATTGCCCAACGTTGGCGTTACCATCGATACTGGCCATGCGCTGTTTGCCTATGAAAACATGGCCGAATCAGCAGTGATGCTCGACATGTCCGGCAAAAAACTTTTCCATCTTCATTTCAATGACAACTACCGATATTGGGATGATGACATGATTGTCGGCTCTGTTCATCTTGTCGAATACGTCGAACTTCTGTATTGGCTCAAAAAAATAGACTACAATGGCTGGTATTCGATGGATCAATATCCCTATAGGGAAGATGGCAAACATGCTATCGAAGAAAGCGTGAAATTTATCCAGGCTATTGAAAGAAAACTCACCCCATCAGCGATGAAGGAAATTGATAACCTGCTGGCAGAGGGAAAGGCTGTTGAATCTCAGAAATGGTTCAGAGAATTCATTTTTAGCTAGACTCCCTTAAAGAATAAATTGGAGATTGCCTCGCTGACGCGAAACTCGGTTTGAGCAGCATGCTGGCTCGCAGCATATTATATTGACCAGCCCCCGCTTGGCTTGTAGTCTTTCCTCATGCGCAAAATCGGCATCTACTATGCCTTCTGGACAAGGGAATGGGATGTAGATTTCTTCCCGTTCATCCAGAAAGTCAAATCCTTGGGTTTCGATCAGCTGGAAATCAATGGCGGAACTTTCGCCGAGATGTCTGCAGCTGAGCAGAAGCGCTTGGTGGACGAAGCCAAGCGATGTGGCATCGTGCTTTCCTATGGCATTGGGCTTACTGCGAATCACGATGTTTCTTCGCTTGATGAATCGGTCAGGCAGAGCGGCGTTCGTTTCATGCAGCAAATGATCGAAGCTGTGGGCGAGGCTGGCGGCGGCATGATCGGCGGCACGGTTCACAGTGCATGGCCCAGCACGCTCCCCGAAGGTACCACCAACAAGCGCCCGTATCTGGAACAGAGCAAAAAGAGCATGCGGGAGCTTGTAAAGGTCGCCGAAGACAACGGAGTTATCCTGAATGTGGAGGTTATAAATCGATTCGAGCAGTATTTGCTCAATACATGCGAGGAAGCGCTCGCCTATGTTGAGGATATTCAGAGCCCGGCCTGTCGGATCCTGCTCGATACCTTCCATATGAATATTGAAGAGGATTCCATCGGCGGGGCCATACGCAAAGCAGGCCGCCATCTTGCAGCTCTTCATCTGGGTGAGACGAACCGGAAACCGCCCGGGCTCGGCCGCATGCCGTGGAAAGAGATTCGCGAACCTCTCGATTCGATTCATTTCGATGGGCCGCTTGTAATGGAACCTTTCATAACCAAAGGCGGGCAAGTCGGTCGTGATATTGCTATCTGGCGCGATCTCATACCGAATCCGGATTATGACAGGCTCGCGCGCGATGCCGCGGCTTTTGTGCGCAAGACGCTCTGCGAATAGCGGCGATAGCAACAATAGCAACGGCCGCGCGCGTCGAAAAAACCAGGAGTAATCACCATGTCCCAAACCTGCGCCCCCCTTCACATCGGCATCGACCTCGGAACGGGCTCGCTCAAGCTCTCGGCCTATGCAGGGGAGAGGGCTTTTTCCGCGAGCTGCGGGTACGACATTTTTTCGCCTGAGCCGGGCATTGCGGAGACTGATCCGGAAGCGTGGATCGCAGCGCTCAAAACCGCCTGGCTGGCGGTTTGCGCGCAGCTTCAGAATGCGGGGCTCCCGATCGAGCTGGCATCGATTGGTTTATCTGCGCAGATGCACGGGTTTGTGCCAATTTCGGAGACAGGAGCGGCGCTGCATAATGCAATCCTGTGGGCGGATTTGCGTGGCGCGGCATATGCCGGGCTCTATTCGAGCCTGCTTGCCGGTTCTTTTGACAGGCTGATGAATGCGCCGGCGGCGGGTCTCACGGCTTTGATTCTTCTGTGGATGAAGCACCACGAGCCCGAGCTCTATGCCAAAACGCACTATATTCTTTTCCCGAAAGACTATCTGCGTTTCCGGCTCACTGGGGATATTGCGACTGATCCCGGGGATGCGAGCGCGAGCCTTCTGTACGATTTTCGCACCTGCAGATGGGCGGAGGATGCGATCGAGGCTCTGGGCATGGACCATTCGAAGCTCCCAGTAATTCGCGACAGTTTCAGCCCGGGCGGAGTTGTGACCGGTAAGGCTTCGCGCGAAACGGGTCTGCCTGAGGGAGTACTCGTCGCAACTGGTTCAGCGGACAAGGCTTGCGAGATCTATGGCTCGGGGTTCTTCGGGGAGTATTTCAGAGAGTTGGCGCTTGCTGGCAGCCCGGATATGGGGATAATGAGTCGTCAGGCCCCAGCCCGCGGCAAATTCCTCAATTCGGCGCCGCTCCGCGGCACAGGCATGAATTCCGCGCTCAGCCGCGAAGACATGCATTCGGCGCCCTTCCGCGGCCACGACTCCGACTGGCAATCGCCGAAAGCCGCTCAAGTGAGCATAGGGACAGGTATTCAAGTGGTCATCCCAGTGCGCGGGCTGGCGCCCTACGAGCCGGGGCTCAATTTTTTCGAGAGCTGCGTGCCCAGCGTGCGCTACCGCATGGCAGCCATGCTGAATGGTGGACTCGCGCTCGAATGGGTGCTGTCGATGCTGAATGCAGACTGGGAGTCGCTCTATCGGGCCATGGATGAAGGAAAGACGCGCCTGCCCCAGGATCTTTTGTTCCTTCCGTATCTTACCGGCGAACGCAGCCCTTACCAGAACCCGGATGCGCGGGGCGCGTGGATCGGCCTTGGCCTTCACCACACACGAAACGACCTTTTGTCAGCGGCTTTGCTCGGTGTTGCATGTACGATACGATTGGGCATGGAAAGCTTGGGAGTTGCGCCTGACGCATCGGTCTATTGTGTAGGCGGCAGTACGCGATTCAAAACATGGATGAATATCGTCTCCGAGGTGACGGGGCGAGCGCTTTTCGTAACCGACCAGCCTGATGCATCAGTGCGCGGAGCCGCCGCGATCGGGCGCGCCGCGGCAGAAACAGGCGCTTTCGATGCCCGGCGCCTGCCAGCCCCCCTCGAGACGACCAGGATCGAAGCCGAGAGCCCTGCTTGGATCGAGCATTATTATTCGCGCTTCAAATCGAGCTATGAGGCGCTGTTTGGCGGGCACGAGTAAATATTTTGTAATATTACTGAGCAACATTATTGAGCACAAAGCTGCCAACGCTCCAGAATCGCATCCATATCTGCGTTCATCGCTTTATCGGGCACTTTGAGGTCGGGATGTGCATCGAACCAAGCAAGCGAACGGTGGATGCCCTCCGTAAAACTGATTCGCGGCGCAAATTCCGGCACGAAACGGCGAATTTTTGAGTTGTCGAACAGCACGCTTACCGCCTTATCGCCCAAAAGCCCTGCGCCGCGCTCCGGCAGCACTTTCGCAATAAAATCCGAAGGAATATGGACAATCTTCGGCTGGACGCCGAGCGCCTCACCGATAATAGAATGAATCGCATCCCAGGTGAGATGTTCGTCCGACGTGATATGGAAAGCCTGGCCAAGCGCCTCGCGTTTGCCCAGCAGACCCACAAGCCCGACCGCAAAATCCGATGCATGCGTCAGCGTCCAGAGCGACTGCCCATCCCCCGGCACAACCACCTCGAGCCCATTCAGCATTCTCCATGCCAGGCCATAACTTGCCGAACCAAAACACCCCGGAATCCAGCCGTTATCGTAGGTATGGGAAGGCCGCACAATGGTATAGGGGAATGAGCGCTGCTCGGCTTCGCTGAATACCGCATCTTCGTCGCGCGCCTTTTCTTTGATAATACGCACTTTTTCTTCGGTACGCGCTGTTTCTTCGCCGTTCCCTGTATGCGACGCCGCACCGCTGCCTGCCAGCACCCACTCGCACGCAATTTTCAGCCTCGAGTACTCCCAGAAGGGATTTTCGAGCGGCGTATCCTCGGTAATCACGGGCGTCAGGGAAGGCTTTCGATATGCAGAGCACGTGCTGATAAGCACATATTGATCAGTAATCCCGTCGAAGATCTCTATATCTGCCTTCACGTGTTCGGGTCTGAATGCCAGAAACTGCACGACACTGTCGAATCTGAGCCCGCGGAGGGCTGCTTTGACAGCCTGCGTATCGCGAATATCTGCTTTCAGAGTACGCACGCCCGGCTTTTCGCGCTCTGGATGCGTGCCTCTATTGAGATGAAATACTTCGTAGCCTCGCCCGAGGGCTTCGTCCGTACACGCCGAGGAAATATTGCCGGTTCCACCGATAAAGAGCACTTTCATGAATGAGCCTCTCTGTAGAGAAAAACTTCATCGAATGCAAAACCCTGCTATAATAGTACAATGATTTTTTCTGAACTCAAAATCCCCGGCTCGTCCGGGATCATTGGTATGGCGAGCTGTCCGGGCAGGTGGACCCAGCTGGCCGCAAAATCATCAATGAAGGCAGCTGCTCTGCTGGGTCCACAGCTAGCGGCTCAAGCTGCCCCTTCAATTGCCCCGCAACCAGCGCCGCCAGACGAACAAACGCACGATTACCTTGTGCGCGACCTTGCTATTATCGAGGCGTGGGGCGCGGAAATCCTTGTGAGCCTCATTGAGCCGAGCGAGTATGTGCTTGCAGGGGTCGAGCGCTTGCCAGAGCTTGTCCCTATTGGAATTCGCCATATCGAGCTGCCGATTGCTGATTTTTCGGTGCCTGATAATCGCTGGGAGAACGCATGGGAGCGCGAGGGCGCGCTGGTCCGCTCGGCACTGCGCCGCGGCGGCAAGGTTTGCATTCACTGCATGGGCGGGTATGGCAGGACAGGAATGGTTGCCGCGCGCCTTCTTATCGAATTCGGTGTGGAGCCTGAGGAAGCTATTGCTCGAGTTCGCTCAGCCCGGCCCGGCGCAATCGAAATGCCGCAGCAGGAGGCGTGGGTGCTGAAATTACGCGCTCAATAGAAAAGAATGTCAGGTTCTCGCAGAGGCACACCATATGCCGTGCAAGCGCGTCCATCGTTTATTTGTCAGGCGCGCCTTCTGTTCATTTGATATAGAATCTTCCTACAAGGAACAGGTATCCCTTTTCTTTATAAAAATTTAGATCACCAATGTCCTTGAATACAGTAACCGGCGTATCCTCGCGCACCACATAGCCCGCCCCGATTGAGAGTGAATCACCAAGGAACACATCGAAGCCGACGCGCGCAGTGAAACCTTGTCCGATGCGGCCCACGACCGCGGCACTCCCGTAGTGCGTCTTGAGATAATCTGTAAACGCCGTATCCTGATTTGTCGACGGAAAATGGAAATAGAACGCAGGCCCTAGCCCCAAGTACGGGCGCACAATGCCCAAAGGCGCCATGAGGTTAATCGAGAGCGGCGCATAAATGAATGACTCATAATATTTCCAATTTGCTTTATCCCCGCTTGCACTCTGAAGCCCCGCCCACGACGATGGACCTTCATTGAACATTCCGCTGCCCGGGCCGTAGTAGGAATCACCCAAATACAGAACATCCGTGCTGACCCCGAGCCACGGTTTGACTGCATAGCTGACTGTGACGCCATATAGCATGTCCCCGACGGCAAAGTTCGCTATGGTGTCGGTCAGGTTGGGACTGATAGCCATAAAACCTATGCCTGCTTCGCCCTGGACTTTCTGGGCAAGAACAGGCGAGACAGCCAATAGGCATACAACAGCGAGAAATAAAGATCGAATGGCGGCTTTTTGCCTCATATGTCCCCTCCTGAATGCTAAATTCATAAATAATTCTAGTGCTTGGATTGAGCGAAATCAACGAATATTTCAATTTTGTTCCAGATGAAGACCCCGCGGCAGCGCTCCCGATCTTAAATCAGGCTCAAAAATGCGCTAATCTATTCCCATGACCGAAAACCAGTTCAAAGAAAGCGCCGCCGGCTGGCAAAATGAATTCAGCGCCAGCATCACCATCATAGCCAGCGACTTCACCATTCTTTACATGAACGACAAATCTGCCGCCGTCAACGCAAAGTGGGGCGGCAAAGCGCTCATCGGAAAGGACGTGCGCGCGTGCCAGCAAGGAAGGAACGAGCGCCGCGTGCATTGATATAGCCTAGCAGCGCTCACTATTTCTAAAACTCTCTATTCCTTGCCACTATTTTATTCCTTCAAGACCGCTGCCTTTTGATGCACCGCGACCACTTTCCCGCTCGCGGAGAGAATATAACACACTATCACAAGGCCTGCTGAAATAGCGACATATAGCACTTGCGGCGCCAGAGCCATCACCCCTGCGACAAGCAGAATTGCGCGCATCCACAGCGGAATCGGATGCTTGATATATCCGACCCAGAAGTATCCAAATGCGAGCACCGATATAATGCCCGTCGCAACCGCCAGGACATTTGCAATCGGAGAAGCCTGCAAAAGAAGGCCCTGATCATAGCAGAACGCAAACGGCACCACAAACGCGAGAAAGCCGAGCCGCATTGCCTGAAAGCCAATTTTGTTCGGGTTGGCGCCCGAAATCGATGCTGCTGCAAAAGCAGCCAGAGCCACAGGCGGCGTAATATTCGATATAACAGCAAAATAGAATACAAACATGTGCGCTGAAAGCGGTGGAATACCCATTTTGACAAGAATCGGCGCGCCAAGCGCCGATGCCAGGATGTAGGCTCCCGTTGTCGGCAAGCCCATACCGAGCAATATCGAAATTGCCATTATGAGCAGCAGACCCAGGAACCGATAATCCTTTGCAAAGCTGAGCACAAAACCGACCAGCTTCCCGCCGATACCGGTCAGCGCCACCGAGCCTAACACAATGCCCGCTGTTGCACAGGCAATTGCCACCAGGGGTATGCCAGAAGTTCCGCTATAGATCGCATCGAGCACATCTTTCGGCTTCATTCCATCGTTCAGGAACGTCGCAGCGACAAATCCGGCGACAAGGATCCAAAGCCCAATATTTCCTTTGATAATTGGCTCAACAAAGCGAGGAAACACAAAAGCCACCGTAATGAGTACCGAAATAACCGCACCAATGATTATCGAGAGGCGCCGCTTTGCTTGGTTCTGCGACTTTGGCTTGAAGAACGATACAAGCCACGCAAGCACAATTCCGAACACCGCCGCACGCATAGGCGTTGCTCCTGCAAGCAGGAAATACACCAGCCCCACAAGCGGGATGACCATATATGAATCTTTGAGCACATCTTTCTTTTTAGGCAATTCTTCCGCTGAAAGACCCTTGAGCCCATATTTGTGCGCCGAAAGCCGCACCATAAGGAACACAGCGCCATAGTACATAAGCGCAGGAATAATTGCTGCGATCATAACCGTGCGATACGGCAGGCCCAGAAATGAAGCCATGAGGAAGGCACCGGCTCCCATGACTGGTGGCATGAGCTGTCCCCCCGTCGAGGCCACTGCTTCCACTGCCCCAGCAAAGAAGGATGGATACCCGATTTTCTTCATTAGGGGAATGGTAAACGTCCCCGTGCCGTACACATTGGCTACCGCTGAGCCCGAAATCGAGCCAAATAGGCACGATGAGGTGACTGCAATAAGCGCGGGCCCACCAGGCTGCGTGCCGGTAAATGCCTGCGCAAAGCGCATGAAAAAATCTCCAACCCCGCTCTTTTCAAGAAAACCACCAAAAATGAGAAAAATCATAACATAGGTCGCGGATACCCCGAGCGGCGAAGAAAAAATGCCTTCGTCAGTCAGAAACACTTCTTCCACAATCTCGGGCACCGAAAACGATATGCCCTGGAAAAGCCCCGGTATTTTGGCTGCAACACCCATATACAACAAAAATACGAGCGCAATGATAGTGAGCGGCATTCCTACAATGCGCCGTGTCGCTTCGAGAAGAAGCACGACAAGCAGAATCCCGAGAACAAGCTGTGTCGTGGTAATCGGATCAACTTGCACAATTCTTGTGCTGATAGCCCAGTAATTTGCTGCGATATACGCCCCAGGCAAAAAGGATAAGCCAGCCAGAACCCAGTCGTAGAACGGCACTGCGCTGTCTTTCAGTTTTTTCGATATTGGATAGAGCACAAAGACGAGCGGCAATACCATGGACAGGTGCAAAGCGCGCTGCAGATACGCCTCAAAATTGCCAAAAATCGAGGTATATAAATGAAAAACTCCGACAGCTATAATGTACACATATATAGCAATTTTGACTTTTCCATCAAGTTTTCTCATACAATCTCCCGATGGCGGGCTGATAGAAATGCGTGGCCGTTGCGTACCGCATGCGACCACGCACCTTTTTTAAAAATTGCCTGTTTGCTTACTTTGCGCTTTTCCAAAACTGCACTGAGCCTGGATGTGCAGGAAGCCCTTCAGGGAGAGCTTCTTTGGGATTTAATTCGGAAATATCCTTTACTGCCATTGCCAGATTGTCGCGATTTGCCCACATGGACTTGTTAAGCTCATAGACGAGATTGTCAGGGAAGTCCTTGCGAATCACAATACAAGTATAATCGCCTACTGTTTTGATCGGGGTAGTGACAGATTTGTAGACGCCAGGCATCACCGTGAAGGTCGTCGTACCATATGCTGCCGCAAGCGCATCGAGCGCCTTCTGGCCAACTGGCAGAATGACAACCGGCGTATTGCTCTCTATGTTCATGACCACGCTTGCCACCTTGCCGACGGAAAACGCGAAACAATCGAGATGATTATCTGCCAGAAGATCCGCGCCGCCATCGTAGGAAGTGAATTCAAATGTCCATTTTTTCTTTTTGAGCTTATCATAATCAGTTCCGTAGCCTTTCTTGAACAGCGCCTTGATGACAAACTCGCTTGCGGTCCCCGGCTTGAGTGTTGCAAAGCGCACAGGGATATCTTTTGCGATCATGTCGTCCACGCTCTTGATGCCGTTCTTTTCTGCAAAATCCTTGCGCATTATGAAGTATGTATACTGCGTGTAGAGGTTTGCCATGATGACAGCATTCTTGACCGCCTTGCCTTCAAAATCCTCTTCTCCCGCGATTGCCGCGCCAAGAAGCGAAGCTACGGTAAATCCGAAGTCGGCTTTTTTCGCATCGACATTGAGGATATTGGAAACACCGCCGCCCGAGCTCGATGTAGTTTGGATTACATTCTTGGACCACATCTCCGAAAGCGCAGTACCAAGAGCAAACCAGTTGCCCCCTGGAGGACCGGACATGAATTTCAGCTGATCGGGCCATCCCGCCTTGGACTGGGCAGAAGCACCAACGAGAATTACGAACACCAAGAGCAAGATCATTACTCTGCGCATAAATCCCTCCCTAAAATAATAAACTCTCCAAATCATTTATCATGATACGAGTGGTATATTGATCCGTCAAGAATAAATATTCACTGTGGCTAACTAAAAATTGTGTCACGAACCTTATATATGAAGTTTTTTATCGGCCGGCCATATACAATCTTCGTGCCATTATAGTTTTCTTGACAACCTGACAGTTCTGTGCAATAATTCATATACAAGAAAGCTGTTCGTATATATGAACAACTAAAACCTTGCCTGATTCAGAAAGGTGCTCTATGGCTGAAGTGAATTCGGTGAAAAAAGCGCTCGCCATTCTCGATTTGCTCTCAGATCGCAATAGCCGCAGCCTCTCTGAAATCTCGAAAGCGCTCGCCCTGCCAAAGAGCACGGTGCATAGCCTCCTCGAAACGCTCACCCTCGCGCGCGTCCTTGAGCGGGACGTGGAATCCGGCAGCTATTCGCTTGGCATACGGCTCATCGAGCTGGGCTACTGCGCACAAACAGGGCTCGATCTTGTGCGCATTGCTGCACCTTTTCTTAAAGGCCTCAATGTTCGCTTTGATGAAACTGTTCACCTCACTGTGCTGGATAACGATGAAGTGCTCTATATCGATTGTATCGAATCGCAGCGGAGGCTGAGAACGTATTCGGTAATTGGAGTGCGCGCGCCGCTCCATTGCACATCAGTCGGCAAGGCAATTCTCGCTTTTCTGGACGATGGAGAAATCCGTCGTATCATCGCTGAGCGCGGGCTGCCTGGCTTTACTGAGAATACTATCACGACCGAAGCCCGCCTTTGGGAGGAAATCGCGCATATTCGCGACCAAGGCTATGCAATCGACGACCGAGAGCACGAAGATCATCTACGCTGTATCGGCGCTCCCATTTTCAATGCACGTGGCGAGGTGTTCGCTTCAATGAGCCTCTCCGGACCGGCAGAACGAAATACACTGGAGCGCTTGGAATCGATGGTGTCTGCGTTGCTCGAGGCGACAGGTGAAATATCACATCGCCTTGGATTCAGAAACAGGGAATTCAGCCGCGCACGCGGCGAGAATCATATCACACCCGCAAATTCTTATTAGGAGGCATTGTATGAAAAAAGCAGTATTTGCAGTGGTCGCACTGCTCATGTTGGCAAGCCCGGCAATATTCGCCCAGCAAAAGCCGGTAAAGCTTGTGTTCACCTCGGTCAGTGTGCCAGGGGACGCTCACACGCAGGCGATGTTTGTGTTCAAGGATGAGGTGGAAAAACTCTCCGGTGGGCAGATTCAAGTCGATGTCTACCATTCCGGCCAGCTCTTCACCCAGCAGGCTGAACAGGATGCCATCCGCAAAGGCACCGTGGATATGGTGTACACCTCGGCGCAGTGGCTTGCAGAGTTCATACCCTATCTTTCGATGTTCGGCGCTGCGTATACCTTCCAGAGCTACGACCAGATGACCAAGACATTCAACGGCCCCATCGGGAAAAAGATCTTTGAAGAAGTCGCACAGAAGACCGGCATCCGCCCGCTCGTCGCCTACTATCTCGGAACCCGCCAGCTCAATCTGACCGCAAAGGTCGGCCCTATCACGAGACCAGAGCAGATGAAAGGCGTCAAGCTCCGTGTACCGAACAGCCCGACCTGGATCGCGATGGGCAAAGCACTCGGTGCCAATCCCACCCCGATGGCCTTCAATGAAGTCTATATGGGCCTCAAAACAGGAGCCATCGAAGGCCAGGATAACCCGCTCCCCACCGATAAAAACGCAAAGTTCTATGAGGTAACGAAATACATTGTCTTGACAAACCATGTCGTCGATTCCACATGGCCTTCGATCAACGAGAAAAAATGGCAGAGCCTGACAAAGGAACAGCAGGGCTGGCTCATGCAGGCTGCCGAAAAGGCCCGCCAGTTCTGCGATAAGACCAACCTTGACAACGAGAAGAACATCCTCGACTTCTTCCGCCAGCAGGGCCTTACCGTAATCGAGAATCCAGATCGTGCAGCATTCGCCGCATATGCAAAGAATTCCTACCTTACCGAGAGCAAAGATATCTCGAAGGACTGGGATCTTAACCTGTACGAGGAGATTCAGAAGCTGAAATAGTTCCACACCGTTGCGGGCGCGCTCGTATCCTGCCGCCAATAGAGCATCGGATTCTATTGGCCGCACGGACGCGCCCGGCAACCCATCTTTTTGCTGTACAGCAAGAACCAAAAGGAGCCGCCATGCCGTTCTGGCTGAAAAAAACGGGAAAATTCCTTGTTGACTGCATCGAACTGTATCTTCCGATGCTCACGTTTACCGTGCTGTTTGTTTCGTTCATGTCGCAAATTGTGGCGCGGTATCTGTTCAAGCCGCTCATCTGGCCCGAGGAGTTGAGCCTCATCTGCTTTATCTGGACTGCGCTGCTGGGCGGGCTCTATGCAAAACGGACTGGCTCGCATGTGGCATTTACCATGCTGTATGACGCTGCAAAACCTGGCCTGCAGAAAGCCATGCGCATCGCGGGAAATGCGCTTCTACTCACATCTTTGATACTCATTTTTATTCCGTCCTGGAATTACATCCAGTTTATGGCGTACAAGAAGTCCGATGCCCTGCGCATCCCGATGAACTGGGCGTATTTCCCCTTCATTGTGTTTCTCGCTGACATGATCGTGCGGCTCGTGATCGATATCGTGAAAGATATCGCGGGCAAAGCCAGCGGCGGAGGCAAACCATGAACCTCGCGCTCATCGTTTTCTTTGTTTCATTTACGCTCATTTTCCTTTTGCGCATTCCTATCGCGCCGGGAATGATGATGGCTTCTGCTTTCTATTTTGCATTGTCGAAAAATCCGGCGGCCTCGCTCGACATGGTCGCCATGCAATTTCTCACCAACATGAACGCAAGCTTCATCCTGATCGCCGTGCCGCTCTTTGTGTTCATGGCAGAGATCATGAATTCGGGCAAAGTGACGAACATGATCTTCTCGTTTGCAAACGCCCTGGTCGGAAAGCGAAAAGGCGCGCTGGGGCATGTGAATGTCGTCGCTTCAATTATATTCTCCGGAATGACTGGCTCGGCTCTCGCTGATGCGTCCGGATTGGGGAGCATGGAAATCAAGGCGATGCGCGAGCAGAACTATGATGATGGCTATACATGCGCAATCACCGCTGCCAGCGCGACTATCGGTCCCATTATTCCGCCGAGCATTCCTATGGTGTTCTATTCGATGCTTTCAGGCGCGTCGATCGGCTATTTATTCTTAGGCGGTGTTCTGCCAGGGCTGCTCATCGGCGTGGGGCTCATGATCTATACCGCAATTATCGCGCGGGCCAGAAATTATCCGGAGGGACAGAGCTTGAAGCCGCTGGAATTCTGGAAACTCACGCTCCGCTCGATTCCAGCCTTGTTTTCGGTTGTTGTCCTGCTAGGCGGCATCTATACCGGAATTGTCACACCGACAGAGGCTGGTGCGCTTGCTGCATTCTATGCCTTGCTCGTCTCTGTCTTTTTATATCGGGCTTTCGGGTGGAAGGATTTCAAGCAGGTGCTGGTAAATACCGTGCGCACAACTGGCACACTTTCCCTCCTCGTAGGCAGCGCGTATGCGTTCTCGTACATCGTGACTATCGAAAAGATCCCGAATTTTGTGGCCAGCCTCATGCTCGGGCTCACGACCAACAAATATGTGATGCTACTCATCATCAATGTGGTATTTCTCGCGCTCGGCATGTTCATCGACACGATGGCGATCACGCTGGTGTTCATTCCGATCGTGCTGCCTATCATCAACCAGCTGGGAATCGATCTTGTGCATTTCGGCGTAGTGATTGTGCTCAACATGATGATCGGGCTGTCGACGCCGCCGTACGGGATGCTGCTCTATGTGGTATCGGGCATTTCGGGAACGCCGCTCAAAACGATTATCAAGGAAATCATTCCCATGATATTTGTAATTGTCGTAGTTTTATTTCTCATAACGTATATTCCTGACATAGTGCTCCTGATTCCGCGGTTGTCGGGGTATCGGTAAAGCCCCAAGAGGCGCGTGTATCAAAGAAGGTTGCATATGAATAAAACAATTCCAGACGGCGTTTGGCCGACGATGATCACACCCTATCACGAAGATGGGCGCATCGATTGGGACGCGCTCGAAAAGCTCGTGGAATGGCATATCGAGCGCCGTGTTGCAGGGCTTTTTGCCGTGTGCCAATCGAGCGAAATGTTTCACTTAAGCCTGCGCGAGCGGCTCGAACTGGCGCGAATGTCGATCAAGTTTGCAGCCGGGCGCGTGCCTGTTCTTGTCTCCGGCCATGTGGCTGATTCGCTCGATGACCAGATCGAAGAAGCAAAGATGATGGCGGACACGGGAGCCGACGCATTCATCCTTGTGACGAACAGACTTGCAAAGCGCCACGAGAGCGACGATGTTTTCAAGCGTAACCTCGAGCTTTTCCTTGACCGTTTCGATCGGGATATACTGCTCGGGTTCTATGAGTGCCCGGCGCCGTACAAGCGGCTTATCAGCCCGGAGCTCATGCGCTTTGTTGTGGGGACAGGGCGCTTTGGCTTCCTCAAAGATACGAGCTGCCGCATGGGCGATATCAAGGCAAAGCTTGAGGCGGCGCGGGGCAGCGGCTTCAAGCTCTTCAATGCGAATGCGGCGACTCTCCTTGCTTCGCTCCGGGCGGGCGCTTCGGGATATTCCGGGATCATGACGCATTTCCACTCGGATTTGTATGTGTGGCTGTGTCGAAACTGGGCTTCGCGGCCGCAGGAAGCGGAAGAGCTTCAAGATTTCCTTGGCCTGGCCTCGGTCATCGAGTATCAACTCTATCCCGTGAATGCGATGTACGCGCTGCAACTCGAAGGGCTGCCGATAACGCTTTACAGCCGCCGCGCTGATGCGCGCCAGTTCACCGAATCCATGCGCCTCGAGGTCGAGCAGATGATGCGATTGTCGCACAAGTTTTCGGAGAGGATAAGAAGCCTTGATTGAAAATCCGCAGTGGGCGACCTGGCAGAGAGCGCTGCCCGCCCCACAGAGCCAGCGGCGGGCGCTCGATCTGCTGAGCCGCCTCTGAGCCGCCAACGAATAAGTTGTAGCAGGCGATTTAGTATTTCAGGTATACTGGCATCATGAACAAGGAGCTTCTGGCCGCATCGATACTCGACAACGCCGTAATCGATTTCGCCCGTTCAAGCGGCCCGGGCGGCCAAAATGTCAACAAAGTCAATACCAAAGTCATCGCGCGCGTCCCGCTCTGCACGCTCGCGGGGCTCGATGATAAAGAAATGGAACTCGTGCGTACCCGCCTTGCCGGCAGAATTAACGCAAAAGATGAAATTGTCGTCTCGGTGCAGGAAGAGCGCAGCCAAGTGCAGAACAGAGAGCGCGCTCTCAACAAGCTCATTGCCCTCATTGTCGCTGCTGCGCGCAGGATGCCGCCCCGGATCCCCACGAAACCTACTCGCGCCTCGAAAGAAAGAAAACTCACAACCAAACGCCGCCGCGCCGCAATCAAGGGATATCGGCAGAAGCCCCAGCTGGAGTGAGCAGCAGCCTGCTAAGCGCCTGCTGACCGCGACCAGGCCGCGCGCCCGGAGGCTTTATGCGCATACACAAAGCGCCAATAATACTGATTATTCCTATATGGTTTACAATAATCCACATGTCTGTATGTTATTGTAATTGATGAAACTCGAAAGGCTCCTGCAGGCATTCGCCGGCCAGCCATACTTCGACTATCCTGCGGTACGGCTCAATTTCCAGGATGAAAGTGACCACACATCGAGGACCGCACTGAGTCGCTTTGCAAAGCGCGGCATCCTGCTTGAGCTGAAACGCGGACTCTACGCATTCTCCGCTGTTGGACAAATGAATCAGCTCCTTACCTGCGATATGCCATCCCTGATCAGGGCATTTCTTTCGTTGCCGTCAGCAGCGATGGCAGCACAAGGTCGCCATAGTAGATCGTAAAATCACCAGAAACAGTCTTCTTGCCTTTGTTCTTGAACGTGCCCGAACCCACCGCGGTCATGTCATACAGCATGTATGGCCTGAAAATGGGCAATACAGAAGCATTGAAGTTGACCGAATCGCCTTCGACGGTGCCCGCGATCGGGCCATGAAGGCTGTAGTTCCAGCCTTCACCAGACTCGCTCCAGGTTCCGACAGCGGTGCCCGCATCGAAATCGAGGATTGTATTGAATACCAGCGTCTGGGGAGTCGGGGTGGGGAACAGATAGGTCGCTACTCCTATGTAGTTCGCAATGTTTTTTCCGCCGAGCATTGGCGAGCCGATAAAATATCCGCTCTTTTCAACACCCTGCTCGAACTTCGATATGGTGCCGAAAAAGCCGCTGTCCTGCGAATACAAGCCGGCGAAGGCATACGAAACGCCGCCTTCTTGGGCTGTCGTGCCCTGCAGATACCCCGAGGCTTGGTCGTACACAAAACTTGCGATTTTATATCTCTTTGTATTGTAGAGCAATTTCCCATTCTTGATATATCCGTCTGGCGATACTGGCACAAGTGCGCGGGCAAATTTCTGCTGACCGACCATATCGAATTCAAAGAAAAAACAATCCGGGGCTATAGCCGCGGTACCGACAATTTTTTCGACAACCGGGGTTTTGTCCGGTTTGCCCTTGCTGAGCCCGCTGGCGTCTGCTGATAGCGATTTTTCCGAGCTGTTCAAATCGACCACCGTTCCCGCGGGCGCATTGATATCGCATGACGCGAGAGCAATTACCGCGAGAGCAACGATGAGCGCCAGTTTCAGCGCAATCCCGCTTTTCTTTTTCATCCTGGTTCCTCCTTGGATACCATGATTATCGGCATTATCAGGAATTATCAATAAAGTAAAATGCGTTGCACTGGCGCTCCAGGAAATTGCCTGTTTATTTCAGCTTTCTGATGTACTACGACTCGCGCGCGGGCCCAGCGTCCGCCCTTCGAACATCATTCCATTTCCGGGTATACGGAACGCTTCACAAAAGGCGCGGAGAGAAAACGTCCCATCGTTTTCAGCCCCGTGAGCCAGACAATCCTCCTGCCGTTTCTGCGGTTCTGCAGCATCTGGTCCACGAGCCAAGGGGCCACGGTTTCCACCCTGTCGGAGAGAATGTTGAAAATGCGACGAACCTTTTTCCATTCCTCGGGTTTGCCGGCATATTCGCCGATAATCAGGTCGGTGACAACCATGCCGGGACGCAGCGCTCCGACAATCACACCGCTCCCTTCCGCCTCCTTCGCCATCGAATCGGTAATGTACGCCAGCGCCCGCTTGGAAGCCCCGTACGCCGCCATGCCCCGCACAATGCTTCCATTCGAGCCGAGCCCTTCAAGGTTGTAGATCGCCCCATCGCCCTGCGCCCTCATCCCTGTCATGGCGACCTTGCACCCATACAGGGCGCCTGTGCAGTTCGTACCGAAAATGTCGCGAATCAGGTCCGGTTTGAGCTCGTCGATGTCGCTCTGCGGCTGACCGATGCCCGCATTGTTAATCCAGATATCCACCCTGCCGAAACTGGAGATCGCGTAGTCCCAGAGCGCCTGCACCTGGGCAAACTCCCTGACATCGCATTCCGTGCCCGCGACGGGGACAGCCTCCGCGCTTTTCAGCGCAGAGCCCGGCCCGGCAACCTCTGCCTTGAGCTCCTCTACAGCCCTCCGCACCACCTCGCCAATTCTCCCTGAAATGACGACACTGGCCCCCCGTTCAAGAAAACACTTGGCAAGCCCACGCCCAATGCCTCTCGTGCCGCCTGTAATGATCACAACTAGTGATTTCGAGTCCTGGATGTTCATGCGTTGCTCCTTGCATCGCGGGTATTTCGGATGACTCATTGTTGCCTCTCATTCTTGAATCAGGGTGACATGTCAACAAAATCGACACGACCGCAAAACATGTCCACATTATGGACATGAGGGTTTAAAACCATCCCTGATGAACGTTCATTTTCTACAGAGCATGATTCCCTTCATAAAGAATTTTCATCACGAACAGAACCAAAGACTTATGGCTCGTTTGCGATTTTCCCGATGATCCCCTTGACAGCAATATCGAGCAGAGAACCTTCCGAATACACTGCCGGGGCCACATACTGGACTCTGTCTTCAGCGATCAGCTTATATATTTTTGCTTGCTGGCTCAAATCATCCCACTTGAGCGGATCAAAGACCGCGATTGAATATCCCCCCTGGTATCTTGTCATTTTCATTGCCGGGATGTCGGTATCCCCATCACCTATGTAGATCATCCTCTTGAATGGATAGGGTCTCCTGTCGAGCCTGATCCAGGTATTTATCCGTTTGTTGTCGAAAAAATTGAAAATCCCTTTATTGATCCTGAAAAGGTACTGTGTTTTCGTCGTATAATTTATGGAAACGGCTGGATATGAAGCCATTCCTCGTTCATCATAAAGGTATTTGGATGCAAAAACGAACTTGAAACAAGGCGCGATGGCGCTCGCGGCGATAATTTCCCGCAATCCAGAGGAAATCACGAAATGATCGATACCGACGCCCAATTCGGCAGCGTACTTGTTGATTCTCCCGAACCATTCCACTACCCCTTCAAAGAACGGGATATTGGCGGCATAGGATCCCAGCCTGCTTTCGGTGATTTCGATGCCTCGTTCTTTCGCTTTTTCCAGCAGCAGGCACATGTACGCAAGGATTTCATCGGCATCCTGCGTTTCGGCACGCTCTTTCACCTCATTCCAGAAAGAAGCGCTTTCAATGCCCAAATCCTGCAACAGCCCATGTTCGGGCAGGCTCCCGCGAGCGAGGGTGCCGTCAAAATCATATGCTATAGCTATTCTTGTCTTCTGGTTTTCCATGCCCGCCTTCCGCCGCCCATAGAGCCGAATTGTTTTCTTCTACGAAATAGTCCGCATATTCCAGCTTACTGTCATACAATCCTTGAAGATAATCCCTCAAGTTCTTATCCCTGCAAAACACATAGCATCCCCGCATCCCTCTCGAGAGAAGTATTCGATAGATATTCTTCACGAGCGCATTGAAAGTCACAGGATCATTCTTGAGCCCTTTCTTGCCGGCTTTATCCTTGTACTCGTTCCAGACAGCCTCGACTTTTCCAGTTGCTCTGTTGTATCTCAGATCATTACCGATAATTACACCGATATAATCGAACTCGAGTCCCTGAATCGTATGGACACATCCAATCTGTTCCAGACCATTCGGGAGGATTGCCCATAATTCGCTCTTGGTTCTCTGATTCCACGGCATTGCAAAATCATATTCGGGCATGCTCACATCCAAGATCTGTGCCCTGTCATTGTTCTCCGACAAGCTCGTCCAATCCCAGGCATAGCCAGCCACAAGCCTTGCCTTGAAACCTTCATCGTTCTTTTCCTTTACGGCTTTGAACAGCTTGTTAGGCGTAGAGTAGATCCGGAAATCGAATGACTCCCTGTCCCAGGCGGTGGTTCTTGCGGAACTGTCTATCTGGAGTGCCTTCTCGACCCATGCGATAAAATCCTTTGCGCCTGCGCACCGGAACTGGGCATCGAGGCTGAATTCATGCAAGTCGGCATTGTATTTTTTCGCAATCCTTGCAATTTCATCGCTGGAACCAATGTCTTCGGGCCGAATTCTCTGTCTGTCATCCACAAAAAAGATCACAATTCTTGAAGAAGAAATGATATCTTCTATCTGGTTATCACCCTTGTAACCATAAGCCATTTCATTTTTCAGCCTGTGAGCTTCATCCACGACCAGGACATTGAATTCATTGTCCCGGCATTCCCAGAGGCTGGCCGAGCCCATGAACAGATTCTTGACTCTTACCCTCTGTCTTGGGTCATTTTTTACCAGTGTTTCCAGCATTACATTCCTGAAAGCCGCATTCGGCGCTACAAACCGCACGTTCTTTTTACCCTGAAGGAGTTTTCCGAAGACATTCAGGGCGATGACAGATTTGCCGGTTCCAGGGCCCCCTTTTACCATGACAACCGTCTTGTCCCTGGAAGACTCGCAGATGCTCATTATCGCTTCGAAAGCGACTTTCTGGTCATCGAGCAGAATAAATTCGTCGTTCCCTTTAAGAAGCCCCACGACACAATCGATCAGTTCCTTCGAGGGTCTCACTTCGCCATTTTCTATATGCTTGAGGACTTCTGTACCATTCCCCCGTCCGACCTTCGAGGCAATGTAATCCTGGAGCTTCCGGACATCATGCTTGAAGAAAATCGGTGCCTTGAGGACGGTCTCCATGTAATGCTGTTCCAGGAGTGGCTCATTCCGCTTTGGTTGGTAATTGTGAAGGTAGGCGCAGGCATGCCCTCCGATCCGATTCTGCTGAATCGAAGTATTCATGTCGACCAGGAAGGTGTTGTAAGAATATGCCTGGTACGAAGGATGCGCCACGGTCCTTTCTCCATGGCCGACAAAGGTAATGACAACATCCTTGTAGGGAGTTGCCCGTGCCTCTTGCCATTGTTTCAATTCTACAACGACAAAATTGCTCCCGCCATTTTCATCTTTTCCGGTTATAAGAAAATCGATGCGTTTATTTGTATTGGGAATATTGAATTCGATCAGAACGCCGCAATCATCCGGTATTGAACCTATCCTGATGATTGTATCCATGAACCTGAGAGAATAGGTCCAGGAATTCCTTTCCGAAGAGCCAGGATAATATCCAAATTGCCGTAAAAAGCAATTCGCTATTTTTTCATCAATTACGTTGCGTGCGACATCGTCTTTGAAGTCTCTGGCCAACCCTTTGTACACAGTCATAATTCTGATAATGATTATAGCACCAAGTAGTCGCTTTGCTTAACAAATTTTTGAAGTTCATCCTGTATTATTGTGGTAGCATGCTGCCTTGATTTTCATGAAGAAGTAGTCATCGTCTCTGAAGGCGTGTGAAGAA
The DNA here is from genome assembly GCA_009768935.1 of Rectinema subterraneum. Taxonomy (GTDB): domain Bacteria; phylum Spirochaetota; class Spirochaetia; order Treponematales; family Rectinemataceae; genus Rectinema; species Rectinema subterraneum. The sequence goes on from WESA01000007.1 coordinate 64,372, forward strand.
GGGGTCTGACCCCTTCTTTAAATTTCTGATCCATTCTATCCTTCGCTCATGGAGAAAAAGCCGATCATTGTGGTCGTCGACGGCCTTGGCGGGGGTATCGGCTCCCAGCTGTGCACGCGGGTGCGGCAGGCTTTCGGGCACGATGTCGAGATTCTGGCCCTGGGCACGAACGCTTCGGCGACCGAACAGATGATAAAAGCAGGGGCTGACCGGGGAGCCTCCGGCGAGAATGCGATACGGGTCTCAATCAATCTGGGCCAGATCATTCTCGGCCCGATCGGCATTGTTCTTCCTGATGCAATGATGGGCGAGATCACTCCGAGGATCGCCCGCGCCGTGATGCACGCAAGCAGCAAGAAGATATTGCTGCCTGTGAATCAGCCTCATTTCATACTTGCCGGCCTGCCTCCCTCTTCTCTTTCCAGATGTATCGAAGAGGCTGTCGCGCTTGTTGCTTCGGAACTTGGACTTGCGGTACACTGAAACCGCGATACTTGTATCGCTGCCCTTGCCCGAAGGCAATGGACACGCGCAGATGAATCTGCATGCCAGCGCCATGCTGGAACATACAAACCGGATGCAGCCGCGGAACGTTGCTTTCTGAAGCTGCATTGAACCCGAGGCGCTCGAAGCGCTTCCCGGTGTGCACGAAGCCCGCCATCACACTCAACTCTCAAAGGATTCTCATATGGGTATCGGCTCTTCTCATTCAAAACGAAGCCTAGTCTGGATGTTCCTCGCGCTGCTCTGCCTGTCCGCACTGCCGCTCGCGGCGCAAGACAAACCCGTGATTGCCTCTACCTCGTGGGTGCAAGCGTACGCAATTGCCGCCGGCGCGAAAAATATCGTGACAATTGCTCCCTTTGAACTCCAACATCCGCCTGAGTACGAAATCAAGCCGTCAGACTTGCTCGCGGTGCAGCATGCATCGCTCATCGTGTATTCAGGCTACGAAAAATTCGCCAAAAAGCTCGCAGAAACAGCACAAAACAGCAATCTGAGAATTCTCGCAGTGTACACCGACAATGTGCCCTCAACCATCATTGCTGAATCGAAAAAAATTGCAGAAGCCCTGGGGACGACGCAAGCACAGGAACAATGGGCGAAGTCGTTTACAGCATTCTCGGACGCCATGCGCGAGCGGGTAGCCGCCGCTCTGCCCGACAAGCGCGTGGTTGTGCAGGCGTACATGAAAACCTTCGCGCTTTGGCTCGGGCTCGATGTCGTGGGAACATTCGGCCCCGGCGAGCCTTCGCCTGCGGTTGTTCTCGATCTGATAAAGAAAAAACCTGTCATGGTGCTGGACAATTATCACAACCCAGGCGGCAAGGCCCTGGCTGAAAGCCTCGGTGTGCCGCATGTGCTCCTCATCAATTTCCCGGGCAAGGACGGTACCCGTACCATCGAGGATGTATTCCTTTACAATGAAAAAGCCATTCTGAGCCAGATCGGAAAATAGAGCCGCCACGCGCATGCTGGATGATACATCGATGCCTGGAGATATGCCCACGCCCGGAGATATGCGCCCAGCTAATCCCCCGCTTCTGTCAGCGAAAAATCTTTCGATTGGATATAAGCGGTCGGAGCCGGTCGTGCGAAATATCTGTATCGATCTTACGGCACGAACACAGAGGCGTACTGTCATTGGCTTTGTCGGCCCCAACGGCGCCGGCAAGACGACGCTCCTCAAAACCTGCCTCGGGCTTCTGCCTCCGCTTGATGGCGAGCTTCGCCTTCTGGGCGTGGATACACGGACAGCAGCGTTTGCACAGACGCGCAAGAAGCTCGCATATATTCCCCAGAACCGGCCGGAAGGAAATTCCGGCCAGCTGCGCATTTCGGTGCGGGAGGCTGTATCGTTCGGCAGGCTGGGCAAATTAGGCTTGACAGGCCGTTTTGGCCGCCTAGACCGCGAGGTTGTGGAGGCGGCCATTGCCTATTGCGGACTTGAGGACCTTGCCGACAAAGCAGTCCAAGACCTGTCGGGCGGGCAGTTCCAGCGTGTGTCGATCGCGCGCGCCATGGCAGCCGAGCCTGCGCTCTATCTCTTTGACGAACCAGGTTCCTACCTCGATGAAGAAGGTCAGGAAGCCATGCGCACGCTCATTCATTCAATCGCAAAATCGGGCGTTCCTCTGATTCTCGTCACGCATGACCGGAGACTGGTGAAATTATGCGATGCCGTCATCGTGTTCCGGAAGGGAACTGCACAGCTCCTGGATACCAGCGCCTTCCTTGCGGAAACGAGAGGGCACGAAATATGATGGAACTGCTCCATATCCCTGCCTTCAGCCGAGCGATCATCGCGCTGTTCGCGAGCGGGCTGGCATTCCCCCTGCTGGGCATCTACATATTTTCGCTGGAGCTGATTCCCGCCCGCTTCGGCGTCATGCACCTGTCGCTGCTCGGCGCAACGGTAGGCCTCATTCTCGGGGTCGATCCTGTTCTCTTCGCGATGCTGTTCTCCGTTGCCGCGGGGTTTGCCATTTCAGGCCTCAGCGTGCGGAGATCCGGAGGGACTTCCGGCGGGGCGATGGCACTGTTGATGACCGCCAGCCTCGGCATTGTGTTCATTCTGTTCTACAAAACCAACATTCACGCCATAGAAGCCTTCAACCTTTTCTGGGGCAATGTTCTCGCCCTCGATAAAACAGAAGTCCTTCTTGTCGTGATCGTTTCGGCATTGATTTTGGCGGGAACGGCGCGCTTTCTCAGGCCCATTTCGGCGGTGTTATTCGACAGGGAAACGGCATTCGCCTTCGGCTTCCCTTCGACAGTTGTCTACACGGCGATACTGGTTGTCGTATGCGCCGGCATCGGGCTTGGCATGCGGATCACGGGAGCGCTCATGGTGGACGCGGTTACCCTGCTGCCGGCCCTCGCCGCACAATCGCTCAAACTGAATTTCAAGCCGACCATGCTGCTCGCCTCGCTCTTCGGCGTGTGCATCAACCTGGCAGGCTTCGCGCTCGCAGTCATCTTCGACCTGCCTACAAGCCCGGCCATCATCGTCGTGGGCACTGTCTGCGTCCTTGCCTGCCGGCTGGCCGCGCGCAGAAATTTAAAAAAAGGGGTCTGACCCCGTTTTTTAAATTCTCTCCAGCTCGCCCGCAACGGCGTAGAGGCAGTCGCCAATCTTTTCGAAGTGCCTCACGAGATCGATATAGAGCAGTTCAGTCCTGGCGTCCGCCCCGGCATTGAGCCGCTTTCTCGCCATTTTCTTGAGTTCCTTCTTAAAGCTGTCGATCTGGTCCTCGATCTCGCCTGCCTTGCCGAACTCGGTGGCATCGAGCCCCCTGTCGAGATTCGATGTTATGAAATCGAAGAATTGCTTCACAGCCTCGCCATATGGCTTAAGCGACAGCGCTGCCTCTTCGTCAAACTTGAGGTCCCGCCTCGACTTTTTCACCATGAGCTCAGCGATCGAAAAACACTCATCCGAAGCGCTCTCGAGCTCGGCCACAATCTGCATCTTGCCCAGCACCCGCGCC
>WESA01000079.1 GCA_009768935.1 Rectinema subterraneum
CCTCGCGATGGACACCCTTGGCGTTCGGCTACTGGTTCCCCTTACCGGGCCCAGACGGGACTTGGCAATGTATTGCCTCACCCGCTAGTGAGTGCGCCCTGCCGGGCGCACAATAGAAAAGCCGCGCGGCGCGTGTGGCCGGGCGGCTTAATCATTTGCGCTTCAGAGTTCAATCTGAGCTTGAGCAATTACTGGGCAGTCTGGAAGATTTTGTTGATCTCGAGAATGCTGTTGGTGCGGAGCTCCTGAATTTTCTTCTGGAGATCTGCGATCTTTGCTATTGTCTCGTCAATCTTAGCTTTGTCGGGGTTGGTGTCCCAGACATAGCCATTGAGTGCGAGTTTGAGCGAACGAAGCTCATTCTGCAAGGGTAGAATCTGCTCGGCAGTGTCCTGGACGAGCTTGTCCACTTTTGCCTTGTCTTCTGTTGAAAGCTTCTGATACTGGAAGTAGTGCAGAGCGCCATATCCGCTGGAACCCATCATGCCCATGCGGCCCATAAAGCCGAGGCTGGGGTTGAAAGATTTATTGTTCCATGTTCTGGGAACTGCAGTACCAGGAACAGTTGCCCAGCCTCTGGCTCCATATCCATATGAAGGAGCGACCGGCGTTGCTCGGTTAAATCCATAGCCAGGAACCGCGACACCCGGGCCACCCATTCTGCCGAAACCCTGCGCAAATGCGCCAGCAGTTACGGCGACGAGCATTGCGCCCACCATCAGAAACACAATCGCTTTTCTCGATGTTCTCATGTCCTTCCTCCCTAGAAGGTAATTTGTTGTTCACTAAGATGTCGCAGGGAAAAGGAGTTTGGTTCCAAAAATTTTTCACTTCATGAGCGCCACCAACCAGAAGCTATCTGCTGTTTGAGCCAGGGCTACCCCCAGTTTTGCCGTGGCTGCCCTGGTTCGTGCTGGCAGGAGGCTGCGGTTTTTCCGTAGGTGCATGCTGCGATCCCTGAGTTTTTCCTTCTTGAGCTCCACCGCCTTGATTCCCTTGAGGCATGCCCTGAGAACCGTTTTGGGTACCGGGGACAGAACCTGTTGCGCCTTCATCCGCGCTTTCATGCCCGCCAGAAGCCCCAAGCGATGCTTTTTCAAGCGCTTTTGTCAGCGCTTCGGAGCCGCGGTAACCAGCTTGAGCAAATGCATTCATTGATGCAAGAATCGAATCAAAGCGCTTCTCGTTCATATCGCTCGCTATGAGCGCGAGTGCAAGGCGCTCACGATCGGTTCCATTCAGCTGATATGTGGCCTGCGCCTCTGCCACCACCGAGAGTGCGGAAATCGCCCGGGAAAGAGCGCTTTCTCGCTTCCCGCTCTTTGCGATGGCGGCTTTCAGCGAAATTCGAAATTCATCCTCGCTTGTGCCTGCGCGCATCAGAATGAGTATTTGCTCAACCGCGGCAGTGGCTTTCTTTTTGTCGGAAGGGAAGAGACCATTTTCTTTTAGTATTAAAGCAGCTGCGATAGCGCGCTGCAGATCTCCTTGCAGGCTCGCTTGCAGTATGTTCGGTGAAACTTTTTTTCGCGCTCCTTCTTCGAGTCGCGAAGCCAAAATGGAATCGGAGAGTCCCAATGCCTGCATTTGGGAAGCCATTGCGATAACATCTTCACGAACCTGGCTGTAGAGGGCTGCATTCGCTGGCTTTTTGAACCATGCCTCGACCTCTTGCGCAAAGAGCAGAGAGGGAGCGCTCAGCATCAACACCGCCATGGCGATGCATGCAAAAAACGAAGTGCTGATGGTCATTGTCTTTTTATGCCAGATTCTTTTCGCTGTCACTTTTTCCATACCACCACCATTCTCATAGCCGCAATAGACTGCTCGAGCCGCCGAATCCGTCATCAACCATAGCGGGTACTTTGGGATCCGCAATCCATGTAGTTCCATTGATGACAAAATTATAGACATAGATATGCCCTTTTTTGAGAGGTACGGTTATTTCCCACGTACCTTCAGCCCCAATTTTCTTGAGTGCATACCCTTCGGGGCTCCAGGAAGTGAAGTCGCCAGCCAGCTGAACGGACTGAGCATCCGGCGCATTGAGCACAAATCTGACTGTGACTGTCCAGCCATTTCTTGTCCCGAAAAACAAGCCAAGCCCAAGACCGACAATGAAAATTGCAGCTGCCGCTGCAGCCAGCGCAGGAGAAAAACGCAGCACGCGCGCCTGGCGGGTCAGCGCCCGGCGTACTGGTGCCCGGTGCGCGGGCTCAATGCTCGGATTGCGCGTGGCGATCGCGGCCATCACATTATCTACGAACTGATCCTGGCCAGAGGTGATGCGCATTCCTGCTGTATACTCCTGTCCCTGCAAGGCTGCTGTATCCCGCTCGATCAGCGGCAGCAATATGCTGAATTGCTGCGCACATTCCTGGCACTGCTCAAGGTGCACCTTGAATTCGGCAACGCTGCCTTCCGGAACCTGGCCTTTCTCCCATGAGTCAACAAATGCATGTGTCGTTGTACAATTCATCATATACATATACCTCATGAAGACTGTTTTGGTTGCACATGATCGGCGCGTTGATGTGCTGCGGGTTCTGGTTCAGCGAATGGATGCGATGGAGCTTTGTTTTTTTCAATTGCTTGCCTCAAGGCCTTCCGCGCTCGGAACAATCTCGACTTTACCGCTTCTTGCCCAAGCTTCAGAACACTCGCCGTTTCCTCCACGGAAAGCTCGGCAAAATAGTACAGCTCCACAGGCTTTCTCAAATCGAGCGGCAAGGATGCAACAGCCTGCCTGAGCGCTTCGGCGCGAAGGTTTTGCTCGGCCTCTTCTGCGGGATCCGGAATCGGTGCGACGGCGATCTCTTTTGCAAAGGCCTCTTCTTTATGTTTCCTGGATGAAAAAAGCCTGAAGTGCGTCCGCACATTGTTTGCGGCGATTGCAAACAGCCACGAAGCGAAATTTTCATTGCTCCGAAAAGAAGCAAGCGATGCATAGGCGCGAATAAAGACTTCCTGCGCCGCATCGCGAGCATCTTCTTCCGAGCGCATTCGCGATCGGCAAAATGCCAGGACGCGCGCGCTGTATGTTTCGACAATCCGGCGATAGGCATTCGAGTTTCCTGCAAGTATTTCCTCGACTACGGCTTTTTCGTCGAAGCTCCCTTGATTGGCTTTTGCCTTGCTCATCGTAGACTGCACAGAGCTCGCTGCCTCTTTCTCCATAGCATCAAAGCATAACGCCGCCAAAGTTTTTTATCCAGCACAATTCCATGCAACCAAACCCGCTCTGGCTGCGTATCCTTTATTGACAATCGATTCCTGGAATCGAACATCAATTCTGAAAAAGGGACGGAGGTTACATGATGATCCCGAAACAAAAGCTTCTTGTTTTTGTATTGGTTCTGGCTGTGGGGTTTGGAAGTCTGTACAGCGCAGCTGCCCAGACAGCCGAAACAACTCCGGCGACGACAACCGACTCGACCGACTTGCAGGACGAAATTGCAGCAGTGGACGAGGCGGCCCAGATTGACAATACCGCGCTGCTGACAAAACTGAGCGCACAGTTCCAGGTCGATCTTGCGGTACTGCAGGATTTGAATGCCCAGGGATATACCACAGGGCAGATATGGCTTGCACTGGAAATTTCATTGCAATCGGGCAAGCCCCTCGCCGATGCAGTTGCGCAGGCTGCCAGCATGAATACTTCCGGGCATGGCTGGGGAGTACTCGCGCAAGCGCTCGGCATCGATCCTGGCTCGCAGGAATTCTTCGCCCTCAAAGAAAAATTGCAGATCCGCACGCGAACAATGGCTTCAGAAGTTGCTGCTGAACATGGCAACCGCGTTATGACGCAGCAGCAGACTCAGGAGCGGACGCAAACGAAAGCTCAAGTCCGGACCGAAAGTTCTGGTAAGCCTGAAAATGCAGGCGCCAGCCAAGGCAATGCACATGGTGCCAGCAGCGGCAAGAGCGGCGCGAATGGTGTAGGGGACGCTGGTGGTGGCGCCGGCAGCGGTGCAGCAGGCCATGGCAGCGCGAATGGCGCCGGCTCTATCGGAAATGGTCCCAAGCGCTGACAATTTCATTCCCGTTTGTGCGAGTATGCCCAGCTCAACCTCGAGCTGGGCATACTTTATGCTTTGAGCCATAAAGGGCATAGCGTTTAAAAATATGCAATGTACTCTCCATGCTGTATATTTCTCATTGCAAAAATCCGGCCGCCAGGTTTATATTTGAACCAAAGAGTGCCAAAATCATGGAAAATCTGCTGCGGGTCGAGCTCGATATCTACGCACTTCTTCTCGTTGCGGTGATGATGATCTCGCTGTCCAGGCGCCCTTTGCGGGAAGGGCCGCCTCTTGAGCGCTATTTTTTCCTGATTGCAGGAAGCATCGCCTTCATCCTCGTGCTCGATGCGCTTTCCTGGGCGTTGGACGGCATTCCGGAAAGCGGTGCGCGGTTTGCGCTGCATTTGACAAATACCCTGTACTACATGCTGTATCTTGTTCCGCTCGTCATATTTACACTGTTCATAGATCACATTTCGCGGCAAGGCACCTTTCCGGGCGGGGGTATGTTGCATGCCCTGGCGCTCGTTATAATCGTGCTGTTCGCTGCTGCTGCATTTACTTCGCCTTGGACCGAAGCATTCTATGATCTGGATGCAACGAATCACTATGTGCGGGGCAGGTTGTTCAATGCGCTCGTAACCGCCAGTTTTCTGATCGGGTTTATACCTGAATGCATCTTGTTTGCGCGGCGCAGAAACATGCCAAAGCGGATTTTCCGCTTGCTTGCGCTTTATCCCATTCCTATCCTTATCGGCGGCCTTTTCCAGTTCTATAGAGAAGGCTCCGCGATGCTCTGGCCCGCAGCAACAGTTTCGCTGCTTCTTGTGCATATCACGATCCAGCAGCGCAGTTTGAATATCGATGCGATTTCTGGCCTGTACAATCAGGCTGCATTTATGGAGATGCTTCAGAACTGGGCCGCCAATTCGCTGAATTCAGGAAATGCCGGCAATTCTGGAAATTCCGATAATTTCGGCGCGATACTTTTCGATATCGACAATTTCAAGCGCATTAACTTTGATAGCGGCTACGAAAAAGGCAATGAAGTCCTGCTCGCGACAGGATATGCGATCAAATCGGTATTGGGCCCCCGCGATATCGCTGCCCGGGTTGGAGCAGATGAATTCATCGTGCTTAGCCCTGCTGGCGCACCAGCGCTCGAAGATCTCGAGTCGCAGATACTCGCTCAGGTTCGCGAGATTGTCATTGCCGGCATCGATCAGGAATTTACGGTCTCAAGTGCGCACGCTGTCTTCGACCAATCCACGCATCCATCCCTTGACTCTTTCCTTCAGACGCTCGATTCGTTACTGTATAAGAAAAAAGAGAGTCTGAAGAATGTTCCGCTTCAGCCGGAATTGCCACTCTCTTGATTTCAGCAATCAAACGAGGAGTTGTTCATGTCCTTCATTCTCCAGAAAGAAACTGCTGTCCCCGAACTCGATTCACTGCTTCGCCTCTATCGCCACGAACAGACAGGAGCGCGTCTTCTATCAGTCATCAACAAAGACGAAAACAAGGTTTTCGGTATTACCTTCAGAACGCCGCCGCGCCGCAGCGATGGTGTTGCGCACATCCTGGAACATTCCGTGCTCTGCGGTTCCCGCAAATATCCTGTCAAAGAGCCCTTCGTTGAGCTCATGAA
>WESA01000080.1 GCA_009768935.1 Rectinema subterraneum
CTGCCCTGCGACACATACTGGCCTTCCTGCACCACAATTTCAGACATGTGACCATAGAGCGTTTTCCACCCGCCTGAATGGGACATCATCACATATTTCCCCAAAATCGGCGAATATCCGGTTTCGATTACCCTGCCATCCATGGGAGCCTTGATCGGTGAGCCATAGGGAGCGGCAATATCAATCGCATTATGGAATGAGCGGCGGCCCGTAAACGGATCTTTGCGCCACCCGAACCAGGATGTTATGCGGCCACTTACCGGCCATCTGAAAAGGGTGCCTGCAATTTCCCGCAATTGGGCTGCTGGAAGCCGCACGTCAGGAAGAAAAAGAGGCCTTCCGGCATGAATATTCTCTGTCAGCAGTCCATTCGCATCGATAATTCTGTCAGCGCTTATATTGTAAGCAGCTGCAATTTCCTGCACGGTCGCATCCTTGGTCGGGATGTGCACGATACCCGACTGATTGGGCACTTTGAGCAGCTGGCCGGGCTTAAGCGCTTTGGCAGAAGTAAAGGCGTTAATGCTTATAAGCGTATCGAGTGATACATCAAACTGTGCTGCGATTCCCGAAAGGGTGTCGCCCCTTTTTACTTCATACACTGTATATTTGACGAGCTTGTCTTCCGGCTCGGGCATGACAATATCTTCGCTCGCAGCGAAAGGAGTTGCATCGGAGCCTCCGCGGGCTGAAAGAGGCCCTGGAGCAGGCCTGAAACTCGACCCAAGCAAAAACAGCATGCACCCAATCGAAAACAATAGTATGCGGAGATTCGATCCCCTTCCGATGTAATACACCCAGTTGTTGCGATCAAGTCGTATAGCCATTCTGCGCGGTACCCTCTCCACAAGAATATATCGCATTATATGAGCATTTGCTTCAACTTTGCAAGCATTACTTTTTCCTGCGTCGCCTTGATGACCTTGCGCGTATCTCATATACTGGGCTAAATAAACGGAATTAAGGAAAATACCTGATGGATGCAACGCATGCTGATGTAGCCCTGCTTCGCTGTGAGGACTATGACAGAACAAAACTGGACGCGATAATTGCGCAAGCCGCTGAGATTGCCGGTTTCCCTGATGTACGCGGAGCAACGATTCTTGTAAAGCCGAATGTCTTGAATGCCTCGCCTGCAGCAAAAGCAGTAACCACACACCCTGAATTTGTCGGTGCCGTCATTCGTTTCGCTCTGTCGCAGGGAGCAAAGGAAGTGCTCGTGGGAGATTCCCCCGGCTGGCAACCTGGCGCGCTTGCGGCGAAAACATCCGGTATTTATGACGCTGTGAAGCAAAATGGCGGCAAATGGGTCGATTTTCGCGAAGCGTCTCCTCATGCAGTCAATCATGGCAAAAGGCTGCGCAACATACCGCTGACCACATGGCTCGAGCATGTCGATATTGTCATCAACTTACCAAAACTGAAGAACCACAGGCTCATGACCTACACCGGCGCGATGAAAAACCTTTTCGGCCTCATCCCCGGCACTGCAAAAAGCGCAATGCACATGCAATATCCCGGAGTAATGGAATTTGGCGAAATGCTCGTAGATCTCGCCCTCTCGATTCCGCGATGTTTCACGTTCATGGATGGCATTGTAGCGATGCAGGGTGAAGGGCCGGGTTCAGGCACGCCGTATTCCCTCGGAATTGTACTGGCATCGCAGAGCATTGCAAAACTCGACTGGATCGCGGCGCGCTGCGTCGGATATGACCCGGCGCTCATTCCTTACCTCGCCGATGGATTGCGGAGAACACTCCAGAGCGAAGCGATAATTGAGCCTGCCATATCGCCGCTCTCGGTGCAGGACGTATCGCACGAGGGTTTCGAGCTTTTGCCGTATCACAGCGAGCTCGGTCGAAAACTAGGCGCAATTCCGAATGCGATGCGCGCCTTCGCCGGCTCTCTCATCCGCCTCCGCCCTGTTTTTCATACAGACAAATGCATTGGTTGTGGAGCCTGTGTGCAGATATGCCCTGCAAACGCGCTCGCCCTCGATTCGAAAAACAAAACCCATATCGTGCGAATCGACGACAAACTCTGCATTACCTGCTTTTGCTGCCATGAAGTGTGCCCTGCCAAGGCTATTTCGATTGGCAGAGTGCCAATGCGCCTCTGGCATAGAGCCAAACGCTCATAAATGGAGCCAAAAGCCATGCCGCATGTTTCCATAGAGCAATTTATTTCGTTCGGTCCAGAAAGCGAGTTCGAGCCTCTGGCCTTGCCTCGGCCTCTGCAGGCGAATGGCCGCATCATTCTAGAGCCTGAATCCATCCGTGAATGTGCAAAGCTTGCATTTTCGCGCATCGCCTATAAGATGCCCAGGTCCCAGCTGGCGGCTTTCTCTGCTGTTTTGGAGAGCCCTGAATCTTCTGTGAATGAAAAATTTGTCGCAGCAAGCCTTCTGGAAAATGCGCGTATCGCTGCAAAAGGTACGTATCCGATTTGTCAGGATACAGGCACAGCTCTTGTGTATGGCTGGCGAGGCGACCAGGTCGATATTGTACATAATGAAGAGATCGAAGATTTGCTCGCCGGGGGCACTGCTGAAGCATATGCCCAGGAAAGCCTTCGTAATTCGCAGTTGGGGCCGATATCGATGATCGAGGAGCGCAACACAAGGGATAATTTGCCGGCTGGCATTCAGATACGCTCTGTCCGCGGTGATTCGCTCGCGCTTGTATTCGTCGCAAAAGGGGGCGGATCGACCTCGCGCACATCGCTCACTATGGAAAGCCCTGCGATATTGAGGCAGGACCGGCTTGAGGAAACGCTGCGCAAGCGAATTCAATCGCTTGGCCCTTCGGGATGCCCACCATACACCATTGCGATGGTCCTCGGAGGAACAAGCCCAAGCGAGACTCTGTATGCTGCTGAGCTCGCCGCGCTCGGATTGCTCGACAACCTGCCACAGTCGGCTGGCGACGATGGCACGCCGCTGAGGGACAGATTCTGGGAAGAAAAAATGCTCGAGATTGCGAAGGAAAGCGGTATAGGAGCACAGTGGGGCGGTGTTCATCTCGCTGCTGCGACTCGAGCAATCAGGCTTTCACGCCACGCAGCCAATCTGCCGCTCGCTGTGGCAGTCTCCTGTGCCGCGAACCGGCATATAGCTGTCATCGCAGGCCCCAAAGGATGGGCTATACAGAAACTGGCTCATTATGCAAAAGACTCGTACCCAAGCTTCGAAACACTAAGAAAGGATGTCTTCGATGCAGCGCCGCATATCGAACTATCAAAAAGCAGCCAGGACTGGCTTGCTCAGCTTCGGTCCTTCGATGCTGGTACTATTGTAACTTTGTCCGGGCCGGTAATCGTCGCGCGCGATGCCGCTCATGCCAGGCTCCTCAAAATTCTGGAGAAAGAAAAGCATTTGCCTGACTGGTTTCTGGGCTTGCCTGTTTTTTATGCTGGACCGACTGAGGCCAAGCCGGGGCATGCAACAGGAGCATTCGGGCCCACTACTGCATCGAGAATGGACAGTTATCTTGAACCATTCATGAACGCGGGCGGCTCCGTGGTGACCATCGCAAAAGGAAGCCGCGGCGCAGAAGCAAAAAAGGCAATCATAGCGCACCAGGGCGTGTACTGCGCAGCTATAGGTGGTGCTGCCGCGCTCAACGCTGCGCACCATATTCGATCGCTCAGCATTATTCAGTTCGAAGATTTGGGAATGGAAGCGGTACGCGCCGCGACTTTGGAAACATTGCCGGTGATCATAGCCATCGACGCGCGAGGAAATGATATATACAGCAAAGAATAATCAGGCTTTCAGCTCTCGGCTTGCCGTGCAGGCTTTTCGTCGAGCGCTGCAACGCATTTATCAGCAAGGAACAGCGCAGTCACCATCAAAGCATGCCGCAGCTCGCCCGTTCCCATTTTCTGCCGTATTTCATCCGCAGGCATGAGATGCGCATCGATGATTTCGTTTGAATCCAGATTTCGTGTCACTTTCGGCTCCGGATCAAGAGCGACAAAAACATGAAAGTGATTATCCTGAATCGCTGGATTGGGAAACACCGTTCCCGCATGCAAAATTCGTGCAGAAACCCAGCCTGTTTCTTCCGCAAGCTCGCGGGCTGCTGCATGTGCCGGTTCTTCTCCAGGCTCCACGACACCGCCCGGGAACTCAAGGCTCACCTCATCCGCGCCATGCCGATACTGCCGCACCATCAAAAAAGACGTGCCATTCTCGGTGCGCACATAGGGAACAACCACAGCCCAGTCCTTCGCCTCCATCACCGCAAAACGGCCAACGCGACCATCCGGCCCGCGGCTTTCTCTTTCAAAAACGCTGAAGACATTGCATTCATACACTTTTCGAGAAGAGAGCATTGCCCACTTGCGCGCTCCATTGCCATCGCCTGCTATCATTTCATTCTCCGTTCAGCATCCTAATATTCAATGGCTTTGCTATACAAGCCTGACGTACCTCGGCTTGCCCGAAAAAGCCAGAAGCTCTACAATCAAGCTCATGAAGCATTGCATCGCCTGTATTCTGGCTTTTCTGCTCTCGTTCGCAAGCGTTTCGTTTGCGCAACCTGACCGGCCGATGCAAGCAAATCTTTCCATGGAGAAGATCATCATGCAGACATCTCGACCTCTTGTGATCGCTCATCGCGGATTCCGCGGGATAGCCCCGGAAAATACGCTTGTTTCAGCCCAGAAAGGCTTCGATGCCGGGGCTGATATGTGGGAGCTCGATGTCGCTGCCTCGAGCGAGGGAGAACTTGTCGTCATTCACGACAACACGCTTGTTCGAACCACAAATGCAGCATCGATCTTTCCGAAGCGGTCGCCCTGGACCGTATACGATTTTTCTCTTGCGGAGCTGAAGTCGCTCGATGCGGGTTCATGGTATGCGTTGACCGATCCGTTCAAGCAAATTAAATCGGGCAGAGTCGCTGCCAAAGAGCTCCAGGCATTTGCCGGCTTGCAGATTCCCACGCTCCGTGAAGCGCTCGAGCTCACTAAGCGCCTTGGCTGGCGCGTAAATATCGAAATAAAAGACGCCACCGGCTTTGCGTGTGACGCATGGATTGTAGAGAAAACTGCGGCTCTTATCAGAGAGCTCGATATGGTTCCTTCGGTGCTTGTTTCTTCATTCAACCATGAATATCTGCGTCGAATGAAAAAAACGGCTCCTGAGATCGCTGTTGCTGCCCTCATTGACAAGCCAATTGAAGATCCTGTCTCCGTGCTCAAAGAGATCGGAGCGGTAGCGCTCAATCCCAATGCCAAGTACCTCGATGAAGCGACGGTGAGGACCGTGCGTGCAGCTGGCTTTGGCGTTCTGCCATGGACAGTAAACGACCCCGCAGATATGAAGCGGCTCATCCAATGGGGCGTGACAGGGATTATCACGGATTTCCCGGACGAAGGGCTGAAGCAAGTTGCTGGCCACCTTTAATAAATTTTTCGCAGCTTTCTATTGCGCGCTTAGCAAAGCGGCTGTAAACTATCTCATGTAATATATGCCGGGAGTTCATCCGGCAAATCATACAGAATCCTGGAGGCAAAGTAATGAAACGAGTCATTCTCTTGATGGCC
>WESA01000081.1 GCA_009768935.1 Rectinema subterraneum
GTCGAGAGGAAGGCTGCCGGCAGCTTGCAGATATGCCGCGGCACGTGCCCAATCCTGATGGTTATAGCTTTCACTTACAAGAAATTGCAGAGCCTGATTCTTGGCCTGAGCTCTTCGCGCCTCTTCAAGCGGAACCAGGGCTGTATCCTCATTCATTGCCAGATCGAGCACTGCTTTCGCGAGATCCGCTGCTTCTGCATGGCGGGCTTCGTCGGTCGATTTTTCGAGCGCCTGGATGAGCTGCGACAACGCAACCGGATCTTTGGGGAAATATCGCACCGCCGAACGGGCGAAACGTTCAGCATCGGCCTGGCGGGAATTCTCGAGCGCATATTGGCTTTTGAGCACGAGCCAGGTCCGATCCTGGGAGAAGGCTTTTGCTGCGCTCTCGAGGTAGCGGGAAGCTGCTGAATAGTCTCGTCTCTGGATTGCTGCCTGGGCGAGCGGCACGAGCACTTCAGTTCTGCCTGGGTCATCGTTGAGCGCAGAGGCAAGCCATGCTTCCGCATCAAGGACATTGTTGAGATTGTATAATGTCAAGCCATATAATGCTTTAAATTCAGCGCTTGTACTGCTCGTAATGATCCCCGCTGCAATCGGATCCAGGGCATTTTTCGCTGCCTGGGGCTTTCCGAGCGCCAGGGAGGCCCGCGCAAACCCGCAGGCGGATTTTTCGGACTTGGTATCGAGCAAAAGCGCGCTTGAAAATTCTTTTTCTGCAATGCTATACTCTTTCGAATCGAGCGCTGTCTGTCCGCGAATGAGCATAGGTACGACAGACACGCCTCCCAACGCATCGAATCGGCTCAGCGCCCCGTTCACCTTTTCGCGCACTTCGCTCTTTGCGCTTCGAAAATATGACAGAGATGAGATGAGCTCGGTCATTGTTGAGCAAGGCTCACTCGCAAAAATCTGCGGGTTCTTGCCTGCAAACACATCGACAAGACCAACCAGATAGGTAATGTATTTCTGGCTCGCACCCTGTGCTGCCACAGGAATTTCGAAGCGGGAGTCTTTTGGGCCATACAGAATAAGGCCGACACCGCTCGCAATTGCTCCAAGAGCTGCCTTGTCCGGCGCAGAGAGATATGGGGAAGTTTCAATGCGCGCGCGGGCATCCGTAATCGATTGTGGCGTCGCGCGGATGATGAGCCCTTCTATTTCGGCTGATTCGCCCGAAATTTTTTTAAGCTGCTCGGTGTCGATTTTGGGCAGCGCCTGCTGCGCCTCGGTAATAAGCGGCGTTCCGGAGGCCATGAACACCACAATGATAATCCACGCGCGGAAATAGCGGCGAATTGCGATCGAAAACCTGAAACGAAATTTCATGTTCAATGGTTTATACTAGTACAGATTGGTAAGGAATGCAAGGAAAAGCACTGCTTGCTGAGAAAAAAGAATGCATGCTAGGCTACTATCGATGAAAAGCGCAAACAAAGGCCGAGGCGTCGTTTTTGTATTTACAAGTCTTTGTGTTGCGCTCTTTTTGTGCTTCGCGCTCTTTCTGTCTTCCTGCAGCAACGACCTTCTCGCTCCCCTTGGAATTGGCTCAAACGATTTTTCTATCTCGAACAAGGCACAAGCAAAAGATCTTCGCGATGCGCTCGAAATTCTTCATTCGCCTCGGCTGAAAAAAAGCGGGTATTATCCGGTTCAGCGCATGCTCGCTGCACGAAGAATCAGCACGATTCTCATCGAAGACGGCCAGCAGGCGCGTGCGGCAAGGTTTCTCTCATCGCTCGCCGAAGAACATGATGCCTATGAAGCATGGTATCTTTTTGCTGCGGGCGCGGTCTATGAATCGATGGGCAGCGCGCCGATTGCTCGCATTCTGTACGAGCGCATTATCGAAACTGTCCCCGACATGACCATCGATGGACAATCGATCCACCGCACCTGCCTTGTCAAATTGATCGACAGCGACAATCCTCCAGAGAAAAAAACCGCCTGGTTCAAGGAATTCATCCAGCGTTTCCCGGACGCCGATGAAATTGGGCCTTTCCATTTTCTGCTGGCAAAAGAATACGAAGCTCTCGGTCAATGGACTCAGGCTATCGAAGAATACCGCCGTTTTCTGCCTTATTTCGGTGTTTCTGTGCCTGGCTATTCTGATGCGCATGACTACGCGCGCAAAATGGTCGAATTCAACGATAGCCCGAAAGACTGGACATATGCGGACCTGGGTGAGCTCGTTGCCGGAATCCGGAAAGCAATCGCAGCCCGTTCTCCGCAAACACTCAGAAAATACATGTCCAAAGCAGGATTTTTTGCGATGTCGTGGTACAAGGAAGGCGGAGAGGATTCGAATTCGAATGTGCTGTTCAATTTCAGCAATTTCATGACAAAAGGTCCAATTTACGTGGCTCCTGCCCTCGATCCTTCTTTCAATGATTCGGAAGCCTTCCTTCGGACCTCTGGGTGGACGGGATATATCCCGGTGTGGTATCTATGCTTTCGCAAGGTAAATTTTCCAGCCGATCCGAAGGTGCATGGCAACTGGGAATGGGCTGGCATCTATTTCGGAGAGAAAATGCAATGATCAGAAAATGCTGCCTCTGTATGCTCGCCTCGCTCTGCATCGCAGTTCCACTGATATCAGCGACGGAGGCGGAAGGCGCCTTCCACATTTCTGCGGTGAGCACCGAAGGGTCTTCTTCCGCACTATCCGAAACACCTTCCAGTAGTTCAGCAGCTCATACGCCGCTTGCTCCTGCCCCGACTTCGCAAGCTGCCCCCGATTCTGCATCTATCGTGCCGCCAGAAGCGCCCGAAGAGCTTCCCAGCAGCCCTCTCGAAGAAAGTCAGGAGCCAATCGACTTGAGCCAGCTTGTGCCCGAAGAACTCAGCCTCGAGGAGCACGCCAAAAGCCTTCAATACGATATTCCCATGCCCTGGGGACATGAGCTTTTCGAAAAATACCGGCAATATTATTTGAGCGACCGCGGCAGAAAGATACTGCTTTCGACAATGGAAAAGGCCGCGCCTTTCATGGATTACATCGAATCGAAAGTCGCGGAATACGGCGCACCGCAGGAACTGGCCTTTTTACCTGTGATCGAATCGGCATTCTCGCCGTTTGCAGTGTCCCGCAGCGGTGCGACGGGCATCTGGCAATTCATGAAGAACTCCATCAACGGCTATGGGCTGACCATCACCGAATGGGTGGACGAGCGCCGCGATTTCATGAAAAGTACCGATGCGGCAATTAAAAAGCTCATCGACAATTACAATGACCTCAAGGATTGGCCGCTTGCTATTGCCGCATACAATGCCGGGCTCGGAGCGCTCAGGCGCGCGGTGAATGCGGCAGGAGGCGATACTGATTTCTGGAACATCTACGATAAAGGCCTTGTCTCGAAACAGGCGCTGGATTATGTTCCGAAATTCCTGGCCGTCGCTTCGATTCTGCGCTATCCGGATTTATATGGGCTGGCATTGCCCCCCCGGCAGCTCAAGTGGGAAGCTATCCCCCTCGATCGCCAGGTGGATCTCAAGCTTCTTGCATCCAAGGCTGAAATCCCGCTCGATACGCTGAAACTCGGCAATGCCGAGCTGCACTACACCATTACGCCGCCGGATGACTCGCATCTCCTGAAAGTGCCTGCAGAAAAATCCGACCAGGTTAAAGCGATTCTCTCCGATCCGAATGCGCCGCTTGTTCGCTATGATATCTACAAAGTCAAGCAAGGCGATACGCTAACAGCTATTTCGCGGCATTATGGAGTTTCGATATCGATGATTGCGAAAGTGAACCCAGGCCTCAATCCCGACCGCCTGAAAATCGGCCAGACGCTTATGATTCCGCTTTCGCTCCAGCCTTTGAATCCTTCGATGAGCTCCAATGCGAGCAGCGGATCTGCCAGCGCACAGAGCACTTCGCATACCGTCCAGAAAGGCGATACCCTCTATGGCATTGCGCGGCGCTACGGCACGACTGTGCAGAAAATCGCGAGTCTGAATGGCATTTCTGTAAATTCGGTGCTGCGGATCGGGCAGAAACTGAAGGTGCCGACCCAACCCTGAAAACCGCGAGATTTTTCTTGCGGCTGCGCCCTGCACTCAGCAAAGCGCTCGCTAAAAAATTCGCCGACCGCTTATTCCATCATCGCGAGCGTCGCAAATACCTTTGCGTCTCCGATTATGTTCGCGATATCCGCGTTTTCATTCGGCTGATGCGCGGTCTCATTCATTTTCGACCAAACCACGCAATCATACCCGGCTTTCCGCAGGTACGCGCCGACCGTGCCGCCGCCGATACCGATGGGCTTCGCCTCTACGCCATATACCTGACGTGCTGCACGAGCCAGCATTTCGACCATAGGAGCAGTTGCGGGCGTCGCTCGGGACTCGTTCGACTGCACCACATCAATCGAAACTTTGACGCCATATTCGGCTTCGATGGCGTGCGAAAGCCTTGAAATTTCCTCGAGCGCCATCGAAACCGGATAGACCGGCAAGAGGCGCATGTCGACATAGAAAACATCTTCGCCCGGAATCGTGTTGATATTCGGGACATTCGCTTCTTTTTTAGTCGGACTGATGGTGCTTCGGTCGGGGCTGAACAACGCATCGCGAGCGGTGAAAGCGGTTTTTTCCAGACGATGAATGCGAAGGGCAAGGTCGCATCCGGCCAGGAAGGCGTTGGCCCCCTTGTCAGGCATTGCGGCATGTGTCTGCTTGCCTTTGGTGGTTACTTTGAGCCAGCAGATGTTTTTTTCTGCAACTTCGATTTCGGTAGCATCGGGGGAGCCGCCATCCGGTATGATGATGATATCGTCTTTGCTGAACAAATCGTGATGCTCAAGAAGGTACTGAATGCCGAATTTCGAACCGACTTCCTCATCGGCAATAAAGAGCAGCTTTATCGTGCGCTCTGGCACAATGCCAAGCTTGACAAAAGCAAGCGCTGCAAATACCGATGAAACAAGGCCTTGCTGATTATCCTCGACGCCGCGGCCATAGACTTTGCCATCTTTGACGACTACTTTCCATGGATCGCTGTCCCAGAGGCTGCGCTCTCCCTCGGGAACGACATCGAGGTGCGCCATAATCCATACAGGACTGTCCTTGCGCTTCCCTGGAATTGTCGCGACGAGATTCGGGCGCACTTTGGAAGGAACTCGCTCGTCGGGCGCGTCGTAATGCTGAATATTCTGTATTCCCTCAGCCTTGAGCCATTTTTCGAGAGCTGCGGCTTTTTCGATTTCTCCGATGCCCCCGGATTCGGGCGCAAGCGCGGGGTAAGCGGTCAAGAGGCTCTCCAGTTCTATAATTCCTTTTTCCTGCAAATCCAGAAATTTAGAAATCTGTGCGAGTTCGGTCATGTTTCTTTCCTTCCTGCTCAATGAATAGAATGAGAATGGTGCTGCGCATAGGC
>WESA01000082.1 GCA_009768935.1 Rectinema subterraneum
TCGGGAGTGAAGAAAGAAGGATGCGCTGGTCTCGCGCATCTGAAGGGAAGATAAGGAAGAGAGAGGTGCTGGCTTGGGAGTGCGCGCTGCTGTGCCCATTTGGCACAAGGTTGGAAGCACTACACAAGCAATGCAAATTTCATAAATTTCAGCTTTATTCCAGCATCCAAGCTCTTCCATTTGCCCCGCATTCTTTGGCACAATAGCAGCTGGGTCCGTTCCATCCGTGCACTGGCGGGCATTCTGCTGCTATATCGTACAAAGAAAGGGATGTATGAGCAAAGAATATCTGGCCAATATCCATAAAACCCCAAATACTGAAAAGGCTGCCTATATTTCGCCACATGCGGTTATACGCGGAGCAGTGACGCTGGGGCAAGACGTGTCGGTTTGGCACGGGGCAGTGCTGCGCGGCGATATGGCGCCGATAGAAGTCGGGGCGCGCTCGAACATTCAGGACGGCGCCGTGCTGCACGTGGCGGAGAATATGCCGTGTATTGTGGGCGAAGAGGTGACAATCGGACACGGCGCTATTGTGCACGCCTGCACTGTCGGCAACAGGTGTCTAGTCGGGATGGGAGCAATTGTTCTGAACGGGACAGTGGTCGGCGATGAATGCATAATAGGCGCCGGAACCGTCATTCCGGGGGGAAAGAATATTCCGCCGCGCAGCATGGTGTTGGGCAATCCCGGCAAAGTAACGCGCGCTATTACCGATGAAGAAGCAATCCATCTGCGCGAACAGGCGTATACGTACATCGCGCTCGCTCGGGAGACCGCCATCGAGGAGCGGAAAGGATCGTTATGATATCACAAAAAATCCCTCACATTCGCCGCGCTGATCTATCAGTAACAGCCCAGAAAAACCTGGACGCGCGCTTGCGTCGCCTCGTTTCAAGGCTCCCCGGATCAATTCCTGGAAAAATGACGGGCTCGCAGGCTGAACTGCACTATTTTTCTTCTCCTGGACGAACCGAGCTCGGAGGCAACCACACTGACCACAATCATGGCTGTGTGCTTGCAGCTTCAGTCGATCTCGATATGCTGGCAGTGGCGCGTGCGAGAGCCGATAGGATTGTCACAGTTACATCGGAAGGCTACGACCCGATAATCGTGGATTTTTCAGACAGCGCTGCGAGGATGCATGAACAAGGCACCCCTGCAGCGATTATTCGCGGACTTGCCGCCTGGCTCGAGAGACGCTCAACGCCTTTGCGCAGAGGATTCGATATTGCGATCGATTCCGAAGTCCCCGCAGGTTCCGGGCTTTCGAGCTCTGCAGCATTCGAGCTGCTTATCGCAGCTATATTCGATGATTTTGGCGGGCTGGGTTTGAGTCCGGTTGAATGGGCAATCGCCGGACAGTTTGCGGAGAACGAATATTTTGGAAAGCCTTGCGGGCTTATGGATCAGATTGCCTGCGCGGTTGGCGGCATTGTTTCGATCGATTTTGCAGAGCCAGCGCAGCCTCTCATCAGTTCGATTGCGTACGACTTCGCCTCACGGAATCTGGCTCTCGCGATTGTCGATACGGGTTCGAATCATGAAGATCTGACCCGCGAATATGCCGCCATTCCAAATGAAATGAAAGAAGTGGCGGCGATTTTCGGCAAGCAGACAATGAGAGAAGTAGAAAAAGCCGACCTCGTTGCTCGCGCAGCCAAAATTCGCGCGCAGTGCGGCGATCGGGCATTCTTGCGGGCATGGCACTTTGTGCATGAAACCGCGCGCCCTGCCCTCATGCAAGATGCCCTCGAACGAAATGATCTTGCCAGCTATCTTTCGCTCGTCAGGGAATCGGGCAGGTCGAGCTGGATGTATCTGCAGAATATTCATGCCGGAGATCCCCGCCAGCAAAGCCTTGCCGTTGCACTGGCACTCAGCGAAGATTTGCTTGGCTCCGAAGGAGCCTGGCGAGTTCATGGCGGAGGGTTTGCAGGCACGATTCAAGTGTATGTTCCGGAGCCGGAATTTCCGGCATTTTCCGGACGAATGGAAGCAGTGTTCGGCAGAGGCTGCGTGCGCAGGTTGAACATTCGTCCATTCGGCATGTGCAGAATCATCGAGGATTGAACAGCGTCAAAGGAGGCGGCGATGGACAGGAAAAAGGGATTCGGACCCTATCTGGGAATCACATTTCTCATCGGTTTCGGCTTTTTTACAATGGGGCTTATGGACCCGCTCTATGATACCTATGTGCCCATCTTTTTGAGCAAGTATATCGGCAGCATGAGCCTGGTGGGCTTCATTATGACCATCGACAATATCCTCGCAATCTTTCTCATTCCCATTGTGAGTGCATGGTCGGATCGCACCAACACCAGAATCGGACGGCGCATGCCTTATATCCTCGTACTTTTACCGCTCACTGCTATTTTCTTTGGGGCAATTCCCTATGCGGCCGGCGCTTCTCTCGCTGCATTGATCGCTATTCTCCTTCTTCTTAATGTAACAAAGCAATCGGTACGCGGGCCGGTCGTCGCCCTTATGCCGGACACAATTCCTGCCGATTACCGTTCCGAAGCGAATGGGGTAATCAATACCATGGGTGGCATTGCGAGCATCGTCGGCACCATTGGACTTGCGCGCCTTATGGACCTCGATACAAAGCTTCCTTTGCTAGGAAATACGAAAGACCGCCTCCCCTTCCCTCTTGCGGGTCTGTTTGTCGTGCTCGCGATCATTCTTCTTTTTGCTTTTATCCGGGAGAAAAAGCCGGACCAGACAGAGACAAGCGAGCAAAAAATCCCGATGATCGAAAGTTTCCGAAATGTTGCAGCCCAGAAAGACAAGAGCGCGCTCTACATTCTCATATCGCTCTTCTTATGGTTTTTGGGCTATCAGGGAGTCCTGCCATTTATCGGCAAGTACTCTGTGGATGTGCTCAAAACTTCCAGCGGCACCGCAGCGCTGGCTGCTGGCATGGTCGGCATCGCATACGCAATCTTCGCGCTTCCTTCAGGCTATGTCGCCCACCGCGTTGGCAGGAAAAAAACTATCCGGGCAAGCCTCCTCGTCATATCGATACTCACCGCTATACTCTTTGCCCATCCATGGCTCACGGCAGCGATGCCAGGTTCGCTCAAATTGGCGAGCTTCTGGGCAATTATGTTCTTGTTCGGCATTTTCTGGGTTTCGATCATCACGAACTCTTTTCCTATGCTCTGGCAGATGGCTGAGTGGGGAACAATCGGCATCTATACCGGGCTTTATTATACTGCAAGCCAGGCAGCTGCAATTCTTGCTCCTATTCTGACCGGGCTGATAATCGATGTATTCGGATATTCGGGCATTTTTCTCTTTTGCACGGTGTGCATGCTTGCCGCGCGGTTTGTTATGGGCAAGGTGACAAAGGGCGAACCTGCAGAGAGCCCGGCAGAGGCCTGACAAAAAATAATTGATTAACTTCAGGAATGATTCGATAATATATAAAGAAGAGGTGTACTATGAAATCGATGGACAAGCCCAAAACGGCAGAGAAGAAAAAACCCCAGAAGTCGCTCAAGGAAAAGCGGGCTGAAAAGCGGGCAAAAAAGGAATCGAAGGAATCCGAATAGTCTTGCCCGGAAAAGAGAGCCGCTCCATCGCTGGGCGGCTCTTTTCTTTTTGCAGAAAATAAATAATTATTCTTCCTGCTTTATTCTTCTTGCTCGTTCCACTTGACGGGCAAAATGCTCTTTTCGGTCTCTTTGTCGAAGTAGATCGCTTTAGCCATGACCGGTGCAAAAGTGATAGTATCGCCATGCTTGTACAGGTGGTGCGGCGGAATGCGCGCAACCATGACCTGGGTCGGAGTGGTTGCCTGCAGGTGAATTTCAGCACCGAGCGGTTCGACGACCGTTACTTTGGCGTCGAATTTCTGGCCTCTGTGCGCGGCATCCGCGACGGGGAGGTCTTCCGGCCTGATACCGAAATACACGCTCTTGCCGACATACGGCTTGAGCAGCCCTGCCTGCTTTTCATCGGGAGCCAGTCTGAACGAGCCTTCGTCGATGAAAATCTGCCCGCCTTCTTCGACGACGTTCACGGTCATAAAATTCATGGGCGGCGAACCGATGAAGCCTGCCACAAACTTGTTGATCGGGTTGTTGTAGAGGTACAGCGGTGAGCCAATCTGCTGGACAAGGCCATCCTTCATAACGACAATTTTGTCGCCCATTGTCATTGCTTCAACCTGGTCATGCGTTACATAGATCATGGTAGCTTGAAGCCTGTCGTGCAACTCGATCAACTCGGCACGCATCTGCACACGCAGCTTGGCGTCGAGGTTCGAGAGCGGTTCGTCGAAGAGAAATACTTTGGGTTTGCGGACAATGGCGCGGCCGACGGCAACGCGCTGGCGCTGGCCGCCTGACAGCTGTTTGGGCTTGCGATCGAGCAGTTTCTCAATGTCGAGAATGCGCGCCGCTTCTTTGACGCGGGCATCGATCTCGTCCTTCGGGAGCTTGCGGATCTTGAGGCCGAAAGCCATGTTCTCGTACACGGTCATGTGTGGATAGAGCGCATAGTTCTGGAACACCATTGCGATATCCCTGTCTTTGGGCGGCACATCGTTGACGAGCTTGCCATCGATATAGAGCTCGCCTTCGGTGATGTCTTCAAGCCCTGCGATCATTCGGAGGGTTGTCGTCTTGCCGCATCCCGAGGGACCGACGAATACCACGAATTCCTTGTCATTGATGGTGATGTTGGCATTTGTGACTGCACGCACATTGCCTTCGTACACCTTCCCCATTCCTTTGAGTTCTACCTTTGCCATGGATCCTCCCTTTTAAGAGGTGTATGTTATAGAAATAGTGTATTCCGTATTGCGAAGGCAGTCAACCAAAATTTGTATACTGTCACGAACCCTGCATATGAATTTGAAGTGAAGGCCTCTTTCCTTGCGTCTACAAAGAGAGGAGGCTTTCATGCATCACTTTCATTTCTGCCCAAACCCGGCCTGTGCGTATCACCAGCACGCACCGAAAGAACGCTGGTTCGTCGCCGCAGGGTTCTATGTGACCAAAACCTTCGGCAAGGTCCAGCGCTTCCGCTGCAGCTTCTGCGGCAAGTACTTCTCCGGACTTTTGCAGTTTCTTTCAAAGGCACAGAGAAATAATTCCTTTTCGCATAAGCTGCTAGAAATTTTTTTAC
>WESA01000008.1 GCA_009768935.1 Rectinema subterraneum
CGCCTCTGGGCCTACCTTATGTGGCACAACTACTTAAAGCCCTACCGTATCCGCTGGCCGAAAGGCCGAAGACCCGCTACCCATGCCGAGGCGAGCGGCATCGATGCAACTGCGCTCGAGAATGTATATAGAAGCTTTTTCGAAGAACGGGCGTTTCTGACACGAAGCCCTTTGAGCCCGACCATGGCGAGAAGCTGGAAGAAGGAATGGCGGACACCGGGGAAGGAGAAGGCGGAGTATATTCCTAGGCTGGCGCTCGGTTGAACAGCGTGTGCTTGATTGCCGAGGTGCGTTCTTCTCTGTGCCCTCGTTTACACAAGGTTGAGAGCACTAATAATTCCTTCTATAAGCTCAAAATCCTCAAATATCGGCATTGCTATACATGTGTGTAGCTAAAAATACGCATTTTTCGTTTTCTGTCTATTCTTTTTTCTCAAGTTTCGTTGACAGCATGAAATTACGTCATAAAATGATAAGTGAGTGGGAAATAGTGGGAAATTGTAGGAAATAGTGGAAATGAAACTGCTGACTGGCGAGTTCAAGAACATGCTCGACGAGAAGGGACGGCTTTCCCTGCCTGCCCGCTTGCGCTCGGATCTGCCTTCGAGCCTGGTGCTCACGCAAGGAGTCGATACTTGTCTGTGGCTCTTTGCACCGGAAGAATGGGAAGAGCTTTCGCAGCGCATTCTCGCTTCCACCAGCTTATTCCAAGCGCGGTCGCGCCTTATCCAAAGAAGAATTATTGCACCGGCACAAGAAGTCGAGGTCGACAAGCTTGGCCGCATTTCGATTCCCCAGAGCCTGCGCGATTGGGCAGGGCTTTCCAAGGAATGCATCATACTTGGAATTTCGCGGTATGTGGAAATTTGGGACAGCCAGCGGTATCAAGCATATCTTGCGGAGAATCAATCAGAATTCCTGTCAGCGGCCGAAGAACTCGGCGGGCTGACATTGTCGTAAGGGGGACACATGCCTGAACAGATAGAGGGCAAGGCTGCAGAATTATTCCTCCACGTGCCGGTGATGCTCGAGGAAGTGCAGGGGCTTGCTGCAAAGATACAACCTCTGTCCCTGTATATCGATTGCACGCTGGGCGCGGGAGGCCATGCAGAGGCCCTTCTGTCCATGTATCCTGATCTGCGATGCGTCGGAATCGATGCAGATCCTGATGCGTGCGAGCGGGCATTTGGGCGGCTTTCCCGCTTTGCGGAGCGGCTTTCTATTATCAATGCATATTACGATGATGCGCTCGCGGATTTGTGTGTCTGTAGCTCTGCTGGCAAGGTTTTGGGCGCGAATCTTTCCGATCTTTGCAATAGCAGTCATGCTCCGCGTGCTTCATTCATTCTTTTCGACCTCGGACTATCTAGCTATCAACTGGGCGCTTCAGGCAGAGGTTTTTCATATTCAGCGGATGAACCGCTCGACATGCGCTTTTCGCCCGATGCCCCTGCTTCTGCAGAAGAGCTGATTCACCAGCTCTCGGAAGCAAAACTTGCAGATCTTATCTATGCCTATGGAGAAGAGCGTTATTCACGCCGTATTGCACATGCCATCGTCGCTGCGCGCAAAAAGGAAAGCATCCATAGTGCCGCACGCCTTGCGTCGATTATTGCAGATGCGGTTCCTGCACAATATCGCCATGGACGGATCCATCCAGCCACGCGTACTTTCCAGGCGCTACGCATTGCGGTGAATGATGAACTGGGCCGCATAGAGCGGGCGCTTGTAAGCGCGCTGGAATTACTGGCTCCTGGCGGAATATGCGCGGTGATCAGTTTTCACTCTCTTGAGGATCGCATCGTAAAGCACTTTTTTGCTGAAAAGGCAAAAACTGGCCGGTTTTCGCTTGAATGGAAAAAGCCAAGAGGACCTTCCCTTGAAGAGATAAAGGCAAACCCGCCTTCGCGCTCGGCAAAATTCCGCGCTATACGGGCTGTTGCCATGCGCTCGGAGCAAGCGCAAGGAGCATCAGCATGAATGCGAGGCGTTTCTGGATATTGGCAATTATCACCTGTTTATTCATCGGTTTGCTGGTATTTCAGACTAGTCGCTATGCTGCGCTGAAATCGAACGTAATTTCGCTCCAGCGGATGGAGATGGACTTGATAAAGACCGGCAAGGAGCTCGATGCGAATATTGCAAAACTTGTGAGCCTGGAGCGCATCGAAAAAGCGGCGCTGAAAAACGGCATGCAAATCGCTGCTCCCGAACAGCGAATAATTGTCACGGACATTCAGGCAGGAAACAAGCAGGAGGCAAGCACAAATGGCAAACCCTGACCTGCCGACCGCTGAACTTCCTGTACTGTTCCGCGCAGGAGAACTTGCCGGCCTTATTGGCGGTGCATGTAAAGGTTTTCTCGATGCTCCCATCCGATCGGTTGTTGCGGATTCGCGCGCGGCGAAACTTGACAGCATGTTCGTGGCGCTCAAAGGCGAACGCACCGACGGACATCTCTATATAAAACAAGCAATTGAAAATGGCGCGCGCGTTGTTATGGCTGAATTTTCCCGCCGCGACATGGCGCTCGATGCCATACACGCTTCAAATATGGGCGAAAAAATTTGCCTCATTCTGGTTGATTCGACGATGAAGGGTATTCAGCAGGCTGCGTGCGAATATCGGCGCAGAAACAGCCTTCTCAGAATCGGGGTCACTGGTTCGAGCGGGAAAACAACAACTAAGGAATGTATTGCTGCCATTCTCTCTGCATGCTATCCGCCCGAAAGCGTCGCCATGAGCCCGGGCAACTTGAATTCGGACATCGGACTTGCGCTCGCGCTCTTCGATCTGCGCCCGCAGCATACAATTGGCGTATTCGAAATGGGCATTAACCGCAAAGGCGAAATGGACGAGCTTGCCAGCATGTACGAGCCGGATATTGCAGTTATTACTAATATCGGCACCGCGCACATTGGCATGTTTGGCTCGCGCGATGAGATCGCCAAAGAAAAAGGCAAGATATTTTCGCATTTTGATGGCCACCAGAAAGCTCTTTTGTGGGAAGACGACCAGTATCGGCAGTTCCTGGCTTCCCTGGTGCGCGGAACAGTCCACTACTATGGGCTGAAAAGCACCGAAGGGATCGAAAAGATCGAAAATCTTGGCCTGAAAGGGTGGCGTATCGGATGGAAGCAGCAAACCATCGAATTTGGGTTTCCCGGACAGCACAATCTGCTCAATGCATGTGCAGCGTTGTCGATTGCGAATATGCTCGAGCTCGATCCTGCACAGGCGAGCCGTGGCCTTTCCTCAGTAAAGCCACTTTTTGGAAGATCTGAAATTCGGGAAGGCAGAATCACTGTTTTGCAGGATTGCTATAACGCCAATCCGGACAGCATTGCGGCTGCTATCGAGTTCTTTTCGGCGCTTCCTTCGGATAACAGAAAGATTCTCGTGCTTGGTTCGATGCTGGAGCTGGGCGAAGAAAGCGAACGAGCCCACGAAAATGTCGGCCTCATGGCCGGCAATTCAGGAGCAGAAGCGATTTTTCTGTTTGGCCAGGAAATGGCAGCGGCAGAGGCGGCGCTCAAGGGGCGCTCGTTCAAAGGCATGCTTATGCTCACTGACAGCATGAATGAACTTATCGAAGCGGTTTCAGGCTTTGTGCAGCCAGGAGATCTTCTTCTTGTCAAAGGCTCGCGAGGCATGGCGCTCGAGAGGCTGACAAAGGCATTGGAGGAAAAAGGATTTCTGTCTCCGTCTGGCAAGGCTTCAGGAGGTTCACATGCTTCGTGAGATTTTTCTTCCTCTTGTAAAATACTTTACTCCTTTCAATATATTCCGCTATCTCACCTTCCGTTCGGCGTATGCGGCAGTCACTGCATTGGTGATCTGCTATCTGATCGGACCCTGGATGATCGAAAAGCTGCGCGTGCTCAAATTTGGCCAATCGATACGGACCGACGGGCCGCAGACGCACCTCGCCAAGACCGGCACGCCTACGATGGGCGGAATTCTCATCATTCTGGCTGTTGTAGTTTCAGTGGTGCTCTGGATCGATGTAAAGAGCGGATATAGCTGGATAGCGCTTCTGTCGCTTGTGGGCTTTGGGCTGATAGGTGCTGCGGATGATTTGCTCAAGATCAAAAAGCATACATCTGACGGGCTGTCGCCAATCCAGAAGCTGGCTTTGCAGTTCGTAGTGTCCGGGGCGGCTGCATATGCGATTTACCGGATTACGGGTCCTACTGCCACAAAGCTCTATGTCCCCTTCTTCAAGGTGCATGTTATCGATCTCGGTGCATTCTGGCTGCCCATTGCGATGATCTACGTGACGGCCTGGTCCAATGCAGTGAATATCACGGATGGGTTGGACGGGCTGGCATCGGGACTCGTCATTTTTGCGATTCTGGCG
Source organism: Rectinema subterraneum (assembly GCA_009768935.1). GTDB lineage: Bacteria > Spirochaetota > Spirochaetia > Treponematales > Rectinemataceae > Rectinema > Rectinema subterraneum. The sequence continues at coordinate 4,361 of WESA01000008.1, forward strand.
TTTTCAATCCTGACATATATCACGGGTCGTGCTGACTGGTCGCAGTACCTGGGTATTCCCTACATCAAGCAGGCGAGCGAACTGACCGTGTTCAATTTTGCGCTGTTGGGAGCTTGCGTCGGTTTTCTGTGGTTCAATGCGCATCCAGCTGAGGTGTTCATGGGGGATGCGGGCTCTCTGTCCCTTGGAGGTGTGCTCGGTGTTCTTTCGCTGATGGTCAAGAAAGAGCTGCTGCTTCTGGTGATTGGCGGCGTATTCGTCATGGAGCTAGGGTCAGTGATGCTGCAGGTGCTCTATTTCAAGATGACAAAAGGAAAAAGATTGTTCCGGATGGCGCCCCTGCATCATCATTTTGAACTTTTGGGCCTGAAAGAAACCAAAGTTGTGGTCCGATTCTGGATTCTGGGCGGCATTTTTGCCTTGATTGCATTGTCTACATTGAAGATTCAATAGGGGTTCGGCGTTATGCAAAAAGAGAGCAGGACAGACAGACAAGATCTCCAGCAGCGACAGACAGACTGGCAAATGATCGCTGCCATTATTGTGCTGTCTATGATTGGCCTTTTTGCTCTCTGGTCGGGCTCTATCGGATTTGCGATACGCAATGGTGGCCCGAATTCCATCATAGGCAAGCAAGCGATATTGTATGCTGTTTCTCTCGTGTTCATGGCTTTGGTGGCAGTGCTCCCTGTAAGGTTTTTGCGGGGCGTTCTGCCTTTTGTTGTGGCGATAGGCATTGTAGGGCTTGCGCTCCCTGTGTTCAGTCCTCTAGGAGTGATGATCAACAATGCAAGGCGATGGATTCGCATCGGTTCATTTACCCTGCAGCCCTCGGAACTGTGGAAGCCTGTTCTTGTGCTGTATCTTGCATCGTTCCTCGAAAAACGAAAAGAACACATCGTCGAATCGGGAATGGCGACGTTCCCTGCACTCGTTCTCGTCGGCTTATCTGCTTTTTTGATCTATCTGCAGCAGGATTTTTCGACCTCTATTCTGGTTGTAGCCATTGCGCTTGCGATGCTCTACCTTGCCGGAACGCCGCTCGTATTTATAGCGAGCCTGGGGTTTTTCTCTCTTCTGTACGGTGGGCTTATGATTTTTTCTTCTCAGTATCGCATCGAGAGGCTGGTCGGATTTTTAATGCCGGATCATCATGCGCACACCGTGAATTACCAGATGTACAGCGCGCTTCGGGCAATCCGTGCCGGTGGCCTCTGGGGAAAGGGCATCGGACTTGGAAGTTTGAAAATCAGTTCTATTCCTGAGGTCCAATCGGATTTCATTTTTGCTGCATTTGTCGAGGAAGCTGGTTTTATCGGCGTGACCGTGGTTCTGGCGCTATGGGCTTTTATCATGGTGAGAGCCGGAAAGGGCCTTGCCAGAACAGATTATTTTTCGAAGCTTGCCGGTTTTGGTCTTATTACGCTTTTATCGTCGCAAATGCTCTTGAATCTGGCTGTTGTGACAGGAATTGTACCGACAACTGGGCTTGCCCTGCCATTTTTTTCATCAGGTGGATCGGCAGCCCTGATGACCTCTATCACCTGCGGCGTGCTTATCAATTTGTCGGGCAGCCACGAAAGAATTGCACATTCTGAAATGTCCTTTGTGATGAAGGGAGCAGCACATGACTGAGATCGAGATGCGGGAGAGGCAGCTTGCCGAAAAGCAAACAACGCAAACTGAGCGGACGCCGACACGGCAGCCGCAGGCTAAGCAGCCGCAGGCTAAGCAGCCGCAGGCCAGCCAATCGCAGAATGAGCGATCCCTTCTTTCTGTCTCGGACACCTATTCAGTCAATATCCTGCATTCAACGACGCGAAGGGAAACCTCGATGCCAGGAACAGCGGCATCGAAAGGTATTGCAAACAAGCTGGCTGCTGAACCAGCGAGAGGCGCATCAGGGCGCGCCGCTTTTCCCGCAGGGCGCGTAGCCCCCGAACCAGGCCCGGTTGCCCCCGCATCGGGACGCATTTCCTTCCCCTCGGGGCGCGTAGCCCCCGCATCGGTCAAATTGACCGAATCGGCAGACAGGTTGAGTGCAGCCTTAACGCGCGCCAAGAAAGCCAAAAAGCCTTCAGGCCTTCGCATTCTTGCAGCTTTAGCGCTTTTCTGTGTCCTAGCCGCCGTGGCCTCAGTCGCTTTGCCTCGCCTTACAAAAATAGAAAGCATCCGGATCAGCGGCCTGGAAACGCTCACCGAAAATGCAATTGTATCTGCGATCGGCGCGATTGGCGACGAAAGCCTTTTAACCTTGAATTTGAAGGAGATCAAAGCTCGCATCGAGCAAAATCCGAGAGTTGCGCAGGCACGTGTGTTTCGCATGCTGCCTTCTGCCCTCGGCGTGGATGTGCGTGAACGGTCCGCAGTTGCAGTGATCATGATCAGTTCTGATCAGGGATCAAAACTCGCGCTGATAGACGGAGAAGGTACTGCGTTTGCGCTCGTCGAAGCTGAAGATTCGAAAAGCCCGGATCTTCCGGTGATCTCCGGAGTCCATTTCGAGCAGTTCCAGCCAGGCCAGCGTTTGCCGGACATGCTGGGGCCCCTTTTTGCCGACCTTCAGAAAATTCGAAACGAATCACCTGAGCTGCTTTTAGCATTTTCAGAGATACGGATAGTACGGATCTCGGAATACAGCGCTGAATTGCTCATGTATCCCGTGCATATGAAAACAGCAGTGCGCATGCCGCTGAGACTCAGTGCCGATGCGCTCCGTAATTCTTTGGTTGTGCTGGACATTCTGCGTTCGAGAGGCTATGGAAACCAACCCAGCGAAATTGATTTTCAATCAGGCACTGTGGTGTATCAAACAAAGGAGGCCGTCTCTGGCTGATACAAGCATTGTCGCCCTCGATATCGGGACCTCCGTCACGAAGGCAATCGTAGGAGCTTTCGATGAGAATGGCGAATTTGAAATTATCGGTATTGGCACAGCACTATCGAATGGTTTGCGCCGTGGGGTAGTGCTCAATATCGAAGGAACTCTGAACAGCATCACTTCCGCGCTCGATGCGGCCGAACTCATGTCAGGGGCCGATATTCGTGCCGTATCGCTTGCTCTATCCGGCGCAAATGTGGAGAGCTTCAATACGAACGGCCAAGTCGCAATAACCGGGCGCGGAAGAGAGATAACCCAGGAAGATATTGTTCGCGTACATGAAGCGGCTCGCGCTGTGTCGATATCTATGGACAGGGAAATACTCCATGTGATTCCCCGTTCCTATACTGTCGATGAACAGAAAGGTGTCAGAAATCCGCTTCACATGACAGGCGTTCGGTTGGAATGCGGGGTGCACATCATCACGGGCTCTGTTTCGACTGTGCAAAACATGTTCAAGTGTGTCACGAGAGCCGGATACCGCGTGGAACAGAGCTACCTCGGTATCCTTGGCTCAGCCCGCTGTGTGCTCACTGACGATGAGCGCGATTTGGGATGTCTTCTTATCGATATTGGCGGTGGAACAACAGATTTTATGGTATTCGCGGATAGCGAGCCTGTGTTTACCTCAGCAATTCCTGCAGGGGGCAGCCAGATTACCGGCGATATTTCGATTATGCTCAGTATCCCGGTCGATGCGGCAGAACGGCTTAAAAAGGAATCGGGAGCTTCCTGGGCGGATGCGATAGATCCTGAGGAAACTGTGATTGTACCTGGCTTCGGCGCGCGGGAACCAGTTGAACTTGAGCGCAGAAAGCTTGTATCGATCGTGCAGCCGCGCGTGGAAGAAATCTTCGAGATGGTGAATGAACGCCTTGTGAAAAATGGGCTCAAAGAATACATAAAAGCGGGCGTTGTCCTGACGGGGGGCTCAGCGCTGCTGCCGCATATCGACGATTGCGCAAGAGCGGTGTTTGGAGTTCCTGTCAGGATTGGCACGCCACTTGCTATTCAGGGGCTCGATGCAGAATATCGTTCTCCGGCATTTTCAGCAGTTGTAGGAGTTGCCCTTCTTGAGGCGGAGAGGACAGGAGCGGTCTCCGAGTCTTCCGGTCGGAAAAAAGTGCGAAAAGGCAAGCAAGGCAGTTTCTCGCTGTTCAAATGGATTAAAGACAGGTTTTTTTGAATATAGCCAAGGAGGAATACGATGGCAATCGAACTAGTCGATGACAATGGAATAGGCAGCCCCACAGTGATCAAAGTAATCGGTACCGGAGGCGGCGGATCGAATGCGATAAATCGCATGATTATGGCCGGGCTCAAGAATGTGCAGTTTATTGCGGTGAATACTGACTTGCAGGATCTTGGTCGGTCAAAGGCAGAAATCCGCCTTGGCATCGGGTCGAAGATTACGAAAGGTCTTGGTGCGGGCGGTAAGCCGGAAATCGGCGAAAAAGCGGCCGTCGAAGATCGCGATAAAATCGAGCAGGCTCTTCGTGGTGCCGATATGGTTTTCGTCACTGCAGGATTGGGTGGCGGCACAGGTACCGGTTCTGCTCCTATCATCGCGCAGACTGCGAGAGATCTGGGCGCGCTTACGGTTGCTGTTGTGACGAAACCATTCACCTTCGAGGGCAGGATTGTAAACCGCATCGCCGAAGAAGGCTTTTCCAAACTCAAACAAGCAGCTGATACCGTCATCGTGATACCGAACCAGAACCTTCTCAAGATTGTGGACAAGAAAACGCCGCTGAAGGAAGCCTTCCGCATCGCCGACGAAGTGCTCAGGCAAGGAGTGCAGGGCATTTCCGACCTTATCACCCTGGCAGGGGATATCAACATCGACTTTGCTGATGTTCGTACGGTGATGGAAGGGCAGGGGGATGCAATTATGGGCATCGGCGTCGGAAATGGCGAAAACCGCGCCCAGGATGCGGCCGAAAAAGCGGTCAACAATCCGCTCCTCGACGATGCGCGCATCGAAGGCGCCCGGAACATCCTTGTCAATGTAACGTGCGGCGAAGACTTCTCGCTCACCGAGTATCAGGATGTCATAGACCTCATCACGTCCAAGGCAGCTGAAGATGCCCATATCATCGCAGGCGTCGTCAGCGATTCTTCGCTGAAGGATGAAGTCAGAGTGACGGTCATTGCGACCGGCTTCGGCGCGGCGCGACAAAAATTCAGCGACAAGACACCTTCGAAAAGCGGAATCAGTATGCCCCTCGGGTCAGCACGGCCCAGCGAGTTTTTAGGCCCCAACGAGTGGCCTCTCCGCGAAGACAGGCCGGGCCAGGACCGCGACAGACCAGCCGCGGACAGAGACCGGCCAGCACCCAAGGAAAACTTTGGCAAAATCAGTTTTGACCCGGAAAGCGACAATGACGAGTTGGACATTCCGACAGCACTTCGCAACAAGCGACTTATGTCAGAGGATTTTGGAGGCAGACGGTGAGCATTCTCGTGCGGCGTTTCCAAGCATACCTCCTCTCGACCCGCAGGCGTTCAATACTGACTGCCGACGTCTACATTCGGGAAATAGAGATGCTTGAAACCTTTCTCTTGAAGTACGGAAAAACGCCGCTCGATGCAAGCGGAGAAGATCTGCTTACGTACCTTGTCTATCGCTCGCAGTCAGGCTTACAACGGACGACTATGGCGCGTATAGTTGCGAGCATTCACTCGTTCTATCGATTCTGCCTTAACGAGAAGTTCAGGACCGACGATCCGTCGATCCAAATCCGGACTCCCCGGCAGGACAGAAATCTCCCCGATGTCCTCGCGCCGGAATCTGTCGAATATGTGCTCGACTCGATCGATATCAGCACGCCTAACGGCCTCAGGGACAGAGCATTGTTCGAACTCATCTACTCATGCGGGCTAAGGATTTCGGAAGCGGCAGGACTCACCTTTCAGCAGTTGTATCTTGAGGAAAAACTGCTGCGGGTGCTCGGCAAACGGCACAAAGAACGGCTTGTTCCCTTCGGGGATGAAGCGCTTTACTGGCTCAAGAAATATCTCGCGGAAGCCAGGCCGCTTCTCGAGAAGAACGGCAAATCCGATTTTGTTTTTCTGAACCAGGAAGGAAGGGGCATATCCCGCAAAGGAATTTGGAAACGTTTCAGCCAGATACGTGCCAAATCAGGAATAAAAGCAAAAGTCCATACATTCAGACACAGTTTTGCGACACATCTGCTCGCAGGCGGTGCAGATCTCAGAACGGTGCAGGAGCTTCTCGGACATACGGATATCGCGACAACGCAGATATATACCCATATCGATGAGGCATCGCTCGGGATGTATCACAAAGAATACTTCCCGAGGAAATAAGGCAAAAGGAAGCGGAAAAATGAAAGCGGCATGCGCAGAACTGCGCGTCAATCTTCACGGAGGAATCTCGAAAATGGCACACCGAAAGCCACGTGTCGAAATGCGCTCTTCTCTTGTCCATGCCGAGCTCGAACGAATTGCTGAAAACATTCCCTTGCTCGATGCGGTGGAACTGCCGCTCAAACTGGCTTTGCATAGATTGCATTTCCTGAGCTGGCAGGAGCGGCTTCTGATTCTGGAAAATATTCACTGTAAAGAAGATTTTCTTTCGTTAGGCCTTGCCGAAATCGAAAGCTTTTTGTACCGTTCAATACGTGCCCGAGAGCCGGACATGGCGCGCATATGGGAGCAGGCGGAAAGAGATGCTGAGCAACTTGTGCGCATGGGCGCGAAGTTTGTCTGTGTCACAGACAAAGAGTACCCTCCGCTGCTAAGGGAAATCCACAGAGCACCGTTTGGCCTGTTTGTGCGTGGCGACAGCCGATGCCTTGGACTGCAAGCGGTGACAATGGTCGGAACTCGAATGCCGACCTGGGCAGGGGTGCGCGCCGCGGTGCACTTGGCGAGAGAAGCAGCAGATGCGGGGCTTTGTGTGGTGTCGGGCTTGGCGCGAGGGATTGATGCGGCGGCACACCGCGGCGCGCTGCAAAGCGCAGGCAAAGCGACCATTGCCGTGCTTCCCTGCGGTCTCGACAGAGTCTATCCACCTTCGAACCGGCCTCTCGCTGCAGGGATTATCGCTGCCGGCGGCTGTTTGGTTACGGAATATCCTCCAGGCGTAAGCCTTGACCGATATCGTTTCCCGGAACGGAATCGCATCCTTGCAGGATTTTCGCGTCTCACCTTAGTGATTGAAGCCCCTGAGCATTCAGGCGCGCTGATAACCGCTGAGTTCGCTCTCAATGAAGGGCGAGATGTCGCGGTTGCTGCGGAATGCAGTGGGTCTTCACGGAATGCGGGAGCAGATGCGCTTTCGAAAGAGGGCGCATGCCAAGTTCGAAGCGGCGCTGAGATTATGGCAATAATGTCCGGAAGCGGTGCCTGGGATTGGGCAAATGGAAGAAGCGGTATCATCGGCCGCGATTGAAGGAGCATATAGATATGGCTGCAAGCAAAAAGGAAATGGCTGGTGTTTCAGCAAAGCCTGCAAAACAGAAAACCCTTGTAATTGTCGAATCGCCGGCCAAAGCGCGCACTATCGAGAAATATCTCGGCACGCATTACCGCGTCTTGGCATCGAACGGCCAGGTCATCGATTTGCCGAAATCGCGCATGGCTGTCGATGTCGAGCATGATTTTGAGCCAGAGTACATTACTGTCCGCGGGAAGGCAGCCAAGCTCAAAGAACTCACCGACGAAGCAAAGCGTTCCACCGCAATTATCCTTGCGTCAGACCCCGATCGCGAAGGAGAAGCGATTGCGTATCAAATAGGGAAATATCTCAAGGAAAAGACCAAAGATACACCGATACGTCGAGTCACTTTCAACGAGATCACAAGGCCTGCTGTGCAGGAAGCCATGGCGCAGCCCCGGGATATTCATATGAGTCTTGTCGAAGCGCAGAAAGCGCGGCGCGTGATCGATCGTCTTGTAGGCTATACGCTTTCGCCGCTTTTGTGGAAAAAGGTAAAATCCGGACTTTCAGCAGGACGAGTGCAATCCGTCGCCCTCAAGCTCATTTGCGACCGCGAACAAGAGGTCGAATCGTTCATTCCGGAAGAATACTGGACGATCGATGCACATCTGCGCGCGCATCAGCATCTGGTTCGGGCCGAGCTAGCACTGTTTGACGGGGAAAAGCCATCGATCCGAAATGAATCACAAGCGAACAGTATTATCGCCGCGCTTTCCGGAAAGCCAGCGGTTGTGACTGATATTCAGTATACTGACCGTTCTATCAAACCCAAGCCCCCCTTTACTACTTCAAAACTGCAACAAACCGCTGCAAACAGACTTGGCTTTACCAGCACAAAAACAATGAAAGTCGCCCAGCAGCTCTATGAAGGTATCGACATGGGTCATCAGCGTCTTGGTCTTATAACCTACATGCGCACCGATTCGACGCGTATTTCTGAGTCGGCACTGCGAGAGACACATGAGTGGCTTGCCCAATATTTCCCCGCACAGACGCCCGATTCGCCAATTCGCTACTCAGTCAGCAATGCCGCCCAGGATGCCCATGAGGCTATCCGTCCGACGCGAGTCGATATCACGCCCGATGAGGCTGCCCGTTACATCAAGGGAGATCATCTCAAGCTCTATACACTTATCTGGGAACGATTTGTCGCTTCACAGATGAAGCCGGCAATCATCCGCACCTATACAGCTGATATTCAGGTAGGCGAAGGCCTGTTCCGCGCTTCAGCATCCTCATTCCTGGAAGAAGGCTTCTACAAGGTGATCCGGCTTGGAGCCTCCAAAGAAGAACGCACAAGCCATCAGCTGCCGCTCGAAAAAGGCCAGACCCTAGTTGCAGAAAAAATTCAGGGATTGCAGCACTTTACGCAGGGACCTTCGCGGTACACGGATGCAACAATTGTGCGCGCCTTGGAAGAGCTCGGGATAGGTCGGCCATCCACCTATGCACCTACGATTGAAACACTCATCGAGCGGTACTATGTCCAGCGGGACAAACGTCAGCTCGTACCAACCGCTCTGGGCAAGATCATCAATGAAATCCTTTCGAAGAATTTCCCGGAAGTGATCAACACCAGCTTCACAGCAAGAATGGAATCCATGCTGGACAAGGTCGAGGAACAGAAAGTTGACTGGGTCAGCGAGCTCAAGAAGTTCTATTTTCCGCTGAAAGATAAGGTAGCCGATGTGATGCATGCGCTCGAGGACATGCATGGTACTCTCGACGAGGCAACCAATGAAACGTGCCCGAAGTGTGGAAAGCCCCTCGTCAAGAAACTCGGCAGATATGGGTATTTCCTTTCCTGTTCAGGATTTCCTGAATGTACATTTACAAAGTCCGTGCCGCTCGCAAAATGCCCGAAATGCGGCGGCGACATTGTTCCGCGGGTCTCGACCAAAGGCCGACGCAAGAAATTCTACGGCTGCTCGAATTATCCTGAGTGCGATTTCATGACTCTTTACAAGCCCACGAATGCGACATGTCCCAAGTGCGGCTGGTTCCTTGTCGAGAAATACGACAAGAAAAAAGGCATGCACAAGGCCTGCATCAATCCCGACTGCGACTATTTGCATTCGAGCGATGACGGAAAGGAAGGAGCCTGAATTATGGATGCGCGGCTAGTGGATTACCTTGAATACCTCGAAGCGGTACGCGGGCTTTCTCCCAAGACCGTAGAGGTGTACAGGCGTGATCTCGCGCAATACGAAGTCTTTCTGGACGGAAAGAATGTAGACGCAGCGGATGCCACAGATATTCGCGCCTTTGCCGGATCTCTTGTCATGGACAAACGGGCGCCTGCATCGGTGAACCGCGCCTTGTCTGCTGTCCGCGGCTTTTACAAATATCGCGTCAGATTTCATCAGAATGAGGCGGATCCCGCGAGAGAGGTTGAAAATGTGCCTGCTGGAAGGCCTTTGCCTTCTTTCCTTTTTGAAGAAGAGACAAAAACCCTGCTAGACAGCCTCGATGGCAATGCGTTCCGCGATGTCCGCGACCGGGCGCTTCTGGAAGTGCTGTATTCGACGGGCAGCCGGGTTTCGGAAGTCTGTGGAATGGAACTGCCTCGCCTCAACCTAAGCGCTGGCTCCGTCAGAGTAAAAGGGAAGGGCTCAAAAGAACGACTTGTGTTCCTCTGCGAAACCGCCAGAGCAGCGCTGAAGCGTTACCTGCCATACCGCGCGGCCCTCATGATGCGTCGCGGCATAGAGGAGCATGATCGGCTGTTTGTGAATGCCAAAGGCCTTCCTCTCGGCCCTCGCGGTGCCGAGAAAATTGTCGAGCGGCGGCGTGTGCAGGCAGGGATCAAGAAGCATCTGACGCCCCATACCTTCCGGCACAGTTTTGCGACCCACCTTGTGGCCGCTGGGGCAGATATGCGTGTCGTGCAGGAAATGCTCGGGCACTCAAGCATATCGACGACCCAGGTGTATGCCCATGTCGATATGGAGCGGCTGCGGCGCGTGTACGAGCAGGCTCATCCGCACGGCTCGAAAGGGAAATGAAAGGAAAGTGAGGGAAACTATGGAAATACATGCAACAACGGTACTTGCCGTACGAAAAGACGGCCATGTTGCGATGGCTGGCGACGGCCAGGTCACGATGAATAACACCGTGCTCAAGAGCAATGCGCGGAAAATCCGGACAATCTATAACGGTAAGGTTCTCTGCGGCTTTGCGGGCGCTACTGCGGATGCCTTTACGCTGTTCGAGCATTTCGAAGCCAAAGTGCAGGAGTACGGAGGCGATTTGACGCGGGCTTCTGTCGAACTGGCAAAGGATTGGCGCACCGACCGCATTCTCCGCAAGCTCGAGGCAATGCTCCTGGTCGCGGATCAGACAAAAATGTTCCTGCTGTCAGGCACGGGCGATGTCGTGGAGCCAAGCGAAGATGCAATTGCAATCGGCTCTGGCGGCACCTATGCCTATGCTGCGGCAATTGCATATCTCGATGCATCCCGAAGGGTCGAAGAGGCGGCCGGCGCGCAGGGAGTTTCTGACCTTACCAGCATACCCGGCTATTTTTCAGCGCGCGAAATTGCGCAGAAAAGCCTCGAAATTGCTTCAAGCATCTGCATTTTTACAAATGACCGAATCGTAGTGGAGGAAATATAATGGCAGAAACCGATACGCTGACGCCGCACAGGATTGTGGAAGAGCTGGACCGCTATATCGTCGGCCAGAAAAAAGCCAAAAAGGCGGTAGCCATTGCGCTGCGCAACCGGATTCGCCGCCAGCGTCTTCCGGAAGAAATTCGCGAGGAAATCGCTCCTAAAAATATTCTCATGATCGGGCCTACCGGAGTAGGGAAAACTGAAATTGCCCGTCGGCTGGCAAAGCTGAGTGGCGCTCCTTTTATCAAAGTCGAAGCGACAAAATTCACCGAAGTAGGATATGTAGGCCGGGATGTCGAATCCATGGTGCGTGACCTCATGGCTTCAGCCGTTTCAATGGTGAAAGAAGAGATGGAAACTCAGGTTGCGGAAGAAGCGAAGCGCAGGGCGGAAGATAGATTGCTGGAGATTTTGCTTCCTGGCATTGCAAGCTCGGATGAGCCAGTTGGCGAATCGCAGGCGACAGTAATCGTACCGAGTTCAGGCACCGAAACGCGTGAAAAATTCCGGACTTTGCTGAGAGAAGGCAAGCTCGACTCGCGCGAAATCGAAATAACGGTTCCTGCCCAGGGGCCGCAAATCGAGCTTTTTGCAGGCACGCAATTCGAAGAGATGAACATCGCGCTCGGGGGACTTCAGAACCTCTTCGGCGGCAAAAAGAAAAAAAAGACGACGACAGTCGCGGAAGCGCTCCCCCTGCTCGAGGCAGAGGAACGAGAGCGCCTTGTCGATCAGGAAAAAATTGTCCAGGAAGCGCGTCGCCGTACGCAAGAATCCGGAATCATCTTTGTAGATGAAATGGACAAAATTGCGAACCGCGAGGGCAAAGGGGCTTCCGGCATTGATGTTTCGCGGGAAGGCGTCCAGAGGGACCTTTTGCCGATTGTCGAAGGCACGACTGTGAACACGAAATGGGGACCCGTCGATACAACCCATATCCTGTTCATTGGCGCCGGTGCTTTCAATGTCGCAAAGCCGCAAGATCTTATTCCCGAGCTTCAGGGGCGTTTTCCTATCCGTGTCGAACTTGACGCCCTGACTGGCGAGGATTTTGTGCGCATTCTCACGGAACCGAAAAATGCGCTTGTCACTCAGTATACCCAGCTCCTTGGCACCGAAGATGTGACGCTCGAATTCACCGAAGATGCAATTGCGAGAATCGCCGAAATAGCCGCTGCCGCCAATAGGCAGAGTGAGAATATCGGTGCGCGGCGATTGCAGACCGTAATGGAAAGGCTTCTCGAGGACGTGTCGTTCGAGGCCGACAAATACGCAGGCACGAAAGTCACTATCGACAAAGCATATGTGGATGAGCATTTCAAGGATTATGTCCAGCAGCAGGACTTGAGCAAATACATCCTTTAGCAAGGGAAAAAAAGGACGGAATATGGACTATGCATCATTAGAAGAAAATCGATTGTGGGAACTCTACCGCCGCACTGCAGACATCCATATCCGTGATGAACTCGTCCTGCGGTACTGTCCGCTCGTAAAATATGTAGCCGGGAAAGTCTCGGTCACTCTGCCATCGATGGTCGAATATCGCGACCTTGTTGGCTACGGGAATTTCGGGTTGCTCGACGCGATCGAAAAATTCGACCCGAAAAAGCACGTCAAATTCAAGACCTATGCGGTGACGCGCATCCGCGGAGCGATTTACGATCATTTGCGCGAGCTGGATTGGGTGCCTCGCTCAGTGCGCCGGAAAACAAAGCAAATCGAGCGCGCAATCGCAAAGCTCGAAAGCCACCTCGGCCGCCCCGCAACCGATGAGGAAATCGCGGCGGAAATGGGCATTGAACGAAAGGAGCTCATGAAAATAATGGCCAAAGTGGCTTCCTCTTCGATACTTTCGCTGCAGGAAATTTGGCCGATGGGCGCAGAGTCCGAAGGCGGAACGATTGGAGACACGCTTGAGTCGCTGCACAGCGCCAATCCGGATGTCACGCTTGAACGCGAGGAAATCCGGCGTGTCATCGTTGAAGCCATCCAGGAATTGCCCGACAAAGAAAAGAAAGTGCTTGTCCTGTATTATTATGAAAATCTCACGCTGAGAGAAATAGGCAGGATCCTCGAAGTGACTGAATCCCGAGTAAGCCAGCTGCATACCAAAGCGATTTTGCGGCTTCGCGCGAAACTGTCGAATCGCCGCAAGGGCATTCTATAGCAGGGGCGCCGCAGCCTCATTCGCGCCGATTCACTCTCATTCTCCGGATGCCGAGGATGCAGGCGCTTCCTGACTCCCTATTCCATATTGCTCAATTTTCTGATAAAGCGTCTTTCTTCCGATTTTGAGAATTTCCGCGGCTTTGGATTTGTTGCCCCCGACGAGCGCCAGGGTTTCGGCGATGAGAATGCGCTCTGCATCTTCCATCGATGAAAGCGCCGGAATGCATATGTTGCGCGTCTGACCGCTGGAGCGGGGGCCTGGTGGCAGATCATCGATTGTAATCAATTTGCCGGAGGCCATGACGACCGCGCTCTCCACACAATTGCGCAGTTCACGCACATTCCCTGGCCAATCATAGGTGTAAAGGGCCTGGCGCGCTTTCGGGTCGAACCCTTCGATCTGCTTGCCGTTTTCTTCAGAAAATTCCTTTAAGAAAGCCATCGCCAGCAAGGGAATGTCTTCGCGGCGTTCCCGAAGCGGCGGCACATGGATATTCACAACATTCAACCGGTAATACAGATCCTCGCGGAATCGCCCCTCCGCAATCTCCTTTTTGAGGTCGCGATTGGTTGCTGCGATGAGGCGCACGTCGACTTCGATGGTCTCTTCGCCGCCAACGCGCTCGAATTTGCGCTCCTGCAGGACGCGAAGTATCTTTATTTGCACATTTTGGTTGATTTCACCGATTTCATCGAGGAAAAGCGTTCCTCCATCCGCCATCTCGAAGCGCCCCCGCTTGCGCGCCGCGGCGCCCGTAAAGGCGCCCTTTTCGTGCCCGAAAAGCTCGCTCTCGAGCAAGCTCTCGGCGAGCGCGGCGCAGTGCACCTTGATAAACGGCTTGTCCTTGCGGGGCGACAGATTATGAATGGCATCAGCCACCAGCTCCTTGCCAACCCCCGATTCGCCCGTGATAAGCACACTGGCTTTTGTCGGCGCCACTTTCCGGATAAGGTCGAAAATTCGCTTTATGGATGGTGCCTGGCCGATAATATAGCTGCGCGCCCGCTGGCTTTCGACCTCAGCCTTGAGTTCTATATTGGTGCGGTACAGTTCCCGCGTTTCGAGTGCTCGGCGGACAAGGTTTACCAGGTGGTCAGTATTAGGCGGCTTGGCTACAAAATCGAATGCGCCCTGCCGCATTGCCTCCACTGCCTTGTCGACGCTTCCGTGGGCAGTGAGAATGATGACCGGTATGCCGGGGTGCGTCGAAACCACATATTGCAGAAGATCAAGGCCGCTCATCCTGCCCATTTTGTAGTCGGTTATGATGATATCGATATCTTCCCTGTCGACGATGGTCTTGGCTTCGAGCCCATCCTTGGCAGTCCTGACATCGTAGCCTTCCATGGAAAAAAGCTGGGCAAGGCCTTCTCGTATATTTGTTTCATCGTCAACAACCAGTAATGTCGCGCGCATTCAATCCTCCGTATGCGATCCATCGATTTTTACGCCATCTTCCCAGGGTGGAAGGGATTTCTGTTCCGGCTGTGGAATGGGAAGATGGATTGTGAAGGTTGAGCCGATGCCAGGCGATGATTCGACCGTGATTTCGCCATTGTGCTCTTTTATGATTTTGAATGTGATAGTGAGTCCGAGCCCTGTGCCGCTTTCCTTTGTCGTAAAATAGGGCTCGAAAATCTTTGCAAGCAATTCTTCGGGAATGCCGATGCCCGTATCGGATACCGCAATCAGAAGCTCATCATTCCGGACAGAAACCGAAATAGTCAGCGTACCGCCTTCAGGCATGGCTGCTATGGCATTTTTAACGATATTGAGCAGTGCTTGTTTCAGATACTTGCGGTCGATCATCACATTGGGCAAGTCTGCATCGAATTTGGTGATGACACGGATGTTCTGGCTTTCCGCTTCCTTGCTCATGAGCTCAGCTACTTCGCGCACGACCTCATCGGCGCGATCATGGATAAGGGTGATATCCATCGGGCGCACTGCAAAGAGAAAATCGACGACAATTGCGTTGAGCCTGTCTATTTCCTGTTCCACCAGAGAAATATTATGAAAAATCGATTCAGTTTTTTTATTGCAGTTTTTTTCGAGGATGCGGCGGATAATGCCAAGCTGAATGCGGATAGACGCAAGGGGGTTCTTGATTTCATGCGCAACGCCTGCTGCGAGGGTAGTAAGCGCAGCAAGGCTCTCGGCCCGGCGCAGCTGCGCTTCACGGCGCCTTTTTTCGGTGATGTCCTCCATATGAACAAGATTTCCGGATATTCTGCCGTTCGAAAGGAGCGCGGAAATGCTGATAGAAAGAACGCGTGTACCGCCAGGCCTGTTCAGGGAAATCTCGCGGTTGAGGATATTCTCGTCCGCAAGAAGAGTTTTGCGGAAAAAACCGACAATTTCATCATCTTTCAATTGTTCCCATATCGGGAATTCCCCTGTCCAGGAAGGCAGTTTCAAGATTTTTTCCGCAGTGCGGTTGATGAAAAGCGGCTTGTGTTCAAGATCGCAGACGATGATTGCGTCGAGGGTTGAATTCAATGCTGCTTCATAGATGGAATTCTCTGCCGAGAGGTTGTTGATTATCTGCTTGAGTCCTTCGGGAGGAATACGATCGATGCGTCTCAGCGCGTTCTCATACACTGCTTTCATGGGAAACTCCAAATATGTTCGCAAATGCTTCGAGCAAGAGTTCGGGCGAGCGATTATACGTGCGATTTTGAACCGCCACATCACGCAATTTGGACGACAGACGATCGACCAGCATCACAAGAGCTGCGCTCGATGAAGCATCGGAAGAAATGCGGGCAAGCTGCCGGGCAACAGCTCGCAGGAATACAGAAGGAGCATCTGCAAATTTGGCATTTTTCAGGCCGAAACCTCCTGTTTCTTCAGAAACCGAACGCAATACATCGAGCACTGAAACACGGGATTCCCTGGCCTTGCTCACAAGCGCTGAAGCAAGTTCGCCTGAAATAGCCTCATCACCCCGCATTGCATCAGCGAGCAAAGCCCCTACAAACAATGCAGCTGCGCTTTCAGCGCGGTCGGGAGGGAAAGGGCTTTTCTTTCTGAAAAATTCACTGACATCCTCGACTTTTTCTTGCGTGCGAAAAAGACGGGACACTATCTGCTGCGCCTGTTCGCTGGTTCGCGCATCGAAGGAGATGAGGCGCGATCTTGATAGAATTGTCGCAATGACAGTAGCACGCCGCGATGCAGTAAGGACAAACCGCACTGATTCGGGCGGTTCTTCGAGTATCTTGAGCATCGCGTTGCGCGCGCTTTCGTTGGCGGTATCGGCGTTTTGCAGAATGATTGTCTTTCTTTTTCCTGCGGGCGTGAGCGAAGCCCATGCGGCCATATTTCGTACCATAAATACAGGAATGCCGTCGGGAACGAGGGGTTCAAGGCTAAGCGCGGTTTCGACAATGCGATTTGCGGTATCGCCCAGCTTTTGGGTGTGGCCTGAAGCGAGCATGCTACTAATGTCCTGAAGCTGTTCTTCGATTGCTTCGATTGATGAGGCGGCTTTCGAGAGACGCGCTTCCTCGCCCGACCACAGGGCAGGGTCGAATCGCTTGAGCAATTTGCGCACGGCGCGCACAAAAGTATAGTAGGAAGTCGCATTAGGGGTGCGCAAAAAATAGTCAGCTGCCGCCGATGGCTCTTGCGGAAAACTACGCGGCCCAAAGAGAAGCAAATCCGGATGGGTCAGGCTTCTATGGTGAGCGCATTGCGCACATTCGCAATTCCAGAGAGCCTCTTTTTCACAAGAAAGCACTCGCGCAAACTCAAGCGCAGCCGTGAGCTTGCCTGAACCTTCAGCGCCGGCAAACAGAAGCGCAGGAGGCACTGTGCCGCTTGCAATCATCGCAAGCAGCTGTTCTTTGGCCTTATCCTGGAAAAGCAGATTTTCAAACACGATTACTTGCCTTTCAGATTCTGGATCACGCCGGGCAGATCGCCATTCTTCAGCAGAGGAGTGATGGATCCTCCCAGCGCCGGCTCGATTATCGGACCGAGAAGTTTTGCATACAGCGACCCGGCCAGAAGCGCTTTGGTATCGAAGAAAGGCTGTATCTGCAGAATGACAATGAACAGCCCCACGATAATAAACCCTTCGATAATGCCGAGCGCGAGCCCGAGTACGCGATCGAAAATATCAAGGCTGCTCGCTTCCAGTCCTTCACGGATCATGCGCTCGATGATTTTCATAATGATAAATCCTGCAATGAAACAGAGCACAAAAGCGATTATGTACTGCGCTTGATAGGGCAGCGAGTTTGCTCCCACTTTCGGAAGAACTTGGACAATCACTGTATTGGAAAGAAGAAGACCCGCAAGAAACCCGACAGCGACAGAGGCGACAGACAGCACTTCATGCACGAAGCCCCGCACAAAGCATCGCGCAGCGAGAATCACAACAACAGCGCTGAATACCCAGTCCATTGTGCTCATTGTGTTTCCTTTGCCCGCCAGCCGATCCTTGCAAGAATTAAGCGGGCGATGAATTCGGTTGCATATTGAGAACCTGCGTTATTGATAGAATTGGCGACATCGAGACTTTGCAGATTTGGATCCGCAAAGTCGTGCGGCACTTGTGCTAATTTGCGGCATGCGTTTAGTGCGGCGCTATAGGCTTCGGGATTGAGAAACGATTGTACTGCGGCAACAAATGCTTCTGGTGTTGCTTTATCGCCCTCAAGCACGATAGCTGCGCCTGCCTTGGAGGCAAGGGCTGCGTTTTCAACCTGGTCGCCTCGTGTGCCTGTTCCCGAGAGAGGGATGAGAATCATTGGTTTGCCGAGCGAAGCCGCTTCCCAGACTGTGCCTGCACCCGCTCTTCCCGCGACAATATCCGATGCAGCATAGATGTCGGCAATTTCCTTGCCTATATACGCCAGGGGGCGATAGGCTGCGCGGATCGCTGGATCATCCGGTATAGCATGCAAAACATCTTCATAGTGTGCCTGACCTGTTTGGTGGACAATCTGCACTGTAGGGCAAAGCCTTGAAAGAGAGGAGAGCACGAGTCGGTTCACTTCTTTTGCGCCCTGGCTTCCGCCGAGTACAAACAGGATGGGCCGATCATCGCTGAATCCCAGAAGCTTCAAACCTCGCGCCTTGTCCCCCTCGAAAAGATCGGGTCGCGTCGGATTCCCTGTACGGATTATCCTGGAGCGAAGCGACTGTGGGAAACAGCGCGCGGTGTCTTCCCAGCTTGTGAGAATGCGCTCAGCATGCGCACTGTTGAGGCGCGTGGCCAAGCCCGGCGAGGCATCTGATTCATGAGTAAAAACAGGTATGCCCAGCGCCGTTGCGGCTCTGCAAGGCGGCACGCTCACATACCCGCCTTTCGAGAAGAGAAGCGCAGGACGCAGCATTTTAAGCACGGATTTTGCTCTGAAATAGCCAGCAACGATCCTCCCAAGATCAGTCAGGTTTTGAAATGAGATCTCTCGGCGGAACTTGCCTGAAGGAATGGCAAAATACTCGATGCCATGGCTGGCCACAATCGAGCGGTCGAGCTCCTTTTCGGAGCCAATCCACGCGATTCTGCCAGTAAAGCCGAGGCGGCGCAGCTCATCGATTACCGCAAGCCCCGGGTAGATGTGGCCGCCTGTTCCACCACCGGTGAAGACAATGCAAGGCTGGGCGTTTGCCCCGGCTTGTGTTGCTGCATGCTGCGTTTCGCCGGGCTGTGCGGCAATTTCTGCGCTCATCATTCCTTTCCTGCAGTATCAGGCTGCATCTGCGCCTTGAGCGATGTGTGGAGCGCAGCAGAAATCAGCGCATCGAGGCGCGCATCAAAAGTCGATTCGCCCTTGCTGATTGCTCCAAGTGCTTTCTTTGCAAGGACTTTGCCAAGCTGGACCCCTTCCTGGTCAAAACTGTTGACATTCCATGCAAAACCTTGAAACATCACCTTGTTTTCGAAGTGTGAGAACAGCGCGCCAAGCTGCCGCGGACCGAGTTCGTCGCCAATGATGAGCGTGGAAGGGCGATTGCCTGGGAACATCTTGTTCGGGTCGCTGTCGGATTTTCCGATCGCAAAGGCGAGCATTTGAGCAACCAGGTTTGCAAGCAATTTCTGGCGGGAAGTCGAGCCTTCGGAGTGCATGTCGGGAGAAATCTGGTTTTGCAGAAAGCCGATGAACTGGAGCGGCACAATGTCGGTGCCTTGATGCAAAAGTTGATAGAAGGAGTGCTGGCCATTGGTGCCGGGTTCGCCGAACACGACAGGGCCGGTGGAGTAGGAGAGAGGCTCGCCGGTGCGGCTGACGGATTTGCCATTGGATTCCATGTCGAGCTGCTGAAGGTGAGCAGGAAAGCGCGAAAGCGGCTCAGCATAGGGAAGGATTGCGGTGCATGGCCAGCCAAGCACATTGCGCTCGTACACGCCAATCATGGCATCCATGAGCACAGGGTTATGCCTCAAGGATGGCTCGAACGCGAGCTTGTCTGCCTCATGTGCTCCCTGAAGGAATTCCTCGAAGGTCTCAGGACCATACGCGAGCGAGATGATAACTCCACCAACCGCGCTCGATGTCGAATAACGCCCGCCGATAAAGTCATCGATATAAAAGCTGTCCAAATAATGAGGATTTCCTGCAAGTGGGCTTGTCTTGCTTGTCACGGCGACCATATGCAAGTCGGGATTGAGGCCGCTAGCCCGCAGGCGCTCGCGAACAAGAGTTTCGTTGGCAAGTGTCTCCTGCGTTGTGCCGCTTTTCGATACCAGCACGAAAAGGCTTTCTGAAAGGTCGATATGCGAGAGCACGGAATCTGCATCGTCAGGATCGACGTTGGAAATGAACCAGGGAGCAAGCCGCGCTCGCTTGTGCGAGACAGCCCATCGAGACAGGGCGATGCACGCGGCGCGCGGGCCAAGATCCGACCCTCCGATTCCTATCTGCACAACTTGCGCAAACGGCGTGCCCACCGAACTACGGATACTGCCGTCCCGTACCTTTCTCGCAAATTCGTAGAACCGCTGCTTTTCCTGGCTGTAGAAGGCTTCCATATCCTGCCCCTCCCACCGGACAGTCTTTCCAAGACGCCCGCGCGCCATATGATGCAGCACCATTCGTTTTTCGCCTGTATTCATGATTTCGCCTTCGACGAGAAGACGATATTTTTCGACAAGCTCTTGTTCGTCCGTCAATGCCTGGAGCTTCTCGATAATCTGATCATCCACAGGGGCGAACGCGTAGCAGTACGACATTGCCGCCGCATGGCGTATCCAAAAAGAAGCGATGCGCTGGGCACTGAGTTTTTCTGAAAGCTTGATTGCTTGAATTTTCTTCAGAGAGTCGAATGAACTGCATCTATCCAGATTTTTATAGGTCACCATATACAGCCTCACCTTCCAAGTGTTTCTTTATTATACATGATATGGTTAAAAGCGCTACACTTCAAGCTCCGCGCGCCAGGAATGATGTGCGCTTCTTGCTGCAAATCGCTTGAATACTGAAAGGAACTCACGCCCTTCTTTGCTCAGACAAATGCTTCCCTTCCATATTCCGCGACGTGGAATTTCGATTATGCTCAGCGCGAGGAGCGAGGAAACCATTTCTTCGCGCTCCGTTCTGCTCCAGCCGTAAAGCCCTCCTGTATAATTGCCGCGTCCAATTCCATGCGGGCCAAGCATGCGGATGCATTCAGACATTGTCCACCGCCTCTGATTGGCAGCAACGAGAAGCAGCGTTTCAAGAAACCCTTCTGCCTGCAGTAAAAGGCGCCAATGCGGCGGCATGCATCGCGGCATGCCGCGCTGATGAATCGACATGTCGCGCCACCTAGGCGGGCTTCCATCGCTGCTGAAGCTGCGCGCCATTTTCATCTCAAGCTCGCAATTGTCGCACGCACCGCACACAGGCGTCTCTGTCTCTCCAAGAAGATGGAGCAAGAATTCCCTGCGACAAGTTTCGATCAAAGGATAGGGAGCGAACCGGGCTTTTCTCTGTTCTTGGAGCGGCAGATCAGAACCCACAGGGCCAGCTCGTTCTGCTATATTGTGGATGAGCACAGCAAAGGAATCTTTTCCGTCGCGACCCCCGCGTCCTGCCTCCTGGATGTATGCTTCCGCGCTGTCGGGAAGGCCTGTATGGATGACAGTGCGTATATTCTTTTTATCGACACCCATGCCATATGCATTGGTGCTGACCAATACCGCATCTTCCGCTTTTTGAAACCAGGACTCTATTTCGTTCCGTTCTGCGCGCGACAGCCCCGCATGATAGAATCGTGTAGCAGCGAATCCGACAGATCGCAGAAATTCAGCCTTCATTCTCGTTCCGGGGCGAGACCGCTCAAAAATAATGGCTGGTTTCTGGCATGAGGAAAGCAGGCGGCGCAACGTGCGAGTCGGCGAGAGCGTTTGTACCACTGCGTAATGGATATTGGGCCTGTCCGCCTCCGAAGTGACAAGCCGATATGCATTTCCTCGAAAAAGACGTTTTTCTATCGAAGAGACAATATCAGGGCCTGCTGTTGCCGTAAATGCGCTCATGACGTGCGGCGCAAGCTTCTCTGCGCTTTCTCCCAGCGTAAGGTAGGTCGGCCGGAAGGTTTCGCCCCATTCGCTTATGCAGTGCGCTTCATCGATCACAAAATGCGCAATGCGGCACCGGCTCAAAAACTGGCGTAGCCTCGATGTTGCAAGAATTTCCGGATTTGCGATTACAATTCGGGCTTTTTTTGAAGATACTGCTGTCTCCTGTGCACGCCATTCTTCATCAGCAAGCCCTCCGCGAAAGAGCGCGCATGGGATTCCTGCTTCGTCGAGGCGCCGCTTCTGATCATTCATAAGAGCGAGAAGGGGGTACACAACGACGGTAAGCCCTTCAAGTACAAGCGAAGGCAGCTGGAAGCAGACTGACTTTCCGAAACCTGTAGGAAACAAGACCAATTGCCTATAGGGCAGCAGGTTTTCGGTGTCCGCATCGAGAATATTGGCGATGACGAATCGCTGCAAAGGCGCCAAGTGATCGATTTTGAAGCGTTCGCGGGCAAGTTTGGCTACTGGGTCAGGAGGAATCTCCTGGATTTCTTCGCTGCTCTCAGGATATTCGCTTTCCATGGCATGATGTCCTCATTTTGATATACGCTGCAGCCGGATAATTGCGATTCAACTTTGCAGCGTCATTCAGCATCGCAATTCTTGAGAGAGGTAATGCCGATTTTGGGGCAGATATCCTCGAGGGGACAGGGGGCGCCATTCTGCGTGCATGCGGGCTTGCGTGCTGTACATGTGAATTTGCCATGCCGGTTCACGCTGTATGAAAAGTGGGTATGTTTTTCCGGGGCAAGATGCGCGCGGACAATGGATTCTGCCAGGCTTGGGTCTTTTTTGGGACTTATCCCCAGCCGACAGAGGACTCGCAGCACATGCGTATCGACGATAATGCCAGGCACTTCATGGCAGGCAGAGGCAACAAGATTCGCAGTTTTTCTCCCGACACCCGGCAGTTCAAGCAACTGGTCAAAGCTAGGCGGAAGCTTGCCATCAAAGCGCGCTTCGATCATCTGCGCTGCTTCAATGATATGTCGCGCTTTGACATGGAAAAATCCGACAGGGTGAATGATGCGCTCAACTTCGGATATTTCGGCATGCGCCAGGCTATGGGCATCCGGATAACGGTTGAACAGCTCGTCAGTGACAGAATTTACCTGCTCATCGGTTGTCTGTGCGCTCAGAATGACTGCAACCAGCAGCTCGAAGCAACTTCGATAATGAAGAAGCGGATGTGCATCGGGCCAGATTGGCACGAGCCGCCCGTACACTTCGTCGAGCAGTGCAGGGACTGAATAGGACGCGAGTATTTTGGAAGGTCTGCTGTTCTGGGTGCTGTCCATCAAATTATCCACTATTGCCATATTGCAGCAGGCAAGAGCGCACAATCAAGACCTCAATCGACCTATATTCGCAAACTTGACCTTCCTGCATCGGCTGTATAGTATAAGAAAGTCGACTTCAATAGCCGAGACAAGGAGGATCCATGAACCCGTCCGCACTGAAAGGCAGATCCCTGCTGACCTGGATTGATTTTAATCCGGAAGAAATCCGCTATTTCCTAGAGCTTTCCAAAAAAGTAAAAGAAGAAGCCAAAAAAGGCGTGCGCAAGCAGCGCTTCAAAGGCAAAACAATCGCGCTGCTCTTCGAGAAGCGCTCAACCCGTACCAGGGCAGCGTTCGAAACTGCGTTCGGCGAAGAAGGCGGGCACCCTGTATTTCTTTCGAACCAGGATATTCAGCTTGGCTCAAAGGAATCTATCGAAGATACTGCGCGCGTGCTGGGCCGCATGTTCAATGCCATCGAATTCCGCGGCTTCAAGCAGGAATATGTCGAAATCCTTGCGAAATACTCCGGCGTTCCTGTATATAATGGTCTGACCGACCTGTACCATCCGACACAGGCACTTGCCGATGTGCTGACTATCGAAGAAAGTTTTGGTAGCTGCAAAGGCAAGCAGCTTTGCTTCGTCGGCGACGGGCGCAACAATGTCGCTCGTTCGCTCATGGTCATCAGCGCAAAGCTTGGAATGCACTTCACAATCGTTTCTCCCAAAGAATTATGGCCCGATAACGAACTTAAGAATCTATGCGAAACGTATGCGAAAGATTCAGGCTCGAAGCTCAAAATTACCGATGATATCGAGGAGGGCGTAAAGGGAGCCGATGCCATCTATACCGATGTATGGGTTTCCATGGGAGAAGAGGCGCTCAAAGCCGAACGCATAAAGCTTTTGAGCTCCTATCAGGTCAATGCAGAACTGATGGCCAAGACAGGCAATCCGAACTGTATCTTCCTGCACTGTCTTCCTGCAGTAAAGGGCGAGGAAGTCACATTCGATGTTATCGAAGGTCCCCAGTCCAGGGTGTTCGATCAGGCGGAAAACCGCAAGCACACCATCAAAGCGATTATGCTCGCGACGATCTGACGGTATGGCCCGGCCAGCGAGCCGGGGCTGCCGTTTATATAAGGAAAAATGATGAAACCGGCGCCGAAATCCCTCCTCGAGTTCATAGAAGGGCACGATTGTTTCTATATTCTTGGGCATCGCGAGCCTGATGGCGATTGTATCGGCTCCCAGCTTGCGCTTGCATCGATGCTCCAGAGCATGGGAAAGCGGGCCCATGTGCTTTCGTCGGGGCCTTTCAATAGGATCGAGATTCTGCCCTTTGAAGCCCGTTTCAAGAGTGAAGTTCCCGCCGAGCGCGATTTTGAACGCACTGCAGCACTTGTTCTCGATTGTTCTTCGATGTCCAGGATCGGAAATATTGCCGAGCGGATGCCCGACATCCCTGCCGCTTTTATCGATCACCATGCGACCGCGGGCGCTGTAGGCCCCTACGATTGGCTCGATGAGAGCGCGCCCGCAGTATCCGCAATGATCCTGCTTCTGATGGAAGCAATGAACCATGCACCAACGAAGGAAGAGGCAGAACTTTTGTTTTTCGGTTTGAGTACCGATACTGGCTTTTTCCGCCACCTGGATGAGCACAGCTCCGAGACATTCAGGATTGCAGCGCGGCTCGTCGATGCCGGCGTATCTCCGAAGCGGGTTTTTATGGCAATAAATGGAGGGCGGACGCTGGCTTCCAGGCGAATGCTCGGTGAGCTTCTGCTGCGCATCCAGCCATATTATGAAGGTCGTCTTCTGGTATCATGGGTCACCATCGATGATCAGCAGAAGTATGGCATGTCGAGCCGCGATTCTGATCTTCTCTATCAGCTGATGATGGGAATCGTCGACTGCGAGGTCTGTTTTGTTGTCAAACAGGAAACAGATGACATGTGCACAGTCGGTCTCAGGTCTCGGGATTCCGTAAATGTCGCCAAAATTGCTGAAAAATATGGCGGCGGTGGGCACCGGCTTGCAGCAGGGCTTTCTATGAACGGGAAAGTCAATCAGGTAGTTCATACACTGGTGGATGCGTTTTCTTCTGTGTTCAGCGAAGATACGGAAGGCAAATAAAAATATGGCGCGCTTTTCGCCTGCCCGTCCTCTGCGATTGCAAGAAATGAGCAAGTTTTTCTTTGTGTGACAGAGTAGAGCAAAAAAGCTTCTGCGTTGTCCTTTCTGATCCTGTGCAGGCGCTTTCTGTTGCCGAGGATAGCCGCATCTGTCCGCCGAATATCATGCCTTTTCCTTTTATCGCCAAGCTCGAGCCGTATTATTGCAGGGTGCGGGCCGAAATTTCTCTTTTCCGTCCCTGATTTGTCGGCTTTTTCTCTTCCCTTACAATCTTGCGATGAAAAATCATTCGTTGCTAATTATTAACGCTATAAAAACATATATCAGACACCCATAATTTTTCTTCGATCCGGTCCTCGGTGGCATGCATCTTGCGGTATTGACAGCAGGAGGCCCAGAATGGATTCAAAAAACTATATCGAGCTTGTTCGTCGAATGTATGCTCATCCAAGACTCTATGGTTTCTTCAGCGAAGACGAGATTTCAGAGGCGCTTAGCCGCTATCGGAGCCGTATTGAAACAATTCTTGATCGCGCTGAAAAAGAGAGCATAACTAGGGAAGCATACCTTCTCAGCAGCATGCGCTTTGTCGCCAAAAGCGTGCATCGGCACTACTATAGCTCGAATCTCAGCGAGAACGCGTATGTCTATTCACATTTTTCTGAAGACGCGGTGCTCGAGGTTCCTGCTGACGCATTTTTTGACAGGAATCGACGAAGGATTCAGGATGCCGATACAAGTGGAATTGGTTTTTCTCCTCAAGTTTTTATCGGAAAATTGGCACCGGAACGACGGCGCCTGCTCTATCTGGTAATCAAATGCGCCTGGGATATAGATGAAGAGCTTCTGGGAAAATGCAGCTACGCCCTCGGCATGCCAGAACAATATCTTTTCAATCTTATAGAGCTGGTAAAGCGGCGAACAGAAGCTTCGCGATCCCAGATTCATCAGCTGAACGAAAAACTGAATATACTATGGATTCGCATGCGTGTGCTCGAGCTAAGACTGGATACGGCAATTGCTAAATCTGATCGGGAAGAGGTCAGGAGCTGCCTGGAGCGATGCCGAAAGCGCTATCGCCAGCTTCTTGAAAAAAGAAGCCACCGGAAATCCTCAATTTCAAATGAATTCATTTCTGATTTGCTCAATGTTCCGAAAGGGAGCGTCGATTCCGGGCTCTATTACCTCCGAAAAAACGCGCAATCCAGAAAGCCTCTTGCGGAATATCAGGAATTAGGCTAGACAATCTGATATGGAACTTATTATTGCAACAAACAATCATTATAAAGCGCATGAATTAAAACCCCTCTTTCCCCGCCACGCGCTATTGCTGCCCGCTGACCTGGGAATAGCCGATTTCAACCCGGAAGAGAATGGCACAAGCTTTTTCGAAAATGCGAGGATAAAAGCCGAAGCTTTGTACGCTCTTGTTCACAAGCCCGTTCTTGCGGATGATTCCGGGCTGTGTGTCGATGCGCTCGACGGGAAGCCGGGCATAGAATCCGCGCGCTATGGATCAGTAAATGGGCATTTGCTTTCTGCAGATGAAAAAAACAGCCTTCTACTTTCGCAGCTTGCAGGCATCAGAAATCGCCAGTGCGCATTTGTATGCTGTCTTGTCCTGTACCTGGGCAAGCAGCGATTCATCGCGGTTGAAGAAACGCTGGAGGGGCAGATCGGCGATGCGCCGCAAGGAAGCCATGGTTTCGGCTATGATCCGATTGTGTTTTTGCCCAGCTATGGCAAGACCGTCGCGGAGCTGAGCGCACAAGAAAAGAATCGCATATCGCACAGAGGAAAAGCAGCGCAACGCATGGCCGCAATTCTGGATGCTCTTGAAGGCAATCTGCTCGATTAGAGAAGAGGCTGGAAGACGCGCCAAGGCTCGCGCTGTATCAGCCCAAGTTTCAAGCCCACATATAAAAATCGAAGGCCGCCCTGTCCAGGGCGGCCTTGTGTTTCTCAACCGAAAGAGATTTACTTGTTTTCGCTTGACTTGATCCCGTACTTCTTGTTAAAGCGCTCGATGCGCCCAGCAGTATCGACGAGCTTCTGCTTTCCGGTAAAGAAAGGATGGCAGGCGGAACAAATTTCAACCTGAATGTTCTTTACCGTCGAACGGGTCTCGAAGACATTGCCACACGCGCAGGTAATCGTGGTGAGTTCGTATTTCGGATGAATGCCCTGTTTCATAATTTCCTCCGGATGCGTCAATGGACCTCTATGTCTGAAAACCGGCCAGAATGACGGCTCTTAACCATATATGAAGCGGCCCTCTTCAGTCAATACCCTCGATCAATCCATGCCCTGATAGGGCGTATTCATCGATTTGAGGAAGGCATCGTTGTTCTTTGTCTTCATCATGCGGTCGATAAGCAGTTCGATGATTTCAATGTCGTCCATGGGGTTGATAACCTTGCGGAGAACCCATATCTTCTGCAGTTCTTCTTCGGTAAGGAGAAGCTCTTCTTTTCGGGTGCCGGATTTCTTTATGTTGATGGCGGGGAAGAGGCGGCGGTCGGAAAGGCGCCTGTCGAGGTTGATTTCCATGTTGCCGGTGCCTTTGAACTCCTCGAAAATGACTTCATCCATGCGCGAGCCGGTGTCGATGAGGGCTGTTGCAATAATGGTGAGCGAGCCGCCCTGTTCGATATTGCGCGCGGCTCCGAAGAAGCGCTTTGGTTTGTGCAGCGCATTGGAATCGACACCGCCGGAGAGGATTTTGCCTGAAGTCGGCACGGTCTGGTTATAGGCTCTGGCGAGCCGTGTAATCGAATCGAGAAGTATGACCACGTCGCGCTTGTGCTCAACAAGGCGCTTGGCTTTTTCCAGCACCATTTCGGCGACCTGCACATGGCGTGTTGCCTGTTCGTCGAACGTTGAAGAAATGACTTCTGCCTGGACAGTGCGTTCCATATCGGTCACTTCTTCCGGGCGCTCGTCGATCAGAAGGACGATAAGATACACTTCGGGGTGGTTCGCTGTGATGGCATTTGCTATTTTCTGCAAAAGGATTGTTTTGCCGGTGCGCGGCGGCGATACGATCAACGCGCGCTGGCCTTTGCCAATTGGACAGAAGAGATTGATGATGCGCGTTGAAATCTCTTCTGTCGCAGTTTCGAGGTTGAGCTTTTGGGTAGGGTAGAGCGGCGTGAGGTTCTCGAACGGAATCCGGTTTTGGGCAACCGATGGCTCGTTGAAATTTATCTGCTCGATACGCAGCATGGCAAAGAAACGCTCGCCTTCCTTGGGGCTCCGAATCTGGCCATACACGGTGTCGCCGGTTTTCAAATTGAAAAGTCGTATCTGAGAAGGAGAAATATAGATATCGTCAGTGCCGGGTAGGTATGAATTTTGGGGAGAGCGCAAAAAGCCATAGCCATCAGGGAGAATTTCGAGCGAGCCGTATGCATAGATAATGCCGCCATGCTCTGTATGCGCCTTGAGAATGTTGAAAATGAGTTCCTGCTTTTTGAGCGTGATGAGCAAATCATGATTGATACCATTCTTCGCACCGAGCTCACGGAGCTCCACAATGCCCATTTTGGAAAGATCATTGATGGAAAGGCGTGCTCGTGTTTCATTTCTTTGATCTGCGCGGCTTTCGAGCTCGAGACGGGACGCTTCGGCAAATTTCTGGTGCTGATGGTCATCAGATGGCAGAGAAGCAACGACGAAGCCGTTTGTAGAAGAAATTTCTGCGGACTCGGGTTCAGTTTCTTCGACGATTTGGCTCTCTTCTTGCTCAATATGGGTATTCGATGGTTTTTTCTTCAGGCGGATTTTGGCGACAGGCCGGCGGGCTTTTTGTGTCTGGTTTCTGGTGCTATCGGTGGAATGAACATCGGTGTGGTTTTGGTCTTTATCTTCGGGAGGCTGTACCGTATGTTCGTCGAAAAGCGTGCCATTATTTGCGCTGAATTGCTCTTCGACCTGGCTTTCATTCATTATTCTATCCTCTTTAGTAAGACTTGAATCGTAGTTAGTAGTATCAGGCGATTCTGGCTGGGCAGGTGCTGATTTTTTTCTGCGGTAGATTGCCATCAAGAAACTCCGTCTATCTATGCAGTTGAAACGGCCATGCGAAAAACGCAGACCGTGATAGCTTCTTTCGGGATTGTCAGGCGGCGCATCGGAACGAATTGTTTTGGCTCTTCATGCTTAAGCGGCAATGTGCCGCATCTATAAAGTATCTATATTCACTATAGTAAGGCTATAGAACGATGTCAATGGCTTGTGCCTGTAACATCGTCAGTTGCAGAAAAGCCGGGCATTTCGATGCCGCCCTCGAATGTTGCCCCTTCGATGATCTGCAGCCTTGCAGTGTATATATCGGCAGATATATGAGAACTTGGCAAAAAGACCAAAGAATCGACAGCTTTTATCCGCCCTGTGAAGCAGCCGGCAATGACCGCATTCTGAACTGTGCATGAATTGGCTTCAATATGTGCGCTTCGTTCGATTCTTACAAATGTTCCTTCGATCGAGCCGCGCAATGTACAACGGAGACTTAAGGGGAGGTTCGAGCGGAGTTTTCCGTTCAATATAACCGATTGCCCTATCTGCGTTGCAAACGGCTCAGGTGGTTCAAAGGATAAAACTTTCATATTTGATTCTGAAGGCTGCTCTCATGAACAGCCTTCAATTTGTCTAAAGAAAGAACGCGATTCAATCTCTTTTTCTAAACGATTTCGGAATGCGATCAGTATTCATTTCCCAGGAAGCTTTCTTGAGTTCTCGTCCTGGTCTGAATGTTGCAACACCGTGATCCGATACGGAAACAATTTCGCCCGTTTTTGGGTTTCTTGCTTTCGATCTGCCTTTTCTGAGCTTTACTTCAAAAGTGCCGAAACCTCTCAGCTCGACAATTTTGCCTTCGAGAATTGCGCTTTTTATTTCAGAAAAAAGGCCGTCGATCAGCTCGTGGATTTCCTTGCGGGTTGTCCGGCTTGACGGCGACAGTGACTCGTACAGCGCATCTATGAGCTCGGCTTTTGTAAGTTTGTCGGCCATACTATTCTCTGCTCCTTCCTGGGATGCCGGACGGTAATTCCGGCGGCTATTATCCTAACCTATTTACGAGTTTCTGCATACGGGATTTTTTGCGCGCAGCAGTATTTTTCTTTACAATGCCTTTGTGAGCTGCCGAATCGATCAGCTTGATCATTTGAAGCAGGGCTTCTTTTGCAGCTGTGGTGTCTTTTTTCTCGGTTGCAGCGACAACAACTTTCTTTGCTGCACTTCGGATTGCGGTTTTTGCGCTTTTATTTCTGAGCCTGCGCTTCTCATTCTGTCTCTGTCGCTTTTCAGCTGACAAATTCCTTGCGCTCAATGGAATTCCTCCGGATTTAATATACTGAATGCTAACCTTGTTACGGTCAAAAAGCTATTGGAAAGCTAACAGATACTGCACATCCATGTCAATACTTACTGATGGTAATTGCATTCTGATATGAAATAAGATAATGATATATGTCGATGCTTATCAACTCTGCCATTGTCATAGGCGCCCTTCTGACGCTTTTTGCTCTTGAATTCTCTCTGGTGCTTGAATATATCTTTGCGCCCAGATCCCGAAAAAACGCTCTCTGTTCCAGGTATGAACAATACGGAGCGAAATTGCTGTTCGGTCTATTCAGGATATTCCGAGGCTTCAACGTCGATATCAGAAATCCCAGGAAGCTGCATATTCCGAAGCACTGTCTGGTCATTGCGAACCATCAGAGCCTTTTGGATATAATCGTCCTTATTTATATGCTTGGATTTGAGCGAATGCCGCGGTTTGTAGCGAAAAAAGAGCTGCAGTTCGGCATTCCTCTTGTCAGCTTTACCTTGCGCAAAGGAGGGCATTGCCTTATCAAAAGGCGTGGCGCGCCCATCGATACGATGCGGTCTATTTCCAAAATGGCCAGGTCCTGCAAGCTGGAACAGGCTTCCCCTGTCATTTTTCCGGAAGGCACACGTTCGCGGGATGGCAGACTTGGAGTGTTCTATGCAGCAGGCGTCAGAAAAATACTTGAAATAGAAGCTATCCCTGTAGCCGCAATTGCGATCGATGGAGGATGGCGGGTCGCAACAATCAGGGATTTTTTAAGACGCTTCGGGAAAGAGCCATATGTGGTGGAAATAGTTGAAATCTACGAAGCGCCAAGGGGCAAGCACGAAATAGCAAGAGTTCTGGATGATGCACACAAAAAAATCGGGATGAGTCTTGAAACTATGCGCTCTTTGATTTGACAGCCAGGGGGATTGTGATCGAAGAAAGCCCCTGGAGAAGGCCTCCGGGGGCTTTTGGCTCATTTAAAATCGCTTGGACGGCGCTCGACTCTTTTGCATTTTTCGCATTCGGCAACATTCTTTACTTTGCCATTCTCGAAAATTGTCTTCATTTTGATCTCACCACCGCAAGGGCAATAAAAGTGATGGGTAGAACTAGTAGTACGAGCGTTTTTCGAAATCTGTGCCATGACAACTCCTTTTGTTCCAGCAAACAGCCGCAGCAAGAATATAGAAATTGGTCTTAAAAGTCAATTCATCGCATGATATTCAAAAAAATGCCGCCGGATAAGGAGGGGTACCCGGCGGCCGATACAATGGAGGCTGCATGAAGAAGCTGCGCTCACTTGCTCTCTTTACCTATTATAATAGAAATTCTAGCGCAAAGTTACGATTTTTCAAAGAAATTTTTAACTTTTTTTGCAAAATTCAAAATCAAAGCCTTTAGCATGCCCGCTGGCTTTTTGCGGGCGGATCTGGCCTGGCTCTTGAAGCTTTCTGCAGCTTCTTCAATTTCAACATAGCGGCCGTATTTTCGCTTCAGATCGTCCCAATGGGCGACGAGAAAGATATATAGATCCGAGACGGTGCGGCCCGGGAAGAGCGATAGCAGATTTTCCGCTTCGATGGCTTGTCCAAGGGGCTGATAGACATTCTCATGCCAGGAATAGAGCGCTTGGTGGAAAGGGATTTCTTCTGTCATATGCTGGTTGAGATAGTACTTATGGACATAGACATGCTCTCTAATTGTGTCGAATCTTCCTGGCTCGCTGAAATCCAGGTCATCAGTGCCTACAATATGCGGATAATTTGTTTCCTGATAAAAGCGTTTTTTTTCATATTCGATGACTGCGTGTTTGATGTCATCGATCGACATGTCGGCATTGAGGCGTATCTCTGACTGGAGCGAGATGACTTCTGCATCGATATATTCCTGCCCAAGTGAACGGGCGACCGAAACGCGATGATTGCCATCGCGGACAAAATAGACGCCACCCATCTCGTAAAGGATAATGGGCGGCAGAACAATGTCTTTGTAATGCAGGGTATCGATACCCGTCCAGCGGGCTTTCAGATGTTCCTTTTTAGGAAAGAAAAAGCGCGTGAAGTCCCGATATCGCCCTTCGCTGCCGATAATTTTATCGAGGGGAACAGTGGTGATTCCACGATATGTTTCAGACTGGGGCTTCAAAAGCTGCTTGGCTTCTTCGAATGGCATAAGATCTGTTACAGAGGGCTTCAGCATGCCGATAATGCGCGCAGTGAGCGCTTTTGTCTTCGCTCTGTAAAAATCCATCTCGGCTTGGGTATGAAAATCATCCGGCATCGCGATCCTCCTTCAGCAAAGTGATCACGCTATGGCCGTACACATTTACAACAGCAGTATCGCCCACATTCAATTCTCGCAGCGACTGCAGATCATAAAGGTGAACGTGCCCATGAATGAAGTAATATGGTTTTGCAACCCGTATGAGCCAGCGGTAGGCCGAAAAACCTGTATGCGCAGGGTCTCCTCCATCGTGAATGCCTCTTGGCGGTGAATGCGCAAGGATGATGTCGACTGACCGGCCGAAAAGAAGACGGCGGATGAGCAGGCGGGGGAGCATGCATATAATTTTGCATGTCATCCATGCATCGCTGTATTGGTTTTGTCCATTGTTGTACCGGATGGAACCTGGCAATCCAAGAATACTGATTCCGCTTTCCTTTTTTATTGAAAAACGGATCCGACCCAAGCCCGGCCTCTGCTGATCGGAAATGTAGCGCAGACTCTCTCTGTCGCGCGGGGAATCGCTGCGATCGTGGTTGCCGGCTACTGATACAAGAGGCCTGTTCAGCATGCTCGCTATAAATTCGAGATATTCATCCGGCAGATCGCCAGCCGAGAGGACAAGATCGATATCTGC
The DNA here is from genome assembly GCA_009768935.1 of Rectinema subterraneum. Taxonomy (GTDB): domain Bacteria; phylum Spirochaetota; class Spirochaetia; order Treponematales; family Rectinemataceae; genus Rectinema; species Rectinema subterraneum. The sequence continues at coordinate 37,616 of WESA01000008.1, forward strand.
AAAGCGCTCGTTTATCTGGGAGCTGTAAACAAGAAGGTCTACCTCATCCGCCACGCATAGGATGCGAAGTTTTTTTTTCATGCAAGCGTTCTCCCGAACATCGCGTCGAGCTTTTCTCTCGGGAATGCTATCAGGACTGGGCGGCCATGCGGACAGCGCGGCTCTTTCAGCGCTAATGCCTCGGCAATAAGGCGTTCGGCAGCGGCTTGATCCAGTATATCTCCGTCCTTTACTGCTGCCTTGCATGCAAGAGCGGCGGCAATTGAATCGAGCGGCGTCGATTCCACAGAAGGCTGATGCAGCCACTCGACAAGTGCTTCAAGAGCTTGAGAAGCAGCGATTGCCGGGACCGCTTCTACTGCCCATGCTGATTCTTCCTTTGAAATTCTATACCCGATGAATTCGAGAGCTTGCGCAGCTTCTTCAAGAAAATGCTCATTATCTTCGGGATCGATGAGGTAGGGAACCAAAAGACTCTGGCTTATCCCTTCTTTTGCTTTCAAACGGTCATACAGAATACGCTCGTGCGCTGCATGCTGATCCATGATGAAGAGAATTCCGTCCAGCTCGAAAAGCAGGAATGGACCTGGCCCTCTGCCGATATATCGTGGGCCATTTTCATTGTTTGCTCGTATCTTCTGCCAGAAATCAGCTGGGAGCGAATTGCTGGCAGCACGCTTCTGGTTTTGGGCCTCGGAAAAGGATGGCCACCTGGCGCCCCATTCCTGCCGCCTCGTCTCTGCAAATGCCGAAGCAGCAAAATTAAGCTGCGGTTGTGAGCGATCGGCAGCAAAGAACTCGGGCTCCTGCATGTCCGAAAAGCGTGCAGACAAATCCTGTGTGCTTCCGCTATACCGTGCCTTGAGTTCCGAAGATAAAAGCGCATGGATAGCAGCATGCACTTCCTGCGCGTTTTTTAATCGAACTTCCTTTTTTGCAGGATGTATGTTAAAGTCTGCAAGCCCTGGATCAATTTCCAGAAACAGAAAGGCGCATGCGTGAGCTCCGCCGGGCAGATATTTGGCAAATTCGTATTCGACAAGGCTGAGCACACCCCATTCAGGAACTTTTCTTCTGTTGACAAAGACCTGGATGTATTTGCGATCTCTGCGATACACGGATATGTCTGCGTACACGATATGAATATGGAGGCCTTGTGCCTCGGAGACGGCGTCGAACAGAGGGGCATGCGCCAAATCGGGATAGCAGCGAGCAATTCGCTCTGCGTGTGTTCCAGGCAAAAACACTTCTGCATCATTTGCGGATTGCCATCGGAAGGTGAGATGCGGATGCGAGAGAGCTCTTTCGATAAAAGTGGTACGACAGAGCAGAGCTTCGCTCTGCGGCCTTTTAAGAAATTGCTTGCGCGCAGGGTATGACTCGAAAAGCCCACGTACCGTGACCCGCGTGCCTTCCTTGCAGGGGAAGGCATCAATTGCAGGAGGCTGAAGCGGCACGCTGCGAAGCAGCCAACCTTCGTTCGAGCCGCGCGGCCGGCTTGCGATTTCAAGGCGGGACACTGCAGCAATCGAGGCAAGGGCTTCGCCGCGGAATCCGAGGGTTCGAGCTTTCAGGATATCGTCCGGCTCATAAATTTTCGAGGTGGCATGTTCCAGAACGGAAAGTTCGAGGTCTTCTTTTGTCATCCCGAAACCATTATCGGTGACAGTTATTTCCTCGATGCCGCCCTGTGCAATTGAGATTGCAATGTCCCGCGCGTCTGCATCGATTGCATTGTCAAGGAGTTCTCGCAGAGCTGATGCTGGTCTGTCGATTACCTCTCCTGCTGCGATGCGGCGCGAAGTCTCCTGCGGAAGAATCCGAATAACACCCATCATGGCAATGATAGCGATGTTTTGCCAAAAAACAAAGACCGCAGCCCGGAAGCTGCAGTCTTTAACCTGAATTTGTTGTGCCGCACAGCATCATGGGCGAACGGCCGCGATCCTGAAACCATGGCCGATTCCCTCAAGAATTCCAAAACTAGTTATAGCTGGAAGCCAATCGAAAGGCCCGAGCTCACATCGAAATCGTTTTTGGTCGGATTCCACGAGTAGATATAGTCCAGCGATACGACTGCCGCACCAGCCCAATAACTGACGGTCATGCCGATGGAAGCATCGGTCGGGTCAATAAGGTCCGAGAAAATATTGCCGCTCTTTTTGCCGAGGAAATATTTTTCGTAGCGCGCAGCGACACTGAAATTGGGAATAAGACCTTTATTGAGTGTGAGCCTTCCAAGCAGGTGCGGATAATCTGCAGGATTGCTGGTTGCAGGAGAAGGCAATGCTTTGAACGGAGCGTCGACTGTTGCCCGCACATTGATAAGCGATTTGAAAATGTCAACTCCGGCCGATGCAAGCCAACTTGGTGTATACGCTGTTCCGGCAGGGTTGTCTCTGATGAACGCGAAGCGCTCGGCTCTGTACAGGTCGTAGTTAGTATCGAAATAAGCGGGAATGAAATTGTCCTGCAAATACCGCAGCTGCAAGCCATATGAAATGAAGCCGAGAAGGCGACCGCGCACACCTGTCATGGCGCCCATGGCTTTGTTCACTTCCATAGCGCCCTCGGCGAAAGTCGTGAGAGAGAAAAGTGGATTTTGCAAAATAGGGAGTGTAACATCCACGCCTATTACATATGTCGGGCTCGATGTTCCGAAAGAAGTGCCATACGCAGTATCATCGGCATACATAAGAGGATCCCTGTCATATACCCCGATAGCTCCGACCTGCAGCCTGCCAAAGAGCGATTTGTTCATGAAAGCTAAGGGCCGAATATATACACGCCCGCCAATGACATCGAATTTTGCAAGATTCCCGCTGAGCGCTTCGATTCCAACATACGGGAAGCCGAAAAGATTTCCATCTACGCCAACCTGCATGCCGAATATACGCCTTTGAGGCAGGAAGAGCATATTCGAATAATTATCCATAATGAGGCCATTACCGAGATTGAAATCGGAAATCGAGCCTGCCTTGAAATAGAATGGATCAATGCCCTGGAATCCATAGCGGACATAGAGCAACTTTGGCAAATAGACATCGAGTATTGTCGTCTTTCCGGGCTGTGGAATCCAGTCTGGTTCATAGATCTCGAACGACGTAGTGCTGCCTGATGCAAACTTGAATCTGAAGGTTAGATCAAGACCGACAGCCAATTTCCCGAATGCGACCTCGGGACGGAATCCTACTTTTGTCCAGCTGTCCATCGCGGGCGGAATGGTAGTGTCCTTCGGATCCGGAAGCAAATCGGTGCCCAGCACAATGCCAAGGTCGAATCCTTTGCTTTGATTATCCTGTGCAAAAACTGGAGTTAAAATTGTCAGCAAAACCAGAAACAGCGCTATTCTCCTCACGGCAAAGCCTCCTTTCTAACTTTATTCATTACTATTATAATACATTTTTAGATTGAGTACACCTGAAATTCGCAAATTGATCTGCATGGAGAGGGAAAATGGATTTTTTTGAGCGTCTTGAGAGCATTATTGAAACGAGAGATTCTGTTCTCTGTATCGGGCTTGACCCTGCCTTTTCTGCCGAGGAGATAGCTGCCAAGGGTAAGCATGCCTGTGCTGATCAGGCTCTGGAACGCAATGTGCGCATCATAGAAGCAACTGCAGATTGTGTCGCTGCGTATAAGCCCAATATTGCCTTTTATGAAGCACTTGGTGATGCCGGCATGGCCGCGCTCAGAAAGACGCTCGATAGCATACCAAAAGAAATCCCTATTATCATCGACGCAAAGAGAGGAGACATTTCAAGCACCGCAGCGGCCTATGCGCACGCGCTCTTTGGCGAGTTGCATGCTGATGCCGTCACCCTGAATCCGTATCTGGGGCTTGATACTCTGGATCCATTTCTGGAATGGAAGGGCAAAGGCATATTTGTGCTGTGCCGTACCAGCAATCCGGGAGCAGGGTTTCTGCAGGATATTATTATCGAAGGCAAGCCGCTCTATATCGAAGTGGCCAAACGCTGCGCAGCGCTGCAAAAAAAGGTTGGGCTTGTGGTTGCCGGGAATGATCTCGAAGCATTGCGCAAGGTACGAGCGGTTGCTCCTTCTCAGTGGTTTTTGAGTCCGGGGATTGGAGCCCAGGGAGGGCAGGCTGATCTGGCCTTCGCTGCAGGTGCGCGAGACGATGGCAAGGGCATTCTGGTTGTCGCTGCTCGCTCAATTGCTGACGCTTCCGATCCTGCCAAAGCTGCAGTCGCGCTGAGAGACGCGATGCGCACAGCGCGAGATACTATGCTCAAACAAAACAAGACTGAAAATATCCAGGTTGCAGCGCCTGCAGCAAAAGCCGCCCAAAAAGCAATTGCTGACCTCAAGAAAGCATTTGTTGATGCTCTTCTTTCCACTGGCTGCTTCCGTCTGGGGGAATTCACATTGAAGAGCGGCAAAAAAAGTCCCTTCTATATCGATTTGCGGAAACTTGTCTCGGATCCGCGCGCGATGAAAATTGCTGCCCAGGCATATGCCTCGCTTGCATCCGAATGTGAGTACGATCGGATTGCGGGCATACCAGCTGCTGGATTGCCCCTTGCTACCGCTGCATCCATCGAGATCGGCAAGCCCATGATTTGGCCCCGGATGCCGGTCAAGGAACATGGCACAGGAAATCGCGTCGAAGGAGAATTCCGCGCAGGCGAGCACATACTCCTTTTGGATGATCTCATAACAACAGGAGCGAGCAAAATCGAGGCTATCGATATTCTCAGGTCTGAAGGGCTAATTGTCCAGGATTTGGTAGTCTTGATTGAGCGCGGTGCGCAGGGCAGGCAGGATATGGGCAGTGCAGGCGTGAATCTTCGGGCATTCATTCATGTGAAGGAATTATTTGATGTTCTCTTGCAGAATGGCACTATCGATAGCAGGAAATACGAGCAGCTGATGGAGTATGTCGCCCAGGAATGATCTGAAGCTTGCCTGCTCTCCAAAATCAGTGGATTCGGACGTTAGATGCCGCCTGCCGTCATCAAATCCGACAAGTGTTTTGAACGAGCATACTCAATAATGAGTATTTCCATTTTAGACCAGAATTTGCCAGCATCGCACGACGAGAATTGCTCGCATGCTCTGCGCCGGCTTCTTTCTGGAGCGCATGGAACTATTTCCAGAGTTTCTCCTGCCGCAAGAAGAATTTCGTAAACAGAAATCTCTTCGGGCTTTTTGCTCAAGTAAAAGCCGCCGCCTGGCCCGCGAGTAGCTTGTATGATCCCTGCCTTTCTCATCCGGTAAAAAATTTGCTGCAGGAATTCAGGCGAAAGCCCTTCGAACGAAGCGATCTGATGCAGTGAAACTGGAGTCTGTCCATCAGAAGTCTTTGCCAGCGTCAGAATTGCCTTCAGGGCATATAGCCCTCGCGTTGTTGCACGCATTTTTGGAACCTCTTTTTCAATCATTCGTAAGAATGCAGAAAATTGCGAATATAAAGATTCTAGCATCAGGAACTAAACCGTGCAACCTTAAATTACGCCAGTCCAATATATGACAGGGCGGCATTTTGCGCTGCTCGCCTCGATTTTTTGTCAATTTCAATAATTAAAACATCGTACTGCGGGATGTTCTCATTCAATTGCGCAAGGAGCGCATTTTGAAGGCTTGAACGGACAGTCAGCACCAGCACATCACAGCGACGATTATCAAGAACCATTTTCAGAAAATCAGCATGGCCCAGATGGCGCTCTAGTTCGAGCGGCCCAATTTCATCGATTATGCATATCTCTTTTTCATGAGATTGCCCGAACCGTTCCGGGGCGGAGGTTTGAATCGATGCCGATGTTCTATGCAAGAATTCCTCATGACTTGCTTGTATGTGTGCGAACGCTTCTGTATGAAACTGGAATGGCACATCTGTTCTGTCTCGTGGGCGCTCGGCTGCAAGGTATGTCTGGCCGCTTGCAAGATCTGCAAGGCCGATCTGATACGGCACCCCATTTTTGCCACGCAGCGAGGTTTCGATGCATCCATAGCACGCAATGGAGCGTGCTTTTGCATATTCTGCAATATAGCGACAAAGCGAAGACTTGCCTGCGCCGCGCTGGCCGGAAATGACGAGGATGCGCATGGGCGTTTCCGCTGAAAAGCTGTCAGGAGAGATGTTCGGATCTTGTTCGCATCATTACGGACAGAATCGCATAGCCTGACGAGAGATCTTCTCTCTGAACCAACACATCATCCGGCACTTTGAGCTTTACATTCGTAAAATTCCAGATAGCGCGGATTCCCGCGGCGACAAGCGCATCGCAGCTGGATTGGGCATAGGGCGAAGGCACTGTGAGGATTGCCAAAGTGACATTCATCGCTTCGACGATTTCTTTCAATTGATCCATTTTGTATATCTGAATCTGATGGACAGATTTGCCAACTTTCGCCGGATCGCTGTCGAACGCGGCCACAATGTGAAGGCCATGATTTCTGAATTCCTGATATCCTGTCAACGCCGAGCCAAGGTTTCCCGCCCCTACGATGATTGCCTTTTGCTCTACATCCCATGCCAGATAGTGCTCGATTGCAGAGATCAGCTGTTCGACCGGGTAGCCTTTTTTGGGCTTTCCGACAATGCCGGTTATTGCAAGATCTTTCCTCACCTGGATAGGCTCGAGGTTGAGCTCGTTTGCAATCCATGTGCCAGAGATGTATGGCTCTCCAGTTCTTTGAAACGTGCGGATGATATGAAGGTACGAAGGCAGACGGCGAATTGAAGGAGCATAGCTCAGTTTCATTTTCATACGACAAATATTCTCCTTATATGATAAAAATTGGATATTTCAAAGAATAGAGTACACAGACATATCGATAAAAGTCAAGCTATAAATTGATATAAAGGAATGAAAAAAGAAAGGCGCTGGGGAAAAGGAGGTAAACCCCAACGCCGCTACTGATAGGAAAAACAGCACATCGGCATTCCTGCAAACACCGATTTTATGATGTAATATATCACAGAATTGAATAATATGCAAATTTTTCTTCTTGATTTTGTGAATTTATGCAAATGGACAAATTCTAGGTCTCGCTCGAGCGTTATTTCCATATCTTGCCGATGGGCAAATCCTGAGGCGCGCCAGGTCGTTATTCCCACCATATTTTCCCGAAAAAATCGGGTTGTATCGAGGAGCCTGCATGCCGGATTGAACACGCGGTTTTTGATTGCCGGAAAAGAGGCGAAAGCCGCTTCAGGAAAGACTCTAAAGTTCTGCCACCTGCCACATCTTCGTCGTAAAGAATGACTTCTTTATCGCGGAAATCGAAAAGCCATGCCTGATCTGAAAGACTGACGATCGGTTCTTCGTCGTGGCGCTTGAACATTGAAAATCTGACAAAATAGAGAGGCACTTGCAGCAGTTCCGCCAAGACAAGGGCAGGCATAATCGAGCCATGAGCTGCCGCCACCACGAGATGAGGCGTATATGATGTACGGATTTTGTCCGCGAGTGCGAGAAGAAGAGAGGGCTGCGAACCAATCCAGGTATACGTATCCTGCACTGCAGTGTAGATGAATGATTTGACAGAAAAAGGAAGTTCGGATGCAAAATTCGCCAAGTCCTGACACGCTCGCTGATCCAGGCGACAGCATGCGCGCGCGACATCTATCGATTTCCAGAACAGTTCATTCGCTCTCTGAATTTCTCCTAATGAATGGCTGATGCGGTACTTCCGCGCTTCTTTGAGTTCGTAATATACGGTAGGATGGAGAGGAAGACCATGCTCGACGCAGATCTTATAATTTAAAAGCACATTGACGATAGATGGGGCAAGAATATAAAGACGGATTGCAGAATCGAGAAGGTCTTTTGCCTGGTCCGGAGATATGGTATCCATTCGTTCGGGCGCAGCATCGAGCACAGGCAGAAGCTGGGCAATAGTCTGCAGAATCTCTCCGAAGGGCATTGCGCAATTCATCTGCTCCGGGGGAGAATCCCAGTCAGCCCACTTTAGTATCTGCATGAAGGTCGATAGCGAAGGCATGCCATTACTGTATGGCAGACCGACAGACAGGACAAGACCACATGGAAGGAAAAGAAAAGCTTGCATTTTCAGCAGTCATTCTGAATGGTGGACAGGGCGTTAGGTTTGGCGGCATCGATAAGCAGCTCCTTGAGATCGATGGTGTGCCCATCGGTTTTGCGCTGGCAAAAACGCTCGTGCAGTCATGCGAAGAGGTGCTGATAGTCGGCAAGAAAAATGCAATATACAAGCCTTTAGAGGTTCAGCAGATAGAAGATGCGGTTCCTGGTTTGGGGCCCGCAGGCGGGCTTCTTGCGGGAATGATGAAGGCGCGAGCGGATTGGATATATCTTTGTGCGGTCGATATGCCTTTTTTCTCTTATTCTCTTTCAAAATACATGTACGGAAGGGCGCTTTCCAAGGAAGCAGATATAATTGTCTGCCAATATAAAGGCGAATTACAGCCATTTTTTGCCTTTTACCGGAAGAGCCTGGCCGGAGCGCTTGCGTCGTTTGTCACATCAGGTGTAAAACCCTCGCTGAGGCGCTTTATTTCTTCCCGATCATACGACCTTGTTTCGCTGAAAGAACTGCAGGATATTGGCGAGCAAGAAGCAATTTTTTGCAATATAAATAATTCAGGCTCCCTCGATGCAGCGCGCCAGATCGCTCTTGAGCATGGACTATTTATTGATACTCGGTTATAGTTGTTAGGCGTTTTTTTAGGAGGAGCATATGTTTGGAAGAATTGGTCCAATGGAACTGATACTCATACTTGTCATTGCGCTTGTAATTTTCGGCCCCAAGAAATTGCCCGAAATCGGCAAGGCGATTGGCGATGCCTTCAAGGCATTTAAAAAAACGCAGGAAGATGTCACCAAAGAGGTGGATAAGATAACTTCGGATTCGCCGGCGAAGTCTTCCGATGCGAAAGAATCAGTGCAGAAGGATGCGGACAAGAACGAAACCGCAAAAAGCTGATCTCATTATCCTGCAATGACGTATATCGAGCATTTGGCAGAACTCAGAAAGCGTCTTATCGTTGTTATTGTATTCTTCCTGGGCTTCTCTATTCTTTGCTTTGGCTGGTCTAAACAGCTGGCCACGTTTCTCGTTTCGCCTGCACAGCCTGTAGATTTTGTGTTCTTGTCTCCGCCAGATCTGTTCATGACATATCTCTCGCTCTCTCTCTATGCGGGCTTTATTCTGAGCTTGCCCATAATTCTTTATGAGGTCGGAATGTTTATCTGGCCAGGCCTGGAAAAGCGGGAGCGCAGGGCCATTTTTCTCTCTTTGCTGCTCGGTGCATTGCTTTTTATTGGTGGTGCGGCATTCGGCTTTTTTGTCATGCTTCCCTACATGTTGCGGTTTTTCCTGGGGTTTGGTACCGAAGGAATCAAACCCATGATATCGATTCGGGATTACCTTGGTTTTGTAGGGCAGATCGTTCTTTCGTTCGGATTGGCTTTCGAGCTGCCGGTTGTAACCACGGCTCTCGCGGGGCTCGGTATCATCACCTCTGCGCAATTAAAATCTGCACGCAAGATTGCAGTACTTTTAATATTCATTGTAGCGGCAATACTTACTCCTCCTGATGTCATATCGCAACTCTTGCTCGCGTTGCCTATGCTCGTTCTCTTTGAAGGTTCCATCGTCCTGGCGTCTCTCGTAGAGAAAAAATCGAAATCAAAAGTCCAGGAAGCAGCATAATATTTTCTGCCCATATAAAAATGCGAATGGAGGTTTGTATGGGGAAGCCTTTGGTTGAGTGTGTGCCGAATTTTTCTGAAGGCAATGACAGGGCCAAAATTGAAGCAATCGCTAATGTGATACGATCAGTCCCGGGCGTTTCATTGCTCGATGTCGACCCTGGAGCCGATACCAATCGCACAGTCTATACCTTTGTTGGTTCGCCGGATGCGGTAAAGAATGCTGCACTGGAAGCTGCAAGGGCTGCACGGGAGCTTATCGATATGCGTATGCACAAGGGAGCTCATCCGCGTATCGGCGCGCTTGATGTCTGTCCCTTTGTTCCGGTTTCGGGCATTTCGATGGAGGAATGTGTTGCGCTGGCCAGAGACTTCGGCCAGAAGCTTGCAGAAGAATTCGATGTGCCTGTGTATTTGTATGAAAAAGCTGCAACTCGGCCTGAACGTCAGAGCCTTGCCGATATTCGGGCGGGGGAATACGAAGGGCTTTCTGCAAAGCTTTCCGATCCTGCCTGGCAGCCAGATTTTGGTCCTGCTCGTTTCGATCCGCGATGGGGCGCAACAGTGACAGGTGCGAGAGAATTTCTCGTTGCCTATAATATCAATTTGAATACCAAAGACAAGAAAATTGCCAACGATATCGCGCTGGCTATCCGCGAAGCTGGCCGAACAACAAAAGACCCCAACGGCAATACTATCAAAGTGCCGGGAAGGCTTGCCGCGGTTCGAGCGATCGGCTGGTATATCGATACGTACCAATGCACGCAGGTTTCGATCAATCTTCTGGATTTCCGCAAAACACCTTTGCATCTCGTTTTCGATACGGTCAGAGAGGAAGCCGAAGCCCGCGGGGTATATGTGACCGGTTCCGAACTTGTGGGGCTCATTCCCCTCGAAGCGATCCGTGCATGCGGGCAATACTATCGAAAGAAAATGGGCAAAAGCCCTGGCCTTGCAGATCACGAGCTTGTCGAAATCGCTGTGCAGACGCTGGGTCTTCGATCTGTCCAGCCATTCGAGCCTGAAAAAAAGATTATCGAATGGGCGATGAGTGAGATAAGTCCGCTTGTGACGATGAAAGTTGCGTCATTTGTGGACACTGTTTCTTCAGATTCACCTGCGCCAGGCGGAGGCTCTGTGGCTGCTCTGGCTGGTGCTCTGGGGGCGGCGCTGGCTGCAATGGATGCCAATCTTACCGTGGGTAAAAAAGGATACGAGAACGTCTTTGAGCAGCTCTCCGCGCTTGCAGTGCGCGCCCAGGAATTGAAAAGCGCTCTTCTCGAAATAGTTGATGAAGATACAAAGGCTTTCAATGCAGTAATGGATGCGATGCGGCTTCCGAAATCCAGTGATTCACAAAAAAAGATGCGCGATGTTGCGATCGAAGCAGCGGGAAAGCAGGCAGCGTTGGTGCCCTTACATACTGCGCGCCTCTGCCTTGATACAATGAAACTCAGCCTGGAAGCAGCCAGATCAGGTAACGCAAATTCTGCGACTGATGCGGCCACAGGCTGCAATATGGCCCATGCCGGGCTGCAGAGCGCGATAATGAATGTGCGTGTCAACATAAAGACCCTGGCAGATGAAAAGTTCAAATCGCAACTGGCACAGGAATGTGTGGCGCTCGAAGAGCAGGCAGAAGCAGAAAAAGCTGAACTTGACAGGTTTATGACCTCGGTGCTTGCTGGCTGATATTTTGCATGTGCGCAATAGCCGATCTTCGGCAGAATACGCGCAGCTGAGCGCAAAAAAACATGTTATATTTATGCAGAATCAGTATTGACCAAGGGGCGAAGGCGTACTATACCTTGCGTTGATTTATTACTATCCAAGGAGCCTCGGGGATGAAAGGCGCTGATGTTGACATCGTGGGTGTTTCCAAGTTTTTCGGCTCTTTTCAGGCGCTGAAAAATGTCAGCCTTTCCATTTCGAAAGGGGAATTTTTCTCCTTGCTTGGGCCGTCTGGCTGCGGCAAGACAACAGTGCTGCGCTTGATCGGAGGCTTCGAGGAACCTGACAGTGGAACGATAGCCATAGAAGGCAAGAATGTTATCGGCCTGCCGCCCGACAAGCGGCATTGCAACACAGTATTCCAGAGTTATGCGCTTTTTCCCCACCTCAGCGTCTTCGAAAATGTCGCCTTTCCTCTGCGCATCCGGAAAATTCCTCAGCAGCTCGTGCGCGAAAAGGTCATGCGCTACCTCTCGCTGGTTCAGCTCGAAATGCACGCGGCGAAAAAGCCATCGCAGCTTTCGGGAGGGCAGCGGCAGCGTGTGGCGATAGCGAGAGCCCTCATCAATGAACCTTCGATTCTGCTTCTTGACGAGCCATTGTCAGCGCTGGATGCAAAGCTCAGGCAGCACATGCTTATGGAACTCGACGCAATCCATGATAAGGTTGGCATTACTTTTATCTATGTCACGCACGACCAGCAGGAAGCACTTTCTGTGTCGGATCGCATTGCGGTGATGAATATGGGCGAAGTACTGCAGATAGGCACGCCGAGGCAAATCTATGAAAACCCAGCAACCGAATTTGTCGCCCGCTTCATCGGCGAGACCAATGTTTTCAGCCTGAAGATACTATCAATCGATGGCACTAAGATTTATGGCGAAGTGGATGGTCTTGGCCCGATGTTTGTCGACGATGAAACCGACGCTAAACCCGGTGAGACCGTGCTGGCCACCATCAGGCCTGAAAAAATCCGAATTTCTGCCGATCTGCCCAATACGAATGGCGGGCGCATCAATGTGCTGCATGGCATCGTTGCAGAACCGATCTACTCAGGCTTTCAGACAAAGTATGTTGTCCAGCTCGATACCGGCATGATGGTAACGGTGTACAGACAGCATGCCAACTGGTCAGAAGGCATCCCCGACATAGAATGGAAAGATGAGGTATACCTTTCCTTCAGTGCCTCGGACATGGTGATTGTGGAGATGCACGAACAATGAAAAAGCAAGTTGGGCTGTACTATTCACTGCCGCAGATTATGTGGCTGCTTGTCTTTTTTGCAGCGCCCCTTGGCATCATTATTGCATATTCGTTCCTGAAAAAGGGCCTGTATGGAGGCGTTGAGCCACAATTCAGCCTCGAAGCCTACACTGCGATGGCCAACCCGAATATACTCATCGTCACATGGCGAACGCTGAAAATGTCAGTTATCGCAACAATCCTGACCCTGCTTATCGCGCTGCCATGCGGTTACAGTATCGCGCGATCGCAGAACCAGGCAATGCGTCTTTTTCTTGTCATTGTGCCATTTTGGACCAATTTTCTGGTGCGCATCTACGCATGGATCGCAATTTTAGGAAACGAAGGGTTTTTAAACGATATCATTCGTGCTCTGCATCTTCGCAGTGAAAGCGTGCAATTTCTGTACAATCAGACAGCTGTGATACTTGTGCTTGTCTACATGTATCTTCCCTATGCGATCCTGCCTCTCTTTTCGACGATCGACAAATTCGATTTTACTTTGCTCGATGCTGCGCGAGACCTCGGCGCGTCGCGTTTCCAATCCTATGTGCGCATCCTGCTGCCCAACATCAAGAGCGGGCTGGTCACTGCGGGGCTTTTTACATTCGTTCCGATTTTTGGAGCATACGCGGTTCCCCTTCTCATCGGTGGCAAAGATTCCTATATGCTGGGCAATATCATTGCAGACCAACTGACGAAGACACGCAACTGGCCGCTCGCTTCCTCCATTTCAATGACGGTTACGATTCTCACAACGGGCCTTGTTTTTCTTATTGCGATGCGTAAACCACGCGAACAGAAGCAGGTGTTCGATGCCGACCCAGGGCTTATAACCCCTGTTGCTTCGGGCGGGAGATAAGCCATTATGCATGCTCTCAAGAAGCCTAAAGCTATACGGATTGCAATTCTCTGGAGAACGAGAAGGATGTTGCGCAAGGGAGGCGCCGCAGCAAGAAAATTCATGCCGGCCCGTTCCTCCCTCTCGAACGTGATCTACTGGGTTGTTATCGGCTTTCTTTTTCTTCCTTTGTTCGTGCTCGTGCTGTATTCGTTCAACTCCGGGCGGCAGGCAACATGGCAGGGTTTTTCTTTCGAGTGGTACCAGAAGCTTGTGATGGCATCGCCCGAGCTGTGGAGGGCGTTTTTAAATTCTGTCATCATCGCATTTGGCTCTGCCATGATGTCAACGATAATAGGAACGCTCGCAGCAGTGGGAACAGCCCGCTATTCCTTCAAATTGAAAAGCTTTGTCTCGACGATGAGTTTTGTGCCGATGATTCTGCCCGAAATTGTCGTCGGGGTGTCATTGCTCATTTTCTTTGCAGGCGTTGGCCTCAAACTGGGCCTTGCAACAGTGTGGATCGCGCATACGACATTCAATCTGCCCTTTGTGTATCTGCTTGTTTCAGCCAGACTGGAAGAATCGGATCCAAGCATTGTCGAAGCTGCAAGAGACCTTGGCGCGAATGAAATGCAGATTCTCTTCAGAATTATTCTTCCCATGGCCCTGCCGGGCATTCTTAGCGCATTTTTAACAGCGGTGACGCTTTCGCTCGAGGATTTTGTCATAACATTTTTCGTGACAGGCCCGGGCGGTACAACGCTGCCGCTCTATATCTACTCAATGATTCGCTTTGGTGTTTCGCCAGTTATCAATGCGCTCTCCGCGGTTATGGTCGCGGGGACAGTGCTTCTTATCTATCCTATGAGGAATTTTCTCAAGGTTTTTGCCGCACGATAATATGCGATAATATTTGAAGGAGGTTGAATATGGAAAGGTTGCGAAAAGGTTTGCTGGATTTCCTTGGTTTTGCGCTTGTTTCGATACTGCTCGTCCTGAGCGGATGCGGAGGTGGCAGCAAGTCTAAAACTTTATACATCTTCAACTGGACGTATTACACGCCGGACTCCGTTATTCAAAAATTTGAAAAAGAATACGGAGTCAAAGTTGTCTATGATACCTTTGCATCTAACGAGGAGATGTTTGCAAAGCTCAAAGCGGGCGGCTCCAATTATGACATTACCTTTCCCTCCGGCGATTACGTATCGATTATGATCAAGGAAGGCATGCTCGAGAAGATCGACAAGTCCAAGCTCAAAAATTACGGCAATATCGATCCTGCTGTTCTTGCTCTTTGCGATTTTGATCCGGGCAATCAGTATTCCATCCCCTATTACATGGGGGCAGCCGGTGTTGCGGTCAACAAAACCAAGGTCCAGAACTATGACAAGTCGTGGTCGATATTCGCGCGCAAGGACCTTGCCAATCGCATGATCATGCTCGATGACATGCGCGAAGTTATGGGAGATGCGCTCAAGTATCTGGGATATTCGGTGAATACTGTTGACCAGAAACAGATCGATGAAGCGCGCGACCTCATCAACAATGTATGGAAACCGAACCTCCTCAAGTTTGATGCAGAAGCCTTTGCAAAGAGCTTTGCCGCGGGCGAAGTCTGGGTTGCGCAAGGGTATGCAGAGTCGATTTTTGCCGAAGTCGACAAGGCGAACTGGAAAGATGTAGACTTTTTTATACCAAAAGAGGGCGGCCCCAGCTACCTCGATTCCATGGTCATTCTCAAGGGTTCGAAAAACAAGGACCTGGCTCTGAAATTCATCGATTTTATCCATCGGCCCGAGATATATGCCGAGTTCTGCGATTATTTTGGTTTTCCATCCACCGCAAACGTTCCGGCTCGCGCGCTCAAGAAGGGGGAATCCTGGTACCGGCCTGAAGACCTGCTCAATTGCGAGCTCAAGAAGGATGTAGGCGCGGATCTCGAGAAATACAATGCAGCATGGCAGGCCATCCGCGTCGGCAAATAAAGAACAAAAAAAGCTGCCTTCGGGGCGCCGAGGGCAGCTTGTCAGTCAGCAATATGATTCGATGCCAGCCAGTATGCGTGCATCTATGGACAAAGGACCGCGATACCGGTTCCCTCAATAATTTGGCATGTCGTACAGGCCGCCTGCATTGATCACCTTTGCAAAGCCGAGGGATTTCAAAATCCGCGCAGCATATGCAGAACGCGCTCCTGATGCGCAATAGAGCACTACGGGTTTGTCCTTTGGGCCGATCTCGTTCGCGCGCTGCATGATCTCATTTACCGGAATGCATTTTGCATTTGGGTAGTGTTCTTCTTCGAACTCCTCTTCGGTTCGCACATCAACGACGATGGCTCCATTTTTGATAAGCTCTTCAACTGGATTGAGTGCCATGTTTCATTCTCCCTCTTCAATTATATTCTGAGCTTCTTTCAGAAGCCTCAAACTCATGTAACCGCCTGTGATGTAGCGGATGGCATTTCTCCCATGCTGGGAAAGCTGCCGGTACGCAAGATGGCCTTCGAAGCCGGCTTTGGAAACAATGAGAAGGTTCTCGTCAGGTATCTCTTCGATCCGGTCGCGAAGCTCGTCGAGCGGAATGTGCATGCTGTCTTTGATGTGGCCATTGAGGTATTCGACATAGGTTCGGACATCCAGTACTTTTGCTGAGCCCTGCTTGATGAGAGCTATGGCTTCCTGGGCTGAGACAAATTTCGAAAATCCTTGCATGTCGTTGAGCGCGGCAAATGAAGCCATCTGCATGGGGTCGTTTGCGCTGGAATAGGGCGGTGCATAGGACAAATCGAGCTCAGCGACATTTTGCAGGGTCAAGCCCGCATACACAGCGACCGCGAGCACATCGATACGCTTTTCAACGCCTTCTTTTCCGAAGGCCTGAGCGCCGAGAACTTTGCCATCTTCTCTTCTGTAGACAATCTTGAGGCTGAGGTCTTCATA
The DNA here is from genome assembly GCA_009768935.1 of Rectinema subterraneum. Classification (GTDB taxonomy): domain Bacteria; phylum Spirochaetota; class Spirochaetia; order Treponematales; family Rectinemataceae; genus Rectinema; species Rectinema subterraneum. The sequence continues at coordinate 54,034 of WESA01000008.1, forward strand.
GCCGGGATAGTAGGTGGCATGGTGCGCTTTGTGAATGGTGACTGCGCGCGCATCGATCTTCGCGGCGGCAGCTGCTTTTTCGGAAAGCCCTGTCATGGAGAATGTGTAATCCATCACCTTGACGACTGAAGTGCCAAGCGCTCCCGAGTAAGTCATGGACCCGCCAAGAGCGTTGGTCGCAGCAATTCGGCCTTGCCTGTTAGCAGGGCCTGCAAGCGGAATGCGGACTTTTGCTCCATCTGGCTTGCGGATGACTTCGATCATGTCGCCAGCGGCATAGATTTCTGGATCGCTGGTGCGAAGGAATTCATCCACGACGAGCCCGCCGCTTGAGCCAATTTCGAGACCAGCTTGCTTGGCAAGCTCGAGATTCGGACGCACCCCAACAGCGAGCAGAATAATATCTGCTGGAAGAGTGCTGCCATCGTTCAGGGTAGCGGTGCGGGCATTCCAGTCGATACGTACGACCGATTTGCCAGTTATGGAATCGACCCCATGCTCCGCAAGTGCTTCCGCAATCTGGGCGCCGAATTCAGGATCGGCGGGCGGCATGAGCTGGTTCATAAGCTCGACGATAGTTGTCGAAATTCCGCGTTTCTGGAATGCTTCGGCTGCTTCGAGGCCGATAAAGCCACCGCCTACGACAATTGCATGCTTGGGCGCATGTTCTTTTATAAATGCTTCGATTTTGTCGGTATCGGGAATGGTCCAGAGATTGAACACATTTGGGCTGTCCAGACCTTCGATCTGCGGGCGGATAGGGCTTCCTCCCTGCGCAAGGATAAGTTTGTCGTACGGAACTTCGGATTCGCCATCTTTGGTTCTGACGCGCACGTTTTTATTCTGCCTGTCAATTCCGATTGCTTCGGTATTCAGCATGACATTGACTCGATAACGAGCAAAGAACCCCTCTGCAGTCTGAAGGATCAGGTGGCCGCGCTTCTGGATATCGCCTGAAATGCGATAGGGCAGCCCACAGTTCGCGAACGAAACATAAGGGCCCTTTTCGAGAATGGTGATTTCAGCATTTTCATCCAAACGGCGCGCGCGTGCAGCCGCGGTCGCGCCTGCGGCTACGCCGCCGATTATGACAAGTCTCATTGCAACCTCCAATATATAGAAAGATATATATAAAAATGTTAATATTGTCAAGTCTGCGTCGTTGAAAAAAATAATAATTTATCTTTTAGTGCATGATCGCCGAGCAATAGATTGCCACATTTTTGCGCCTGGGATACAACAATACAATGCGTAGTTTATTTTCAACCCGATCAGATATGGGCGAAACCGAACCAAACGAGCTCGCAAAGATTCGTGCACAATATCTTGGCAATCATGAAACTATAAAAGAATTATCGCAGAGCAACCCCACAAAGGTCGGACTTAAGCGCAGCAGCGAATTCTATCGGCTCGATGCAGAAGGAAATTGCATATATAATCCTGAACCTCAGGGGCTTACTGCTGCTCGCGAGGCGCTTTCAATGCATTTCGCCGAAAAAGGGCGGGGTATTTCTCCGGACAATCTGTTTTTTTGCGCTTCGACATCAGAAGGGTACGCATGGCTTTTCAAGCTTTTATGCGATCCTGGTGATGTCGTGCTTATTCCCAAACCTGGATATCCGCTTTTTGAGCACCTCGCGATGTTGGAGTTCGTTCGGACAAGTGCGTATCCTCTTGAATACTCGCATCCATCAGGCTGGCATATCGATATTGCTGCGATCGCCAGGTATCTCGAAACACAACAGGGCAGGCGCGCCAAAGCAATTATTGTCATCAATCCGAACAATCCGACAGGGTCGTACATCCGCGCCTCGGAACGTGCAGCAATTCTGGAGCTGTGTGAGCGTTATGAGCTGGCGCTTATCGCGGATGAAGTATTTTTCGATTTCCCGCTATCCGACTCAATAGAGTGCGCCAGTTTCATCGGGGAAGAGCGAGTCCTGACCTTTGTGCTTGATGGGCTTTCCAAGCGTCTGGGCATGCCGCAGATGAAGCTGGGGTGGATTTGCGTGTCTGGCCCCTCCATGCTCGAAAGCCGCGCGAAAAAGCGGCTTGAGCTTATTGCGGATACATTTCTTTCTGCCGGTACGCCCATTATGAATGCGCTGCCGCGGCTGTTGTCATCTGAAGATTCATTTCTGGAAGAAATGCGCAGGCGGATAAGAGAAAATTATGCAATATATCGTTCAATTTTGGAATTCAATGAAAGTCCTCATCGCGTGCTTGCCTGTCAGGGAGGATGGACTGCGCTCGTCGAGAGCCCTTCATATATGGATGAAGAAAAAACAGCAGCTCTTTTGCTATTACAGAAAGGAATTGCCGCACAGCCTGGATATTTTTTCGATATGGAAAAGGGGATCCATTTTGCCTTCAGTCTGATTCTGCCTCAAGATTCTGCCGCAGCGTGGAGCGAAGATTATCGCGATTTCTTTGAAAACCTTGAAGCGCGATGACGAAGAAGAATAAATATGGTATCTTCTTGCATGGAGGAAATATGTCAGCAGTTCTGATCGATGGGAAAAAGATTGCGGAAGAAATTCGAAGCGAACTTGCAGGCAAGGTTTCGGCGCTGCGAACCGCGGGCGTTGTTCCCGGCTTGGCGGTAATCCTTGTCGGCGAAAATCCTGCATCAGTATCGTATGTGACCGCGAAGGAGAAAGCGTGCGAGGAGATTGGCATCCAGAGCTTCGAGACGCGATTTCCTGAAAATGTCGCCGAATCTGTGCTCCTGGAAAAGATTGCAGCATGCAACCGCGACCCTAAGGTTCATGGCATACTGGTTCAGCTTCCTCTGCCGCGCCATATCGACGAGCGCCGCGTGATCGGAGCTATTGACCCTTCGAAGGATGTGGATGGCTTTACGCCAATAAATTTGGGGAGGATGCTGCTTGAAGAGCCATGCTATATTCCATGCACGCCCCTCGGAATTATCGAGCTGCTAAAGCGCAGTGGCGTGCCGACCAATGGTGCGCGGGCTGTCGTTGTCGGCCGCTCGAATATTGTCGGCAAGCCCCTTGCCAATCTTCTCATTCGCAAATCAGTGAACGCTACAGTTACTGTCTGTCACACTGGAACCCGTGACCTTGCCGCACATGTAAAAGAAGCGGATATTGTGATAGCATGCGCAGGCAAGCCGGGGCTGGTTTCGATTGATATGATAAAGCCGGGCGCTTGCATTATCGATGTAGGCGTCAATCGCGTCCCCGACCCGACGAAAAAGAAAGGTTATCGCCTTTGTGGTGATGTCGATTTTGAAGAGGCTTCGAAAGTCGCTGGCTGGATTACACCGGTACCAGGCGGGGTAGGGCCTATGACGATAACAATGCTCCTTTCGAATACAATCGATGCGGCAGCGCGGATTTCGGATATTGCCCTGCAATAGTGGCAATTGCACAACCGTGCCAATTCAAGCAATGGCAGAATCAGGATAAAGGCAGAGATCATGGTCGATGTACAGTCATTTCAGGATGATAGGCATATTGCAATTCAAAAAGTAGGCGTCAAGGGGCTGCGTTATCCGATTACGCTGCTGGATAAAACAGAGAAATACCAGCATACGACAGCTGTAGTGAATTTGTATGCTAATCTCCCGCGCGAGCTGAAGGGAACGCATATGAGCAGATTCATCGAAGTTTTCGATGAATATCGGCATGACCTGTCGATGCCCAATGTCATCCGCATGCTCAGGAAAATCCGCACAGAACTCGATGCCCAGAGTGCATATACAGATATTCACTTCCCCTATTTTATAAACAAAGCGGCTCCAGTTTCAGGGCAGACGGCGATTATGAGCTATGATTGCTTCTATGAAGCGAGCTGTTCCGAAAAAGGGCACCGGTTCATTGCCGGAGTAATCGTACCGGTGCAAACAGTCTGTCCTTGCTCCAAAGCGATATCGGATGGCGGCGCGCATAATCAGCGGGGCCTTGTCACGCTTCAAGTTTCCCTAGGGCCATTTTTCTGGTTTGAGGATCTTATCAGGATTGTGGAAGAGTCTGGCTCCAGCGAGCTTTTTACGCTTCTCAAGCGCGAGGATGAAAAATTCATCACCGAAAAAGCTTACAGCCAGCCCAGATTCGTTGAAGATGTCGTCCGCGAAGTGTATCTGAAAGTAGATGCATTGAACAGATTCCCGTGGTTTTCCGTCGAAGCTGAGAATTTCGAGAGCATACACAATCATTCTGCATATGCGTATGTCGAAAAAAGCGAGCGATCGAAAATCGAGCCGGTACATGAGGGACATGGCAAAATCGACACATTTATGCTTGATTAGTAATAAGAGCGAGGGATTGATATGGAAAGCAATTTGCCGGTAGATCCGAAGAACCTGACAGACAAAGGCACCAAAGCTGTCATGTCGACAGCAGCCGGTTTGGGTATGCTGGGCGTAAATGCGCTTCTGGGCATTCCAGTGGTAGGTACTGTTATCTCTGCAGGGCTTCTGGGATTGGGCGCCATCGGGCTTTTTGGAAAGTCGAAGACGGACAAGGCATCAGGCACAGTGCTCGCTGCTGCGGGTATCGCCGGGCTTACAACCCTATTCATACCAGGTGTTGCACATTCGCTGCTGTCTCTTGGAGGAATAGGGCTCCTTGGGTTCGGAGTATTCAACCTCATAAGCTTCCTGAAAGGCCTCAAAAGCAAGAAATGAAGCAATATCACATAGAAACATATGGCTGCGAGATGAACAAGGCTGAATCAGCTGCAATGGAAGCCACTCTCCGCGAACATGGCTGGAAGCGCGTTTCCGAGCAGGATGCAGATCTTGTAATTCTGAATACATGCACAGTGAGAACAACAGCTGAAAACCGGGCATGGAACAGGATCAGCCAGCTCTCGGCGCGAAAGAAAGAGCGAGCCTTCGCGCTTGCAGTGGTCGGATGCATGGCTGAACAGCATAAAGGCGCAATTCAGAAGAAAGCGCCCGGCGTCGATTATGTGCTTGGCACGTTTCAGAAACAATCCTTCGGGCTTATGCTCGATCTTGTTGCGAAGGGCGAAAAAATCGATGTGCTTGAGGAAACACCCACCTATGTATTCGGAGCGAGCTATCACGAGCCAGGAGCCTTCCGGTCTTTTGTCCCAATCATGCATGGGTGCAATAATTTTTGTTCCTACTGCATTGTGCCGTATGTCCGCGGCAGGGAAATCTCCCGGAATCCTTCTAACATTCTGAAAGAAATTGATCAGCTTGAAGACCTCGGCGTGCGGGAGATTACTCTGCTGGGGCAGAATGTGAATTCGTACCGATGGGAAGAACAAGGCCATGTTCTGGATTTTCCAGGGCTTCTGAAACTCATCGCTCGGCACCTGCATGATAGGCAGTCTAGCGACGCACATGGACGAATTGGATGGATTCGCTTTCTGACGAGTCATCCGAAAGACCTTTCTGATTCTCTCATTGATACCATTGCAGAAGATCCAATTTTCTGCCGTCATATCCATCTCCCTGTGCAGTCTGGATCAAATTCGGTTCTCGCCCGCATGAATCGCAAATACACACGCGAATATTATCTTTCTCTTGTCGACAGGCTAAAAGCGGCAATGCCTGATCTTACGCTTTCGACCGATATTCTTGTTGGGTTTCCGGGGGAAACCGACGACGATGCAGAGCAAACGCTTGACCTGATGCGCCAGGTCCGATTTGCCTATTCTTTTATGTATCATTTCAATGCAAGGGGAGGGACTCCAGCAGCGTCGATGCCGGACAAAGTGCCGGATAAGACAAAAAAGCAAAGGCTTGCGCGCGTTATTGCGCTTCAGAAGGAAATTACCTCAGCGCTTATGCGAGAACGGCTTGGGCAGACTGATGAAGTTCTCATAGAGGGCGTTTCGAGACGGTCGAAAAAAGAAGTTCTGGCAAGGACCGCGCGCGACGAGATGGTTGTGTTGCCAGCTGCGCAGAGCAGAATCGGACAGTTTGCCCGTGTAAAGCTTGTGTCGATTTCGGGCAACACATTCAGAGGAGAAGAAGTGTGAGCATGCGCGGAAAAGCAAGAAATGGAACAGGAGATTTTTGGCGGCCTCGCGCATATCTTGCTTTTCTTTTTTTGTTTATCGCTTCTTCTGTATGGGGTCAAACCTATCGCAATCTTTCGCAAGCGCGGCAGGCAGCATCATCAGCCAAAACAGCGGATTCGCTTACAACAGTGCTGAAAACCGCGATTACGCAGCTTCCTGTTCGCGACAGCATCGCACTCTGTGAAGAATTCGAACCAAAGGTCCCGGCAGCTTTCAAGGCAGAGCTGAGGGGAACTGTCGGTGGGCTGTATTTGCTTTTGGGCCAAATAAATGATGCGAAAAGCTGGTATGCAAAAGCCGCTGGCCTGGATAAAAAATACACAATGCAAGCTCTTCGTCTTGCTATTATGGCAGGAGATCAGAAGACGGTGCTGCAGCTATTGAAAAGTGAATCGCTTTCCCGCGAGTCGCAAGAAATTGCCGCTATATGGATATCGCTCCTCGATGGCGAATACTCGAAAGCATCCGCCACAGCCAATCAGGCATTGTCCAGCACAACAGATCCCCAATCGCGAAGAGAAATTCTATTCCTGAAATATATTGCCGATTTTGGCCTGTATGGCACGGCAAATTCGAGCATCCTCAAGGAGTTCCCTTTATCTATAGAGGCGGACATGATTCAAGGCAAGGTTTTTTCATCCGCCCCGCTCATTCTGTCGGTTGGCCTTAGCTGGCTGGGTTCTCCAACGATTTTGGCTGATTTGGCACAAAAAAACCTGGCAAAGCAGGATAACAACAAAAGTGACTCCGGACAATGGCTCCAGGTCGGCTACTTTTCCGCCAAGGAAAACGCGGAACGCCTTTCCAGGAATCTGAGTGCAAAAGGCTATCAGACCCGCATTGTCGAAACGAAAAATTCGAATGGCGATTCGCGCTGGGCAGTGCACGTCGCTGCGAAAGATGATTGGCAGAAAACGCAATCGATGCTGAAAGATCAGGGATATGAGTCATATCTCGTGCAGCCATGATTTCATGTGCCTTGCTGGCGCTGAGTCGCATTAGCTGGTCTTTTTGAAGATATAAGGCGACAGGTAAGAAATGGAGACTCCATCTGCGCTCATAGTCGCTGGTTCAAGGTGAAGGCGTTCGACAGAACCATCTTTTGATTGCTCAATAGATATAAGATAAAAGTATCGCTCGCTGGCGAGGCCATTCTGCTGTATCTGCAAAAAATCGAGCACTTGGCGGCCATCATATTCGTAAAGGCGCGCAATTCCTTCGCGGTACTTTCCTTTAATGACAAGGATACTCTTGACTGGACTCAGCACAAGCACGGAGCCCTCATCGCCGAGATAGCGGCCAAACAGCTGGCTGAAATCAAATTGAGGCATCTTTGGGTGTTCCGTGGCGACTGCGTTGGGCATGGAGGCTGTTCGATATATGCTGGACCACCCTTCATCGCGGCGGAACGTGGCAATCTGCTGGTCTATGACAGAAACAGCAATTTCATTTTCCGCACGCGCTTCGATAACGACTACACGGTCAAGGTCGCTCGATTCAGAAGTGCTGCAGGTAATATAGAGACGATTACCGTTGCGTTCCGAACTTTTCATTATCCAGCGCTGCTGAATTTGCTGGTCGCTGAAAATGAGCTCTTGGTTTTTCGCATCCAGATAAAGAAAACGTGCACCGGCCGTGTTATCGGAATTCGTCCAGAGTCTATCCATCCAGGAAAGAAACGCTCCCACATCCACGCCGGAAGGTCCCGCAAAAATTGGCCTGGCTTTTTGATCGAGCGCAATTTCCGATGTCTTTTCGAATGCCGATAATCTGTTGTTCCAAATATATTTGCTTTGGAGCAGCACATTCGAACCGATCTCGCGCGTTTCGAGGATAATCGAGGCGGCTCGAGGTTTCTCTGTCTCAGTATTTTCCTGCAAAACAACCGATGCGCCGCGGCCAGAAAACACTTTTGCATAGCCTCGGTCAGAAAGCCGCCGGAAAATTGTCAGAGTCTGGTTATTCGATGCATCGAGCCCCTGGACTACAAGGTCGACAATCCCATCACCTGTTACGTCTTCCGGCTGAACAATGATGCTGTCCGATTTGGTTGCGGCAATTTCGCCATCGAAATAGCGGAAATAGATGCCCAAGGCTGGAGAAAACTTGGCAATAACGATGGAAAGAGCCTGGCTTGATGTGCTTTTTCTGGAGATGATGACCTGTTCGAAATCTTCGTCGTCATCGAGATTGAGATCTATCGTTTTGAGAAAGATTTCTTCAGGCACAGGTGCAATTCGTGCTCTCTGCTGGACAGCGCTTTGCTGTTGGACTTGATTTTTCTCATTAGAGGATTCAAGCATAACGGTCCGGTTTTCTATCGGGATTGAAGCCTGAAGCGTCTCCTGGCGCTGAAGCGCAACCAGCCATGCAGCAAGAGCAAATGCTACAAGGAACGCTGCAATGTACAAACGTTTGAGCATATGTGCAATCTCTTTCAGTTTCTTCTTCCTTGCCTATACAGAAGCCAGAACTCCGGTAATCCGGGCGAGCGCATCTTCGAGTTCATCTTCAGTGATAACAAGCGGCGGCGCAAAGCGAATAATGTTTCCATGTGTCTGCTTTGCAAGGATGCCGTTTTCTTTCAGCGCGAGGCAGGCTGGATATGCATCAAAATTTTCTTCGAATACTACTGCATTGAGGAGGCCTTTGCCGCGTACAAGGCGAATTTTGGGCGAGGAGACAGCTCGCACAGCTTTTCTGAAGTGCTCTCCAAGCCGATAGGCGTTTTCTTCGAGGTGCTCTTGTTCGAGCACTTCGATTGCAGCGACACCAACCGCATCAGCAAGGGGATTGCCGCCAAACGTTGAACCGTGGGTCCCGGGTGTGAATACATCCATTATTTCATGATCAGCGACTATGGCGGAGATGGGCATGATACCGCCTCCCAGGGCTTTCCCCAGGCACATGATATCAGGCCGTGCACCCTCATATTGCCATGCAAAACGCCTGCCCGTACGGCAGAAACCAGTCTGGATTTCATCGAAAATAAGCAGGATGCCATTTTCAGTGCAAATCTTGCGCAGCGCGGAAAGATATCCATCGGGAGGCACCACGACGCCTGCTTCTCCCTGAATCGGCTCCACGAGGATCGCAACGGTATTCTTGTCGATAGCGGCGCGAGCCGCTTCTGCATCACCAAAGGGTACTCTGACAAAGCCAGGTACATAGGGTCCATAATTCACATATGATTCCGGGTCGCTGGACATGGATACAGCAGTGAGTGTTCTTCCATGGAAGTTCCCTGCAGCGCAAATTATATTCTGCTTGCCGTTTTCGATGCCTTTTATTTCAGCGCCCCAGCGGCGAGCTGCCTTGAGCGCGGTTTCCACAGCTTCGACGCCGGTATTCATGGGAAGCGCTTTTTCATATCCGGTATAGTCGCAGAGTTTTTTCAAAAACAGCCCCATTTTGTCGTTATGGAACGCCCGTGAAGTCAACGTGACCAGCTCAAGCTGGGCCTTTGCTGCAGCGACAATATGAGGGTGCAGATGTCCTTGATTGACTGCTGAATATGCGGAAAGAAAATCATAATATTCTCTTCCTTCAGGATCCCATACTTTGCATCCCCTGGCTTTCGAAATGACGACCGGAATCGGATGGTAGTTGTGCGCACCATAGCGGTTGTCCAGGGTAATGTAATCTTGGGAATTCATGAAAAACCTCCTTCGAGAATAGAAGCTCCATACAGGAGTTTTTCCTATTATACCCTGAGTTGTTTTTGCCTGGAAGTGCTAATAATAATTAGCAATAGTATAAATAATTATGCAAATAAACCGGATTGCGCGATGCTTACGATTTAGAAAAATCGTATTCGAGCGATCTCTTTTTGGAGTAGTTTTCCAGACCCAATTCGATAAGCTTGTCAAGCAGATCAGGATAAGCAAGTCCTCCCTGTATGCACATTTGCGGATACATGGAAATGGCTGTAAAACCGGGGATAGTATTGATCTCGTTCAGGAAAACAGCACCAGTAAGTTTCTCCACAAAAAAATCGACGCGCGCCATGCCTTTTATTGATGCATATTTATAGGCTGCCACCGCCAGGCTCATTATCCGGGTTCTTGTTTCCTCAGCGAGAGGGGCGGGTATTAGCAGCGTCGCGCCATTTGGATCCTTGTATTTCGCTTCGTAATCGTAGAATTCATGTGAAGGAACGACTTCGCCGGGAGGAAATGCAACAGGATGTTCATTCCCCAGCACGGCACATTCGATTTCTCGGGCTTCGACATAGGCTTCGACAAGGGCTCTTTCGGACCAGCGAAGCGCGGAGGCCACCGCATTCTTGAGCATTTCCGGCTGGCTCACTTTCGAGGTGCCAACGGATGAACCAGAGCATGATGGTTTGATAAAACAGGGCCAACCGAACCGCGTTTCGATTCTGCGGGTTAGCGCCTGAAGATTCCCATCTGAAATATCTTCTTCGCCTACAGAGATATAATCGACAACGGGCAAACCTGCCGACAGCCACAGCCGCTTGGATGCTTCCTTGTCCATGCCGACCGCTGAACCGAGCACATCTGCGCCTACATATGGCAGATCCGCAGTCTCGAGCAGCCCCTGCACCGTGCCATCTTCGCCAAATGTGCCATGCAGAACCGGAAACACAATATCGATGTCGAGCTTTTTAAGGCCTTTTGCCTGTTCAACCCAAAGCCCGTCGCCCGGCACCGCAACAACACGCTCTCCTGGCTCGATAGCAGGGAGCGAGCGCATTATGCCTTTCTCGGGAGGCACAAAAGCCCACTCCGGCAAGTGCTGAAGATACCATTCGCCTTTTTTTGTGATTCCTACAGGCAAGACTCGATACTTGCTCTTTTCCAGGTATGCAATGATACTGCTCGCAGAAATGAGCGAGACTTCATGTTCTCCGGATCTGCCGCCATACAAGATAGCGATTGTCTTCATCATGTTTTTCCTTTTCTGCAGAAGCCCATTTCCGCGAGAATGGACAAGGCGGTTGCCTCTTCATCGTACGGTATGGTTCGATCTGCATAAATAATTGAATTTTCATGGCCTTTGCCAAGGAGCAAAACCAGGTCGCCTGCCTTGGCGAGCGAAAAAGCTTTGCGTATTCCTGTAGGCCGGTCTGGAATCAAAAAAAGGCGCTCGCCTCTGGGCAGCTCCGGGCAGCCGGCAGCGATCTCTTCCAGAAGAGCTCGCGGGTCTTCGCCTCTAGGATCTTCATCCGAAAGAATGACAATATCGCAGTAATCGGCGGCAATGCGGCCTTGCTGAGGGCGCTTTGCCCTGTCCCGTTCACCGCCTGAGCCGAAAACACAGATAATGTTGCCTTTTGTCGTGCTTCGCAGCGGCGGTAGGATTTCCTTGAATGAGGACGGGGTGTGGGCGTAATCGATGATCACATCGAAGGGCTGGCCTGTGATGATGCGCTGCATTCTGCCTCGTACAGGCTTCAGCTTCGGAAGATAGGGTATGAATGCGCTCCAATGGAGCCTTGTTGCCGCCGAGGTGGCAAGGATTGCGCCGAGCGCGTTCTGCACATTGAATGCGCCAGGCAGATTTATTCGAGCGCGTATTCTTGTTCGTTGGCTGTTGACAGTTCCTTCGACAGAAAAATCCGATCCTTCGAGATCGCTCTTGATATCTGCTGCTATAAGGTCAGCAGCAAATCCTTTACTCGAATATGTTTTGCAAGGAACGGCCGACTGCTCAATAAAATAGCTCGCACTGGGATCGTCAGCGCACACAATCCCGTACGGAGCGCATGAAAGCCCGACTAATTGTTTCTTGGAGCTGTTTTCGCCCAGATGACGGAAGAGGTTTGCTTTGTCGCTTCGATATTGTTCCCATGTTCCATGAAATTCGAGATGTTCATGAGTCACATTCGTAACAAGGCCGATATCGAATGCCACATGAGCAAGGCGTGCGGTGCGCAGCGACAATCCATGGCTCGATGCTTCCACTACAGCATACCGAAGGCCATTATCCCTCATGTTTGCAAGCATTTCGTGCACGGCAGTCGCTTCGGGAGTCGTTTGATGCTGGGGGTTTGGCTTTTCGCCTTCTCCCGTATCGGACATCACCGTGGAAAAGAACCCCGCCCTGAAGCCTGTAAGGTTCAACAGCTGATAAATAAGAAAGACCGTCGTGCTTTTCCCTTCTGTCCCTGTAACCCCTATAACACAAAGAGAAGAAGAGGGGTTTTCGTAGAAGGTGCTCGATATTGCGGACATGGCCCAGCGGCAATCAGCGACGCGCAAGGTTGTGATGTCTGCGGGACAGGACTTGAGCGCCCCTTCGTGAACCACAGCAATGGCCCCGTTCCGGATCGCATCGCCTATATATTTTGTTCCATCTGTATGAATGCCCGGCAAGGCAAAAAAGAGAAATCCGGGTTTGCAGTCTCTTGAATCATACGCAACGCCGCTGACAGGACGCTCGACTTTGCCGCGGATTTCCAGGATATCGAGGCCTGCGATCAGGTCGGAAAGAAATTTCGCCATTACGTAAACAATACTAGCATGGGGAGCCAAATGCATCAATTCATGCCCATGCGCCTTGAATACCTGGAATAGTAGGGGAATTTATTTCTGGATTTGGTATAATTCTAGCGGCGCTGAGATAGAAAGGCGCCGAAATTGCACCTTGGCAGAGAAAGTGAAAAAAGGGGGAAATATGTACCATATTCGAGTCGAAGCTGAATTTGCCGCAGCGCACCGAATTGTTCACTATAACGGAAAATGCGAGCGTCTTCATGGGCATAACTATAAAGTGAGAGTATGGGTGTCGGGAGCGACACTTGGAGATGGCGGCATGCTCATCGATTTTGCAGTAGTAAAGAATGCGCTGAAATCGCTCATTGCCGAAAAGCTCGACCATAGGGACCTGAACGAAATTCGGGAGTTCGAGGATGATCCCAGCGCAGAGCGCATTGCAAAGTACATCTTTGAACAGTTGAGCAAGGCGTTGCCGGATGTTCCGCTTTCAGCGATCGATGTGTTCGAGACGGATGCCTCCATGGCGCGATATGTACCAGATCGATAGAGATGCGAAAACCCATAGTGTTACGAACCTTGCAGAAGGTAGGTAGGAGAAAACTCACGCAAGCGCATAGCGAGGCAGATACTCCGCAGACGTCTTGAGAGGGGTCGAGAATGCGCGCTTCCAGAGCTTCTGATCCAGCAGATCGAGCGAGAGCCTACTTACGAATGCCCGTTCACGGAACATCCATGAGCGCCCCGTGGCCACAAGCTTGCGAGGTATGCCTGCAGCTTCTGCATGGGTCATACGCGCCTTTAGGTTCGCTTTGATCCGGAAGGGCTTTGCGTAGTTGTGCCAGGCCATGTAGACGCAGAAGCGATTGAGCATATTGGCGACATTGCGGGAAAAGCAGGCGGTTTCACGCCTATGGGCTGCTTGATCCTTTCTGAGCTCGCGATCCATGTAGTTGGCGCTGAAGAGGGGATTGTACCAGGTGCGCGGTTCGGTGGAGTGCACGGTCAGATGCACCAGTCGATGGTCTGCATTCTGAAAGCGAAAGAGCGGATGGCTATACAGCGCTCTGCGATATTCCTTTTTTTCGTCGGTGATGAGGATGAGAGGCTGCCAAAGCTGGGGCATGCGTTCCTGGGCAAGACGATCGAGCAGCTCCCGGAATGAGCGTTCGATGCTCCGAGGCTCAAAGGTACACGCACGATAGAGCAGGGACATTCTATGCTTTTGAGCCTCGGTGGTGTTGCCGGAACGGCGCAGGGTGGCATGGGTCGCGGCAAGGAAGAATTGAGAATCGGC
>WESA01000083.1 GCA_009768935.1 Rectinema subterraneum
CAGTACTTTCCGAACGAAATCCCCATTGCGGTGGGACGGACAAGCGGCTTCGTGCTCGATGTCAGTCACTGCACACGGCGGCGCTCAGGGAGCATGCGGCAGGACCAGAAGGCGAAGGCACAGGCGCTCTATTCGACGATTCGGCTCGAACGGGGTGGGATCGGCCGGTCATTCAGGGAGGTGCTGGCGACGAGCCTTGCTGTGCAGCCGCCACAGCCTCATAGGCCCTTCGTGCTGATCACCGATGAGAAGCCCGACTATGCGCGCCTCGTGCGGCGGCTTGCAGCCTACTGGGGTGAGGGAGGAGGGCGACTCGTGCACCTGAGGATTTCATCCCACCTGCCACGGACGATCCACAATCCACTCTTTTCTTCGAACTACACCGATCGCGAGCTCAGAAAGGACCTGGCGAACCACCATCGTGAGAGTGTCTGCTTCAACCGCAATGTCGCAAACGGCATGCTGCGCCTCTGGGCCTACCTTATGTGGCACAACTACTTAAAGCCCTACCGTATCCGCTGGCCGAAAGGCCGAAGACCCGCCACCCATGCCGAGGCGAGCGGCATCGATGCAACTGCGCTCGAGAACGTATATAGAAGCTTTTTCGAAGAACGGGCGTTTCTGACACGAAGCCCTTTGAGCCCGACCATGGCGAGAAGCTGGAAGAAGGAATGGCGGACACCGGGGAAGGAGAAGGCGGAGTATATTCCTAGGCTGGCGCTCGCTTGAATAGCGTGTGCTTGATTGTCGAGGTGCGTTCTTCTCAGTGCCCTCGTTTACACAAGGTTGAGAGCACTAATCACTACTTTCTCCCAATTCCAAACTTCTTCAGCAGCCCGCTCGATTCCCCATATTTCGCGATAAGGTGTCCGAGCCATTCCTGCAAATCCGGCAGCGCGTCAGCTACCAGATCAACGAGGTCATCCGCCATCTCTTCGTCATAATTCGCCACAATATAATCGATGAGCTCAGTCCACACGCGCTCTTCGCACATAGTTTTGTGCAGTTCGACAAGCAGAGTGAGGCGCAGCGATGAATTCTTCCTGAGCCGACGCGTGAATAGCACATAGGGGCTCAGCACCGCTTTTATAATGCTCTGCATTCTTGGCTCTTCGGAAAAGAGATACAGAATATCGAGCATGGCGATATATTGGGTGCTTCCTTTCGAATGTATAATTGTCGGAATGATTTCTTCCAGCGTTTTTTGCCGCTGGCGCAACACTTTGCGGTATTTATTGCCGCCTTCGATAAAGCCTGCTACAACATCAGACCAGATTTTTGTCTGCACGATGCTTGGAATTGCAAGCGCGTTGCCCAGCGGAGCGAATACAGTCGCAAGAGGCCATGCCAGAATGCTTCTGAAAATATTCGCTCGCACAACCGATTTATCAAATCCGCGCAGAGTGTTGTGGGACGCGAGATACAGCCCGTTCGCAAAAGAAATAAAGAAAAATTTCACCAGATTGAACACAAAACCATCGTGCACCCACGGCCAGATGGCATCGAAATTCGCTTTAACAAAGCCCAGGATCGGCACCGAAAAACCTGTCCAGAACAGCGACTGCGCCACATTGTCAAAATTGATGCTTTTGAGTTTCCACTGGTTGAGCCGCGTGCCCCTGTAGGAGATGAGATCCGCGATGCTGTTTCTGAATCCAGTAATGCCAAGCCATAACAGAGCGTACCACGGCCCTATAAAGCTTGTCGCAACAAAAAAGCCGATCAGGGTGCGAATCGTGTTCTTGAATGCAGGGTTGAAGTACCTCCACGCCCGAACTGGGCCGATTACCTCATCCTCGCTGGTGCTGGTATAACCTTCGCCTGCAGACACCTTTCCCATGCTGATAATGCAGGGGACAGAGCGCAGGTCCAGGTGTTCCTCGTCGACAGGTGCGTCCTCTGCTCTCACCATTGCGGAAACAAGCGGGGGAAGAGCAACATGGCGCTTGATGTACCGCTGGCGCAATTTTCCGATTATCCGATCCTCGAACACAAATCCCATGCCGGGGATTTTCGGATTCCGTCCGGTTGCGTCGCTGCCGCACACTGGAATGATGACTTTTCGGCCTTTGCTGTGCGCCCGCTTATTGCGCTCGTTGAAAATCCGGGCAAAGGCTTCGACTTCTTCGGGGGAACGACCTGCACAGTCCTGCGTGTTGTACACTTCAGCAGAATCGATGCAATGGCTGCATTGCTCCAGCACACGTGTGGCCTTTTCAACACCATACTCCAAAGGATGGATGAATTTGATTGTGCAGCCGGCTTGGTGCAGCATGTCGCTCAAGGACTCGATGTCCTCGAAGACAGTCTGATAGGAAATCGCATGAGGATCTTCGAAATATTCCGAAAGCAGGGTATCGGGCGAAAGGTTTCTGAGCTCCTTTCTCAATTCTGCATATTTCTTTTCAATTGTGTCTTTTTCGGCTTTGCGCGCCGGGTCCGCCAATGACGAGCTTCTGATTTTTTCGCGCAGCACTTTGTAGAACCAGACCCGCTTCTGAAGCACAGGCCTGTACCGCATGTACATAAACTCGGCAAGGTGAAGCGGCGTAATGTTCATATTGGGAATTGTTGCCAGCAATTCATCAAGCGACAGCGGCGCAAGACAATATTCGGGCTTGTGTTCAAATCCTTCATTGATTGTTGGCAGCGTGTCCGCATTGAATGTTTCGAGTAGGCGCCGCACTGCGTCAAGCCTGTTTTCGCGATTGATATCCAGGCCCTGAAAGAACGAGGTCAGATCAGAGGCATGGCTCGAGAAAAATCCGCGCAATTCCTCTTTTGAATTGAACCGCGGCAGTTCAGCCATGAAATGGTAGCGGGCGCCATCGACCATCACGCTGAACTCGAGAGCAATGCTGACATGCAGGCCCAGAATATTGCCTGCTTCGAGGGCTTCCTCCATCATGTCGAGGTCTGAAACAGAGCCATAAGCGACCGTTACTCTGGAAATCCCCTTGATGAATGCATCGATAATGAGCTGAGTAGGATTTTTGCGCCCGGAAGTTGCAGTATCGTGCACATGCCCATCCCATCCATAGCCCAAATCTCCAATCTGCATGCCTTTTTCCGGCAGCTCGATAATATTGAGCTCGTCGCAGAGCTTGCGGATTACCTGGTGCTGCCCGCGTGTCGACATCGAAAAATCATATAGAAGCTCAAGCTGGCGGCGCTTGTTCGAGCGGTGCTTCACGACTTCTTTGATGAGGGCGGACTGTACCCGCGCAGTATTCAGAGGGTAATCGATATTCGCTGAATGAAACGCAACATCTGCAAGCTTTCGCAATGCATCGAGACGCGCGCTGGAATGCCGCGAATCGAGGTCGCGCACTACCATGAGATACGATTCGGCTATGGTGATTCTGCGGCGCTTGAACCAGCGGTTTGCTCCCTGCGGGTGAAAGGGGGGCGGCGGAGTTATACTCTCGGGCTGATCGATCTTTGCGTTGAGCTCGCGGCGCATTTTGCGCAGCTCAGCCGAAAAGCTGAGCGTCGAGAGAATACTTCTGTACAGCTTGTGGAGTCGGGATTTAGCCATGTGTTGATTGAATCACTCTCCTTTTGCTAATGCAAGAGAAAAAATGCGCCCGTCAGCGCCTTGCTCCGGGGAAAGGAGTGCCCAAGCGCTCGGCGTACCAATGAGTAGGAGGGGGCCTCACGGCCCCCGACCTCTCACACCACCGTACGTACGGTTCCGTATACGGCGGTTTCCAGAATACTACCTACTTAAACATAGTCTATCAATCATCGAAACGAGTCCCATGCTATCAAAGTATTTCTTAGGAAACGCATAGTTCATGTGCTGGGCGCCAGAGTTCCACCACGGGCCGCGCTGGTTAAAGGCGCGGAACGGACTGCCGTTTCTTCTGGCAAGCCACGCTCCATCAGCCGTTTCAGGCGCGTCCACGGTCTCTTCCACTGCCGCCAGAGGTTGCACCGTAGTTTCCTGCGGAGCCATCCATCCAGCTCTTCCGCAAACTGCTTTGTATCTGCGAGACTGTAATACTGAATCCAACCACGAACAAAAGGATTTATCGTTTCTCGGATGAATCGGCCAAGATTCCGGCCATGCGCGCCCCGAAAGAGCGCCTTGACCTTCTCCTTGAATCGTTCTATCGACGATGCCGACACCTGTATCCGTACCTTCCGTTCATTGGTGAACGAATACCCAAGGTATTTCCGTTCCCAAGGCCTTGCCACGGCGCTCTTCTCCCGGTTCACTTTGAGCTTCAGTGTGCCTTCTATGAACCGCGTAATTGACTCCATGACCCTCATCCCGGCCCTCTCGCTTCCCACATAGATATTACAATCGTCCGCATAGCGGCAAAATGAAAGACCCCGTTTCTCCAGTTCCTTGTCCAACGCATCGAGCATGATGTTGGATAGTAACGGCGACAGGGGTCCGCCCTGCGGCGTTCCCTTATCCCGATCCCACACCACGCCGTCCTTCATGATTCCTGCTTGTAGGTACCGCCGGATCAGGCGGAGGACCTTCTTGTCCCTCACCTTCTTTGCGATCCGTGCCATCAAGAGATCATGATTCACTTCATCGAAAAACTTTGCCAAATCGATATCCACCACCCATCGCTTCCCCGCCAGCTGATATTCTTTCGCCTTCCGGATCGCGTCGTGCGCGCCCCGTCCGGGCCGGAACCCATAGCTGTTCGCTGAAAATTCAGGCTCGAATATCGGGCTCAGGATTTGATGAAGCGCCTGCTGGATGAACCGGTCCACCACCGTCGGTATGCCGAGTTGCCGTTTCCCGCCATTCGGCTTTGGAATTTCAACACCTCTCACCACTTCGGGCCGATATGTCCCTCTCAGCAGCCTTCCTTTGACCTCGACCCAGTGCGCTTGCAGCCAGGGCTTCAGGGCTTCAACGGTCATCTTATCGACCCCCGCCGCTCCCTTGTTCCCCACCACCCGTGCATAGGCCTCACGCATGGTACCGCGTTCGACCAGACGCTCAATCAACTTTGTCGTTTCGGGGTTCGTCTCTTCCGTTCTCGTCA
>WESA01000084.1 GCA_009768935.1 Rectinema subterraneum
GCACAAAGTCATCGATGGATTGCGGCATAGCGGCTTTGATAAAAGCGGCGCCAATTTCTTCTGCGGCGCGAACTGCAATAGCGAGGGCATCTGCGCGAGTCGAAAACTCGCCCTTTTCGAAAGCCATCGCTTCGATCATGACGGGCAGGCTGCAGGGCTCGCAGGCGGAAATGAGCCCGGCTGCATTCTTGATGAATTCTCCCTCGCGAGCATGGCCAAATTTGACCGTAATTGCCACGGCATCGGCGGCCCAGCGAACCGCATCTTCGGCCCCGGCAATCAGCTCTTCCTCGAAGCGCCCGCCAAGCGTGGTAAAGCCCCCGCTTGCACGCAACACAAGCCCAAGCTGCCGCTTCCAGGCCTCAAGGCCGGCCCGGACAAATCCACGGTGCGCGAGAATGGCATCGGCACCGCCTTCTGCACAAAGCCGGGCAAGTTCGCGCGGAGACTCAATACCCTTGAGAGGCCCGGCAATTGCCCCATGGTCGGCAGCAACGATCACGGTCCTGCCATCTTCCCTGAAAATACGCTGCATGCGAAGGATTGCACCCTCATTCATGGTTTTTCCTCCTGGGCTGAGCCCACGGTGTGGCCCGCCCGCCTCAATAAAGGAAAAAGATCCACAAGGCGCCGGTACGTTTCGCGGTAGACAGAAAAAAGTTCATCATAGAGCGCTGCATATTCCCATCGCGGCTCGAATATTGCTCGCGGTGCAAAAACATGCTCGGCAGCCTGGGCCAGGCTTTTCTCTTCTCCAAGCGCGAATCGCCCGATAGCGAGACAGCCCGCCAGCTCGGGCTCTGAGAATGCAGGTACCTTTACTGGCTTGCCGGTGATATCGGCCTTGATCTGATTCCAAATCGCAGACTGCGCCGGCATGCCGGTCGAGCGCAGGTCCTCCACATGAGCCCCTGCATCTTCCATAACCGAAATGACATCGCGCATGGCAAAGGCAGTGCTTTCCATAACCGCCCGCACCATTGCATCAAGGTCATGTTCAAGCCTCAAGCCCAGAAAAACACCGCTTGCATCAGGATCCCAATGAGGCGAGCGCTCCCCTGCTAGATAGGGAAGAAACACGAGCCCTGAGGCGCCGGGCTTTGCTCGTTCCGCACGCGAGTAGATTGCACCAAAGCTTTCTTCGGGCAGAAATCGATCCTTGAACCAGGCGAGGGCCTTGCCGCTTGTGGAAATGACGCCGGATATGTTGTAGTAGGGCTCGATGATGTGCGGCATGACAAGAAGGCCAGATGAGGCGGCGCGACTTGCGGAGGGCGCGGCGTTCGCCAAATCTGTTGCTGCACAGAGATTGATGCCTTCCGATGTGCCGCCTTTATCGCAGGTCCGGCCAGGAGCCACGGTCGCTGTTCCAAGAAGTGAAGCGATAAAATCAGGCCCGCCCATCACGACTGGCAGCCCCGCGGGAACGCCATAGGCTTCCGCAGCCTGCGCCTGCACATGCCCGACAATGCCGCCTATTCCGATGGATGGCGGAAATTTCCTTTCGTCCAGCGCGAGCGCACGCAGCGCTGCCTCGTCCCAGATAATCTTTGTGTATCCCCGATTTGGCAGACAGGTGGTCCATTCGCCGGTAAGGCGCCCTGCAACAAATTCAGGACAAGAAACAAAATATCGCGAAGCTTCATACAGACGCAGCATGTGGCGCCGTATCCAGAGGATTTTCGGCAGATTGAAGGCTGCATCGAGGGAATAGCCGAGGGCGGCACTTGCTTCCTCGGATTCGAAAGAAGCCCGCCTGTCGAGCCAAGTTATAGCATTGGCAAGAGGCTCGCCATGTTCATCGATGGGCAAAATTGTCGGGCCATTTCCACAGATAACCAGAGCCTTGAGCGTGGCTCGCGCAGTCTGATCAAGGGGACCCACCAAGCGGCCTGCAATTTCAGCCATTGCTGTCAGCCACCCGCGGGCATCGATCTCGTGAATAAGCCCGGAGCTCCGTGAATCTTCTTTCAGTTCGACTTCAGCCATCCCCAGACAAGCACCGAGCGTATTAAAGATAGCTCCCTTCGCGCGGCTCGTTCCAAAATCGATCGTGAAAATCACGCTTGGCTCCTCATGGAAGGCTGTGCATCAGAACAACTCGGTAGGCTTTGCCTGAGAGCGCAGTACGGAAACCTTCCTCGATGGTCGAGAATGACGTGCGGGCGGAGATGAGCGGCTTTACGTCAATTTTGCCGAAAGAAAGCAGGCGCACCGCCTGGAAGAAATCCTCCTGGACCCGTCCTTCCGTGCCGGTTATCAAAAGCTCGTTGCGGTGGATAGTGTTGAGGTCGAGCGGAATTTGCATCACATCTTCGTATGCTGTATAGATATTGATGCGGGCGGCCTTAGCCATCGCACGAATCGCCGGCTCGAGGGCTGCGGGAGAGGGACTCGCAATGACGCAGCTCGAAAACCCAATGCCATCGGTAATTTCTCTGCCGAACTCGACAATATCGGTCTTCGCAGGATCGATGACAAAATCAGCGCCAAGCGCTTTTGCCGTATCTCTGCGCACGGCGTCCGGCTCGCTTACCGTGATCCGCAAGCCCATCGAACGCGCGGCAAGCACATGCAGAAGCCCCATCGTCCCCGCTCCGATAATGAGCAAATCTTCAGTCATCGCAACCTTGAGCCGTTTGAGAGAATGAATGCAGCAGGCAAGAGGCTCCGCAAAGCTGGCTTCTTCATAGCTCACTGAGTCCGGGACAGGAAAAATCTGATTCGGTCGCACCACGATATATTCCGAAAAGCCGCCCAGCATGCGCGCCGGGTTTTTGTACCGGTTCAAACATAAATTCGATTTGCCGATACGGCAGTAGTAGCATTCGCCGCAGCGCTCAACCAGGTCCAATGCTACTTTCTGCCCGGGAGAAAGCTCCTCGATCACCTTCGAGCCCATAGCGGCGATGAGCCCTGCAGCCTCATGGCCTGGCACGAGCGGCAAGGGCAGTCGCATTGCGCCGGTGAAAAGCCTTTGCTCGAGCGTGCATATGCCGCAGGCTTCGAGCTTGACGAGAACCTCGTTTTCTTTGGGCTCAGGACGAGGTCTTTCTTCGATTTCGAACCTTCCAGGGGCAACCAGGACAGCGGCTTTCATCGCAGATTATTCCTTGAGTTGATTATACACAGATTCATCGCAAAATCCATCGAAACTGCAGTCTTTGCATTCGTCGCCCGGGCAGGAGAAAAACGACTTCTTCTCTTTGATGGCGGTAATGTTCTCTTCAATCTGGGCTATGTGGCGCCGGGCTTCCAGAATTTTCGCTTCTTCTTCTTTCTTCTGGTCTTCGTAGATCTGCAGCATGAGGAGGCGGCATTTTTCTCCGCTCGGATCCTCGGCATACAGCATGAAAAATTCGCGTATCTGGCCGAGCGTGAGGCCGAGGCGTTTCAACTCTTCGATGCGCTTGAGGCGGATGATGACGTCCGCGGGGTAACGGCGATGGAGCCCTTCGGTACGGTTCGAGGCTTCGATGAGGCCGAGTTCTTCGTAATAGCGGATGGTGCGGGAGGTAACGCCGAATAATGAGGCAAGTTCGCCGATTTTCAATAAGCGTTCAGTCAATGCGGGCACCTCTTGAATAAATGCTAAAAAGCACTATACTAAATCTTACGTGAGATTAAACTTCACGTCAACTTTCAGGGCAGGTAAAGTTTGCTCACTGAAGCAATCGATTGAGCGTTCACGCCCCCCTGCTCTTCTCCCCCAAGGAGGGATCATATGCGCCGATTTCTAGTTGCATTTGTTCTTGCTATTGTTGCCGGTACTGCGCTTTGGGCACAAGCCCCCCGCATCGGAGTATTCATTCCAGGCGTCCGCGAAGGAAGCCCGATCTACGATACCATGGCGAAAGGCGCCGAGCGCCTTGCTGCCGAAATCAGCGGCGCCAGCATCAAAATCTTTGAAGCAGGCTTCAATCAGGCTGAATGGGAAGAAAAACTCACCTCATTTGTCGCATCCGGCAAATTCGACATTGTCATAACCTCGAATCCATCCATGCCCGAGCTTGTGAACAATGTCTCGAAGAGCTTTCCGAAGCAAAAGTTCATCTGCCTCGACGGCTACCTGCCAGGCAACCCGAACGTGTACAGCGCTCTCTACAACCAGCTCGAACAGGGCTATGTCACCGGCTACCTAGCGGGTCTCGTGTCGATTTCCGGCATGAAAGGCACAAATCCGGACAAAAAAATCGGCATGATTATCGGCCAGAACTATCCTGTCATGGATAAAATGATCATTCCCGGATTTATGCAGGGACTGAAAGCAGCCGACCCTGCATTCCAGCTCGACATCCGTGTGCTCGGAAACTGGTACGATGCAGCAAAAGCAGCCGATTTGAGCCGGAGTCTCTACGCGGCCGGAGCTGATATCATTCTGCCTATCTGCGGTTCAGCAAGCCAGGGAGCGGTCAAAGTCGCGCAGGAAACAGGCAAGTATCTCGTCTTTTTCGATGATAACGAGTTTGCGCGTGCGCCGGATAATATTCTCGGCTGTGCCGTGCTCCACCAGGAAGATCTCGCATACCGCAGTCTCAAAGCTGCAATCGAAGGCAAACTGCCCTTTGGCAAGGCTGATGTTGTCGGTATGAAAGAAGGCTACATCGAGTTTCTGAACACCAATCCTGCATACATAAAAAACGTCCCCGAACCGATCCGCAAAAAGGTCGACGCCGCAATCCAGTCGATCAAATCGGGCCAACTTACGTTCCAGGTGCCTTCGCTGTAAAATGCAGCCCATGATTGCAGTCCGGATGCGCGGCATCTCCAAGCGCTACTTTCCCTCGGGCATTCGCGCGAACGACGAAGCAACGCTCGAAGTTGAACGAGGAAGCATCCATGCGATCGTTGGAGAGAATGGAGCCGGCAAGACCACCCTTATGAAAATCCTTGCCGGCCTGGAACTGCCGGACGCTGGAACAATAGAAATCGAAGGCAAGCCAGTACATATCC
>WESA01000085.1 GCA_009768935.1 Rectinema subterraneum
CGCGTACAACGGAACCGGCGCACCTTCCCGAAGGCCTTGGTAGCATACCAGCCAATCGCATAAGCCCAGGGCGAGGCGGGGGCCTCGTGATGGTAGGAACAGTTCGGATTGGGACAAAAGGCAAACCAGTGCACGAATACCCTCCTTGACCGCAGGGGCGGTCATAGAGGTATTCGCACAAACTGACTATCTTTGCTTCAATTCTTTACCCAAGGTTGAGAGCAGTACTCATTCAATCAAAATGGCAATTCGATATTCAGATTGCAGCGCTCCTTGACTTCCTTGAATGCCTTCTTGAGCGGTGGGTTGAAGGGAACGCCCTTATCCTTGCGGTAGAGCCAGATTTCGTGTTCTTTTTCGCCGGGGGTCCAGATGCGCTCTGCCCCAGGGGCTTTCTTTGAAGCGCGGAGCTGGCGGCTGACTTCGCCGACATGGTGCTTGAAGTCTTCGAGGTCACAGAACGCGCTGATATTGATGGCGAGGAAGCTGTGCCCGAGCTCGATGGGTTTCTTCTTGCCGTCAGGGCCGATATCCGCGAGCGCTTTCATGAAATTCGCCTGCGAAAGGGCGCTCGAAAGAAGCTCGACTACCATGGCGTAGCCATAGCCTTTATACCCGCCTAGGTCTTCGCCCAAGCCGCCGAGCGGGGTCAGGGCCGCCTTGTCCTGCGTCAGGTCAGTAAGCACTTGATGCGTATCGTGGCGGTACTTGCCGTCCTGTCCGATCACCCAGCCATCGGGAAGTTCTTTTCCGAGCCTGTCATAGAGTTCGATTTTCCCGCGCTGAGTGACAGAGGTCGCGCAGTCGAGCATGAAGGGGAAATCCTCGTCGGAGGGCATACCCCAGGTAAGCGGGTTGGTGCCGAGCATGGGTTCGACGCCCCAGGTTGGCGCGATGGCCGGCCTTGCATTTGTAGTGGTCAAGCCGATCATGCCATGCTCGACAGCCATGCGCGCATAGTAAAATGCTGCACCATAATGCGTCGAATTGCGGCAGACCGTCATGCCGATGCCATATTTTTCCGCTTTTTCAATGGCGAGTTCCATCGCGCGCTTCGCGATATAGTGGCCCATGCCGTTGTGTCCATCGATCACCGCGGTTGTCGGAGTCTCTCTCACTACATCAAAGGTTGTCTTGGGATTGAGAATGCCAGCCCAAATCCGGTCGAGGTAAATCGGTTTGTATCTGCCGACACCATGCGAATCCACACCGCGTTTGTCTGCTGAAATCAATACATCGGCGCATACTGCCGCAACTTCCGGAGCCACACCGACTGCCTCGAATCCAGCTTTCATGAATGCTTCAACTTCGTCGAATTTCCACCAGGTGACATCATTATCCATACCATGCTCCTCATTCTGATTATTCGCGCCAAATGACTGCGCGACTCATAACAACGAGCGTATCATAAATCCGAAGATACGGGCTTGGCAATGGAAAAAGCGTGAATTAGAGGCGGGGTGGCAAATATGCTGCAGCGCAGTTGCACTGGAAATAAAAAACGGGCGCTCGGAGGAGGGAAAATGAGCGCCCGCCGGGTCACCAATTATGCTGCTTCGACACCTAGCACATCCTTGATTGCGGATTCAATTGTCGATTTTGGAAGAGCGCCAACCGCCATCTGCGGCTGGCCATTTACCGGGATAAACAGAATGGAAGGAATGCTCTGAATGCCAAAGGCCGCTGCAAGTTCCTGTTCTTCGTCAGTATTCACTTTATAGACGATAAGTTTTCCGGCATATTCATCGGAAATCTTTTCGAGAACAGGGCCTACCATCCTGCACGGCCCGCACCATGGCGCCCAGAAATCGATGATTGCTGGCAGCTCGCCGTTGTACTTCCACTCTTTTTCTTTTTCATAATTGAAGACCTTTTCGAGAAAGGTTTCTTTGTTTAAATTCTCTGTCACTGGAATCTCCTTATATAGAATAATTTATATATAAAAACTTTTTTCGGCAAGGGGGGCGCAAGGCAGGTTAAAAAATACGCGCTGCGAGGCCTTTACAGCTTCCTCCTGCCGCCCTCGCATGCAGACGAACCCGGCTTTCATTTCCGCCCGGCTGAATCCATGGTAAAATATAATCTGCAAAAAAGCCATTCATGGAGGCAAGAACATGAATTCATCGCCATATACCATATCGCTCGATTTTGACGAACTCCCACCGGAGCCTGTCTTCGAACCGGGAATCCGTAGAGCGCCGCGCCGTGAAGCGGAACTGAGCCCTGCCCAGGAACGGCTTGCACTCAAAAATGCGCTGCGCTATATCCCCCAAAAATGGCACGAAAAACTCGCCCCTGAATTTCTGAAGGAGCTCAGGGAGCGCGGGCGCATCTATGGCTATCGGTTCCGGCCGCAGGGGCGCCTCAAGGGCCTTCCTATCGACCAGTATCCGGGGAAATGCCTCGAAGGCCGCGCTTTCCGCGTGATGATCGACAACAATCTCGATTTCGATGTCGCGCTCTATCCGTATGAACTTGTTACATACGGCGAAACGGGGCAGGTTTGCCAGAACTGGATGCAGTATCGCCTGATCTGCAAATATCTTGAAATTCTGGATGAAAATAGCACGCTTGTGGTTGAGTCGGGGCATCCCTTGGGGATTTTTGCGAGCCACCCGTACGCACCACGGGTTATTATCACCAACGGGCTCATGGTCGGCATGTTCGACAACCAGAAGGATTTCAATATCGCCGCGGCGATGGGCGTCGCAAACTACGGCCAGATGACCGCCGGCGGCTGGATGTATATTGGCCCGCAGGGCATCGTGCATGGAACCTACAACACTCTTCTCAACGCTGGCAGGCTCAAGCTGGGCGTTTCCAAAGATGGCGACCTTGCCGGCAAGCTCTTTGTTTCATCGGGTTTGGGAGGCATGTCGGGAGCACAGGGCAAGGCGGCGATCATCGCCGGGGCGGCTTCGATCATCGCGGAAGTGGATCGATCTCGCATCGATACGCGGTTTTCGCAGGGCTGGGTTTCGCGTGTGGCGGATTCGCTCGAGAATGCGGTTCGTCTTGCAATTGCAGCCCGAGATAAGGGAGAACCGATTGCAGTGGCCTACCACGGCAATATCGTCGATCTTCTGGAATACCTCGATGCGCAGAATATCCGCGTAGACCTACTGTCTGATCAGACGAGCTGCCATGTGCCGTACGACGGCGGCTATTGCCCTGTCGGGATTACTTTTGAAGAACGCACGCGGCTTCTGGCCGAAGACAGGACATATTTCCGCGCCCTCGTCGATGCGTCGCTGCGCAGGCATTTCGAGGTCATCATGCGCCTTGTGCGCAAAGGTACCTATTTCTTCGATTATGGCAACTCCTTTTTGAAAGCGGTATTCGACGCAGGCGTCAAGGAGATTTCGAAAAACGGCGTCGACGATAAGGACGGCTTTATCCTTCCGAGCTATGTCGAGGACATTCTGGGGCCGGAGCTTTTCGATTATGGCTATGGGCCCTTCCGCTGGGTCTGCTTGTCAGGAAAAAAAGAAGACCTCATCAAGACCGACCATGCTGCAATGGAGTGCATCGACCCGAACCGTCGCGGCCAGGACCGCGATAACTGGATATGGATTCGCGATGCGGAGAAAAATAAGCTTGTCGTAGGGACGCAAGCACGGATTCTCTACCAGGACGCCTTCGGACGCATGAACATCGCGCACAAGTTCAACGAAATGGTGCGAAAGGGCGAAATCGGCCCGGTGATGCTCGGGCGCGATCACCACGATACGGGTGGCACCGACAGCCCCTTCAGGGAGACGAGCAACATAAAAGATGGCTCGAATGTGATGGCCGATATGGCGGTGCAGTGTTTTGCAGGAAACGCAGCCAGGGGCATGAGCCTGGTGGCGCTGCATAATGGGGGTGGGGTTGGTATCGGCAAGGCGATCAACGGAGGCTTTGGCCTTGTACTCGATGGCTCGGAGCGAGTAGATCGAGTGATCCGCATGGCGCTCAGTTGGGATGTGATGGGAGGCGTTGCGCGGCGTTCATGGGCGCGCAATCCGCATGCAATGGAAGTCTGCGATGAATTCAATCGGGAACGCGCAGAATTCGGCGTCATCACTATGCCGAATCTGGTGGATGAAAACTTATTGGACGCCGTGATTAGTGCTCTCAACCTTGTGTAAACGAGGGCACTGAGAAGAACGCACCTCGCCAATCCAGCACACGCTGTTCAACCGAGCGCCAGCTTGGGAAGATACTCCGCCTTCTCCTTCCCCGGTGTCCGCCATTCCTTCTTCCAGCTTCTCGCCATCGTCGGGCTCAAAGGGCTTCGTGTCAGAAACGCCCGTTCTTCGAAAAAGCTTCTATATACGTTCTCGAGCGCAGTTGCATCGATGCCGCTCGCCTCGGCATGGGTGGCGGGTCTTCGGCCTTTCGGCCAGCGGATACGGTAGGGCTTTAAGTAGTTGTGCCACATAAGGTAGGCCCAGAGGCGCAGCATGCCGTTTGCGACATTGCGGTTGAAGCAGACACTCTCACGATGGTGGTTCGCCAGGTCCTTTCTGAGCTCGCGATCGGTGTAGTTCGAAGAAAAGAGTGGATTGTGGATCGTCCGTGGCAGGTGGGATGAAATCCTCAGGTGCACGAGTCGCCCCCCTCCCTCACCCCAGTAGGCTGCAAGCCGCCGCACGAGGCGCGCATAGTCGGGCTTCTCATCGGTGATCAGCACGAAGGGCCTATGAGGCTGTGGCGGCTGCACAGCAAGGCTCGTCGCCAGCACCTCCCTGAATGACCGGCCGATCCCACCCCGTTCGAGCCGAATCGTCGAATAGAGCGCCTGTGCCTTCGCCTTCTGGTCCTGCCGCATGCTCCCTGAGCGCCGCCGTGTGCAGTGACTGACATCGAGCACGAAGCCGCTTGTCCGTCCCACCGCAATGGGGATTTCGTTCGGAAAGTACTG
>WESA01000086.1 GCA_009768935.1 Rectinema subterraneum
GACGCAGATTCGCTGCCCCTTATCGTCGCTGATAACGAAGGCTTGTTCCAAAAAGAAGGCATCTCGGTCAAGCTTGTTCGATTCTCGAGCGCAATCGAGCGGGATTCCGCGCTTCAGGCGGGAAAGATTGATGGCGCGGTGACCGATGTACTTGCTGTCGTTCTCGCGAATCAGGGCGGTTTCCCGCTTAAGATTACGAGCCTCACCAATGGCCGTTATGGTGTCGCTGTTTCACCGAAATCGAATATTCAATCCATGAAAGAGCTCGAAGGCAAGAATATTGCTGTTTCGCTCAATACGATCATTCATTATTTTGCTGATTGGAGCGCGCGAGAAGCAGGCCTTAAGGCTGATTCGCTCAACCTGGTTCCAGTCCCCAAAATGCCAGTCCGGCTCGAAATGCTGCTTTCGGATCAGATCCCCGCCGCGGTCATGCCCGAACCATTCCTGACCACTGCAAAGCTTCGCGGCGCAAAAATCCTCGTTTCATCCGACGATTCCGGCCTCGAAGCGGGTGTCCTCGCCTTTCCGCCCTCGGTAATCGCGAAGAATGCCGATACGCTCAAGCGCTTCTATCGCGCCTACTGGAACGCCGCACAGCGCATCAACGCCCAGCCAGATCAGTACAGGAACATGCTGATCGAATCGCTCAGTTTCCCGGATGAAGCTGCGCGCGTCTTCGTATTCCCGCGCTATGTCAAACCGCGCCTCCCTGTGCAGACGAGCATCGAAACGGCTGCGCAATGGCTTTTATCCAAAGCTCTCATAAAAGCGCTGCCAAAAACCGCTGACCTTGTCGACGCCAGCATGGTAACTGGATGGTAAGTCTCGAAGATATCAGTTTTTTTTATACTGTCCACGGCATACCGAAGCCGGTCTTCGAGCATTTTTCTGCGCAATTCGAGCATGGCCGCATCACTGCTGTAATAGGCCCCTCCGGCTGTGGCAAGACTACGCTTTTGCGGCTTATCGCCGGGCTTAATACACCGCAGAGCGGCAGGATTGTCGTCGAGGGCCGGGCGGAAGAGAAGCTCCAGAGCCGCAAGGTTCCAGCCGCTGGGCCGCGCATAGCCTTCATTTTCCAGGATTTCGGCCTTTTACCATGGCTGACAGTCGAGCGCAATGCAGGGCTCGGGCTGGAGGCGCTCGGTATCCCCCCAGCGGAGCGCCATGCGCGCGTTCGAGGCATTCTTGAAGAACTTGGCCTTTCCGAATGGCGGAAAGCCTATCCAGTTCGGCTTTCCGGCGGCATGCAGCAGCGCGTCGCGGTAGCCAGAGCACTTGCCATCAATGCCGACCTCATTCTGATGGACGAGCCATTTTCGAGCCTGGATGCGCTGACCCGCGAATCGGTCCAGGACATGCTGCGCAGTATCCAGCGAGCGCACAATACCACGATCATCATAGTCACCCATTCAATCGAAGAGGCAGTGTATCTCGCCGATTCTGTTGTGGTGCTTGACGGAAGCATGCCTGCAAACTATTGCCAGGTTGTGGACAATCCGCACGTGTGGGAGCAAGAATCGGCAGCGCGCGCGCCGCATGTCATGCAAGCCCCCGTGCCTCAGCAGCCGCCCGCCAGCCCGCCTGAAGCATCATTGAATCCGCGCGAGACCAGCGGTTACCTTGCGGCGGTCGGTGCGCTTCGCCATACCTTCAACCAGGCAGTTGCGCAAAAAGCCGAAGCGGAGATGGCTGCGGCGGCATTTGCTGTGCCGGCGGCGGCGGTTACACCGCTGGCAGCAGCTGTACCGGCAGTACCGGCTGTATCTGCAGCACCAGATGTACCGGCGGCACCAGCGGCACTGCCTGCACACAAAAAGCTTGCGCCGTCTGTGACACGATTTCTCGCCAGATCCGCGCAAATTTTTGCAGCAGCAGTATTTCTTGTGGCAGCATGGTGGGCTGCAGCCGCGCTCGTGCAGCGTCCATTTCTGCCTTCACCCTCGCTCGCTTTCGCCCAATTTGCAGTAAATCTGCAGAAAGGCGTCTTTCAGATTCATGTGCTCGCGTCAGCGCGCCGTGTATTTTTTGCGCTTCTGGCCGCGGGGCCGCTTGCATGGGTGCTTGGGCTTCTTGCCGGGCGCATTCCATTTTTCGACAATATATTCGCGCCGCTTGTCTATTTTTTGCATCCGTTGCCAAAAGTCGCTTTTCTGCCTATTCTTATGCTCTTTCTGGGGCTTGGCGACGCTTCCAAGATTGCGCTGATGGGCCTAGTCATTTTCGGGCAGCTTTTCGTGACCGGGCGGGATGCAGCAAAAGGCATCGCGCCGGCGCTGCTCGACAGCGTGCGAACCCTGGGTTTTTCGCGGCTTTCCATTATACGGCTCGCAATTGTGCCATCGACAACACCTTCGCTCATGTCTGCGCTGCGAGTGAGCCTGGGAACCGCGATTGCGGTGCTCTTTTTGTCGGAAACATTCGCCTCGATCGATGGCCTTGGCTGGTATATCATGGATGCATGGTCGCGAATTGACTACCCCGACATGTATGCGGCGATCCTTGCGCTTTCGTTGTTCGGGCTTTTTGTATATTTCGCAATCGATGCGATCGAGGCGGTCTTGCTGAGATGGCGAGAGCGCACCTGAAACCGCCACATACGCGCATTTCACTGCACGTTCTGACAGACCCAAGTTTATTCTGCAGGAAGCACGCGCACCAAAGCCTCGTTCAGCCCGATCCAGACAGCCTCGCCCTCCGAAGGAATGGCCTTCCCCGAAGGATCATCAATCTGAACCAGAATTTCGCCCGTTTCGGTTTTTACATAAATTTCGACGCTCGACCCTAGATACACCCGCGCAGTGACGGTTCCCGACGAGATCGCATCTTCCTTTTCCACGAGCCTGAGCGATTCGGGTCTTGCCATAATGACGGCGGGGGATCCTGTGCCAAGCCCCTCTGCAGCTGAACCAGCTCGGACTCTCTTTCCTCCTACCGTACAAATTGCCCTGCCGCCAGCCTCGATTCCTTCAAGCTGCGCAGGGAAGAAAGCAACCTTGCCCACAAAGCCTGCGACAAACATCGAAACCGGCCTTTCGTAGATATCGCCTGGCGTGCCTATCTGCTGAATCACGCCGTTGCGCATAACAATAACGCGGTCCGAAAGGCTCATGGCCTCGATCCTGTCGTGCGTCACATAGATTGCGGTAATGCCAAGCGACTTCTGGATACGCCGAATTTCCACTCGCATCTGCTCGCGCAACAGTGCATCGAGGTTGGAAAGTGGTTCATCGAGCAGAAGGACCTGCGGTTCGACAACCAGAGAACGCGCGAGCGCGACTCGCTGCTGCTGACCGCCAGAAAGCCGCCCTGGCGCGCGGTGAGCAAGCTCGGCAAGGCCGACCAGTTCGAGCACTGTCCTCACCCTGTTCTCGATTTCAGTGTGACTAAGCTTGCGGATTTTGAGCCCATAGGCGACATTGTCGAACACATCCATGTGGGGGAAAAGACCATATGACTGAAAGACTGTCGCGGTCTGCCTGCCGTTCGGCGGCAGATATGTTACGTCGGTGTCGCCGATAAGAATTTTGCCCTTGGTCGGCAGCTCGAAACCGCCAATCATGCGGAGCGTCGTAGTCTTTCCACAGCCAGAAGGCCCTAAAAGTGTCACAAGCTCGCCAGACCTTACATCAAAATTCGCATCTTCCACCGCATGGACTTCTGCCTTGCTCTTTGGGTCCTTAAAAATTTTGGTCACATGGGAAAGGGTCACAGGTACGGATTTTGTTGCCATATTTGCAGTTCCTTTTCTTAAAAAACGGGGTCTGACCCCTTTTTTTAAAATTTGCCTCGCCTCATTGGGCGGTTACCGTTTTTTCCAAAAATTCGCTCTGACGTATCAAAAGGCGCATGAGCCCGAAAACCGCCAGCACGATAATAATAAGCGTTGTCGCAAGCACACTCGCCAGGCCGAATCGCAGATTCTCCGAAAAGTTGTAGATCTGAATCGTGATATGGTACCAGCGCGCGCTTATGAGGAAGATAATTGCCGAGACTGCGGTCATCGAGCGCACGAATGTGTAGGACATGCTCGAAATGAAAGCTGGCCTGATGAGCGGTAGGATTATTGTCCTGAAAATTGTGGCCTGGTCAGCGCCTAAGTCCGCCGCAGCCTCCTCGATCGACGGATCGATCTGCCGCAGCGCAGCCACACCTCCCTCAAGCCCGACCGGCAGTTCGCGGATGACATAGTTGATTACCAGAATCGCCCCAGTCCCGACCAGCAAAAGGGGCGGCTTGTTGAATGCCAGAATAAAGCTGATACCGACCAGCGTGCCCGGAATGGCGAACGGCGTCATGATGAGCGATTCGAGGATGCGCTTGCCGGGGAATTTTTTGCGCACGAGAATCACCGCAGCCACCATCGAGAGAACGCCCGCAATCGGCGTCGCGATCCCCGCCAGAGTGATTGTCGAAATCAATGCCTGCTTGCCCCTCGTCAGCGCTTCGTGGATATTCACAAGCGTGAAGGTATAGTCGATGCCCCAGTTTTTGACAAAGCAGCCTGCAACAATGGTCAAATACAGGGCGACGATAAGACCGCTCACCACCACGACAAAGCCAGTCAATGCGCGCCGTGCCCCAGGAGCCGCCAGATCCGACAGCCGCGTCGAAGGCTTACCAGTCACTACGACAAAAGATTTCCTGCTCACCCAGCGGCGCTGTACCAGAAACGCAGTCAGCGTGGGCAACAGCAAGAGCAATGACAGCGCAGCACCGTTATTCAGCCTGCTCATGCCAGTCACTTCGATGTACGAT
>WESA01000087.1 GCA_009768935.1 Rectinema subterraneum
AATGTCGCCAATATGCTCAATCGCTTCTGCGTCTACATGGCCTGGCACAACTACGCAAAGCCCTTCCGGATCAAAGCGAACCGAAAGGCGCGTATGACCCATGCAGAAGCGGCAGGCATACCTCGCGAGCTCGTGGCCACGGGGCGCGCATGGATGTTCCGTGAACGGGCATTTGTAAGTAGGCTCTCCCTCGATCTACTGGATCAGAAGCTCTGGAAGCGCGCATTCTCGACCCCTCTCAAGACGTCTGCGGAGTATCTGCCTCGCTATGCGCTTGCGTGAGTTTTCTCCTACCTGCCTTCTGCAAGGTTCGTGACACTATCCTCTATTTGTGCTCGTGCCGTTCCATATTCACGAATTTCGCATAGCTGCTCTTGAACCAGACTGAAGTCTTGCCGATAGGACCGTTGCGCTGTTTGGCAATAATGAGATCTGTCTCCACCTGATCACTCTGCTGGTCGTGTGCCTTGTTCATCTCCCTCTCTCTGTGCAAAAAGAGGATAAGATCAGCATCCTGTTCTATTGAGCCGGATTCTCTCAGGTCAGCAAGAGTCGGTTGTTTGCCCTCAGCTTCGCGTTTGAGCTGCGAGAGGGCAACAACCGGGATATTCAATTCGCGTGCGAGCGCCTTGAGCGATCTGGATATGGCAGAAATTTGCTCCCAGCGCGGCAGATCTGCGTTTTCATGCGTAACCAGAGTCAGATAATCGATAAACAGAATTTTCACTCCGCGTTCGAGCACAAGCCTTCGTGCCATAGTTCTGAGCTCGAGCAGCTTCATGTTTGGCATGTCGACAATGTAGAGCGGAGCTTCATAGATTCTGGCTGCAGCTTCCATAAGGCTGTCATAGTCGGTCGTTCGGATTCTGCCTGTCCGGATGCGTTCTGCAGGTATCCTTGCTTCCGATGATATGAGCCTGAGCATAATGGCTGATTCGGACATTTCCAGGGAAAAGAATGCAGTCGGTATTTTCAGGTCTATGGAAGCATGAGCCGCAATGGTGAGCGCGAGCGCAGTTTTCCCGACTGAAGGGCGCGCGCCTATGACAACGAATTCGGAATTCTGAAGGCCGCTCGTCATGGCATCGAGGTCGGTGATTCCTGTCGGTACTCCTGTGAATGCTTCAGGATTTGTGCTCAGCTTTTCGATGAGCAGCATTGTCTCAGTGACAATCTCTTTCGCTGAATGGTAGTCGATAGTCCTGCGGTTCTGGGAAATCTCGAAAATCTTTGCTTGCAGTTCGTCCAGGACCCTGTCTATATCCATTGTCTCTTCGTGAGCCATGGCGGCCATTTCAGCGGATAGCTGGATAAGGCGCCGCCTGGTAGCCATTTCCTGGACAATTCTGGCATAATACTCGACATTCGCGGCCGAAGGAGTAAACGACGCAAGGCTTGCGATATAAGCGGTCCCCCCTATGCGGTCAAGGCTGCCTCTGCTGCGCAATTCTTCAGAAAGAGTAATGAGGTCCGGTTTTTGCCCTTTTTCATGCATCGAAATGAGCGCTTCAAAGGTTTCCTGGTTGGATGGCTCGTAAAAGCTTTCCGGGCGGAGATACCTTAGCACGGTATTCATGCTCTCCGGATCTATAAGCAAAGCTCCCAAACAGGCCTGCTCGGCATCGGCATTGTAAAGCGGCAATTTGTCTTTCAGAGACGGGCCAGCCATCATTCAGCTCCTTGCACCATCATATCTTCATTTCAAACGAAAAAGAACTGCACAAGCAAAAAATTTAATCCCGCCCACATGAAGGTGAGCGGGATTATTGAATACCCGAGCTTTCCAGCAGTTTTATCAGCTGAGCTGGCCGCGATTGACCGCTGCTTCAAATGCGGCTGCCTGTTCTTCAGCCGTTGCTGGTTCGGTTTCTGTGCGCTGGCGGCGAGGTCTGTGCTTTTTCGCTTCGCCTTCGCCAGCCTTTTTCTCCTCGGCCGATGCGACAGCCTGTGCTTCAATGGAAACACGGAGTGCCGCCTCATCCTTTTCGTAGAGCTTGACTGCAACTTTGTAATTGCCAACGGATTTGATCGAGCGACCGGGAACTTCTATCTTTTTGCGATCTACTTCAATGCCTTTTTTCAAAAGCTCATCGGCGATTGTATGATTGGTGACCGCGCCGTAGAGTTTTCCGTTGCTGCCTGCCGGCATGCTGATAACCAGCGTATCTGCTTCCAGTTTTTCTTTGAGGGAGCGAGAGGCGAGCCTCTTTTGCTCTTTGATGGCCAGAATTTCTGCCTGGCGCTTCTGAAGCATCGCAGCGGATTTTTCGTTGTATACCATTACCAGTTTTTTGGGCAGAAGATAATTGCGAGCATAGCCTGCTGCAACTTCCTTTATGTCACCAATTTCGCCCAGGTTGGGAATGTCCTGATTCAATATGACTTTCATGTTCAGGCTCCTTTTCGTATTCGATATTGCAACCACACCTCCGATACACCAAGTACCGGCATTAGAATTGCAACTGCCAGCCCGACTTTTCTGTCGAGCAGAATGAGCAGGATCAGCAAAACCAGCATCAAGCCGGTCGTGCGATGCATGCCTTTCGATTCAAAAAAATATGATATCAAACCAATTCCTTGAAGCGCATACCAAGATGCCGCAGCGAGCGATGCATTCCACGCGACAATTGCCAAGGCTCCCTGTTTGTGGCCATACAGCACCAAAAGCAGTAATCCCCAGGCAAGAATGCTGGGCCAGAGCAGCCACCGAGGAACAACTATCGAACGAATAGAACCCTTTTGCATTGTTCCATCAGCGCCTGTGCCCTTTTCCCCAAGGCGATTGCCAATCGACCAGCTTGCAGCAAGCATGAGGAAAAGCAGCGCTCCATAGCAGTCCAAAATGACTTCGACTGCAGGCGCTACATAGTCCCTCGCAATAGTAGCAGCATCAGGCAGCTGCGTGCCTGAAGATCCCAGAAGCTGGAGAATGATGCTCGCGATAGCCTGCTGCACCTCTTGTGTGCCTATGCTGGCTTTCAGCAAAAATCCGAAAACTCCCGCCAGAATAACGCTCACCGCAATGACCTTTTTCCAGCTGTCAACTGCAAGCATATTCAGCGCGCCAATTCCACAGAGCAAAAGCAATGGTGGAAGAAAGGTCTGGACAAGAACAGAAAACTGCATGAAGCCAAGACTGGAAAGACGCATCGCATTTCCAATTCCGATCACTGCCAGTGAAGCAAGCATCGAAAGCAAACCCTCTTTTTTGCCATCTTTTGCAAATGCAAACTGGACAGGCACCAGAAATGCTACCGCAATGAATCCGCTTGCATAGAACAAGCCTGACAGCACTCCCGCAGAAACCCATACCGGTATCTTTCTGCGGTTTGCGCGAACAAGTATCGGATCCATGCTGTTTTGTGTTTCCATAGTCGCTTGGGCGCTCAAGTTTCTTTAAATTCGAGTTATTTTACGACATATGGGAGCAGAGCGAGTGCCCGTGCTCTCTTGATGTTGACAGCGAGCTCTCTCTGGTGCTTCGAGCAGGTACCGGTGATGCGGCGGGGAAGAATCTTGCCGCGCTCGGTTGTATATCTGCGAAGCATGTCTGCATCTTTGTAGTCGATAACAACTTTCTGGGTGCAGAACCGGCAGACTTTCTTTCTGAAAAAGCCTTTGCCTTTGCGAGGACCATTGCGGTCATCCTGATCTCTTCGCGAATCCTGCTGATCAGCTTCGGGACGAGAGACCTTTACATCTTCAATATCTTTCATTTCATCCATACAAATCTCCTGTTGTTTGCGATGATTATGCCGACAAGTCCTTTTCAGAAAGGAATATCGTCGGTGAACTCATCGACCCCCGGAGGAATCGATGCTTGGCCGTTTGAAGGTTCGGGTTTGGCCGGTACGGAATCAGGAGCATATCTTCTGTTGCTGGCATCTGTGCCTTGAGGCGGCGATCCAAGCGGGCGAATTGTAGAAGCGACGACGACCACCTTTGATCGCTGCTGGCCATCTTTTTCCCATCGATCCTGACGCAGCTCGCCCTGTACAGCGACCTGACGGCCTTTGAGAAGATACTTGCTCAATCCTTCCGCACTTTTTCCGTAGAATTCGATATCGAAATAATGCGGTTCATCCACCCACCCCTCGTCCTGCTTTTTAGAACGATTGACCGCGATAGAAAAACGGCAAATAGCATACCCCGAAGGGGTATACTTCAATTCGCTGTCGCGCGTAAGACGTCCAACCAGCACTACTACATTGATATCGCTCACAATGTGCTCCTTACCCGATTTCCCGGTTCAGCCTCAGTCTTCGACCTTCACTACCAGATGCTTCAAAATTGCAGGGCTCAGCATGATTGCGCGCTCGAGCGCAACAATGGATGCCGGCTCGATACTCATCCGGTACAACACATAATGTGCACGCATTTTCTTTTTGACGGGATATGCGAGAGGTCTGTCTCCCATATCTTCTTCTTTGACATCGATCGCCTTGAACTGTGCGAGCAGATCGGCGACTGCCTGTTTGCCGGCCTTGAACTGATCCTCTTCGGAGTTCAAGACCGTTACGAGTTCGTACTGTCTCATTCAATCCTCCCTGTGGACGTTTACGCCCATACGGGCGCGCATGATCCAGCCAAGACTGCCGGATAAAGAGGGCATTGTTTTATAGCACAAAAGATTGTGAATAGCAAGCATTGCCCGCTTGCACGGCTGGCGATTTATTTTCATAACCCTTCTTCCGCAGTTGAAACGCCAAAAATGAACGCAAGTTATTGCTATGGAATTAATTATGCTGTTTGGTCGGAAA
>WESA01000009.1 GCA_009768935.1 Rectinema subterraneum
GCTTTGATCCGGAAGGGCTTTGCGTAGTTGTGCCAGGCCATGTAGACGCAGAAGCGATTGAGCATATTGGCGACATTGCGGGAAAAGCAGGCGGTTTCACGCCTATGGGCTGCTTGATCCTTTCTGAGCTCGCGATCCATGTAGTTGGCGCTGAAGAGGGGATTGTACCAGGTGCGCGGTTCGGTGGAGTGCACGGTCAGATGCACCAGTCGATGGTCTGCATTCTGAAAGCGAAAGAGCGGATGGCTATACAGCGCTCTGCGATATTCCTTTTTTTCGTCGGTGATGAGGATGAGAGGCTGCCATAGCTGGGGCATGCGTTCCTGGGCAAGGCGATCGAGCAGCTCCCGGAATGAGCGTTCGATGCTCCGAGGCTCAAAGGTACACGCACGATAGAGCAGGGACATTCTATGCTTTTGAGCCTCGGTGGTGTTGCCGGAACGGCGCAGGGTGGCATGGGTAGCGGCAAGGAAGAATTGAGAATCGGCGGTGACGGCGAGGGTGATGTTGTTGGGGAAGTACTGAGAGACATCGAAGGAGACGAAGCCATCGATGCAGACGGATTCGTGGGGATTGGCATGGGGACGGAGCATGCTCTGGAGTGCGATGGCTTGACGGGCGAGTCGGTCGATACGGTTCTGGATGGTGCCGCACGAAGCAGAGAAGAATCGTGAGAGTGCGCGGATGCTCATGGAAGAGCTGAGCAGGGTTTCGATCTGGGGATAGGCGATTCTGCGCTTGGCGAAGTAATCAAGGCTGAAGGTCTGGGTAGAGAAGTACTTGCCGCAGAAGCTGCAGCGAAAGCGCTGGACTTTGCCGAAGGTTTTGGTCACATAGAACCCTGCGGCGACGAACCAGCGTTCTTTCGGTGCGTGCTGATGATACGCACAGGCCGGGTTTGGGCAGAAATGAAAATGATGCATGAAAGCCTCCTCTCCTTATAGACGCAAGGAAAGAGGCTTTCACTTCAAATTCATATGCAGGGTTCATGACACTATGCATACATTGCGGGGCCGGGAGACTTTGAGCATGCTCAGCCGTGCTCGATAATGAATGAACGCATCGAAATGCTCGCATTTTGAAAAGATTCATGGAAAAAGCTGATGCGGTCATCCTTTTCTTTCATAGCAAGGATTGCGATAGCTGGCAGGATGTGTTCCGGCGTGGGCATCGCAGGGGAGCGTTCAAGGTTCCGAAGAGCGAATTCGCTAAGGGCAGAAGCATCGCCGGCTTGAATGATGGCGGCGATTTTTCTGTCTGCCTCCAGAGCCCAAGGGTAGGGTTTTGCTTTGATATTCTTGCTAATTTTGTACAGATTCTGAACAAGTGCACCGCTTCCAATAAGCAAACTCCTTTCGTTTCTGAGTTGTGCCAGGGCTTTCCCTACATTGACAATTTTTTTTGTATCGATATGGTATGAAAGGCTTATTTCCACCACAGGGATTTGTGCTTCGGGGAAAAGGTGAACAAGAATTCCCCATGCTCCATAATCGATTCCGCGCGTGGAGTCGCTTTTTGCATTGATGCCTGCAGTTAGCAAGAGGCTGCAGATTGTATCGGCCAGATCAGGCTTGCCTGGGGGAGCATAGCTGATCGCATATAATTCTTCCTGGAATTCGATACTGTCGAATATCTGCTTCGGGAAGGGAGAACTGGTGACTCGGACTTCGGGGGTGCTCCAGTGGGCGGAAATGACCGCGATAGCATCAGGGGAGGGCAGGCGGGTTCGGAGCGATCGGAGCGATTCGGTAAAGTCGTTGTTGAGCGCAGCGTTGATTGCAAGGCCATGTCCTACAAAGAGGGCGGGCATGACGATGGGGGACAGAGCTTTATTCATATTGTTGAGGATACTGCAGGCGGGCTGCCACTTCAACGCATTGCCCTGGTTTTAGTCGGGATCGTCCGTGGCGGGACTTGCTGACAATTTAAAAATCTGCGCAAAGCGGCTGCAATAGTCAATAAACTGAGCGTATATAAACCGAATCAAGAAAAATGCCAAAGCCGGGCGAGATGAAGGTTCACCATTCCGGAAGATGAAAAAGGGACCCCCTCGCGTTCGAGAAGAAAACGTTTCATCTCGAGTCCTCCCTGATATCCGGCGAGAGAGCCATTCGAGGCAATGACGCGGTGACATGGAATGAGGAGCGGGAATGGATTGTGCGACAGTGCGCTGGCGACCGCGCGGAAGGCGGAAGGCTTGCCACTTGCCTTGGCGAGTTCGAGATAGGTGCTGACGTGGCCGAATGGGATTGAAGCTTCCAGTGAAAGTATTGTCTGTCTGAAGCTGTTCAAATACTGCAGGCCGGGTCTGAGAAGCTTGAACGGGAATTGTGCAGGTTTGCTTTCAGCCGCTGCGCATATAGCTTCTGTTGCGCGGGAAATGAGATCAGGTAATAGACGTCTGTCATTCCATTGCTCAAGTATCGGGAAATCAGTGTGCGCTTGGCTATCGAACGCACCATCATTGCGAGGCAGATAGATACGGCTCAAGATTGGCGCTTCTTCTCCCTGCCATACCACCACGATGCTGCCGAACCGCGTGGGGACAGAGGTTGAAAATGCTTGGGTTTCTTTCCACTGTATTGGAATCATTTTTGCCCCCTCTTATGGAGATATTTGCGCGCGCAGCCCCATATTGTCAGCATGCAAAGGAACTACTTGCCATCTGCGTTTCGCATGCGCGGCAATGTCGGAGGCAAGGCTCTTAGCGGGGACAGAGCTTTCAAATACTGCAAGAATGGTCGGGCCAGAGCCCGAGAGCCACACAGCTGCAGCACCATTTGCCTGGCACGCGTTTTCAACATCTTCAAAATCAGGGACAAGGGGGCGCCGATACGGCTCATGGATGCGATCTTCGCAGACTCGACCAAGGCTTGATATATCAGCATTGCGAATCGCGAGCGCAGTGAGCACAGCATGCGAGATGGCATGGACGACATCGGCTCGCGAATATACGTCGGGAAGGGCTTTGCGCGCGACGCTCGTTTCGAGATCGAAGTCTGGGATGCAGGCAGCAAAGCGCCACTCTGCGGGCGCATCGGCGCGGATAATGGAAATATCCTCTTTGGCGATCGCGGCAGCAGTGAATCCGCCATAGATAGCTGGGGCAGCGTTGTCGGGATGCCCTTCGACAGCCGTGGCAGCTTTGAGCAACAAGTGCTGGTTTTTTTGCTCCTTGAGAATATCAAGCTCTGTCCCCGCTTTAGGCTGTGCATACAGCAGAAGTGCGGCTGCAGCTCCGGCGACAGCGAGCGATGCGCTCGAGCCCAGCCCGCGTGCTGGCGGGATACGGGTGATGAATTCGACCTCGATTTCGGGGACAGAGGTTTGCAAAAGCGCGCAAGCTTGCCGAAACGAACGCAAAAAAAGATTGTCGGGGCCTGCCCATTGCGGAGGACAGCCCTTCAACCGAGTCTCAGAGGCTTTCTCGACTCGCACGGTATTGGAAAGCGAAAGCGCAATGCCAAGGCAATCGAAGCCCGGCCCGATGTTTGCACTTGTTGCAGGAACTTCAATTTCAATCATAGGATCCTCGCTATGCCAGCTTCTTGCTGCGCAAATTCTGTAAGCACGCGTTCAAGATCAGATTCATCGATGATGGTGCTATGGTTGATTTTGGCAGAGACGAGCGCAGCAATCGGTTTTGGAACGGGAAGGCCTGTAAGTCGCGACAATTCAAAGGCAAGCTGCAGGTCCTTGCCTTTTTCGCTTGTCGGGCCTTTCTTGCCTTGAAGCGCCTCGAGGCAGGCGGCAGGAAATTTGAAGGGACTGGCCGTGGCCGCGACGACAATGGGCGCCGAATCCGTGGTTTCGCCCGAAACCTCTGTCCCCTTCGTATACACATCGCGCGCTACTTTGCATGCAACCGCTGTGTGCGGATCAACGAGCAGGCCGTGCGATTCCCACATTGAGCGAATGGTCTCAAGCGTCTGGGCGTCATCTGCCCAGCTGGCGCGGAAATCAGCGATTGTTGCGCGATTTTTCTCAGAAAGCTCAAATACGCCTTTGCGTTCAAATTTCTGCATAGTCATGGCGACAAGCTCAGGATTTTCCTCAAGCGCATGGTACAAGAGCCGCTCAAGATTGCTCGAGACCAGAATGTCCATCGAGGGGCTTAGGGTTTTTGTAAATTCGCGGCGCCTGTCGTACACGCCAGTAGAGAAAAAATCATGCAGTATGCGATTAGAATTTGAAGCACACACGAGCTTGCCTATGGGAAGGCCCATTGCTTTGGCATAGCGGGCAGCCAATATATCGCCGAAATTGCCGCTAGGCACAACAACATCGAATGGCTCGCCTTGCCGCAGGAAACGGGAAAAATAAAGCTCGCGCCAAGCTTTCACATAATAGACAATCTGAGGCAGCAGTCTTCCTATATTGATTGAATTCGCGGAGCTGAGTCGAATCGCATGGAATGGCGAGTCAGGATTCCCGGCAATCTGAAAAATGCGCTTGACTGCTCGCTGGGCGTCGTCGAAATTGCCGCGCAGGCCGACAACCAATCTGCCCTCAACGGGGACAGAGGTCATCTGAAGCTGCTGAATTTCGCTCGTTCCTTCGGCTGGGTAGATGACGGCGATGCGAATGCCAGGCTGCCCGCCGAGTCCAGCGAGCGCAGCTGAGCCTGTGTCGCCCGAAGTTGCGGTCAGAATGAGCAAGGGCTCATCGATGTCGCATTTTTCCAGGCTTTCTTGCAAGAGCCTGCCGAGGAGGCTAAGCGCGAGATCCTTGAATGCGCATGTCTTGCCGTGAAAAAGTTCGAGCAGAAATAAAGGATGATTTCCGAGCGAACCAGCTGCCCTTAGCGGGACAATTTCTGGCACATCGAACAGAGCTTCGCCACCAGGTGCGTTCTGCGCAATATATGCGCGCTCGATGAGGGGACGGAGCTCGTATTCTGACCAATCGAACCAGGGGGCGAGGACAAGCCACGCAAGCTCAGCATATGATAATCCCGGCTCATTGAGCGCCTCAGGCGGAAGCGCCGGTATTTGCACTGGGACAAACAACCC
Organism: Rectinema subterraneum; assembly: GCA_009768935.1. GTDB lineage: Bacteria > Spirochaetota > Spirochaetia > Treponematales > Rectinemataceae > Rectinema > Rectinema subterraneum. The sequence goes on from WESA01000009.1 coordinate 5,013, forward strand.
GCCATCCTGAGGCATGCCCTGCACAATGGCTTCGGCAATGCTTGCGTTTACGCGGCCATTTCGAGTGCTTGTATAGCGAATCACCATACCAGAGAGAATACAGGACTCGCTGGAATGAGAAAAGCCCACCGTTTCGGAGCGGCGGGCCTATATTAAGAATGCATTGGTAGCAAGTGTGTTAGATTATTTTTCCTCAAATCTTGTTGAAATCGAGTGGCACAGACGGATCGCGTTTGCCGAGCTCGATATTGAGCATGAAAAGGCCCTGGGCTGAATTGCCGAGCAAATCGATGTTCTGCAGAATTTGAGTGTCGTTCTTTTCCTCTTCTATCTGCTCGTTGATGTACCACTGCGCAAGAGCCTGGGTCGCATAATCCTTTTCGGCAATTGCGAGGTCCATAATTTCGCGGATACTGGCTGTGACGCTTTGCTCGTGCGCCAGCACATGCTGGAAGAGCGATTTGACATCTTTTTCTTTGAATTCAGGGGTGTCGATTTTTGTATAGGCAACCGTGGCATTCTGGTCATGCAGGTACTTTGCGAATTTCATCGCATGGAACATTTCCTCATGGTATTGCACGGTGAGCCATTTTCCGATGCCGGTATAGCCTGCTTCGTTCATTCTCGCCGCCATAGCGAGGTAGAGATATGCTGAATACATTTCGCGATTGATCTGAAGATTGATTCGATCGATCATTTTCTGTGATAGCATTGCTTTCCTCCGTTTAAACTTTCTTATGAGCGGCTGGGCCGCTTTCTTTTATAATATAATGAATTTCCCGAGGCGGGCAAAATGGCATGCGGCGAATGCCAAAAAAATGAGTCGAAGGCTCAGCCTGGCGCGCTCGATGCTGCTAATCGCGCGATTTCTTCATGCCGAAAACAGCTCACAAGGTGGTCGTTGACAATGCCGATCGCCTGCAAATGCGCATAAATAGTGACAGAACCTACAAATGCAAAGCCGGCTTTTTTCATTTCATTGCTGATTAAATCTGAAAGCGGCGTCCTGGCAGGAAGTTCGCATATATCCTTCCAGGTATTCAGAATTGGCCTGCCTTCCACAAAGCGCCAAATCCAAGCGTCAAAGGAGCCATAGCGTTCCTGAATATTCAGAAATGCCCGCGCGTTTGCCACCGCGGCTTCCAACTTGCGTCTGTTTCGAATGAGGCTGGGGTCAGCCAGAAAGCGCTCAATTTCCGGGCCGGAAAAACGCGCAACTTTCTCGGGATCGAAGTACGCAAAAGCAGCTCGATAGGCTTCGCGCTTTCCAAGGATTGTCCTCCACGAGAGCCCTGCCTGCTGCGTTTCCAGCAGGAGGAATTCGAAGTGCGTGCGCTCGTTGTGTACGGGGACGCCCCATTCCTCATCGTGGTAGCGAAGGTAAAGCGGATCGCTTCCGCACCATGGGCATCGATTCATGGCGAAATAATAGCAAATAGATAAAGGAATAGCAAATAAATGCGCGATTTATTTGAATTCTGCGTATAAGCCCCGTATAATTGAATAAGATTGCTGGCATAAAAGGGCTGCAGATATGCGAAAAACGCTGATACATCCAAGCGGCTCATGGAGGAAACGATGAAAACGTGGAAAGTTGCATTGTTGGCGGCAGCGCTTGCAATAATCGTTGCAGGACCGGTTCTGGCGCAAAATGCTGTTAAAGGCGTTACAACGGATGTTCATGCTGAAAAGGGCGATTTCAGCGTGCTCGGCGGAATCGGCTATGGATGGAGAGGTTTTGGGATGAGTGGTGGAGTTGAATATATTTTCCAAAAATTCGATATTCCCGGATTCCCGCTCACGATGGGCGTCATGGGGCTTGCAGGTCTTGATTTCGGATCTGGCTTCGATGTTTCTGCCGCAGGTATGGCCACTCTTCACTGGGGTCTCAAAGCTTATAAGGATTTTCCTGAATTCTTGCGGAAATTCGATTGGTATATGGGTCTTGGCCTTGGTGTTGGCATCATCCCCTTTGGATTCGGAATGTCGTCGGGGGGCGGCGTTTCGTACTATGTGAATGAAAAACTCGCCATCGATCTGCACTCGTTCTATGTCAATCATTTTGTCGGCGGCGCTTCGGGAGTTGGTGGAACTATTGGTATCAGGTACAAGCTGTAATCCTGGTTGGTTTCAGTCTGTCGAGCGCGGCGCCTTTCGTGGTACCGCGCTTTTTGCTTGTGCCTCAAGACATAGCGAAAAAGATGTCTCCTATCTGCTCGGGAAGAGCGCGCCTGCCCGCACCTGGAAAGTGAAGACGTGCGAGCCCGAATAACTCGCGTAGGCGCTGATTGTTGCTGGAGCAAGTCCGAAGGCACTCGCCTGGAATGAAAAGCATAGGCCGGCCGCCCAGTCTTTCATTGCAAAGCTGCCAGCCCCCCCGGCAGGCGCGCTCCATTTTGTATCGAAAAATGGTGCAAGCTCCAAATTGCGCACAAGCGCAGTCTCTGCAATATCGAAAAAGAGGCTGCGCGGGGCGATGGCCAGCTCAGCGTTGGTTATCAGCGAGGATGCTGCGGCTGCACGGGCTGCACCGCCCCGGAAGCCATCAAATTCCGATTCCAGAAATGCATTGCCATTCAGGGCAACTTTTGCAAACCCGCGCACTCTCGGGCTGAACAAGCCGGCATGCAGGCCTATCATCAATGTGCCCTCCAGCCCGGCAGAGAGTTGGGCGCTGACTGTGTTTTCCGCGAATCCCCCAGCCTCCAGTGAATACCACGGCACGATCGCATGCGCATCCTGATCGAAGCCAGGGGTCACTGATGCGGCGCTCACAAGCCCGATGGATTGCCAGGTCGCACTTCCTTCGCCGATCTCCCTGATCACGTCCGCACTTGCCACAAAACCGATTTTCGTTGCACCGACAAATGTCGCGCTCTTTAGCGAGCCGGCAAATTCCCACATTGCGGGCGTATGGCCAAGTATAGCAGTGCTACTATAATCGCCCCAGAGCCGCGCAGACGCTCCGATCACCAAAGCCTCTATGGGATTTATATTGATGCTTCCGTCGAGGGCCCACTGCTTGCCGGTCTCCGGCGCGATAGCAGCAAAATACGATAGAGAGGTTTTTGTTCTCCATGCTGAAAAAACTGCGGAAAGGCCAGCGCGGGGAATGGTTTCTGTTTCGCCCGCGAAGCCCAAAATTGGGGGGAAGAGTCTGAGCGCAGGGGCTGCTCGGATTGTCGGCGCGGATGCAGGCATAACACCAGTGCGCAACGCCTCGATAGTCTTTATAAGTTTCTGGTGCATGCGAGCCCGCAATTCCACAAGTGAGGGCGGTGGCGGATTTTCAAGCTGGGCGCGCTCCTGTGCATCGAGGGCGGCAATGGCTCTCGCAGCGCTTTCTTCTCCTCTCGCGATGATAAGATTGGGATCGCTAAATTGCATGTAGGAGAGGGTCTCGACATCGTTGCGGATGATAAAAGCGCTTGTTTTTTCCAGAGCGCCCATACTTGTGCGCGTCTTTCCGATATCAATAGCTCGATTTACTACCGTAAGCGGGTTGGAAAAGCTCATGGCGCGGTTATAGAGCGCAGTCGATACGATGAGTCTGTCGGTGAATCGCTGAGCAGGCTCAATGGGAACAATGGCCGCTATTCCCCCATCGATAAGAATAAAATTGCCAACATGCTGCGGCTCGAACACGGCAGGCATAGAAAAAGCTGCAGTCATAATGCGCTCGAATGAGCCTTCCGCAAACCATATCTGCCGCCGCGAGGGAAGGTCTTCCGCAGTGACTATAATTGGGATAGCAGTTTCGGAAATGTCCAGATTGCCGACCAGCATGCGCATCGCTGCCGCAAAGGCTTCTGTATTGATGAACCCGCCATTTGTAGGGAGTACGATATCGAAATAGGAATCCAGCGGGATTGCATGAATGAGCAGTTGGATATCATCGGGCGAAAAACCTGCGGCATAGAGCATGCCGATAATCGCTCCCATGGAATTGGCGACGATGAAATCGGGGTAGATGCCGGCTTTTTCGAGTTCTTTCAGGACACCTATATGCGCATAGGCGCGGGCTGAGCCTCCGCTTAGGACGAGGCCGAGCGGGGGGTGCACGGAAGCTTGTGCATCTGTTGGACTGCCCTGCGTACCGGAGCGGGTTGTGCGGATGTTCAGCCTTTGCACAAACCCTGCCTCGCCAACGAAAACAGGCTCAATAACATTTCTGACTGGATCCCCGTCGGCGAAGGCCTGGTCGAACGAAGCAGTCACAGGGTCCCGCGCTGGCTCATTCTCCTGGGCGCCCAATGTCTGAGGAAATGGGTGGATCAGTGCGAGTACGAACAGTAAGAGCAGAATATAGAGCCCCTCAAGAGCACTTTTTTTCGGTGGCTTCATGTGTGCTCACTATATACCAGAAAAAGCGCAGGAATAAAGACTTCCAAAATGCTCGACAGCATACGAAGTTTCTTGCTATTCTCTTTTCATGCAAAGTGATGACTCGCAGAGAAATGGCGACCTTGCTGAGAACCCTTTCAGCTGTTTGAAAGCCGCGCCATACCTGCCTGGACTCCGCGCAAACGGCCCTGCGCAGTGTAAAACCCGGCAAGCTGCCATCTGGTTATTTTTCGGAGTAGTCTATGCCAACTGAGTTTCTTGTGCTGCTTTTGCTTATTCTTCTGAATGGTTTTTTTTCGCTCTCCGAGATGGCGCTTGTTTCGTCGCGCAAGGCGAGGCTCAAGTCGGAAGCCGATAAAGGCAAGAGCGCGTACCAGCTTGCATTCAAGACGCGCGAGTCACCGAGCCGCTATCTTTCGACAATCCAGGTTGCAATCACGCTCATCGGTATTCTAACCGGCACAGTGAGCGGTACCACGATTTCCCAGCGCCTTGCAGCTTGGCTCGCCACTTTCCCTGCGCTCGAAAAATATGCCGCTTCGATTTCGATTGCGGTGGTGGTGCTCGCGATTACATTTTTATCAGTCATTATCGGGGAGCTCGTTCCGAAATCGATTGCGCTGCACAATCCTGAGCAGATTGCAGCATTTACCATTCGGCCGATGCATTTTCTGAGTGTCCTCTTTTTTCCGGTGGTGAGGCTTCTGTCGGCGGCCACTGATGGTTTGGTCAGGCTTATGGGGTTTCATCGCGCCGCAGAATCCGCGATTACGCCCGAGGAAGTGAAAATCCTTGTCGAACAGGGTGAGGAATCGGGGGTGTTCGAGACCGCCGAGCGCGAGATGGTGGAAGGGGTGCTGAATCTGGATGACAGGCGGGTCACGATGTTTATGACGCCACGGACGGATGTGGTAGCGCTGGACACGGCGGATTCGCGCGAAGCGCATGTGCGCGCGATCATCGAACATGCGGAGTTCGGGTATTTGCCGGTGGTCGAGGGGGATCTGGATCATGCGATTGGCATGCTCGAAGTAAAGCGTGCGCTTACGCGGCTTGCACAGGGGCGCTTTGCAGGAATCCGGGAGTGCATGCAATCGGCAGTCATGATTCCGGAGAGTTTTTCCGGTTTGCAGGCGCTTGGCATTCTCAAGAATGCGAAAAAATCCGCAGGGCTCATTGTGGATGAGTATGGCGGCGTTTCCGGGCTTGTCACGATTGGGGATTTGCTTGAGGTAGTGGCGAATCTTTCCGAAATCGAGCAGCAGGAAGAACCACAGATTTTCAAGCGAAGCGATGGCTCATACCTCGTTGATGGCTCGATGCCCATTGATGAATTTGCGGAAGCTCTCGAGCTTAATGTCGAGCAATTTTCGCGCGAGGATTACGATACGGTGGCCGGTTTCGTGCTGCATCGAACAGGAACCATTCCGAAGGCGGGAGATACGATTGAATGGCCGCCTCTCTCTATCGAAGTAGTCGATATGGATGGCAAGCGCATCGACAAGGTGCTGGTCAAAAAGACTGAATAAACCAGCGATGCACTGGTGCGCCGGGCAGCAGTTCGGGATGGAATGTCGCGGCGACAATGTTTCCCTGCCTGACCATAACAGGGTCGCCCTGATAGACAGCGAGCACTTCGACACCTGGGCCTAAGGCGATTATCTTCGGCGCACGGATAAACACGCCATCAATTGTGCCGATTTCTGGAATTGTCGTCTGCACTGGCGCATGGAAGCTGTCGACCTGTCTGCCATAGGCATTGCGCCGGACAGTGACATCGAGAACGCCGAGGCGAGTTTGCTCGCTGGCTTCGATGTTCTTCGCAAGAAGAATGATTCCAGCGCAGGTAGCAAAAACAGGCATTCCGTTCGCAATGCGCGATTTGAGCAGTTCGAACATGCCGAAGCGCTCAAGCAACATGCCCATGACGGTGCTCTCGCCCCCCGGGATAATGAGCGCAGCTATGGATTCAAGATCAGCAGGACGACGCACCTCGATGGTTTCGACAGCGTTTTCGCTGGCTCGCGCGAGCGCTTTCAGGTGCGCTTCGTAATCTCCCTGCAGCGCGAGCACTCCAATGCGAGAACTACTCACCAGCCTCTCCCCGCGATTCTCTGATTTTCGTTCAGCTCATCGAGCCCGATACCGACCATCGGCTCCCCGAGGTCTTCGGAAATTTCCGCAAGAATTTTGGGATCTTTGTAGTGCACGACTGCGGAAACAATTGCGGTTGCGCGGCGTTCCGGGTTGCCGGATTTGAAAATGCCGGAACCGACAAAGACCGACTCTGCGCCGAGCTGCATCATAAGGGCAGCATCAGCGGGGGTTGCAACGCCGCCTGCGGAGAAATTCGGCACGGGCAGCTTTCCGGTCTTGGCTACTTCCCAGACAAGTTCAAATGGGGCGCCGAGCTCTTTTGCGGCGGTCATGAGCTCTTCATCAGGCAGGCGAGTCAGGCGGGCTATTTCGTCGCGCACGGTGCGCATGTGGCGCACCGCTTCGATGATGTCGCCGGTTCCTGCTTCACCCTTAGTGCGGATCATTGCCGCGCCTTCGCCGATACGGCGGAGTGCTTCGCCGAGATCGCGGCAGCCGCAGACAAATGGAACTTTGAAATTGTGCTTGTAGACATGAAAGCGATCGTCAGCCGGCGTCAGCACTTCGGATTCATCGATAAAGTCGACGCCCAGGGCTTCGAGTATCTGCGCCTCGACAAAATGGCCGATGCGGCATTTCGCCATGACCGGTATGGAAACAGCGTCCTGGATCTCTTTGATGATTTTCGGATCGGACATGCGGGCTACGCCGCCTTGCGCGCGGATATCCGCGGGAACGCGTTCCAAGGCCATGACAGCGCATGCGCCGGCTTTTTCGGCTATTTTTGCCTGTGCTGCATTTGTGACATCCATAATGACGCCGCCTTTGAGCATTTCCGCGAGTCCAACCTTGATGCGCCACTGCTCGCTCTGGCGGCTGGACCAAAAATTCTGTTCCATATTGTTATCTCCTCGCTTTTCGCCGTGCGGAAGGAATGTGCCGAATTGCAAGTATATACACTAGCGAAAAAGGGCGGTTTGCGCAAGGGCGGCGAGCTTTGGCAGGTCTGGAAGCTGAGGGGGGTGCCGGCTGGAGGTTCTTTCTCCAGAACACGGAGTGTGGTATCTTCATCAGTATGAAATTGCTGGTAACCGGCGCCTCAGGGCTTCTCGGACGCTCGCTTATGAAGCTGCTTGCGAGCTACCCGAATATAGAAACGAAGGGCGTGGCGTTTTCGCGCGCAAAGGCACCGCTCGAAAAGCTTGATTTGACAGAGGAGCGCTCGGTCGCGCTGTTTTTTGCGCATTTCAGGCCTGATGTGGTGATTCATCTGGCTGCGGAGCGACGACCCGATATTGTCGATACAGATTTAGAGCGAGCCAGGGCAATCAATATCGATGCCACGCAGATTATTGCTCGGGAATGCGCAAAGCGCGGGGTGTTTCTGCTTTTGATATCGACAGACTATGTGTTTGATGGTTCGGCCCCTCCGTATTTCCCTAATTCTCCGGTACATCCGCTCAATGAATATGGCCGGATGAAGGTTGAAGCGGAAAAAGTTGCAGAGACTGCGCTTTCGGGTATCGTGCGGGCTTTCGGAGGACGGAGCGTGGGTGCGGTTTTGCGCATTCCCATTCTGTATGGTCCAGTAGAATATCTCGAAGAATCTTCGGTAACCGAGATCGCCCTTGCGCTCAAGTCGACCGAGCCGCGAAATATCGAGCATTGGGCGCACCGGTATCCTGCGCATGTCGATGATGTTTCGACAGCAATTATGGCTATTGTCGAAGCCTGCATGCAGCGCACGGCAGCGTGCGGTCCCTTTCCGCGTTTTCTGCTTTCTGGAAAGGAAGCATACACCAAATATGAAATGGCAAAGGCTATGGCTGCCGCCCTGGGTATCGATGCCAGCCATATCCGCCCCGATCCCTCGCCTCCAAAAGGCGCTCCAAGACCGCGCGACTGCCGCATGGATACATCGCTCCTCGAATCACTCGGCTGGCGCCAGGAAAAGTATTTCAGCTCATCGATCGGAGATATCATAAAGCCATTTTTCAGCTGAGGCATATGCAGAAGAATTATTACTCTCCGATGCTCCGCGGAATGCCATTTTATAGGTTCGCTTTCGGCGTTCTCGCTCTACTTGCAACTATTTCAGCAATGGTAATCCTTGGCGGATGTGCGACCTCGCAGGGAGCAGGCAGCCTTGCGAATTCCATTGGTCTTGTGAACTCCGTTAGCCTTGCGAACTCCGGCGCGGACAGCACACAGAGCATTGAGGCTTTTCTTGAATCGAATGGCTTTTCGCGAATTCAAACGAATGAGCCAATCATTCATTACAGCGCAGAATCGTGGAAAGCATCGCTGCTCAATACCATTGCTCAGGCCAAAAAATCTGTTTTTGTGCTTGTTTTTTTGGCGAACCGAAATGAATTCAATGCTGAAATCTATGATGCGCTCATTGCCAAGGCTGCTGAAGGGGTGCCTGTCTATTTCCTGTTCGATGCGACATCCTATGAGCGGATTTTCCACAATCCGAAGTGGAATGATGAAATTGTCGCGCCTTCGGAAGTGTTCCGGGGCACAAAAGTGAAATGGGCTGAATTCAATCCGCTGAGGCTCGAGCGCATAGCCGCGCTGCCATGGCTACTTGTGCGCGATCACCGCAAGATCGTCATGGTCGATGGAGAGACCATCTATGCAGGCGGGTACAATCTGAACATTTATTCTTTTGCGCCGCTTGATCAGAATGGAAACGAAGATGCGATGGTAGAAATCCAAAGTCCCGATGCGGGACGCGCCCTCGCGCCCTCGCTTGCCGAAACATGGAATCAGTTTTCTGTAGAATCGCTCAACCTGGAGGATATTGCGCCGGCGGTAGCAACTGGCGCTGGCGGCTCGATCGGAGCAACGGCGGCGGCCAGCCCGGAAGCTTCAGCTGGCAGCCAAACAGCTAGCATGGACTCAACGACCAGCCAAGATACCCCCCTTGCCTGCCCGCCAAATGCCAATAAAGGTGCTGTAAATGCGTGGCTGGGCAATCAGGTCATTGGGGAAACTCGGAGCATCGAAGCCCTCTATCGCGCCATATTCGATTATGCTCAAGAAGAGGTATGGCTCGTCCAGGCTTTTGCAATGCCGACAGAAACAATCATGCAGATGGTGAAGCAAGCATTACAGCGGGGCATTCAGGTCAACATCATGCTTTCTGATGATCAAATAAGTCCTGCCATGGATAAAGCGGTGCACTACACCGTCCTGCCGCTTCTGGAGGCAGGGGCGCATGTTTTCATCTACAAATCAGCCGGGAATGCCCTCCTTCATTACAAGCTCGCTATGATGGACCGGAAGATAGTCGCACTGGGCAGCCCGAATTTCAATTATCGCTCTGTGCGGCTCTCGAATGAGATTGTGTTCGTGTTCGATAATGAGCGAACAATCGGTGTTGTGAGCCAGAATTTATCGGAATTGCAGAAACGGGCGCGCCCTGTCAGCATAGAAGAAGCTCAGAAATGGCGGGGTTTTTCGTATTTTATGAGTTATCTTCTTTCTGTGCCTGGAGGATGAGAATGGAGCGTTTGCTAAATATGAAGCATTCTATGCGCTTCGTGATTTTTATAATGCTTATGTGCTATGTGGCAGCTAGCTCGGGTATGGTCTACGCTGCAGAGCCCTGGCATGTCGGAATTGTTGTAGGAACCGAGGGTTTTGCTGCAAAAGGCTTTGATAATGGCGAGTATATGCGCGCAGGGCTGCTATTTGACCCTTTCCCGCCGAAGGGGATTCAGCCGGCGTGGTTTTTGGGTGCGCTGGTGCCGGTCAATCCTCTGGACTTTTCTGGTTTGATGCTGAATATCGGGATTGAGCTTCGCTATATGGCAAGAACAGCTCATTCCTCGTTTTTTGTGCGCGAATGGAAATATGCGCCTGCGGTTTCGGCGGAAATGCTTATCGACCCCGCTGGCGGCCGCGAGGTGGGCTTTGTCGTTTCGGCGCAGCTTGTGAGGTTCTGGTTTGGCGAAAGCTATGTGTCCTTCCTGGGGACAGAGCTTGTGCTGGATTCGAAAGGTTTAGTGAGCGGGTGGGGGGCATCGCTGATCCGGCTTACTGCGTTTGTGCATTGAGGCGAGGAAGGGAGCAGGGCATGAAGGGTTTAAAAATGGAGGCTTCGGGGGTTTTCCGCTCAAGTGCAAGGCTTCGGGCGCTTATGCTGCTTGCGGTGCTTTTCATGTTTGCCCCATCAGCGCAGCCAGTTCATGCGCAGGATGTCTCCTTGAGCATCCAGCAGTGGAGTTTTTTCGCGGATACTGCTGGTGAGCGGATTTCCGGGCCAGGGCAACATGTTTCGATCGGTTTAATAGGGGGTCTGACCCCCAGACTTGAATTGGATTTCAGTGCTGTAACCATGCTCACACCGAAGCCCGGCGATTCCCTGCTCGGGGCTGTCTCGCTCGGATATTCTTTGCTCGCAGAACGCTGGATCAACGATCGCGTGCCGCCTAATTGGGTGAGCATGCTCGCAGAAATAGGCTTTCTGGGCGGAGGGACGGAGCTTTGGGCGAGAGGATTTTCAGGCGCAACTCCGAAAGCCCAGGTGTTCGTGCGCTTTACGCCGCTCGTGCTGGGCAATTCATTCTATCGTAGGAGGGACCGTCTGCTTGCGCTCGGTTTTGCTTATGACCTTCTGAAACAGCGTGGCTCATTTTTCTTCAATTTCTTTGCGATCGACGCGAGTTTGCGGCGGTGATCCTGCTTTCAGTTGTCCTGGCCAGCGTGGCCCTGGCAGCCCCGGGCTGTTGCTGCCGGTTATGGTTCAGCCCATCCTGGCAATCAGCCGATTCCCTTCTCCAGATCGAACATCTTGCCCGGATTCATGATGAGGTTCGGATCCCATGCGCGCTTGATCGCTTTTAAAAGCTCGAGCTCGACAGGGCTCATAAACCTTTTCATATATTCCTTGCGCTTGAGCCCGATGCCATGCTCGCCCGAGATTTTTCCGCCCAGCTTCGAAATTGCCTCATAGAGCGCCTCGAGAGCCTGCGGTTCGATTCTGTGCCAATCTTCCATGGACATTTCCGGGTCCTTGACAAGTGTTGCGTGGAGATTCCCGTCGCCAGCATGCCCATAGCAGGGGATGGTGATGCCGAACTGCGCAGCGATGCGATCGAGCTCGGGGATCACCGCCGGTATCGATGCGGGCGGCACAACGATATCTTCAAGACTCTGGACTGGGCAGTACACCTTGAATGCTTCTGCGATGTTGCGTCGAATTGCCCACAGGCGTTCTTGGGTTGTACGGTTATCGGCCACATATACCTCAATAGCTCCCTGCTCCATGCACAGGTCGCCGACGGCCTCGGCTTCGCTCTCGACAAGCGCAGGGTCTCTGCCATCCATTTCGATGAGGAGCATCGCACCGCACTGCGCATAGGGCAGATTCTCGTTCAAGTACGCGCAGGACGTCTCAACCGAACGGCGATCCATGAATTCGATTGCGGTGGGGATGAGGCCTTTCGAAAGGATGACGGGAACGCAGGAAATTGCCTCCTGTGGGCTTCGGAAGAGCACGAGCAGGTCGGATTTGGCTGCAGGCAGTCCGATCAGCTTGATGATGGCCGCGGTTGCGATACCCAGCGTACCTTCAGACCCCACAATGAGATGCACAAGATCGTAGCCGGTCACATCCTTGGCCAGTTTGCCGCCCAGCCAGACTATGTCGCCTGCGGGCGTCACAAATTCGAGGCCCAGGATGTAGCGCGAGGTGACGCCATACTTGATTGCCTTGCCACCTCCTGCGTTCTCCGCGATGTTACCACCAAGCATGCATGTCTCAAGGCTCATAGGATAGCCGGCATAGAAAAGCCCCTTATCCTTGACAAGATTGTTGATTTCGTTCGTGACAATGCCGGTTTCGACCGTCATGGTGAGGTTTTCGTAATCGATTTCCCGCACGTGATTCATTTTTTCGAGCGAAATGACAATGCCTCCAAAGACGGGAATCGCGCCGCCGGAGAGGCCGCTTCCTGCTCCTCGCGGCGTGAGGGGAATGTGCGCGCGGTTCGCAAGTTTGACGATTGCGGCCACAGCTACGGTCGATTCGGGGGTGACGACAACTTCCGGCATGTGCGCATATTCTTCTTTGGAGGTTTCGTCATGGGAATATGCTTCGAGCTTGGCGGGGTCGAGAAGGACATTGCGGGCACCGGCGATAACGGCGAGCTCCCGTATGATTTCTTCTGTAACGCGGTTATAGAGCATGATTGCCCTCCGTGGAGATGCCCGTCTTCGCGCTGCGAACGCGCTCCGCAAGGCGTGGCAGGATTTCAAAGAGGTCTCCCACGACCGCGAGATCCGCGACTGCGTGGATGGGAGCCTCGGGATCGCTGTTGATTGAGATGATGGTTTTCGCGGTCCGAATTCCCGCCAGATGCTGGATTGCTCCTGAAATGCCGGCGCAAAGATAGATTTCGGGCGAAATAGTCTTGCCGCTCAAGCCTACCTGGTGCGGATACGAAATCCAGCCGCGATCGACAGCCTCGCGGCTCGCTCCGACGACAGCGCCAAGAGCATCGGCGAGTTCGCGCACAAGCTTGAAGTTCTCGGCTTTTTTGAGGCCGCGGCCACCAGAGACGACCATTCGCGCTCCTTCGAGGTTTTCAAAGCCTTTTGTATTGCGTTCCATGGAGAGTACTCGCGTTCGGACGGCGATTTGCTGCGTGCCCGCTCGGGATTCGGCTGGCTGCAGAGCTTGAGTTCGAAGCACTATCCCTTTGCGCTCGAAATCCGGGGACAGAGGTTGAGCCGAATGAGGGCGGACCGTCGCCATTTGCGGCTTGTGCTTTGGCGTTTTGATTGTCGCCATGATATTGCCGCCAATGGCAGGCCGGGTCTGCAAAAGGAGTCCAGTTCCCTCTTCGATAGCAAGCTCCGTGCAGTCAGCCGTGAGGCCGGTGCCGAACTTCGCAGCCAGGTAGGGCATAAGCGTTCGCCCTGTGGTTGTCGCCGCAGCGAGCACAATATCAGGCTTGCGTTCCCTGGCGAGTGCAAAGAGAGCATCTGCCCAGGTCTCGCAGACAAAATCATCGAAATTGAGGCTTTCGAGCGCGATAACGCTATCCGCGCCATACGCGATCAAGGCTTGCACTTCCTCATCGGCGAGGGACGGAGCTACAACAATAGCTGCAAGAGAGGTGTGCAACGCATCTGCAAGCGTGCGCGCCCGGGCGAGCAGTTCGAACGATACACTATCAAGGCCGACATGGCGCCGCTCGGCAATAATCCAGACTTCGGGTTTGGGAACGGCGGATTTGGCGGCGCCAGGGCTGGAAGCAGAGAGTTCAGCAGCAGAAGGTTCAGTGGGGGAAAGTTTTGCGGCAGAATGATTTCGCGCCGCCTCCTGATCTAGGCTCGCACGTTCCAAATTCTCATGTGTGGTGCTCGCTTTGGAATAGAGCGAGGTTCGCTCTTGATGAGCAGTTGCGAGAGCAGCTTCAGGGACGGAGCTCAAGCAGCCCTTTTCCTCAAGCAGCGCAAAAATGCGATTCACCGCACGCGCAATTCCTTCTTCATCCCTGGCCACAAGGCGCTCGCCATCGCGCGAAACCTTAGGGTAGAAAATTTTCGTCACCCGGGTTGGAGAGCCCGGAAGGCCCGCATCCTCTGTCCCCAAGCCAAGCTCGCGCGCACCCCAGCGAAGCACCTGCGCACTTCTGGCAAATTTCTTTCCTCTCAAAGTTGGCAGACGAGGCGAGGCAATTTCCTTCACCACCGTAATAAGACAGGGCATTTCGGTTTCGAGAATCTGGTAGCCTTCTTCGGTGAGCCGGCGCGCGCGCACAGTTGAGGGTGCGAAAGGCACGCCGCCCTTCTCTGCGCCTGCAGACCCCAAATCGGCGAAAAGCTCAAGCCCGCTCGCATACGAAATCACCGGAATTCCGAGCCATGCAGCGAGCGCAGGCCCCACCTGCCCTGTGTCGCCGTCGGTCGCGCGCTCGCCAGCCAAAATGATTTCGAACGCACCGATTTTCTTGACAGCTTCAGCAAGAACGCGCGAAGTCGCCCATGTGTCGGAGCCAGCAAACACCCTGTCGGTGAGCAAAACCGCCTCATCGCATCCCATCGAGAGCGCTTCACGCAGTGCGCGCTCCGCATCGGGCGGGCCCATCGAAAGAACAGTAATTCGGGCTCCAAACCGCTCTTTCAGCACGAGCGCCTCTTCGATCGCATAAAGATCGAGCGGATTGACAATGCTTTCGAGCCCCGAGCGGACCATGGTACCTGTCTCGGGGTCCATTTTGACTTTGTCGGTTTCGGGGACCTGTTTAATAGTAACGATGATATGCACGTGGGTTCTCCAGCTTATTGCCTCTTTTATTTTGAATTCTTGGTTCTTTCAAGGTTTGCACTGCCTGCCTTTTATCGTAGAATAGATGTATCGTCAAATTCTTTCAATCAGAGCGAGAGCAGCCCGTTGAGACCGGCACGGAGGCGCTCAGTCATCCAGCCTTCCAAAAGATTCATTGTGGTTCTGATGTAAGTATAGATTGCATCGATATTGAAACTTGTCGGCTCGATATCCAGGTCACGCAACGAGACAGGCGTTCCGATCGAACTGAGGAAATTCCTGGTTTCATCAATCTGCGCAGATTCCATTCCGTTCACGAGCATCTGAAGCAGTATACCTGCTGATACTATCTCGCCATGCAGAAACTTGCGCTGCTGTTGCTTAAAGTTTTTGCAGATAGAATCATAAAATGAATGAGCTACCGCGAGCTGCCGACCTCCGCTAACCAATGAAGAAACGGTTCCTGTCAACGCAATTCCAGCGCATACTACATCTTCTAGTTCTGGTGAGAGCTTACCAGTTTTTGCATCTTCAAGCGCCTTTTTGCCTTTTTGAAAGAACAGATCCCAGTTGTGTTTGGACAATACGAGCGCTGCAGAGGGCAATACCGTTTTTTCCCAATCAGATGCATATTCCATGCTAAAAGCTATCTCGGGGAATTTTGCAAGTGCATCAGCAATACCAGCTGCAAGCATACGAGTAGGGCAATGAGAAGTCAGGATTTCCATATCTACAAGCACACTAGCCACTTCGCGATTATGGAAAACGCTATAAAGCACATCACCATTATCGTTATAGACGACACTTAGAATGGCGAAAGCTGCACAAGTCGCCGCTGAAGTAGGCACCGTGATTACACTTAGATTCATGTCATTAGCTAGCAGCTTTGCCGTGTCGAGGGCTTTCCCGCCGCCGACACCGACTATTATATCAGCATCGAATCTTTCTGCCTTTTCGCGGAGCGAAGCAACTTTTTTCAATGTGCAATGGCCTTGAAATTCTTCGACAAGATAATCGATTCTTTCAGATTTTATGCTCGTTTCAATAGGGCTTAATGCGATAGAAAGAGCGGTATGCCCTCCAATGATAAAGGCACGCTTTGCTTTGTATCGTTTCAGTTCTTGGCCGACAAGATGTACTGCACCTTCTATCTGGATGTAACGTCCACCACCGAGGTAAGGATTGCCATTTCTCATTTTTTACCTCTCACTATTTTACAAGCCCAACCAGCCTGGGCACAAAAAGTGCTATATCAGGCACAAATGTAATCAGAAGAAGGCAGCTAAAGCTGAGAATATAGAAAGGCTTTAGTGCTTTTACTAGTCTTTCAAGCGTCGTCTGGCCAACTGTACAAGTTGCATAGAGTACAACTCCGACAGGAGGAGTAATTAGCCCTATGACTAAGTTTACAATCATTATGACTGCAAAATGAAGAGGAGACACTCCTGCCATGGTTGCAATAGGCCCAAGAATCGGCGCGAATAGTATGATAGCTGCGCCAGTTTCCATCCACATGCCTACTATGATCAAAAGCACATTCATGATGAGCAATAAAATATATCTATTATGAGAAATACCTAGAATGAAGGTTGCGATTTGTTCGGGAATTCGCTCGGATCCCAGTGCCCATGAGTAGGATGCAGCAAGTGCAACAATCATGAATAGCGTCGCACTTGTCTTTACTGTAGCCTCGAGCGCCTCAATGATATCTTTTGGCTTTGCTTCGCGATAGATCAGAAAGGCGGCAATCAGTGAATAAAAGACAGCTACTGCTGCTGCTTCTGTTGGAGTAAAGACACCCCCAACAATCCCGATGAGGATGATGGCGGGCATGCCTAGGGCAACCAGACCATCCCTCCATATTTTCGCTTTTGTTTTTCGATCGTATGTTAAGGTCACCTTGGGCAGATTAAGTTTTCTTCCTCTGAATAAGATATAGAGGCACTGAGTTCCACCTATGAGAAGTCCAGGAACGAGACCTCCGAGCAAAACGCCACCAACCGACATGCTCATTATTCCTGCATATAAAATTGCAGTCGAACTCGGTGGTATCAAAGGGCTCTGGATTGAAGATGCTGCAGTCAAAGCGCAGGAAAAATCCCTGTCATAACCATTTTCTACCATCGCATCAATTTCCATCTTTCCAAGAGCAGCTACATCGGAAAGAGCAGCTCCGGAAATGCTCCCAAAAATTGTGCTTTGTACGACATTAACATATGCAAGCCCTCCGCGCACTCTCCCGACCAACATATTAACGAGTGCAAAAAGCCTAGAAGAGACACCACCTCGAACCATGATTTCTGCGCTCATAACAAAAAACGGGAGCGCAAGTAAGGTAAAGGAATTGACACCAGAAAACATTCTCAAGGGAACAATGACAAGGCTCATCGGATTGGTCATTAGTATGAACCCTACAGATGCCATGCCGATAGAGAATGCAATTGGCATTCCAAGCGTAATAAATATTATAAGTCCAAGCGTAGAGATCCAGAATGCTGTCATGATCGACTCCAGTTCACAGATTACTCCTCATGAAAAAACTTATAATCAATCCGATACATTGCAAGACCATTAATGCCAATCCTACGATTATACCTAGCTCAGGAATGACCATATTAATACCAAGAGCAGGCGCCATTTCACGGCTCCAGACATTGGGAATAGATTTCAGAGCAAGGATGAATAAAAAGGCAATGAATCCAGATGCAACAGCTTTCAAAACCATATCGAAAACCCTCGAAGCATTTAGATGAAGCTTATCAAGAATAAACGTTACACGAAGATTTTCCCAACGTCTTATCGCATTGCTAGCGCCTAAAAATACTGTCCATACAAGAATGAACTTGGCGAGCTCTTCTGACCAAACCAAAGCATGGCCAAGGACATAGCGAAAGAAAACGCTCAATAGAATTAAAATAATATTTGCTGCCATAAGAATATCTGTTATATAAGTGATAATTTTTTCTATAAAAGCAAAAATTCCTTTCTCTGTTCTCATGAATGCTCCTTTTTAAACAGAAGAAGCAAGAGCGCGCTTCTTGGAAGCGCGCTCCCATAAAAATGCTCGATGCTATTTGAGGGCGCTTAACACCGTATCAACTGTTGAGGGATTAATGTTTTTCTTGAGCCAGTCGATTACTGGCTGTTGAGAAGCTGCTTTGAAGGTTGCTATTTCTGCTGAGGTTGGATAGTAAATTTGAACACCAGCTTTTTGCAAGGCTTCAAGAGCTAGTGAATCGTTCGCCCTCGAAGTTCCGCGAGCTGCGTATTCAGCGATTTTTCCAGCCTGAATGATCGCAGTTTGAAGATCAGGAGGCAGAGACTTGAGCCATTTTTCACTGGTAACGATCATAGCAGATCCGAGAAAATGTTCATCTAGTGTATAATACTTCTGAACTTCCTGCAAAGACCCACCAAGGATCGTGGCTGCAGAGTTTTCCTGTCCATCAACAACTCCGGTCTGAAGAGCGTTGTACAATTCAAGCCATGCGATTGGCGTAGGACTTGCGCCTAATGCTTTCACCATTTCCATGTGAACAGGAATCGTCATGGTCCGTATTTTGAGGCCTTTCATGTCTGCAGCTGTCTTGATAGGCTTCTTGTTGTTCGAAAAGCTTCTGAATCCGCCATTGTCATAAATTGCGAGGACACGGAGCCCGGAAACTTTTGCCATATTGTCGAATAGAGCTTTGCCAACAGGACCATCCCAGAGATTATAGGCCTCTAAAGCACTGCCAAAAGCATAGGGGATTGAGAAAACCTGTATGTCTTTGTAGAAGGGTGCCACAGCACCATCAGCGGGGGTAGCTCCTTGCAGGGTACCTGAGAAAATCTGCTGTATGTTTTCATTGGCATCGCCAAGTCGACCGTAAGGGTAGAGTTCAACAACTATTCTTCCACTTGAGAGTTTCTCAAGTGCACTCTTGAATGCAACCATACCTGCGTAGGAGTGGTGCATAACCTGCAAATCGCCGATCTTCAAGTATGGGGGATCCGTAAAGGCAAGCTTAAATACTATCGGCTGTTCGGCTAAAAGATCACCAACGACGCAAAGAAACAAAACCACGATCACAAGAAGCTTTTTCCAGTTTTTCATCAAAAACCTCCTATAAAAAGTCAACCGTGAGCCAAAGTTGGCTCATCGATTATGCGACGACATCGAATGCTGCCGCCTGCATCTCCACTGCCTTTCGGCGTATTTTCGGATCAATCATCTTCGCTTCGTCGAACGGTTCGTTCTGAGTGAGCATGTGCCACAAAATCTCACTCAATGCACGGGCCACTGCGATGATGCTTCGCCCCGACCCCTTTGCTTTTTTCATACGGTCATAGCGCACTATGAGCCGATACCTGCCCGTCCATCGTTTCTGTCTCACCATGCCAAGCACCACCTGGACCATGGCCGTGTGCAGCTCGTTCGACCTTTGTGTGGTAATGTGTCCATAGTGTTCCCGATTATTCGAGTTCTGCACCTACGGTACTACACTCGCAAAGGCTGCCAATTGACGGGGCGTCGTAAATCGACTGATGTCGTCAATGTATGCCCGCAGCGTCGCTGCATTAATCACGCCCGCTCCCGGTATCGTGCGTATCAATTGCACCACCGGATTATCAGCCGTCAGCTCGGCAATCAACTTGCCCAATTTCTTGACTTCTTCGTCCAGCCGGTCTAATATATCAAAGAGTGGATCTACCGCTCCGCCGACGTAGCCATGTGCTGCGAGTATGTCTTGTATTAGTCGGTGTTCTTTTTGACTCTGAAGACCTGCGCGCGTCGATTCAATACCCAGACATAACAATAACCCGTGAATCTGGTTCTTCACGCTCACGATTGTGCGGACCAGCGAGGATCGCTCCTTAAGCATGCGTCGCAATTCTTCGCTGTGCTGCGAGCAAAGCCGCGCTTCTGGAAGCATGCCCTTCTCCAAAAACTCTGCTAATGTAGCCGCATCGTGTCGATCGGTCTTTCTCACTGATTCGTTGACTACCTTGAACTTCAGCGTATTCACTATCACGACTCGGACTCCACACTTCTCCACACGGTTCTTGAAGTATCGTGCGTTCCCCGTGCACTCCACGACCACCGCAACCTCATGCCCCTGCTCGAACGCCTTCTCGAGTTCTTCTTCAAAGCAACAGTAGCCTTCTTCGTTCGTCAGATACTGCGCAAATCGACCTTCGCTATCCCCTTCCCTGCGCCAATACACCGTGAACTGTGTCTTGTGTAAATCCACTCCTACGCTCAAACGCATTGCCTTCCTCTTTGCTCTGGTTTGAGCCAGCTTCCTATTACGGTGGGTTCTCACCATTCTCCTATCCGACCTCGCAGGTCATTCATCATGACGAGCAGTAACCGGGCTGCCTCAAACCTAAGTCTAAGACAGCATAGCAAACCCACCAGCTCACGGCGACTGTTTTATCATTCCTCCTTTTTTCAAAATTTCGATTAATTTTGAATGCATCATCGATGCTAATTGTAGGAAATTCTCTTGAAGTTCTTAACTTTACATGGGCATTCTTCATTTTATTGCCAATAATATTCTTTGGCGAAGCGACCTCTTAAAATAATCAGCCCTGCTGTCTTCCATAAAAAGCATTACAAAAAGGATCAGATTCTTGCAGTACCAATCTCTAACGAATCCCACTATAATTGCCTCTTCTACATCCCCTTTGGTTACTCATTATGAGCGTCAGCAAGTTAGCATCCTTAACCCAAAGTCCACGATCTCATATCATGGCAGGCTTGCTCATAGAGAATATTTTATCGTCCTCCTTGCTATTCAAACTCCCGTTTCAATTATGACCCTAAGGATGATATATCGCTAAATGAGTCCTATTCTTACCATAATGCTCTTTACTTTTATCATTTCATCATCAGTTGCCGGAGTAAGCGGCAGCCTGGGGAGGCATGACGGATAACCCACCATAGCCATGGCTCCTTTAAGCAGACATACAGGATTGGTTCTTCCATTCTGTCCCAGCGATCGAAGCAGAGGCAATAATTCCAGCTGAATTCTTCCTGCTTCGAGAACATTCCCAGACAGGAATAAATTGATCATTTTCTTCATGCGATCTCCAAACAAGTGACAACCGCCGGATATGAATCCGCCTATGCGATTGCCACCCTGGGCCAGCGCTTCAAGCACCATCGTGTCATCGCCGCAGTACACAATGAAGTCTTCAGGAGTGGCCAGAAGATATTCGCTTATCTGTTTTGGTCTTAATTCAGCTTCTTCTTTTATAGCAACGATGTTGCTCTTTTTCGAAAGTTCTCTAAGGCTCTCTGGCTCAATATTCACGCCAGTAAAAATCGGGATATTGTAGAGCATTATATCGATATCGACCACATCCGCGATAAGAGAGAAGTGGTTTATTATTTCTTTCTGGCTGGGTTTTGTGTAATAAGGAGCGACTACCATCACAAGGTCAAATCCAAGTTCTTTTGCCTTACGCGTAAGAGCAATAGCTTCTTGGGTGGATGCTGCTCCTGTATGCGGAATAAGCTGAATGCGAGCTCCAAAGGCCTCTTTCATGGTTTCAAATATCTTGATTCGTTCGTCTGAAGTCATTGTGAAGAATTCTCCTGTTGTTCCAGTAAGGACGAATGAATCTGCATAGTCGCGTTTTAGAAGGATTTCTCCGATTTTTACTATTGCGTCATAGTCGACCGACATATCATTTTTGAATGGTGTGACGATGGGAACTAGCCGTTTTCCATACTTCTCTTTTTGCAGCATTTCGAAACTCCTTGTGTTTAGCATTCCGACAATCGTGTGATAAGACTGTCTGATGAGTCACTATAAAAACATGTACCATGACTTGGTCTATTTGTCAAGAAAAAAATTCAGCTGTTCCAGGCAGTAAGAAAACAGCTAAGAGACAGGCCACTCTATATAGAAGCTTTGATGATATCAAACGCGGTTTTTGCACGGGGCGGAATTTTTAAGTTTTTTCTATTTCATGAGCTACTTGTTCCATATCATGCTTTGAAATCTCGAGATGCTTAATCATTGCGAGTGTTCCTGCACGCTCGTCTTTTTTCAAAATTGCTTCGACAATCTTTTCGTGAGGGATAGTCGCATGATTGATATTCTCTATGACTGCGAAGGAGCGTGCTCGGAATTCCATCATGGAGTCGGCGATCAGTTTGCCAATCTTGATCAGCAGGCTGTTTCCCGAAGCTTGGATGATCGCGTTATGAAAAGATTCGTCCAGTGTTGCCAGCTCGATATGGTCCTTACGTATTGCTGCTAGCTTGAAAGCTTGATGAATCTCCTGTATCTGCTTGATGCTTTCTGGAGAAGCGCGCTGAATGGCAAGACGCACTGCAAGGGGTTCAATTCCCATTCTGACCTCGATTAATTCGCTCAGTTCGGCATGTTTTTCAGCGAACCAATATTTGATTGCATCAAATGAATTATCTTTATCTTTTGTAACATAAGCGCCTTTGCCAGCCTGAATTTGAATCATTCCCATTGCGGCAAGGACTCTTAGTGCTTCTCGCACGGTAGATCTACCAACGCCGAATTGCGCGCAAAAATCGTTTTCTGTCGGCAGCTTATCTCCGATCTTGAATTCGCCAGACATAATCAAAGCTTGAAGCTGCTTGACCACCTGATCTGTGATCGAGACTCGCTCAATCTTTCGAATTTTTTGGTTCAAATGACACCTCTGCTACATATATATCACAATCATAATACACAATGATACTTCATAATGTAAATGCTATGCAAATAATATCTTGCCTTGCTCCAGCTTCGGCTGGCCAGCGTACACGAAATGCATTCGGTATTGCAGTAGAAATTCATTGACAAATCGCTGAACTCGTTGTAATATAATTTAAGATATCAGACAATCTGCTAACATGATATCGGAAATTTTATATGCTAAAAGGAGCTATTTATGGTGAAGGATTTTGGTCGCATACTCCTTCCGCTTATCACGCCGTTTGATAAGAATGAAGAAGTCGATTATGACAAATACAAGCAGTTAGCTCGTTATGCGCTCGAAAAGAATTATTGCGATTCTATCATCGTTACGGGCACTACAGGTGAATTCAATACACTTTCCTTTGATGAGAGAGTGAATTTGCTTGAGGCTGCGCTCGAAGCAGTTGATGGTAAGGTGCCTGTCATCGCTGGAGTAGGCTGCGCTTCGACTCGGGAGACTGTCGCTCTTGCTCAAAAAGCCGAAAAGCTTGGCGCTGATTGCCTAATGGTCGTCGCTCCGTTCTACTGCAAGCCAACACAAGATGCAGTCTATGCCCATTTCAAGGCAGTTCATGATGCGACCAATATTTCGATTTTGCTGTATAATATTCCGATTTTTACAGGTATCAATATGGAGCCTGCGCTGGTAGGAAAGCTTGCTGCGCTGTCCCGCATTATTGGGATCAAAGATGAAGCAGGGCTGAATCCGATCCAGATAACCGATTATTATCTTGCTACAAAGCAGATTAAGCCTGGTTTTCTCCTGTACAATGGCGATGATCTCATGCTGATGCCTACAATTCCTCAGGGAGCTATTGGCATTGTTTCTGGGGGAGCCCATCTTGTCGGCGATAGGATTCGGAAAGTCTTTGATCTTTATGAAGCGGGCAAAAATGCCGAAGCGACAGAAGTATATCGCGATATTTTCAGACTTTTCCGTGGCTTTGGCGTGAACGGGCGAGTTCATCCAAATCCGATGCTGAGGGCCGCGATTGAAATAGTAACTGGTATCCAGGTTGGTCCGCCGCGGAGGCCGCTCGATCCAATCACTTCTTCCGAGCGAGAGTTCCTTATTGCGTTGCTCAAAGAAGTGAAGCTTATTTGAACAGGTGGCGGAAATGAAAAAAGGCAAGAAATTCAGCGGCATTATTCCTCCAATAGTCACTCCATTTGATGAATCGGGGAATATTGACAGAACGATTTTCAGGCGCGAAGTTCGGCATCTCATAAGCTGCGGTGTTCATGGCTTGTCGCCAGGAGGAAGCACAGGAGAAGGAGCAGCGCTCACCGACGAAGAGCTGGCGGAGCTTATTGGAATTATTCGCGAAGAAAATACCGAAGGGCTTCCTATTGTTGCTGGCGTGATTCGTACATCGACGCAAGCAGCGGTAAAGACCGCCTTGGCAGCGAAAGCTGCAGGTGCAAACGCACTTATGGTGACGCCAGTTTTCTATAATGTGCTTGTGCCTGACGAAAAAGGGAATTATTCATTTTATGAAGCAATAGCAGAAGCAGCGGATCTTCCTGTCATTATTTACAATGTTGTTCCGCAAAACGAAATAACGCCAGATGCCTTTTCGCGTCTTCTGAATATCCCGAATGTAATTGGCATCAAGCAAAGCGTTGGTGGCATAATGGCATTCTACGATATGGTGCTTACAAATGGTGATCGTGGAATGATTTATTCAGCAACAGACGAAATGCTGTATTCGACTTTTGACCTTGGAGCTGATGGCGCTATTTCCGCGATTCTTTCTCTCTTTCCGAAGCTCTGCGTAAAGATGTGGAACCTTGCAAAAGATGGCGATAATGCCAAAGCAAGGCACATACAGGACGCGATCTATCCTGTATGGAAAGCAGTTCGTGGCCCCCAGTTCCCAGCGAGGATGAAGGCTGCGCTTAAGATTCTCGGAAGGGATTGCGGTTTTTCTCGGTCTCCGATGAGCGAAGTGACGGAGTCTCAAGTAGCTCAGATGAAATTGCTTCTTGAAAATATCCGGGATGAATAAATCCGGATGAAATTATAGGAGGTTCGTATGCACAAACGTATATTTGGCATCATACTTTTGATGTCGTTCTTGGTTGCTATGGGCATTTCTGCTCAAGCAAAATTCCCGACAAAACCAATCAAAATTATCGTTCCCTGGAATGCGGGCGGCGGTACTGATGCGGTCGCGCGTGCTCTAGCCAGGTCTGGCGAAAAGTATCTTGGCGTTCCTGTGGTTGTGGAGAACAAGCCAGGTGGATCTGGAGCAGTAGGTTTGGCTGAAGTCGTTCAAGCCGCGCCTGATGGCTACACACTTGCTATTCTCCCCGTAGAATTGGGATTTATGGACAAGACAGGCGTCTATCCCTTTGGGTTCAAGGATTTTACGCCAATCATGAATCTCAATACTGACCCGGCAGCTCTTACAGTAAAAGCGGGCAGATTCAAGAGTGTGCAGGAATTCATCGCATACGCTAAGGCAAATCCAGGCAAGCTCAAGGTTGGTCATTCTGGCACAGGTCTTCTGTGGCATCTTGCTGCAGCGGTTTTTGCCAAGGAAGCAGGTATTACGCTGACCTATGTTCCATTCGATGGAGCAGCGCCAGCTATTGCGGCGCTTATCGGTAATCAGATTGACGCGGTGACGGTTTCTGGCGCAGAGGTTCAATCGCAAGTAAAAGCGGGTGAACTCACCATGCTTGCATGCATGGGTGATAAGCGCCTGGCAAATTTCCCCCAGATTCCAACGTTGATGGAGCTTGGCTATAAAGTCAATATCAGTACATTCCGCGGAATTGGCGGTCCAAAAGGCCTGCCTGCCGATAGAGTGACAATACTCCATGATGCATTCAAGAAGATGATGGAAGAACCTGAGTTCATTGAAACACTTAACAAGATGGGACTTGGTATAGATTATCGTTCGACTGCAGACTATAAAAAGCTTGCAGATGATACGGCTGCGGCACTTGAGCCGGTCCTCACCGAGCTTGGTTTGCTGAGAAAGAAATAATATAGGCGTTTTAGTAGCAGTAATATAAAATGAATATAAAGCGGCCTGAAGGCTCGGGCCGCTTTTCTTCGTCCATTGGTCATTGTTGCGGAGGGCTCTGAATGGTTTCATTTAAGGTAAAATGGCTTGATCTATTTCTTGGCCTTATAGGTATTGCATTATTAATCGGCGTATATATCCTGAGCGAAAGCTTTCCTGAACCTCATGAGGCTCAGTTGGGTGCTTCTGTATTTCCCAGAATAGTCTCTGCGCTTCTCGCTGTTGTCGGCATTTTTATTGCGCTTCAATCGCTGAAGAAAAAAAGCAATGCTGAATTGCATATTGAAAATGCCAAAATGGTTTTTTTTACTTTTTTTATTCTTTTGCTTTATGGATTACTTGTGAAAAAAGCAGGATTTTTGATTTTGACACCTGTTTTTATTGCAGTTCTTCTTAATATAATGAAATATTCAACTATCATCATTAATCTGCTTACATCGATTTTGACAACTGCTGGAATATATTTAGTTTTCAAAATATTTCTTTCTGTTCCACTCCCCGAAGGGATACTTGGGTTCTGAGGATAATACGATGGTTCAATATCTTTTTAATGGCTTTGCAAATCTGATTTCCAGCGGAAGCATTTTTGCGCTTTTTATAGGTGTATTTCTTGGAATTATTATTGGCGCCTTGCCAGGGCTTACTGCCACAATGGGAATCGCACTTCTTATTCCTTTTACATATGGAATGAATCCAGCATTTGCGCTGTCTCTTATGATCGGCATTTTTGCAGGCGGAATTTATGGTGGTTCGATTTCTGCCATTTTATTGAAAACGCCGGGAACGCCAGCAGCAGGAGCGACTGTATTGGATGGGTATCCTCTTGCGCAAAAAGGCCAGGCGGGCAAAGCTCTTGCAATATCGACAATAGCAAGTGCGCTTGGCGGATTGATCGGCGCTCTGATTCTTACTTTTCTTGCTCCGCAGATTGCCAGGATTGCGGTGCTCTTTGGCCCACCTGAATACGTGCTGCTTGGAGCATATGGCCTCACCATGATTTCATATGTTGCCGGCAAGTCAATGGCAAAGGGCATTTTCATGGGTTTGCTTGGTTTGCTGATTTCGACAATTGGTATAGATCCGATTTCTGGCTTTCCTCGTTTTACGTTTGGGCAGCTCAATTTGTTGAGCGGCTTATCTCTGTTGCCGGTTTTGATTGGTCTTTTTGCTGCCGCCCAAGCCTTCGAAGGCGTCGAGAAGCATAATGAGATTCAGGTGAAGCAGGTAAAAATCACAAAGATCGGCATTTCAGGGCATGAATTTATCCAAATTCTTCCGCATATAATCAAATCTGCTTTCATTGGCACTTTTGTAGGAGCTGTACCCGGGACGGGCACTGACATTGCGGCATTTCTTTCCTACGGAGAGGCAAAACGATCTTCCAAGCATCCCGAAGAATTCGGGACAGGAAGAATCGAAGGAGTTGCTGCTCCAGAATCGGGCAATAATGCTTGTGTAAATGGTGCTATGATCCCGATGTTTACATTAGGGATACCAGGAGAAGCAGCCACCGCAGTCATGCTTGGCGGACTTATGCTTTTGGGCTTGCAACCTGGACCTCTTCTTTTTAAAGAAAATCCGCAAGTTATCTATACTGTATTTGCGAGCACAATAACAAGCAATCTTCTTATTCTTGTGCTGGGGCTTATTGGGGCAAGGTTTTTTGCAAAAGTGCTGCAATTGCCAATGAAGCTTATTACAACTTTGATTTTTGTTCTTGCAATCATTGGTTCATATGCAATGCGCAATAATGTATTCGATGTAGGCGTTACAATTATTGCAGGTTTTCTCGGTTACATTCTTGTAAAAGCAGATTATCCGGTCCCGCCCGTGTTGCTTGGCCTCATCCTTGGGCCTCTTGTGGAGTCTAATCTGGGACGAACGATTATTATTTCTGAAGGTAATTTGCTTGTATTCTTCACAAGGCCGCTCTGCTGGCTTTTTTGGACGCTCATTTTGTATACAATAATTTCCAACATATTGAAGTCGAGAAAAACGGTAAAAGCTAGTTCCCAGGAAGCAAAAGAATGAGTAATGAGCGAATAGAAGAGGATATATTCTCGGTTGAAGGGTATATAGCTGTTGTGACCGGCGGCATGGGGCAATTAGGGCGCCAGTTTGTAAAATCGCTTGCTGAGCGCGGTGCAAAAGTTGCTATTTTTGCGCGCCATGCGCCTGACCGCGCATCGATCAAACAAGTCTTTGCAGGCCTTAGCGAGCGCATTATAGCGGTTCCTGTCGATATCACAAAAAAAGAAACTATCAAACAGGGGCTTTCTATAGTGATGAATACCTGGGGCATACCGCACGTGCTTATTAATAACGCAGGTTTAGATACGCAGCCATCAGCTCCGCCAGAAGTATCCGGTCCTTTTGAAAATTTTCCCGATGAGGTGTTTCGCGAAGTTGTAGAAGTGAACCTGGTTGGAACTTTCCTGTGTTGCCAAGTAATAGGAGCTGAAATGGCAAAGGCTGGAAGAGGTTCAATTATAAACATAGGCTCAATTTATGGCATGCTTTCACCTGTTCAGGATATTTATGCTTATAAAGAAGCGAAAACAGGGATCCCTTTTGTAAAGCCTGTTGCTTATTCTGCCTCAAAATCTGGTGTATACAACCTTACCAGGTATCTTGCAACCTACTGGGCGGCAAAAGGTGTCAGAGTAAATACCCTTACACCTTCTGGAGTTTGGAGATCAACACAAGATCCGGAATTCCAGGCCAATTATTGCGCAAAGATGCCCATGAAGAGAATGGCGCGGGAAGATGAATTCAACGGAGCGATTATTTTCCTTGCATCTCAAGCATCCTCATATATGACTGGCTCCAATCTGGTAATTGATGGAGGATGGACTGCATGGTGAGGAATCGGAAAGCAGCATCGCTTGCAAAGGGAATTTTTGCAGCTCTGCCGACAGCATTCGATCAAGCTGGCAATGTTGATGAAAAGGCGCTTTGTTTTCTAGTGAGGAATTTGCTTCAAAAAGGGGTAGAAGGTTTCTATGTCGGCGGATCGACAGGCGAATGCTTTCTGCTCAGCGAAGCTGAACGCAAGGAAGTACTGGAAATTGTGCTTGATGCTGCTGAAGGGAAAGTACCTGTTATTGCGCATGTGGGCGCAATGTCGACTATTGTTGCGGTTTCTTTAGCCCAGCATGCAGCAGCATGCGGCGCGTCAGCTGTATCAGCGACTCCTCCCTTTTATTTCAGTTATAATCTCGATAAAATCTATAGCTATTATGCTGATATTGCTGAAGCATCGGGCTTGCCAGTGCTTGTATACAATATACCGGCGTTCTCGGGAAGAAATTTTGGCCATAATGAAATTGACAGATTGCTCGACATACCGGGGGTAGCCGGGCTCAAGCATACTTCCATGAATCTATATGAATTGGAACGCATCCGCGTGAAAAATCCTGATAAGATTCTCTTTTCTGGCTATGATGAAGTTTTTCTTCCTGCACTTGTGTCTGGCGCCGATGGAATGATCGGCAGCACAGTGAATCTTATGCCTGAGCTGTTTTTGGATATAAAAAAGCTATTTATTTTGGGTGATATCGCTGCAGCCCAGAAGCTACAAGCTAAGGTGAACTCGGTTATTGAAGCGCTTGCTGGGGGTCTTTTTCCCCGGCGCTTAAATATGCGCTTGGCATTGCCGGGCTGCCCTGCGGCGAATGCAGAAAGCCATTTCTTCCAATTTCTAGCCAAAAGATGGAATTGATCAAGACTAGCCTTGTTTCATCGGGAATTCTAAAAAGCTGAAAGTCTAGCCCGTCTCATATACCGACCCCACCCTGCCATTTTTGATGACCCCAGAAGTCGGCAATTTTAGTGATCCCCCTCCTGCACTATTTTGGTGAGTCTCGCTCGATCATGGTTGCACGAGGCATTCATGCCCTCGCCCAATCAAATCGGTGCGGCCCAGCATTCGCAATGCCTCGCGGACCATCTCGTGGTTCTCGGGCTTGGAAAACTGCAAAAGTGCACGCTGGAGCGCTCGTTCCTTTGTGCCGCGCGGTATGTAGACTGATGTGCCGTCGAGGGGATTCATGCGGGTTCTCCACATGGCGGTGGAGAGCGTGCCGGGAGTGGGATAAAAATCTTGGACTTGGTCGGGGATGAATCCGAAGCGCTTGAGGTAGAGCGCAAGTTCGAGGGCATCCTCGAGCGTGGCACCGGGATGCCCGGAAATGAAGTAGGGAACGAGGTACTGTTGTTTGCCGAACTTCTGGTTGAGGCGGGAATATTCTTCGGCGAAGCGGTCGAAGGTCTCGATCGGCGGCTTGCCCATGAGATCGAGCACCCGGTCGGAAACGTGTTCTGGTGCTACTTTGAGCTGGCCGGAAATATGGTGCTCCACAAGATCGCGGAAAAAACCTCTGTCCCTGTCGAGCATGAGATAATCGAAGCGGATGCCGGAGCGGATAAATACTTTCTTGATCCCGGGCAGGGAGCGCAGGCGTTTCAAAAGTTCGCGATATTCGCTATGGTCGACTTCGAGGTTGGCGCAGGGGGTTGGGGCGAGGCAGCGCCGATCGATGCAGGCGCCTTTTTGAGCCATTTTGTCGCATGCCGGGGCGCGAAAGTTGGCGGTGGGACCTCCGACATCGTGGATATAGCCTTTGAAATCGGGCATTTTTGCAAAGCTTTGGGCTTCGCGCACAATCGAATCGATGCTTCGTGAGGTGACCACGCGGCCCTCATGAAAGGCGAGGGCGCAAAATGAGCAAGCTCCGAAGCAGCCGCGCGACGAGTTGAGCGAAAACTTGACTTCTGTGAGCGCGGGCACGCCGCCGAATGGGTCATACATAGGGTGCCATGCGCGCTGATAAGGCAGTTCGTACACTTTGTCGAGCTCTTCGCGGCTCAATGGGAATTCGGGAGGTTCTTGGATAACGAACCGGTCGCCGCATGGCTCAATGAGGCGTTTTGCTGACCATGGGTCGGTGTTGCGGTACTGGATTTTGAATGAACGAGCGAAGGCGCGGCGGCCTTCGTCGGAGTCTGGCTGGATTTCTTCGAACGCGGGCAGAACCTCTGTCCCCGGCTGCGGGGCCGCCGCAAGAGCCTGCTCGAACTTCGAGGCATGGACTGCCCACACTGTCCCGCGGATACCGCGCAAATCAACCTCTGTCCCCACAGCGCCCGACGCATGTCCGGTGGAGCTGTCCGCTTTGCTGGCTTGTGCAAGCTTTTCCATCACTTCCAGGATTTGCCGCTCCGCCATCCCGTAGAGCAAAAGATCGGCCTTTGCGTCGAGCAACACAGAGCGGCGCACAGTATCCGACCAATAATCGTAATGAGCGAGCCTCCGCAAGGACGCCTCGATTCCCCCCAAAATGATCGGAACGCCTTTATACGCCTGCCTGCACAAGTTCGAATACACAATTGCAGCCCGGTCAGGTCGCGCATTGACTCGCCCCAGCTTGCTTTTTCCTATCGTTCCATCGGCCCGCAAGCAGAGCGAGCGATCGCCTTCTGGCGCATATTCATCGTGCGAGCGCGGTTTTTTATTTGCAGTATAAGAAGATACCATGGAGTCAAGCGCTCCGGCGGTCACCAGAAACGCGAGCCTGGGCTTGCCGAACATCCGAAACACTTCAGGATCATCGGGGTCGGGCCTGGCGAGTATGGCCACCTGGTAGCCATGAGCCTCGAGCCAGCGTCCTATCAGCGCCGCCCCAAATGAGGGGTGGTCCACATAGGCGTCTCCGCTGACTATGACGGCATCGAAGGAGCCGGGAACCAGCCGGCGCCTCTCCATATCTTTGGGCGATGCGACAAGAAAATCCATATATCAGCAGTATAATGAATTGGTACCTGTGTGTCTTGGATTGGAGAATGGCGGGTCAAAGGCAATCTGTCATTGGTTCATGGCGCGTCAAAGCCAATCCGCCGCCGACTCTTGGAGGCAAGGCACGCGGCTGCCGCCGATTCATGACGGGAAAACGCCCGCCGCCGTCGAGCTTTGGAAAAGCGCCCATTTTTTAAATGCTAAAAAACTACAGTTTTCCGGAAATTTTGAAGAGCCGGGTTTTCTTAGTATATTTGTATGTAAGAAATTGCCTTGTGTCCGCCTTTGGCGGAGTCCGCTTTGAGCGGGCTACTATTTCGATTGCACTGGAGGAACAGCATGACCAAGAACATGGGAAAAACGGATAAAACTATCCGACTCATTGCCGCAATTGTTATTGCAATTTTGATTTTGGTCGGCACATTATCCGGCGTCTGGGCGTGGATTTTGGGTATTATCGCGGTGGTCTTTGCAGTGACGAGCGCGATCTCTTTCTGCCCGCTGTATACGATCTTCGGCATCTCGACCGCACCAAAGGAAGAAAAGAAAGAAGAGAAGAAATAAGCAAGTCAGAACTTCTTGCTTCTATTTTCCTTTATTTTGTTCAGGACTCGGGTTTTCGGCCTGTGCAGCTTCAGGGGTAGATGATTTTTCGTCTTCCTTTTGCTGCTTTTGGAATTCCCGGGTCTTCTTTTTTTGCACAGAGAGAGCTCGCATTCGCTTCCAAATCGAAGGGACAAGGATTAACATGCCAATCAGGATGCCTGCTCCTAAGGTGAGGACAAGGACAAGTGACATCGAGGCGGTCGCTGACCATCCAAAAAATGCAACAGTAATCGGCGCGCTATTCTGAACCGCAAAGATTACTGCGATGATCACCGCTGCAATCAGAATGATGATATAGACAACTCGCATATTCTAACCTCCTGCGGAAATTGATATTGCTGTGCTGCGCCAAACGCTGAGCCTCGCCAAACATCGCGCAGCGCTCCAGATACATCGCCCCGCCACCCTATATGCGCCAGACTCCCCGTTGCTTGCCTTAATCATCATACGACGATATCTCTACCTTTGCAAATTCCCAATGCTCGGGAGCGCGCCACAGACTCGAAATCATGAGCTCTTTTACAAATATAAGCTCTTTTGGCAGCCTGTCATACAGTTTCATGAACAATTCTTCATGCGAGAGAATTTCGCTCATCCATGCATCTCTTTCCACAGACATGAGTTCAGCCCATTTTTCTTCTGAGAATTCCAGTCCGTCCCAGCAGATGTCCTCGTAGCGGGGCATCCAGCCGATGGGACTTTCGACAGCCTTTCCGTGGTTATTTGCGCGGTCGACAATCCATTTGAGCACGCGAATATTTTCGCCGAAGCCGGGCCAGAGGTAGTTGCCTTCTTTATCTTTGCGGAACCAGTTCACTCCGAAAATTCGAGGGGGATTGCAGCTCCATCGCCCGAATCTGAGCCAATAATTGAAATAGGAAGCCATGTTATAGCCGCAGAACGGGAGCATGGCAAAGGGATCGCGGCGTACATGTCCGACTGCGCTCGTCGAAGCGGCGGTCGTTTCCGAGCCCAGAGTCGCGGCAAGATATACGCCGTAAATCCAGTTGAATGACTGGTAGACGAGTGGGTACACCGTGCTGCGCCTGCCTCCGAAAATGAATGCCTTTATCGGAACGCCTTCAGGGTTTTCCCATTCAGGGTCGACTGAAGGACACTGGTAGAGAGGAGCGGTAAAGCGAGCATTGGGGTGAGCCGCAGGCTTTCCGGAGGATGGATCCCAAGGCTTGCCTTGCCAGTCGATGAGGCCTTCGGGCGGGTTTGGTGTCATGCCTTCCCACCAGACATCGCCGTCTGGGGTGAGCGCTGTGTTGGTGAAGATAGTGTTTGCGCGGATGGTGGCCATTGCATTCGGGTTGGATTTTGCGGAGGTGCCCGGTGCGACACCGAAAAAGCCTGCTTCCGGATTGATGGCACGAACCTGGCCGTCTTTGCCCGGGCGAATCCATGCGATATCGTCACCTACGGTAGTCACCTTCCAGCCTTCGAAAGCCTTGGGCGGGATGAGCATGGCAAAATTGGTTTTGCCGCACGCGCTGGGAAATGCTGCAGCCACATAGGTTTTTTCGTGGTCCGGCGATTCGACGCCGAGAACGAGCATGTGCTCCGCGAGCCAGCCCTGATCGCGCGCAATAACCGACGCGATGCGAAGGGCGAAGCATTTCTTTCCGAGCAAAGCGTTTCCGCCATATCCTGAGCCATACGACCATATTTCCCGGGTCTCGGGGAAATGGACGATGTATTTGTTTTCCTTGTTGCATGGCCAGGGGACATCTTTCTGGCCGACAGCGAGGGGCATGCCCACCGAGTGCATGGCCGGCACAAAATCGCCATTTTCTCCAAGGGCTTCGATAACCTTGCGCCCCATTCTTGTCATAATGCGCATGTTCGCGACGACATATGCCGAATCGGTGATTTCGACGCCGATGTAGGACATGGGAGAGCCGATTGGCCCCATGGAGAAGGGGATGACGTACATCGTGCGTCCGCGCATACAGCCGTCAAAAAGAGAGGTGAGGATAGACTTCATTTGTTTTGGGTCCATCCAGTTGTTGGTTGGACCAGCTTCTACCTTGCGGCGGCTGCAGATAAAGGTGCGGTCCTCGACGCGGGCCACGTCGCTTGGGTCCGAGCGTGCAAGGAAGGAGTTGGGGCGTTTTTCGGGGTTGAGGGGTATGAAGGTTCCCGAAGCGACGAGCGATTGGCAGATGGTGTTGTATTCTTCTTCGGAGCCGTCGCACCAATAGACAAAATCGGGCTTGCACAAATCTTTCATGCTGGAAACCCAGGATAATAGACGCGCATGTTTCACATACGAAGGGAATTGCATATTTGCTCCTGATAACCTGCTCACAATGACCCGTTGTTATGCTGAATCAGCAGATATTGCATTATAAAGCCGTTTTCCGGTTTTGTGGGTAAAAAATATAAGGCGCGGCAGTGCTTTCCGCGGCGGCATTTTCTGCAGAACAGCGATGCGGTTCGGCTGGCTTTTCAGCAGAGCAGCAGCAGTCTATGCTGAATGCATGAATATTGAAGGTTTGCATGCTGGTCTGCAGGCAGGGCCGGCTATTATCGCGGCTCTTATAGTATTCTCGGCGCTGGTGATTGCAGCTGGGGTGCTCGCGTATCGGGCAGGGAGGCAGCGAGGTCTTCTTGAGGCGGAGTTGAGCGAGGGGGAAAGGATGGATCTCGCGCGCAAGGATGCAATAGAGCGCTCCCGCGCAGTGCTCTCCGGGCAGATTTCGGAACAGATTGCTCCATGGCTGCCGGATTTTCCGGCCAACCCTTCAGATGCGCGATTTATCGGCAAGCCGGTCGATTTTGTTGCGTTTTGCGGCGCGGACGAGGGAGTTGTGCGCGAAATTGTTTTCATTGAGGTAAAGACCGGGCGCTCGGCATTGAGTCCGGTCGAGCGCAGTGTGCGCGAAGCGATTACTCAGGGACAGGTAAGGTGGGTCGAATATCGGCTTGAGTAAAGGGTCGCGATGCTCTTTTATCTCGGGCTCGCGGCGTTTTTAGCTCCACGCGAACGCGGTTGCAGCTGCCTGCGCTTTTGTCTCGGGCGCGCGGCGTTTTTGTTGGAGCGCTGGTTCAAGGCTCCATCTGGCGTAAGAAGGCGGAGCCTTTCCTGAACAAAAGAACGCCGAATCCTATCCCAGCAGCCAAAAAAACAGTGCCATACAAAAGCGCAAAACTGTATTTTTGGAAGGGCAAGCTAGCCGACAGCGCGCCAAGCCCTGCGACCAGCCCCATTGTACCCAAAATCACAATAATCGTATTAGGGTTGCGTTTCAGTGCTGACATGGGATTTTCCCACGAAAGGCGAGGCCAGAAGGTGTCAATCACCAAGCCGCAGATATTAAGCGTCACTGCCCCAAGAACTGCAAGCACAAGCGCCACAGCAATATCAACCAGACGTATTCCCAGCAAGAGCCCGACCCCGACAACGCCGAATACAATACCGAGCGCAGCAAACAGCAGAGCATGCACCAGTTTGGCAGCAATGATATCGCGAGGCTCAAGCGGTAGCGATTTCAGAAAATAGATCGCTTTTGCATCGCGCGAAAAGGCGGTGCAGGCAATGCTCGTCGAGCTTGCAAGAAAAACGCCGATCCCCGCGGGGATGAGATAGCCAGCTTGTCCATCCAGCAGGGGACGGAGCTGCTGCAGTGCCTGCTGAATCTGCTGACCCTGCGCAATGAGCGAAATAGCTAGGATAACAGGCAGCAATACGATGACAAACGGCCCGTTCAGGAAATACATCGGCTCGCGGTTCATAAGGTGCAGCTCCCTCTGCACAAGCGAAATAAAAACAGGCCGCGGCGCAAACACAGCCTGTGCCTGCGATCTGCCTATTTTCCCTTTCACGGCAGCCAGCTCCCCGAAATTAGCGAGGATTTTGGTGTAGCTCCGTCCGAAAATCGTTGCTGCTGCCGCAGCCAGCGCCGTGCCCAGTGCAAGATTGGCAAGCGTTGCCGCGAAAGCGGCCGGCATCGATGAATTCCCGATTGCGGTCATTGTCAGCCATGCAGGCGGCCACCAGTTCGCGATATCGGCAAAATTGAGCTCGTTATCGATCAGCAGCTTGCGAAGCAGAACAGGGTCTTCGATGCGAGCCATCATAGTCTGCAAATACCAATTGAAGCCAAGCGCCAGCGCAAGCCCGATGAATCCGCCGACATACAGAATTGTGTTCTTCCTTCTGAGCCAGCGGGATGCGCTCACCAGCGGCATGAGCACCGCATAGGAAACCGCAAGCGGCACGAGCGGCAGCGCCAGCGCATTCAGTAGCATCCACACATAAAAATCAAAAGGCGGGCTATTCTTTATGCCGTACACGCCCGCCGCAATGCTCATCACCAGAAAGGCAATCGGCGCTTCAATGGCATAGACTGTCGCCATCCTCGCCGCCAGAAGCTCCGAAGGCTTGAACGGCATCGTGAGGAACAAGGCCTCGTTCGGCGCGCTCGAGAAAAACGAAAGAGAAGTAATGAAAGCAAAAAGAAATACAAGCACCGAAGCCGTCACCGTGGCATAGATGAGCATGAGCGACTGCATGCCAAACGGCGCGAGTGCGTCGTGCATGCCGATATCCATCATCGCGAACATAAAACCGAAGTCTGCAAGCAGTACGACTGCGAGCACAATCCAGCCAAAAGTCTTGAGCAGCACCTTGGGCGAGGCCAGCTCCTTTTGCGTGGGCAGATGAATCGCAAAGACCGATTTGAGGCTCAGGCTCAAAAGCGAAATGAATGGGGACCTCATAGTTTGGAGACCTCTTCCGGCACCTGTTCACCTTCCTCGACGAGGGCAAGAAAGAGCGCTTCGAGGCTTTCTTCTCTCTGGTCTGCGCCCTCTATGTTCACCATGCCTGCCTCACGTGCCGAAAAATTCGGTGCGCCTACAAGTGGCACCTGGCCGGACAGCCTGCCGCGCGATTCGCGAAGCTCGCGCAAGCCCTCGAGGTCGCCAGTGAATACCAGTTTTCCCTTGTTGATGATTGCAAGTTTGTCGCAAATGCGCTCAGCCACCTCCATGACATGGGTCGAGAAAAAGACTGTGCCCCCGCTCGCAGCGTGCGCACGCATGAGTTCCTTGAGCGCGAACGCAGCGTGCGGGTCAAGGCCGACAATCGGCTCGTCGAGGATCCAGTTGTGGGGTTTGTGGATGAGGCTTGCGATGAGATTGAGCTTCATGCGCATGCCGCGGCTCATGCTGCCGATTGGAGACTTCAGGGCATCAGAGAGCTCGAAGCGTGCGGCAAGTTCTTCGATGACTGTGATGCGGTCCGAAGCGGAAACACCATAGACATCAGCGACAAAATTCAGATATTCATAGGCTCTAAGCCTGCTAAAAAGGTCGGGTGTGTCGGGCACAAGGCCAAAGCGCCGCTTTGCTTCCATTGGTTCTTTTGCAAGATCGATGCCGTCTATGAGGACACTGCCTGAGTCTGCTTCGATGGCGCCGGTCATGATGCGGATTGTTGTTGTTTTGCCAGCGCCGTTCGGTCCCAGAAAGCCGAAGATGGCGCCATCCGGAATGCGTAGAGTCAAAGAGTCGACAGCTTTGGTGCCGCTTTTTGCGTAGGTTTTTGAAATATTGGTCAGTTCGATCATGAGTTTGCCTGCCTTTTTCTGAGCATTCGCATTGTGCGCGAATATTGGCGCGCCCATTCGCCCCTCTATTCGCGCGCATTATGTGGGATTCTCAGCGCCTTAATCGTTCCATCTTTATTGAAACATAGTTGGCGGCTATACTGCAAGCTATGAAGCATAACACCATGACGACGAGGCAGATTTTCGAACTCATCGATGCTGAGGTGATTCAAGGCGATTTCGATGAGGCGCCTGTGGCGGGAGTGTATACTTCCGATCTTCTTTCCGATGTGCTCGCGAATGGGAGAAATGCCACGGTGCTTGTAACGATTCAGGCGCATCAGAACACGATTGCCGTTGCGTCGATTGTAGGGATTTCGCTCATTATCATTTGTAACAGCCGTCCTATTGTGGACAATATGGCCGAAGCGGCTGTGCAAGAGCGCATCGGCGTTGTCAGGACCAGCCTGAGCCAGTTCGAGGTATCGGGCAGGCTCTGGCAGGCTTTGCACGCGCAGGGCGAGCCTGATGATTCTCACATTCGATTTTCATAACCACTCGTGCCTCAGCCCCTGCGCAAGCCTCGAGAATTCGCCGTCAGAAATGGCAAAGCGCGCGCGGCAGAAAGGAATCGAGATATTCGCGCTCACTGACCACAATAGCGCGCTGAACTCAGCGACTTTTGCGATCGCGTGTGCGCGCCAGGGGCTGATTCCTTTTTTCGGTCTGGAAATGAACCCGTTCGAGGAAGCGCATCTTCTGGCGATTTTCCCGGATCCGCTCGCAGCGCTTGCTTTTAGTGACCAGGTATATCGATACCTGCCGCAATTAGAAATCGACCCCGGTCAGTTCGGCGACCAGGTTGTAGTCGATCCGAAAGACGAGATTCTCGCAATGCCGGCAGCCTGGTACGGCAATGCATTGCAGGAATCATTTGCATTTTTTGCAGACGCAGCGCACAACGCCGAGGCGCTTGTCATTCCCGCGCATGTGGATAGAGCGCAGTTCTCGGTATACAGCCAGCTGGGTTTTCTGCCGCCTGGTGCATATGATGCGGTTGAAGCAGTCGGTGCGGACCCCGACCCTGTGCTGAGCGGCCGGCATTGTGTGATATCGGATTCCGATGCACATGTGCTGGAGCATGTGGGACGCAGGTCTTCGGCTGTGGAGATTGCTGACGAAGCGATCGTGAATGAGCTGCGCGCCGGGCTTGCTGCGATGGTAGAACGATGGAAGCAATGGGGACATTCAGAAAATGCGCAGCATATGAAAAGCGCTGATGGAAGCGATGATATCTGCAAAGCGGGCATTTCGACAGCCATTCCAGGCCTTGCACCACTTGTTTCGTTTTTGGCTGAATGGTACCCACGCCGCGAATCGCTGGCACTGCTGGAAGCCATGCGCCGCTCTTTTCATGAAAAAAAGGCATGGAGCGTGTATAAGCGGCCGGCTCTATAGCAAAAAAGGCCGTCAGCTATTCCGGCCAGCGAACCGAAAACACAATCGGTTTTTCCAGCGTCAGCAAATCAAAAAGAGGCAGCTTTGCACGGAATATGGGCCCAGAGAAACTGCCGCCCGCCGCTGCCGCAATCGCTCTCGGAACGGTAATGACGATATCTACCGCGCATGCATCGAAAGCAGCCATGTATTTTTTCCCTATAATAACCTGTTCAAGATTGAGCCTGTATTCGGCAGCGGACACAGGATCGGGCTCCAGCGCCGGAGGGCTCAGGCTTTCGACAATCCGCTTATCCACGCCCGGGAACAATTTCAGCATATACGGCGCATTCTCGCGCGAAAGGCTCACCGAAAGCTCTCGCATGGCAGGTGCAGACCCCTGTGCTGGAATTTTGCGAAATTGAATCATCCCCTGCGGCACGAGCGAAGTGTCTGCGATGAGTGCATCGATATTCGGCACCCACACAACCGACGTGAGCACTTCCGGGCTGGGTGTCGATGCATCGACAAGCATAATGCTTGTTCGCCCAAGGAATTGATTGCGCACTGCCTCAGTGTTGAACAAAGGCTCTCTCGAGCCCAAGCCTACAAATTGCCGCACGCGACCGCTCAGGGCGTCAGGCACATCCAGACGGACCGCGGCGCGTACCGATCCATCGGTTTTCAGCGTTGCATCAAGGCTTCCTGAGCACGAAACAAACAGGATAGCGGTGGCCGTAGCCGCCACCACAACAAGCAGGGCAGCGAAAGACACCAATGCGTCGATCTTGTGCGATGCTCTGCTTTGCAAATGCGCATTCTCAGATATCCGGGCGCGACTCTTCCCAGACAGATTGTTCCTTCTTAAATTCATTATTTTCTCCACACTATGGTTTTTTTGCATAC
The DNA here is from genome assembly GCA_009768935.1 of Rectinema subterraneum. GTDB lineage: Bacteria > Spirochaetota > Spirochaetia > Treponematales > Rectinemataceae > Rectinema > Rectinema subterraneum. The sequence continues at coordinate 44,783 of WESA01000009.1, forward strand.
AGCGGCATCGGGCGTGTGCTCTTGCGGAGCAGCACTTCGCTGAAGCGTTCGAGCGTCACCTGGCTTTCCAGCGTAAGACGCCTGTATGCTGCGTGACTGACAAGCAAATTCTGATGGAATTCGCGACACAGCGAATCGAGGCGCGCGGCAACCGCAATGGTGTCGCCATAGAAACTCATTTTCTGCTGACCAGGCGGCCCGAGCAGCGCGGCGGTCACAAACCCTGCATGGATGCCGACCGAAATTTTTATGTCACTGGGGAGCGATTGCACAACCATGTCTTCTCTCAGTCCTTCCAGCTCTTCCAGGAATGCATACGTGGCATTCAGAGCGCGATCAGCGCTTCGATCGGAATCGACAAGGCCAAAAATAATCACGACAGTATCGGCAGAGAGCGATGCGATTCGCCCGCCAAAACTGCCTGCACAATGTGTCCAGATTGCGTAATAACGATTGAGGAGTGTGGTCGCTGCGGTTCGACCAAGTTGTTCGGAAAGATCGGTAAAGCCGACGATATCTGATGAAACTACGGTTACAGACAGCGAAGTCGGCGACTGGAGCGGCAGCCCCGAAAGTTCAGGCGAATTCGCAGTACTCAAAGTACTTGCTGCACTCTGGGCCACTGGCTCAGAAATTGTGTGCGATTCAGGTTCTTTGCTTTGGCCTTCGCTTTCAGCTTCTGTATGTGAAGCAGCGAGAATTCGCTGAGCTTCCTTAGGCATTTCCAAAAGTTGCGTAAGCCGCTGCTGCAGCGTAATCGCGCGCATGCGAGCTACCAGAAGCATGAAATCGAATGAAATAACTCCAAATAATGCAAAAAGATGCTGCGGCGCCCGGATGAACTTGTCAAACACCGAAGGAAAAGACTGAATCCGAAGCGCCTGTATCATCGCTTCTGAATCGATCTCCCCGCGCGAAAATGCTCCCGTCACCGAAATGCGCAAATCGAGGTATGCATAAAACAGAATGAAAATAAGCGCTGAGCCCACCGAAAGCGCAGTCTCTGTGAGCCTTTTCAGGAAGGGCCTTCGCAGCACGAGCGAGAGCGTCTGGAACACCGCGATGTACACCGAAGCTCCCCAAAGGAGCATGGTTGCGGTCTCTGTAAATGCGATATCCGAGAGCGTTGCACGCAGAATTGAATATCCCGCAGGCGTGATGAATGAATATAGAAGCCGCAGGACAGGAATATGCCCCTGGACGGTAAGGAGGCCTGTCTGAACGAGCATGAACAGCAACACAATGAGCGAAGTGACAATGGCATTCTGCCATGATCCCGACGTCAGCGAGATAATCATGACAAAAAAGAGAACAAACTGGTTCGAATAGTAATACAGCTCGTCCGCAAAGCGTTTTCGGGAAAATTGCATCGGTTCTATTGTAGCGTCCATGCGGGCTGGTGGAAAGTCCCGATAGTGCTCCGAAGCTTGTGCCATCTGCGCCCAGAATCCAGCCGGCGGGTTATTCCGATAGTGCTTCCAAGCTTGTGCCAGCCGAGTTCTCAATAAAAAAACACAATACTTGACGGCTGCACATTAAGGTGTACAATAATTCTGCATCATCTATTTCAAAGGAGGTTCTATGAAAAAGCTCGTAGCAGTCGTGCTCGTGCTCGCCTTCCTCGTGGTCGGTGCGGATGTATTCGCGCAGGCCAAGGCCAAATTCCACATCGGTGTGGTAACCGGTACGGTCTCCCAGTCTGAGGACGACCTGCGCGGTGCCGAGCAGCTGATCAAGGAATATGGCAGCGTCAAAGATGGCGGCATGATCCAGCACATTACGTATCCTGATGATTTTATGTCCCAGCAGGAAACGTTCATTTCTTCAGTCGTGGCACTGGCTGACGATCCGCTCATGAAAGCGATTGTCATCAACCAGTCCATTCCCGGCACCGCTGAGGCGTTCAAGCGCGTGCGCGCCAAGAGACCGGACATTCTCCTTCTCTCTGGCGAGCCGCACGAAGACCCGCTCGTTATCCAGGGCGCTGCTGACCTTGCACTCTCTGCCGACTTTGTATCTCGTGGCTACACCATTATCTGGGCAGCCAAGCAGCTCGGCGCAAAGAACTTTGTGCATATTTCCTTCCCTCGCCATATGAGCTATGAATCGCTCGGCCGCCGCCGCGCGATTATGGAACAGGCGTGCAAGGATCTCGGCCTGAACTTCTACTTCGAGACCGCTCCGGACCCGACGTCTGACGTTGGTGTCGCTGGCGCCCAGCAGTTTATCCTCGAGAAAGTCCCGCAGTGGATCCAGAAATATGGCAAGAACACCGCGTTCTTCTGCACCAACGATGCGCATACCGAGCCGCTTCTCAAGCAGTTGTTTGCGTATGGCGGCATCTTTGTCGAAGCTGACCTTCCGTCCCCGCTCATGGGCTATCCTGGCGCACTGGGCCTCGATCTCTCCAAGGAAGCAGGCGATTTCCCCGCAATCCTCAAGAAGGTTGAAGCAGCAGTTATCGCAAAGGGCGGCGCTGGCCGCTTTGGCACCTGGGCATTTTCCTATGGCTATACCCTTACCGCTGGTCTTGGTGAATTTGCCAAGAGAGTCATTGAAGGTAAGGCCAAAAAAGACAGCATGAAAGACGTGTTCGATTCGCTCGGCAAATATACGCCGGGAGCCAAGTGGAACGGCGCCTACTATGTCGATATGGGAACTGGTGTACGCGCAAAGAACCAGATCCTTATCTACATGGATACCTATGTGTTCGGAAAGGGATTCTTGCCGACCACGCAGCAGAAGGTGCCCGAGAAGTACTACACCATCAAGATGCACAACTGATGATTGCTGGCCGCGTGTGATCGCGCGGCTTTCGATGAGCAGAACAAAACCGGCTGAACCAGCCGGCAACATTCCGGCCCGTATTCAGGCGTTGTCGGGATACGGGCCATTTTTTCGCAAATCCGTCAATAATATGGAACACTTATGGCGAACGGAAGCCCTCTTCTTTCCATTCAGCATGTTTCCAAGGATTTCTACGGAAACGTCGTTTTGCATGATGTGAGCTTCGATCTTCGCGAAGGCGAGATTTTAGGCCTTGTCGGAGAGAATGGAGCGGGCAAAACCACACTCATGCGTATTTTATTCGGCATGCCGGTCATAGCCGAAACTGGTGGTTTCCAGGGCAGCGTGATAATCGGGGGCTCAGAAGTTCATTTTTCCAGTCCCTTCGATGCGTTGGACGCGGGCCTTGGCATGGTGCACCAGGAATTCAGTCTTATCCCTGGCTTTACGACAACCGAAAATATCGTCCTCAACCGTGAATCGATGCGCCCCAGCATCCTCAACGATGTGTTCGGCGATCGAATGAGCATTCTTTTGCGCGACAAAATGCGCGAGCGTGCGGAAAAGGCCATCGGCAAACTGGGCATCGAGCTCGACCCGGACATGCTGGTATCGGAAATGCCGGTTGGTCACAAGCAATTCACTGAAATCGCCCGCGAGATAGACAGGGAGCAGACGCGCATTCTTATACTCGACGAACCTACGGCGGTGCTCACCGAATCAGAGGCAGAGGTGCTCTTGCAGACCCTGAAGCGCCTCGCATCGGAAGGCATCGCGATTATTTTCATATCCCACAGGCTTCAGGAAGTGCTGGCTATTGCAAATCGCATTGTGGTGCTGCGCGATGGCCATGTGGTCAAGGATACGCCGAACGAACATGTCAGCATGCGCGATATTGCATCGTGGATGGTTGGCCGTTCGCTGGGCGAAACTGGCGCGCGTTCGGAAGGCAGGAAATTTTCGGATATTGCGCTCAAGGTTCACCACTTGTGGGTCGATATGCCGGGCGAAACGGTTCGCGATGTTTCGTTCGATGTCCATAAAGGCGAAATTTTCGGCATTGGTGGGCTTGCGGGACAGGGCAAGCTCGGTATCCCCAATGGCATTATGGGCCTCTTTCCTGCAGGCGGCGAGGTAATTCTTGAGGGAAATACAGTGCCGCTTAACGCGCCGGCAAAGGCGCTCGCGATGGGCATGGGCTTTGTTTCGGAAGACAGGCGTGGAGTAGGACTGCTTCTCGACGAGAGCCTTGAATGGAATATCGCTTTTACGGCGATGCAGGTGCACAGGCAGTACCTTAAAAAAGTGCTGGGCGGCCTCTTTTCACAGCGCGACGAGCGTGCGATGGAGGATCTCTGCAAGGAATACGTCAGCCTTCTGGATATCAAATGCACAAGCACAAAACAAAAAGCCAAGGAGCTTTCGGGAGGCAACCAGCAAAAAATCTGCCTCGCAAAAGCATTTGCGATAAAGCCGAGCCTTCTTTTCGTCTCGGAGCCGACGCGGGGTATCGATGTAGGCGCTAAAAAACTCGTCCTTGATACGCTGCATCACTATAACCGCGACTTCGGCACGACCATCGTGATGGTTTCGAGTGAGCTCGAGGAGCTGCGCTCGATCTGCGACCGCATTGCGATCGTCGATGAGGGCAGGATCGCGGGTATTCTGCCGCCGACGGCGGATATTTCAGAATTCGGCCTGCTCATGTCAGGCGCAGCCATGGAGGCCGTCAATGCGTAATCTCAAGACATTCATCGAGGATTTCGGCTGGCCGCGCATCATCATTTTCTTCTTTTTGATATTCCTTTTCATTATGGCGCCATTTGTCCGCGTGCGACTGGATGCGTCGATTTCCGACGTGCTGAACCGCTTCGGGCAGAATGCGATTATGGTGCTGGCGATGGTGCCGATGATCCAGTCGGGCTGCGGGCTGAACTTCGGGCTCGCGCTCGGGATTGTGTCGGGGCTTTTGGGGGCGACGCTCTCTTTGCAGTTCCAGTTGCATGGCATTTTGGGATTTTTGGGAGCTATTGCGCTCGCCGCGCCCTTCGCGCTTGTGCTTGGATGGTTCTACGCCAAGCTTTTGAACAAGGTAAAGGGCGAGGAGATGACGATCGCCATGTATGTCGGGTTCTCCTTCATCATGTTCATGTGCATCATGTGGCTGATACTGCCCTACAATAATCCGACAATGGTGTGGGGATATGCCGGCAAGGGCTTGCGCACCACGATCACGGTGGAAGGGTATTGGCTCAAGATACTGAACAATTTCCTCGCGATACGGATAGGCCAATTCTTTGTCTTTCCGACGGGGCTTCTGCTGTTTGTCGGGCTGTTTGCCTTTTTGATGTGGCTATTCTTGCGTAGCAAGACGGGCACTGCGATGACGGCGGTCGGTTCCAATCCGGATTTTGCGCGTGCTTCAGGTGTCGATGTCGATAAAATGCGGACGATTTCCATTATCATATCGACCTTCCTCGGGGCGGTTGGCATTATCGTCTACGAGCAGAGTTTCGGGTTCATTCAGCTGTACACGGCGCCAAGCCCGATGGTCTTCCCCGCGGTCGCAGCGATTCTGATAGGCGGGGCGAGCATCAACAAGGCGAGCATGGTGAACGTGCTGGTTGGAACAATTCTGTTCCAGGGGCTCTTGACTATGACGCCCTCGGTGATCAATTCACTCTTGCAGACCGACATGTCGGAAGTCATACGGATTATCGTCTCGAACGGTATGATTCTCTACGCGCTCACGCGCAAGATAAAGGTGTCAAAATGAGCGCACAGAAAAAATTCGTCAAATTCTTTTCGCAGTATGCGGTCGTTATCATTTTTGTGATGATCACGGTGGCGGCGATTCCGCCGTCAGGGCTTTCGATCAAATACATCCTTCAGGAGATTATCACAAGGCTGGGGCGGAATTCGTTCCTTGTGCTCGCGCTGCTGTTGCCGATTTACGCAGGCATGGGCTTGAACTTCGGCATGACGCTTGGAGCGATGGCAGGGCAGGTTGGCCTTATATTTGCGGTGAATTTCGGTATTTCGAACTGGCATGGGCTTCTGTTTGCCCTGCTGGTTGGGCTGCCTATCTCGGTGTTCTTGGGGTGGATATGCGGGCTTGTCATGAATAGGGCCAAGGGCCGCGAGATGGTGACAGGCTACATCCTCGCGTTCTTTATCAATGGTATTTACCAATTCTTTGTCATGTATATGCTGGGTTCGGTCATTCCGATGGGCAACCGGGCGATCGTGCTGTCGCGCGGGTACGGAATACGCAACACCCTCAACCTCGAATCGGTGCGGCAGTCGCTTGACAATATTCTTGTTCTGCGAGTGGGCGGCTACGCGGTTCCGGTTGTGACCTTCATCATCATTGCGCTGCTGTGCATTTTCATCGTGTGGTTCAAGAAAACGAAGCTCGGGCAGGATATGCGTGCAGTCGGGCAGGATATGGTAGTGGCGGAAGCTGCTGGTATTCCTGTCGAAAAGACCCGCATTATTGCGATTATCATTTCGACCGTGCTGGCGTGTGCAGGGCAGATAATATTCCTTCAGAATATGGGCAACCTGGCAACCTACAATGCGCATGACCAGACTGGATTCTTTGCGGTTGCAGCGATTCTGGTTGGAGGCGCGTCAGTTACGCATGCGAGCATCGCGAACGTGTTTATTGGCGTCACGCTCTTGCATTCGATGTTTGTCGTGTCGCCGCTTGCGGGGCAAAAGCTGTTCGGTTCGGCGATGATCGGCGAGTATTTCCGCCAGTTTATCGGGTATGGCGTCATTGCGCTCTCGCTTGTGCTCTATGCATGGAGGACGAGAAAAGCGGCAGCGGATGCCCGCCTTGGCTTGCGCGGAGGAACGAACGGCTCAACAAAAGTCAGCGCGGTCAAAAATGGCGCGAATGGCGCGGCAGGGAACGGAGGGCAGGCATGAACGGCACCACAAAAACCCGTCGCCTCGCGATTCGCGGCGGTCTGCTCGTTATCTATGTATTGCTCATGGTGCTCATGATCATGACAGGAAGGCGGCATACCATCCTCATCGACAACAAGGATGCCGCTGACGGTTCCTACAGCGCGATCAATGGCATGGAAGTGGCAATAGACCGCCAGGAATCATCGGAATATTATCCGGGTGACCGCGACAAAGCCATGGTTCAGGGGCAAACGCACAAAATCAAGGTGACCATTTTCGATGACAACAAAACCATCGAAAAAGAGTTCAAAGTGCCCTTGTGGAGCGATGTGATGATTATTTCGGTGCCTAAACTGATAGCTGGCGTCGAGCCCTGGATCGAGCCATTCACCATGGCCGAGCAGATCCAGGAAGCCCAGGAATCTGGCCCGCCAGCCGGCGAGACGAGCTTCCAGAGCATTGGGCCTGCGCAGCCGATGGAAGTGGAGCAGGTGCCGCCAACGCCGTAATGAGCATGAAATAGTGCTGCAAATTTGGGGGCCTGAGCTGCCCCCTGCGCTCTATTTCGAGGGAAATAGTCATGCATACACTCGTGCTTGTTCGCCATGGCGAAAGCGAATGGAACAAAGAGAACCGCTTTACCGGCTGGACAGATGTGGACCTGACCGACAAAGGAGTCAGCGAAGCGAAGGAGAGCGGCAAGGCATTGAAAAATGCGGGTTTTCAATTCGATATCGCCTACACATCGGTGCTGAAACGCTCCATCCGCACGCTCAATTTCATCCTGGATGAGCTGGACATGCAGTGGATCCCGGTGCGAAAAGAATGGCGCCTCAACGAGCGGCACTATGGGGCGCTCCAGGGCCTCAACAAAGCAGAAACAGCCAAAAAATACGGCGAGGAGCAAGTGCATGTATGGCGCCGCAGCTACGATATCCGGCCGCCCGAACTTGCGCTCGACGATCCGCGTTTTCCGGGGAAGGACAGACGCTATGCAGGGCTCGATCCTTCAGAGCTGCCGCGGGCTGAAAGCCTCAAGGACACCATTGCACGATTTATGCCATTGTGGCATAACGAAATATCGGGCGATGTACAAAAAGGCGCGCGTGTCATCATTGTCGCGCACGGCAATTCGCTTCGAGCGCTGGTGAAATATCTTGACCGCATCAGCGACGAGGATATCGCAGATCTCAATATCCCGACAGGAATTCCGCTCGTCTATGAACTTGACGATATGCTTACGCCTGCGCGGCATTATTATCTGGGTGATGAAGAAGCAGTCAAGGCTGCAGCAGAAGCGGTCGCGAATCAGGGCAAGGCGAAGTAGACGAGTGCGCAAACAAAAAGCCACCCGTGGAAATGGATGGCTTTTTATTTGGGAGCCGTTTAATTTTTTCCTCTCGATATTCGGGCTTGCTAAATAAATAGATTGACACCGGATTGCGAAGCCGCATCCATGTAGGTGGCAACGCCGCCGATTTCTACTCCTTCCATAAGTTCCTCACGCTTGACGCCCATAATGTCCATGGACATCTGGCACGCAACGAGGCGCACGCCGGCTTGTCTCGCCTGCGCGATCATGGATTCGAGCATGTCGACGCGCTTGGCTTTCATGCGTGCTTTCATCATGAGCTGGCCTAAGCCGCCAAAATTCATTTTAGAGAGGGACAGAACTCCAGCATGCTTTGGCAGCATCATACCGAACATCTTGCCCATAAAGTCCTTGGCAACGCGAGGCGCATCGGGCTTGCGGATCACCGAGAGTCCCCAGAAAGTGAAGAACATGGTGACATCTTTGCCCGCTGCCGCTGCACCATTTGCGAGGACAAAGCTTGCGAGTGCCCTGTCAAAATCATTGGAGAAGACAATGATGCTGGCGCCTTTGGGCGAATATTGCACGATCGGCGCACCACCCTGTGATGCGGCCATGCCGGTCGCGGCTGCCATGGCTGATTGCTTGACAGCTTTTTCTATCATCGCAGTATAGACACCCTTGGATTCCTCCATGGAAATAAGGAGGTTTCCAGTGACATTGCACCAGGAAGCCGCGTCGCGGACAAATCCAGGGTCGGTTGCGCTGATAACGACACGCCCGCCCTCAGGGAGGCGGTCGATTTCGGTTTTGAGGCGCATGATGGGGCCCGGGCACTGCAAACCACATGCATCGATCTGGACAATAGCCTGGCGTTTGGCAGCTATAGACTCTGGCATCCCCGAGCCTTCGGCAAATGTTGTATGCAAAAGTTCCTGGGCGCCTTTCGCGCTTGCAGACTGAATCGCGGCGAGGCCTGGCTTGTAGACGCCTTTATGAGACTGAGGCTCGCTGGCCAGCTCCCATGTTTTGTAACCGCCCGAAAGGTTAAATACTTCAGTCCAGCCGTTCTGGCGCATAATGCGCTCCGCAAGGTAACCGCGAAGTCCGACGCCGCAATAGACAAGGACTGCGCGGTCGCGGGGCACTTCGGAAAGCCTTGTGCGAAGATTGTCGAGCGGAATGTTCACAGCGCCCGGAATTGCGCCAAGCTGGAATTCCTCTTCCGTGCGCACATCGAGAATATAAGCTCCATTTCCTTTCAGAACCGCGACTTCTGACCAGGCCGCATGGCGGCTCAAGCGCGTGAGCACATTTTCGGCGGTCATGCCTGCGATATTGACCGGATCCTTTGCGCTGGAGAATGGCGGCGCATAGGCGTGCTCAATCTCGCCCAGCTCAGTCACTTTTGCCTTGCGGCGAATATAGTCAGCAATTAGATCGATGCGCTTGTCGACTCCGTCGTAGCCGACTACTTGTGCACCGAGCAAGGTTCCATCCGGAGCAAAAACTGTCTTGATGGTGAGCGGCTGGGCTCCGGGATAGTAACTTGCGTGGCTGGATCCATGCGTGATTATCGACATGCAAGGGATATTATTCTTTTTGAGAAGCTTTTCAGCGACGCCCGCTGCTGCAGCGGTGATATCGAAAACTTTGGCAATCGATGTGCCGATTGCGCCGCTCCATCTGCGCGTTCCTGCGCCTTTGACGATATTGTCCGCTACGATGCGCGCCTGTTTGTTGGCAGGGCCTGCAAGAGGAATCGGCATGGCCATGCCAAGAATGGGGTGCGGGAATGCAATGGCATCGCCGAGAGCATAGATTGAAGGGTCATTCGTCTGAAGGTTTTCGTTGACAAGAATAGCTCCGTTCGGAGCGGTCTCGATGCCAGCCTGTTTTGCAAAGGCTGTCTCAGGCCGTACACCGATGGAAAGCACAACCATGTCGGCATCGAGCCGTGTGCTATCGGCAAGCACAACGACAGCGCGCGAGCCAGCCTTTTCGAAGCGTGCAACCGCGGAGCTGAGATAGAGCTCGACATTTTTCTGCTTGAGGTGCTGGTGAACAATGGCAGCCATTTCGAAATCGAGAGGATTCATAACCTGATCGAGCGCTTCGACAATGGTGACAAAAGAGCCACGTGTATGGAGGTTTTCTGCCATCTCAAGGCCAATGAAGCCACCTCCGACAACAATCGTCCGCTCCGGCCTATGTTCGTCGATAAAGCTTTTGATCTGGTCGATATCGCTTACGGACCGAAGCGTGAAAATTCGCGGATCATCAATGCCTGGCAGTGGCGGACGGATCGGCTCGCTTCCTGGCGAGAGCACGAGCGCATCATAGGTGAGCGAATATTCGCGGCCACTATCGAGCTCGCGAACACGAACGGATTTAGCACCGCGATCAATTGCCTCAACCTCGGTGCGCACACGCACATCGACATTAAGCCAAGCCTTGAATTTTTCCGGCGTCATGACAAAAAGCCGCTCGCGCTCCTTTATCGTTTCGCCAGCATAATAAGGCAGACCGCAATTTGCATAACTTATATGCGAGCCGCGTTCAAACATGACAATTTCTGCACGCTCGTCCATACGGCGAAGCCTAGCAGCGGTCGAGGCGCCGCCAGCAACTCCGCCAACGATTACATATCTGGCCATAACAAGCTCCTGAATATTGATGTATAAAAATATATTAATATAAACATATCTATATGGCAAGTGGCTAAACCTCGGCGGTTGATCATTGCATGAAATTCAGGAGGCGCTTTGCAAGTATTTGATAGTGCGAAATTCGGGCATTTTGTCTTGCGTCCTGCGAAAGAGGGCGCTACAGTACAACCTGACAGCAGGAGGAAGCTATCCGATGAGGAAAAGGTATTCGAAAGCGCTGGTTATGGTTGTTTTGCTGCTGGTAGCCGCAGCAGGTCTTCCAGCGCAAGGCGCATCGACAATTCTGCATGATGTCCGGCCAGATCCCGCCGTCACAAAGATTGCATGGCTTTCCGAGTGGTTTTCGCCACTGGCGGGGACACCTGCTGATACACGAGTTTTTATTCTCGACAGCGGAAAACCGGGCGCAACAGTATTTGTTGCCGGCGGTACTCATGCAAATGAAATCGCAGGTATTTTGACTGCGGTGCTTCTTGTTGAATCGGCAGTACCACAAACAGGAAGGCTCCTGATTATTCCGAATCTCAACAATTCAGCATCGACATGGACCGAGAGTACTCAATTGCCCGCTTGGATTGCTATCCGAACGCCTTCTGGTACGCGCTTTTTCAAATATGGAGCACGCTATACCAACAGAGTTCATCAGGGCACTCCAGATCCGGAGCAGTACATTCATCCCAAGAGCAACGAGCGCCTCGAAGGGCAGGAATCGCGCAATCTCAATCGGGTTTATCCGGGAAAGCCCGATGGAACTTTGACAGAGCGCCTCGCATGGGCAGTCATGCAGCTTCTGAAGCAGGAACATGTCGATGTGGCTTTCGATTTGCATGAAGCTGGGCCTGAATCGAGGTTGGCAAACATGATTGTTGCCAATCCGAAAAATCTGGATATGGGCGCGATGGCGGTGCTCAGCCTTGAACTGGAAGGAATAAAAATGAAGCTGGAGCCATCAAGTGAGAGCTTCTACGGCCTTTCTCATCGCGAGTGGGGAGATGAAACGCAGGCATGCGCATTCCTTATAGAGACGCCGAATCCTGCCCAATCGCTGGATAGCGCCGACCCAGCTGAAGATTCTGCATATCCACTCTCTGTTCGTGTGGCAACCCATTTGGCGAGCATACAAGCTATTCTCGATGCATGGAACGCTGATGCACCAGAAGGCAAAAAAGCGACCTTTACGAGATGGTCTGAATGGGAGAATATCGCCAGACAAGGGGTCGGCTCGTTTCTAAAATGAAAGAAATACTGAAAATACCAATGACAGGAGGTTGCATGATGAAAACCAAAATGCATGGTGAACGGGAAAGTACTGGCAATCAGCATCGATGGCTAGGAGGCTTTTCGAAGATTCTTCTGGCAATCGGGCTATTGTTTTTTGTACTTTCGCCTTCAGTTTTTGCAGCTGATACCATAAAGCCAGAGGTAACAGCACGCAACGGCATGGTCGCCTCGGCGCAGCCGCTTGCATCGGCTGCAGGGCTCGAGATTCTCATGGCTGGCGGCAACGCAGTCGATGCTGCTGTGGCAAGCGCATTTGCCCTCGGCGTTGTCGAGCCGAATGCGACCGGCCTGGGCGGGGAAGGAATGATGGTAATCTATCTGGCCGACAAGAAAGTGACTACATCGATCGACTATCGCTCCATGGCGCCGCTGGCTGATATGTCCAAGGTCAAATTCCCACCGGACGGGCATGTCTCTGTTGCTGTGCCAGGGACGGTCGCAGGTCTCTGCCTTGCGCTCGAAAAATATGGCACGATGAGTCTTGCCCAGGTAATGGCCCCCGCAATCCGCTATGCCCGCAATGGCTTTATTGTGAGCGACACTCTTGCATCTACAATCAAGGACCGTTTCGATCCAATCTCGAAAAATGATGCGCTGCTAGCCATTCTTGCTCCCGAGGGCCTGCCCCTCGAAGCCGGTCAAATAATCAGGAATCCTGATCTGGCCACAACGCTTGAAAAGATAGCTGCTGGCGGCCCCGATGTGTTCTATAAAGGAGAAATAGCCGATGCGATTGCTGAGGATATGGCTAAAAATGGCGGCTATATCACAAAAGCAGATTTGGCTGCGTATACGGCAATCGAGCGCGAGCCTGTGCGTGGCACATATCGCGGGTATGAAATCATTTCAGCGCCTCCCCCTGTTGGTGGGCTGTCGGTTATCGAAATGCTCAATATTCTCGAAAATTTCGATCTAGCGTCAGAGCAGCCTTTGTCGCCGCGCAATGTGCACCTCATGGCCGAGGCGATGAAGCGCGGCTTTGCAGATAACTCTGCGTTTATCGGCGACCCTGCCTATACAAAGGTGCCGGTTGCGGGATTGCTCGACAAGGAATATGCGCGTCAGCGTGTCAAAGAAATCGATCCTGCAAAAATGACGCCAGCTGTCAAAGCTGGCACGCCGCCCGAGCACCCATCGACTACGCATTTATCCGTAGTGGATAAAAATGGCAATATGGTTGCTCTTACGCAGACGATTTCCAGTTTCTGGGGTGCCTGCGTGGCAGTGCCAGGAACTGGTATTATTCTCAACAACGAAATGCAGAACTGGTCTTCGAAAGGGCCTAATTCTTATGCGCCGGGTAAGCGTATGCGGACGACCATAGCGCCGACTATTATTGCACAAGATGGCAGGCCTTTTGTGACAATGGGAACGCCAGGAGCTGGGCGCATCATCTCCACAATGGTGATCCTTGCGGTGAATTTGCTCGATTACCACATGGGAGTGCAAGAAGCAATTGAATCTCCGCGCTTCTATGCAAGAGATACCGAAAAAAATCTTTCTATCGAGGCACGAGTTCCGAAAGAAACTCAGGATTGGCTCAAGTCTATTGGGTATAGCATAAAGGAATACCCTGATTTCGATCTTTTCTTTGGTGGAGCTCAGGCAATTGTGGTCGATCTTGAGACAGGCATCATGCATGGTGGCGCCGATCCGCGCCGCGATGGAGCGGTGTTCGGATTCTAGAGCTGAATAGCGGAAGAATATGCAGGTGCACGTGCCGCAGCGAGGTGCGTGCCCTGTTTTATGCCGGAATTGCTGCGGAAAAAGGATCATCAGAATGAAACGTACAGTGTATTTTATATTGACTCTGTTGTTTGTTTTGGGTTTTGGAAGCACGAGCGCGCAGACTGCAGCGCTTATTCCTCCGCAATTGGCGGGCATTTTTGAAGCTCCCGGATTTATCACTTCGGCTGGGCAGACTTCAGATGCGGCAATTGTCAAGGTTCTTGTTAATACGCGGCTCAAGTTGAATTTTGGCTATGATATTGCTGCAAAGCCGCAGGCAGTGAGCGGTGCAAAGACCCTTGTGCTCGTTCTGGGTGCATCGAACAAAGGGCTCGGCGCGGCGGGGCTTTCCATAGAGCAGGAGACGGAGCGCGTCAAAGCTGTGCTGGCTCTGGCAAAGAGCGAGCACATGCGGATAATTGCTATGCATACAGGCGGTACAGCCAGGCGAGGCGAATCGTCGAATGCTATTATTGCGCTCTGTGTGCCGCATGCAGATGTGGCAATAGTTGTCGAAGGCGGCAATAACGACGGATTCTTTACTGATTTGTGTGCAAAAGAGAAGGTTCCTCTTGTTATGGTGCCAAGCATTGCAGAGGCGGGCAATGTGCTCAAGGGCTTGATGGCAAAGTGAATTATAATAAGCGAGGCCTGGCGGTTGCTCTGGCTGTTGCGGCTCTTTTTGTCCTGTGCATAGCGCAGGCGTTTGGCCAGCAGGGTTCGCAGAAGAGGGAGCAACCCGCAATTGGGCTTTCCATTGTTCTTTTAGAAGTTCGACCTGGGCCGGGAGTAGCGCGAATTTTCCTGCTTTCCGACCTCGATTCCGGCCTTGCAGGAACTGCGTTTGATACGCCTGTGTTCGAGTTCGCAGATGAAGCAGGGCAGGCGGATGGTGTTCTTCATCCGGAAGGGGCAAATCATACCGAAGGCGAACTATTACAACCCGCTCTTTTTGTCTGTGCAGGGACTCATGAAAACGAAATAGCCGGCATTCTGGCAGCATATTGGCTCATAGAAAAAGGCAGGGTGCATGGGGCGAAGCTTTTTGTGATGCCGCGGGCCAATGCTGCAGGGGCAACATGGTCGTTGCAGAATCCCCAGTCGCCGCGAATATTGCAGGCAATCCCCGGTATCTCGAGAACCTTCCGCTATGGCGCGCGGCTTTCGAACCTCGCGTATGAAACTGTGTCTGATCCACCCTTATTTTCGCCTCCCGCGGCCCCCGCAGGTTTTCCAGCTCTAGCTGGGCAGGAAATGCGCAACCTTAACCGCGAATATCCGGGCTCAACCGATAGCTCAATGACTGCACGCCTGGCCTTTGCCATAACCTCGTTGCTCAAAAAAGAGAACATTTCCATCGCCATCGATTTGCATGAGGCAAGCGCAGGCTCCAATCTTGGCTATTCGATTGTAACTCGCCCTGAGTCTCTGGATGAAGCAGCGCTTGCTGTTCTCGATTTGGAAGAGACAGCAGGCAAATCGTTCAGGCTCGAAGAATCCAAGCCCGAATTTGCAGGCTACTCGCATTGGGAATGGGGGAAACTCGGCATCCACGCATTCCTGGTCGAGACATTCAATCCTGCGCAGCCATCGGACGATCCGGCAGTTGACCAGTTCAATAACGCCAAGTCGCCGCTGGCCGAAAGAGTCTACGCACATTTATGGGCTGTGCAAGCGCTCATGGCCAACGCGGGAGTATCCCTGGGTATTTCAGTTAATATCGAAGGGCTGCCTGCTTCTGTCTTGGAAGTGGAGGCTTGGCTTAAGGCTCCATTATCTGGGGCTGCGCCTTGAGGCTGAGTTATGTGGAGCTGGACTATATGAGGCTGGACTGTTATGCATGCAAACCAAGGGGCTCGTGAATATGCCTCCAAATAACATTGTTCCAGTTATTTCGCCAGACGACGTGCTCGATAGCTTTCTTGCCCTAGGAAAATGCAATGATCTACGCATGCCTTCATGGATATTCGAGACCGCGCGAACGAGCGCACTTGCAAAAAATGATTGCCAAGTTCTCCATGCCCCGTCGTGGGCGATCAGACATGGGGTAGCATTTTTTTCTAGTAGAGAGCGGGATCTCATTATTATACGAGCAGATAGCACAGAATCGAACGAAAGCGATGGCTGGACCGCGAAACAGACCGTGCGGCCTGTTGCAGGTGCAGGACTCGAAGGAGCTCAGGACCAGCTTGTACTGAGCCTGCCTCACCGTGTTGAGCATCGCCGATGGTTTGTAAGCTATTATATTGAAGACTGCTTTGGTGCTGGCTTTAGGGCGCGCTTTGAAGATCGCCTCAAAAGCCCCCATGAAGAACGCTGTACCTATCATTCATTAAAAAATACCTCGGGCTGGATCGAGATGATAAGCGGAAATCCGCTTGTATGCACGCCGCCCAAGGTTCAGGCTGGGCAAAGGCTCTTTATTGTTGCAGTGCCCTATCCATCCTGACTTTACCCTCCGCTGGCCGAATTATAGAATGAGTGTCTGACTTGAGGAGATTACGCGATTGATCCAAGCGATTGCTGCTGCTGCGGCCTTTGGGAGCCTTGCAGTTGCTGGCATTATAGAACGGCGTGCCGTTGAGCACGATTTGTCATGCGTGCTGCATCGCATTCTCGTTAATGGCACACGCGGCAAATCGACAGTCACGCGGCTTATTGCAGCTGGGCTTCGAGCGGGCGGGATCACTACAATTGCGAAAACAACGGGTTCTGCGGCGCGCCTTGTTTTGCCCGATGGCAGCGAGCAACCAATCCATCGAAAAGGCCAGGCGACCATCATGGAGCATGCCTGGTTTGCACACATGGCGCAGAAAGCGCGCGCTCAGGCTATGGTCGCCGAGTGCATGGCAATCCGTCCCGACACCCTTTCTGTAGTTGAAAATGCGCTCTCTCAATCAACGATAGGCATTATTACCAATGTCCGGCTGGACCACGAAGACACCATGGGGCAAAACCTTGCATCGATAGCTGGATGTTTGTCTCTGACCATTCCCCGGAATGGCAAGCTGTTCGTCGGAATTCCGAAGGAGCCCGAATTGCTGGCTATTATTCGCAAGCGGGCTACTGAACGCGGGGCGGCGCTGGAGACTGTTGCTCCGGGGCCGGAAATCGAAGGCTATTGCGCTCGTTTTGCATATCCAATGTTTGCAGAGAATCTGGCATTGGCACTGGCGGCATGCGCAGCGTGCGGTGTACCGCGCGAAATTGCACTGCAGGGTATGCTCGATGCAGCGCCTGATCCTGGCGTGTGGCCAACTCTCGACCTGGAGTGGAAAGGGAAAACCTTTCGCATCATCAATGGATTTGCCGCCAACGACGCTGAGTCGACGCTAGCGCTCTGGCACAGTGCAGAAAGCCACTTCGATGTGGCGGCGCACCAAATCGATGTGAAGGTGCTTGTGTACAACCATCGCGAAGATCGGCCGTGGCGCTTGGACCAGGTGCTGTCGCTTGTTCGCCCGATCGGGGCCGATCTCGTATGTGTTATTGGAGCTCCCCGTGCACTTACCAAAAGGCGCATCGCAAAAAGCGGCCTTGCTCTTCCATTTCTTGTGCTGGACAGCGCAGATCCGGAATATCTTTTTGCGCAGATTGAAAGCCACGTCCCGCAAGCAGCTCCGCAAGCGACTGCTCACGTGCCTCCGCAAGCGACTGCTCACGTGCCTGCGCAAGCAGCCCAAAAAGCAGCCCGAATTGGTATTTTGCTGACGGGCAATATCAAAGGAGCTGGCATGGCGCTGACGGAAGGATTTTCGGCGATGGCGGCAAGAGCTGCT
This sequence comes from Rectinema subterraneum, assembly GCA_009768935.1. Lineage (GTDB taxonomy): Bacteria > Spirochaetota > Spirochaetia > Treponematales > Rectinemataceae > Rectinema > Rectinema subterraneum. The sequence continues at coordinate 62,254 of WESA01000009.1, forward strand.
GCAGGGGCGTCGGCGGCAAGGGCGGCCAAAGAGGCGAAGGCGGAAAAACAAGCTGCAAGAAGGGAGCGAACCTGATGGCAGGCACATCAATCATCATCTCGATAGTCTTGGGATTCGTTTTCAGTGAGCTTACCGGCTGGCTCACAGGCGGACTTGTAGTACCAGGGTACCTCGCGCTCTATGTCGACCAGCCGTTGCGGATTGTGATGACCTATGCGGCAGCGGCGTTGGCCTTTCTCGCTGTAAAGCTGCTTGCCCGCGTGACGATTCTGTTTGGGCGCCGGCGTTTTATGGCATTTATTCTCGCGGGAATTTGTGCGGGGGCGCTTCTGGATATGATGACTGGCATGCTTCCTCCCAGCGGTTCGGACTTGCGGGCGATTGGCTATGTGGTGCCAGGGTTGATCGCGAATGACACATGGAAGCAAGGGCCGGCTAAGACCTTGCTTGCGAGCCTTGCTGTCACACTGGCGACGCGGGCTGTGCTGCTTTTGATAGCACATTGAGTTGTTAGGGATGAGCAGCGCATGATGAAAGAACGGCAGACAATGTGGCGCGTCGGCCTTGTGGTTTCTATTCTTGCCGCTTCGCTCGTGCTAGCTGAAGTCTTCTCGAAGCAGGTGGAGCATCCAGCCTTTAGCCGAATGCAGGGCGCTGCAGATCGCATGACGCGTGCCGAAGCTGCAATTGCAGCCCGCAGGGTTGCCTTGGGCATCGCCATAGATCCAAACCTCGATCCCTACCGAACAGGCCTTATCGGGGCCGAATCGAGCTTCCTGACTACGACTGTCGGAGATATCGTTGCAAAGCGCACGACCACAACCACAGCATTTGCAGCGCTTGTGGTGCGCTATTTCTACGAGCTGGGGCTGAGGCCGGGCGACAGAATCGCGGTCGGCTCTTCGGGGTCTTTCCCTGGCATTCTGCTCGCTGTGCTCTCGGCATGCGCAGAAACGGGCGTTGAGCCCGTGATCATTACGTCTATCGGTGCTTCGGAGTATGGAGCGAATATAGAGGGCTTGAGCAACGCAGAAATGGTAGCTGCATGCAGGGATGCCGGCATCTGGCCTTTCATGCCGGCCGCAATTTCACCCGGCAGTGATGCTGACCAGGGTATTTCATCGCTCTATCGGCTCGAACCGAGCGACGAGCTTGCCCGCTATGCGCACGATATTGCCGCGCGCCTTCAGGTTCCTTTCATAAAGGGCAATAATCTCGAGGAATCGATTGCGCTCCATCTGCGCACCTATCAACAAGCCGGCCCGATCAAGGCATTTGTGAATATTGGTGGTGCTGATGTCAATTTCGGCGGCGATACTGATTCGCTCAAGCTTAAGCCAGGACTTATTCTGCCCTCCGTAGGCCGCCAGTCCAAGCTCGGCGGCCTCGTCGGATATTACCTTTCCCGCGGCATCCCCGTCATCCACCTTTTGAACATCAAGGGGCTGGCCCTCCAGAGCGGCATCCCGATCGATAGCAATCCATTCGCGCCCCTGCCAGCAGACGTCACTTACTCCCGAAAAAAGCTAGAGTGGCTCCTTATTCTCGGCCTTGTTCTTGCAAGCGCAGCACTTGCATAGTGTTACGAACCTTGCAGAAGGCAGGTAGGAGAAAACTCACGCAAGCGCATAGCGAGGCAGATACTCCGCAGAGGTTTTGAGAGGGGTCGAGAATGCGCGCTTCCAGAGCTTCTGATCCAGCAGATCGAGCGAGAGCCTACTTACGAATGCCCGTTCACGGAACATCCATGAGCGCCCCGTGGCCACAAGCTTGCGAGGTATGCCTGCAGCTTCTGCATGGGTCATACGCGCCTTTCGGTTCGCTTTGATCCGGAAGGGCTTTGCGTAGTTGTGCCAGGCCATGTAGACGCAGAACCGATTGAGCATATTGGCGACATTGCGGGAAAAGCAGGCGGTTTCACGCCTATGGGCTGCTTGATCCTTTCTGAGCTCGCGATCCATGTAGTTGGCGCTGAAGAGGGGATTGTACCAGGTGCGCGGTTCGGTGGAGTGCACGGTCAGATGCACCAGTCGATGGTCTGCATTCTGAAAGCGAAAGAGCGGATGGCTATACAGCGCTCTGCGATATTCCTTTTTTTCGTCGGTGATGAGGATGAGAGGCTGCCAAAGCTGGGGCATGCGTTCCTGGGCAAGGCGATCGAGGAGCTCCCGGAATGAGCGTTCGATGCTCCGAGGCTCAAAGGTACACGCACGATAGAGCAGGGACATTCGTTGCTTTTGAGCCTCGGTGGTGTTGCCGGAACGGCGCAGGGTGGCATGGGTAGCGGCAAGGAAGAATTGAGAATCGGCGGTGACGGCGAGGGTGATGTTGTTGGGGAAGTACTGAGAGACATCGAAGGAGACAAAGCCATCGATGCAGACGGATTCATAGGGATTGGCATGGGGACGGAGCAGGCTCTGGAGTGCGATGGCTTGACGGGCGAGTCGGTCGATACGGTTCTGGATGGTGCCGCACGAAGCAGAGAAGAATCGTGAGAGTGCGCGAATGCTCATGGAAGAGCTGAGCAGGGTTTCGATCTGGGGATAGGAGAGTCTGCGCTTGGCGAAGTAATCGAGGCTGAAGGTCTGGGTAGAGAAGTACTTGCCGCAGGCTTGGCAGCGGAAGCGCTGGAC